>CAYSBL010000017.1:55892-57299 GCA_964429295.1 uncultured Rikenellaceae bacterium
AATCCAGATTAAATTATCCTTGCCGGCTCACCTCCTTTCAGTCTTAGTCTTTTCCCTTTCCACATCACATCATGGACAGATCCTCGAATAAATTTCTGAATTCAATCTGACATAACTGCAAAATAAAAACATCAAAAACCGTCAATAATCATCAAAATTCAATAAAATTCATCAAAATTTGTAAATGGTTGGCCGCAAAGCAAGATTCCGGCTCTCGGACCGCGGTAAGTGGTGATGAGGGGAAAAGGAATGATGTGTGAGGTGTGAGGCGTGAGGTATTCAGACTCTTTACGAATATTCTCGCAACAATTTGTACGAATATTTTCGCAACAATGAATCCATGCTTTCCTGGTACCGATCTTAAATTACCTGAATCCCTGCTGCAAGAACCGGTGGACCTAACCATATTCCACCGGAGTTAATTGACCATTTCCTGCCGGTTGTAAAAAACTTTTATCATGTGGATAATATTTTTGAACTGAAGACAGGCTGAAAGTGGTCAAGGTTTCCGGCTTTTGCAACCAATGTCTTAAACAATATCAGAAACATTTCTTAAAAAAAGTTAAAATTATTTTTGGAGAGAGTTCGAAAATTAATTAGTTTTATGGCCGGGAACACATATTAGTCTGATAATATGTCTGTAACATAGAACTAAGCCGGATAATTATGCTTTCTGTAATTTGCTTTAAGACTATTTTTTTGTCTAGATCATTTCTGGAAGTGAATTGGATTAGAAAAATGAAAAAGGTTATATACACGCAAAATAATGGCTGAGGAAAACAATCATAATATTGAAACACTCCGTTTATTGCCAAAGACACAACAGCAAGTGGCAGGTGAATATGGCATTTCAGTAAATACTCTAAAAAGCAGACTTAGGTTAACAAGAATAGAGCTTCCCAAAGGTTTGATCTTTCCCAACACCCAAAAAGAAATTTATAGCAAACTTGGTCTGCCTGCCGGCCTTAAGGAAGAATAAGAGTTACAATTTTTGATGAATTTTGATGAATTTTGATGAATAATTATCATTAAAATTTCTTCCTGTGTCATACTGATTTCCGAAATTTATTACCGTAACAATTTCACAAAGTGAAGGTCAATTTCCCAAAAAAATGGGAGTGACGGTAATGTTTTTATGGAAAAAGGAATAAAAAACAGGCTCCAACGCATCGCCGATGTACTTTTGTTGAATGCAAGTTTTACCGATAATCCAGGATTGCTTAACGGTAAGATGGGGATAGCTATTTTCTTTTATCATTATTCAAAATTTAGCAGTAACAAAATATATGGAGATTATGCAGGTGAACTTATTGATGAAATTTATGAGGAAATAAACACTTCTACCCCCGTAAATTTTGAGAACGGGCTAACCGGTATAGGCTGGGGAATTGAATACCTTGTTAAGAA
>CAYSBL010000018.1:0-15884 GCA_964429295.1 uncultured Rikenellaceae bacterium
AAATTATCATTATTATTTCTTGTTTTGTTTTGTTTCTTTTCTTTCAGCGCCAATGCCCAGATTTATGGCGGAGCTACTCTAGGGCTTCAGGCTCCCATAGGCGATTTTGGCGATGCGGCTGACATGGGCTTTGGTATCAATCTCACCGGCAAGTACATGTTAAATGAAAACATGGCGGTCGGTTTGAACCTGGGATACAACAGGTTCGGTGGTGAAGACTGGGATCTCGGTGAAGGGGATTATAAAATTTCATATTCGATGATCCCGATCACAGGTCTTTTCGAGTACCATTTTGGAGGTGATGTAGTCAAGCCTTATCTGGGAGCCGACCTTGGCCTTTACAGCTTTGGTGCAACTGTGAAATATGGTGGTGAATCCGAAAGCGACAGCGAGCTTTATATTGGATTAGCTCCCGTTGCAGGAATTCTTTACGATCTGAATGAAAACCTCAAGCTATGTGCCAACATAAAATTTCACAATGTCTTTGCTGAAGGTGAATCGCTCTCATGGATCGGCATTAATGCCGGCGTGGTGATCCCTTTCAACTGATCAGTTGAAATCATTACTGTAGAGGCCTTTCTGCAACTTGAGCGGGAAGGCCTTTTTGTTATTGTCAGTTTTTTCGTCAAAAAAATTATGGCATGCAGAATTTTGAACCCTTTCCTGCCGTTTATCCAATATCAATAATAAGAGACACTGTGAAACCCGCATGTAAAATACACACAAACATGTATATACTTTTCCAAAATATTTGGTACTCCCGCGGATGCGGAACATTTAAAATAAAAATTTTATGATGATGAAAATGAAAATGAGATTTGTAAAGGGAATTATCCTGGCATTGTTTACCGGATTGGTGTTTACGTCATGTTCAAAAGAGTCGAATCCTGAAGAGGATATACTGGGAATCTGGGCAATCGGGAATGTGGACTTTGAAGCCACTGTAGGGACAAAATCACTGCTTCAGTACTATATGGATGAATTTGGGATGACAGAGATCCAGGCACAGGCTGTAATGGCCGCTTTCAAGGCTGCCCTCACACAGCAGTTCACAGGGACCATTGAGATCAAGAGCGACAATACGTACTCGGCAACCATGGGCGAAGAATCGGATACTGGAACCTGGAGCCTTAGTTCGGATTACAAGAAGCTTACTCTTGATTCAGATGCTGATGAGACAGTAGTTCTGGATATCATCTCCCTGACATCGAGCAAGGCAGTCATGGGACTGACCCAGGCTATCAGTGAAGATCTCAACGATGATGATGTTCCCGAGGATATCTCAGTTACGGTGGAACTGAAACTCGAGAAGCAGTAAACGAGGATCTTGTCTCCGCAGAGAGTCAGTTTGTCAAATCAGAGGTTTTCCTTCGTTTTGATGGACTGACTTTTTATTTTATATGAAATCAACCATTTACAGCAGAAACAACATACCGGTGCTGGTTTTTCCGCTGCCAGCCGGTAAATAAATTCCCGGAATTGACCAATCTCCGAAATCGACAGACAAAAAGACGGGTAATTTATATCTGCAACTGTTTTTCATTGACCGGGCAGTCTTTTATTATTCCATTACAGCCATCTTTCACTTTTCCTGCACTTGCCATCCTCGCCTTATGCTGATACCTTTACATTGTTTCTGAAAGCAAAACTGATTTCAAAATCGATGTAAAAGGGGAAGTCTTGAGAAAATTACGGTATAAAGGATTAGTGCTGCTGGCAGCATTTATTCCGTTAGTTCTGGTTTCAGAAAAACCGGCAAAAGTGCCGAAAAGAAACTCCAGGACCGATTGCAGGAAGAAGAGGGCTGTTGTTACTTATCCGGTGCTGAACTTCGAAAAGAAAAAATCCGGATCAAACAAAAGCATAAGGAAGCCGAAAAGAAACAGGTATTCCTTTCCAGTTTAGCCAATACCTGTACCCCTTTCCGGTCCGCTTTATTAATCATCACTGTAACCTTTTCCCTGAATACTCGTATTATACTTTGTGAAGTCATTGGTTTAAGGTATTTATCAGGGTATTTGGAAACAAACCGTTCAGGGATGAAAAAGTTAATTTTCCTTTGCCTGACCATTCTGGTGGTCATCGCAGCATTCACCGGTTGCTCTTCCAGCAGGAAAAACTTCAATGAGCTTAAAGGATTGATGCTTCTTGACAATCTTCAGCTGCAAAGGAACAAGGCTTTCTATTCGAAGCATAGTGTCAGGGCAAGAAATGATGCCTTCAGGAAGTACAGGAAGAACAACAGGACGCTGAATGCACGAATAAAGTGAAGTCCGTAAGATGGGAAGGTCACCGGATTAACTATCTTTGGAATAAAACCCATAGAGAGATGAAGTATTTCAGCAAAGCGATTGCGGCAGTGCTGCTGTTCCCGGTTTTATTTTTTACCTTCAGCATCGGGGCCTGGTCACAAAAGCCGGTAGAATTCGGGAAATCGGTTATTCTGAAGGATGTCACACCATCTTATGGTCAGAAAAACAACACTACGCTCCTTTGGTTCAATGTGAACACTTCGGAAGACACCTGGACCATTCGCGGAAAGGAACTGATCTGTACCGGTAATCCGATTGGCGTCATGAGGTCGGAGAAGGAGTATGAGAATTTCATACTGCATGTTGAATGGATGCATACCGAGCCCGGTGGCAATTCAGGAGTATTCGTGTGGTCGGATGCCAGTCCCGATGAAAAATCGAGACTTCCCAACGGTGTTGAGGTTCAGATGCTCGAGCTCGACTGGGTGAAACTGAATGCGAAGGACGGTGTGGAACCTCCTGTTGCATATGTTCACGGGGAGCTTTTCGGCGTGGGAGGAGTAACCACCACTCCCGACAATCCCCGCGGAACAAGGAGCAAATCGGTCGAAAACAGGTGTCTGGGACGAGGGCAATGGAATGTTTACGATGTAGTCTGCATCGATGGCGTCATAAAGCTTTCGGTAAACGGTAAAGTAGTCAACGGCATCACTAATTCTTCAAAGCGAAAGGGATACCTGTGCCTTGAATCCGAAGGAGCGGAGATACATTTCAGGAACCTCCGCATTATTGAGCTGCCTTCTGGTACCACGAGCGGGCAGTAGGCAGTAGGCAGTTGGCAGTCAAAATCCGGTAATCGGTAATCGGTAAATCTGTATGACCGAATACTGAATACCGAATACTGACCACCAAAACCCAGCCACAGTTATTTATCACCACAAGCCACACACCTCGTACCGCATGCCGTCTCAGAATCCCAGCGTCATCCTCAGATAAATATTCCTTCCCGGTTCAACACTTATGCTACCCCTGTTTGTCGAAAGATGACTTGTATAACTGCGATCGGTAATATTTTCGATGCCTGCAAATATCTGTAATCTCGTATTTCCAAGACTGATTACCGTCGAGTTCAGGGCCAGGTCGAGGCGAGAGTATCCGCCGGTCTCCTTTTCTCCCTCTGCAATCTTATTCTGGCCGGCTGCTCCGACAAGAGTCAATTCGGCAGAACCAATCTTAGCGGAGGTATAGCGAATACCAAGGCGTCCGTTGAGGGGCGGAATCTGGGGAAGGTCGGTGTCTGCTTCCGTATCCCTGCCGCGAACATATGCACCTGTGCCTGTCAGGACGAAATCAGAATAAAAATTGTACTGGAATCCAAAGTCAAAGCCATAGAGTAAAGCCTTGCTGACATTTGTGTTTACAAGTGCGGGAAGGGTATCGATAGTTCCCTCCGAGGCTCCTGTATTGATGGTATAGATGAATTCTCCCGGAGTTTCTACTATCATATTCAGGATCCTGTTGGCAAAAACATCGGCCTGGAAGTTCAGTTTGTTCTTCCACACCCTTAATCCGAGGTTTGCAGAATAACCGTTTTCAGGATCAAGTTCCGTATTGCCAAGGCGAACATAGTTGCCAAGGTCAATATATTTGAACAGTTCTTCGAGCGACGGGGCCCTGAAGGAGCGGGCGATGCTTAACGAAAGGTCGGTGTTTTCAGGCAGCCTGTAAAGGAGGCCGGCATTGGCGCTCCAGGACATGCCTGTGCTGCTTCCTGCTGCGAAAGTTATCCTCTGATTGGGCGGTGAATCGTTCCTCGTCCCGTTTGTAATAAGGTAATCTATATCATAGCCCTCCTCATTGCTTACCCGGATAAGGTCCATTCTGCCTCCGACGATAAGTGTCATCCTTTCGTCAAGCAGCTTTGTCTCGTCCTGAATGAATATCCCGCCGCTGGTAAATGTCGATTCCGGAATGGGAGTTTCACCTCTTTCAAGATTGTTTATTTTCACGACATCGCCTGCCGGATTCAGGATTTCCACCCTGATATACTTCTGACGTTCGGTAAACAAGTCGCGCGACCATACATCCATGCCGGCTGTCAGGGTATTTTTTCCGGAAAGGTTCCAGGTTCCCTGCAGTTTTCCTCCCTGAGTAAAATGATTTCCGACGGGTGTTATCAGATCAGGTGTTATGCGCTGATAGCCCGTGGGTGTTTCATTAAGGGTCACTGTGTTTGGGATCATTGCCACATCACGCTGGATGTGCTGGAGGAAGTAATTCAGTTTCAGAGACTGGAGTCTTTTTCCCGGATTAGTGATCTCGTAGGATGCTGCCAGCAGCTGTCTTCCAATATCCGTATAAGTTGCCTGGGCCGGTCCGGGGAATGCATCTCCGCCCGGAATGCCCACATCGGTCGACCAGTTGCGTTGAAACTGCAGGTTGAACTGATGGTTCGGAAGAGGTCTGATGCCGATCTTTGCAGTAATGTTGCTGGTATTGAACTGGCTGTTGGGCAGAATGCCTTCGGGTGTCCGCATATCATCTGCCTTGCCATAGGAACCGCTTATCCGCAAATACCATTTCCGGGATCCTGTGTTAAGATCAGCATGGTTCATGAAGAGCTTGTTGGCTGATGAAAAACCTGAGCTAAAATTACCCGACAGGTATGTCTTGTCGGAGAAGTGACCGTCCTTGGTAATAATGTTCACTATACCGCCCATTGCACCGGTTCCATAGAGGGATGATTGTGCTCCTTTGACCACTTCCACCCTGTCGATGTCGTTTACATCGATCATACTGAGCGATGCGGTGAGGTCTGTTGCAGTTTCCACGCGATTGCCGTCGATCAGGGTTACAAGACGGTTTTCGTTAAAACCCCTTATGTTGATATTTGTAGCCCAAACCCCGTCGTTGCCCATCGCAATGCCAGGTTCGGTAGCCAGCACGTTGGAAAGTGTAAGTGATGACAGTTTTTTGTATTTGAGTGAACCGACAACCGCTATGGGAGCAGGCAGATCTCTTGCCTGGCGGTTGACCATGAGGCTTGCAACCTCCACTTCGCCCAGGTTAACCGGCTGTGGCGACAGGTGAAAATCCAGTTGCTTGCCGCTATTCATGTTTATATCCCGGATCAGTGGGGAATAGCCCAGCATTCTTACCACGAGGCGATAGTTGCCGGCAGGCAGTGAGAAGAATATTCTTCCCCTGACATCCGAGACCTCTGCATGAAGGGCTTTATTGATTTCTCCTGGGGAAGTTATCTCAGCCACAACACCTTCCAGTGTCTTGTTGCTCAACGAATCACGGACCACAACCTGGAGCTCATGATTCTGCCCGAAGGAGCTCAGTGAAAAAAATAATACAATAAAAGCAGTTAATAAAACACTTCTAGTCATCTTTCATATTCTTTAAAAGTACCGATTTGATCTGAATTCCGCTTAAGCGGCCCAGCTGGCCTGTCAGCGAGCCAATCTGATCGGTGGTACCTTCAAGAACAAGAGAGATGATGCTTTCGCCGCTGCTGCGGGGAAGACCCTGGCGTCCGATGATGATATCGGAATGCTTTGAAATGATTTCGTTCAGATCATGAACACTTTCGCGCGTCTGAATCAGGATGATTGCTGATCCTATTCTCTTTTCCATCAGATTACCTCCGGATTGGATTTATTTTTGAGCCTGTGTATCCTTGATTCTTCCGGCTGCTTTCATGAGGCCATCCGGAGTGCTTCTCAGAACTGCACAGGGTTATTGTTAATTATTTCACAAAGGTGAGGATTTTTTTTGAGAAAGCAAAGTGGAACGGTTTTTATTAAAGAAACCGTGCAAAAAATGATTACAGAATTCCCTGAATGGATAGTTTTGCATCAGAAACTTACACCATGTTGAAGAAGCTGTCATTTCTGGCTTTTGTCGTTTTAATGCTTTCCGGATGCGGGGGAAGGAAGGGGAATGAAGCAGGGCAGCCGGAATTTACCATTGCCGCCCTGAAAGGCCCTTCAGCCATGGGGATGATCAGGCTTATCGACAGCCTTAACCGCGGAACAGGACATTCGGTGGAGGTGCAGATACTGAATGAACCCCTGCAGGTCAGGAAAATGATGCTCGACGGAACGGCTGATTTTGCGATACTTCCCACCACAATGGCAGCCATAATGTATAACAAGGGACTGAAATACAAGCTGATAGGAATTCCCTGCTGGGGAACTTTGTATCTGGCCGGCAGTGATACGCTCGTAAGGACGTGGGAAGATCTCAGGAATAAGCGTATTCATGTCATGGCAAGGGGTATGACTCCCGACGTGATGTTCAGGCATCTCCTCGGTAAAAATGGCCTTGATCCCGACAGGGATGTTATTCTTGACTACAGTTTCCCCACCCATATCGATCTCGCAAATGCCGTGGCTGCAGGGCAGGCGGAGCTCGGTATTCTCTCCGAACCGCTGGCCAGTCTTGTGACTTTGAAAAACAAGGGTATCCGGATTATCTTCAACCTTGAAAAAGAATGGAGCCTAAAAGAGGATATTGAAATAACGGAAACGGCTTTTCTTGGCAGAGAAGGCATCCTGAAGCATGAACCCGGACTGGTTGACAGAATAAATAAGTCGTACAGGTATTCTTCGGAATGGGTTAATCAACACCCCGACAGCGCTGCCGTTCTGATTGTACGGTATGGGATCCTTCCCGACACTGCTGTTGCAGCGCATGCAATACCCGGATCAAATCTCAGGTTCGTAAAGGCTTCCGAAGTGGAAAATGAAATTGAGGACTATCTGAATGTTTTTTATAAATTGAATCCCGATATAATCGGAGGGAAATTACCCGATGAAAATTTCATTTACCGGTAAGAAATACATTAGCCTGGCTTCAGTGATCTTTATGCTCGTCATATGGAAGCTACTGTCCATGCATTTCGATTCCGATTTTGTCATTCCTTCCCCGGAGAAGACACTGGTAACAACGTTGAAATTATTCACCGGCGGCAGGTTCCTTGAGATCGCAGGTTCAACGGTTGCAAGAGGACTTGTCGGATTCGTGATCTCTTTGATTCTCGGTATAGGAACCGGGATCATTACCGGCATCAATCCATATGTTGATGCCTTTCTTCGTCCTCTGCTGGTCACCATCCGTTCCGTACCGGTAATCTCAATCATTCTTCTTGCGCTGATCTGGTTTAATCCTGGTTCGGTTCCTGTTTTCATTGGCATGCTTACAATGTTCCCCTTCATCACCACCAATGTGAGCGACGGGATAAGGAGCATTGACAGGGACCTCGTTGAAATGGCTTCATTCTACAAGGTGAGCCGGGAAAGAATTGTGCGTGAATTATACATACCTGCCATAATGCCCTTTATTGTGAGCGGGGCATCGAGTGCACTGGGCATAGGCTGGAGGGCGATAATAATAGGAGAGGTTCTCAGTCAGCCTGAATTCGGGATTGGCACGATGATGCAGACTGCCCAGACATTCCTTAACATTGATGCAGTGATTGCATGGACCATCATTGCCGTGCTGATAAGCTACGGATTTGAGAAGGCCATCCGCTGGATTGAAAGCAGGTTCATTAACTGGAGGTCATGAATATGAGACTGGAAATCAAAGGCCTGCATAAGAAATTCGACAATTTATCACTTTTCAGTGACTTCAGCCTTGACTTTCACGAAGGGACGATAACCTCCATACTGGGTCCATCGGGATGCGGCAAGACCACTTTGCTGAATATTATCGGAGATATTGTGAAGCCCGACAGCGGTATTCTTACAGGCTTCAGGGAGAAAACGATCTCCTATATCTTCCAGGATCCGAGGCTGCTTCCCTGGAAAACGGTTGAGGAAAACATTGATTTTGTGCTGGGCAGGGATATGTCAGCAGATGAGCGTAAGAAGATAACTGATCAGCTTATAGGGCTGATGGAGCTTGAAGATTTTGCCTCTTATTATCCGTCAAAGCTGAGCGGCGGGATGCGGCAGAGAGTATCGATAGCCAGGGCTTTTGCATACCCTTCGGATATAATACTTATGGACGAACCTCTGAAGGGTTTGGATATCAAGCTGAAATTAAACCTCATACGCATATTCTCCCGGATGTGGCAGGCCGACAAAAGGACAGTAATCTTTGTCACCCATGATGTTGATGAAGCACTTTTGCTGGGAAATGAAATAATTGTCTTAAGCCGGCCCCCGGTACAAATAATACTGAAACAGCAGATCACTGTGCCGTCTGAACAGCGTTCGCTGGAATCGGGATATTTCAAAAACCTCGAGCAGAACCTGATGGGAGCATTGGGGAATTAGGCGTGAGGCGTGAGACGTGAGGAAGACGAATGGACTAAGAGACGATGGGACGAAGGGACTAAGAGACGGCAGAAAGGTTGAACAGAACGGATCCCCTCCTCCGGAGGGGGCAGGGGTGGGTTCTTGAGATGAGATAAGAATATCTCTTAAATGAAAATAACCGCAGCCACTTTACTTATTGCAGCAGTATTTCTTTTTACAGGAAATGAATGCCGTCAGGGAAATTTTAAACCACCTGATAACGCGAAGTTTGAGATCCGGGGGGTCTACGGAAGTCCCAATGCATTCTGGAACAAGGGAATAAGTCTGGACCAGCTTAATGTTAATTCTATATTCCTGAACTGGAAGGGCATAGATGATAAACTGATGGAACGGGCAGGGGAGGAGGGATTAAAGGTCTTTGCCGAGTTTCCTGTTCTAAATGGCAAGGGATATGTTGAGAATCATCCTGAAGCCTGGGCAATTGACAGGTATGGAAACAGGGTGGAACCTGCATCGTGGTTCATGGGAGTGTGTCCGACCGAACCGGGATTCAGGCAGTATCGGATGACTGAGCTGAGGGAGTTGCTGCGTAAATATGATCTCGACGGTATCTGGATGGATTATGTGCACTGGCATGCCCAGTTTGAGGAGCCCGAGCCCATATTTCCCGAAACCTGTTTTTGTGACAACTGCATCATGGCGTTTGAGTCGGAAACCGGAATTGATGTTCCGGATCTTGCTGTAAAAGAGCGTGCAGACTGGATCCTTGAAAGGTATGACACCAAATGGCGCGACTGGAGATGTTCCGTGATTGCCGGCTGGGTATCCGAAACAAGGAGAATTACCAAAGAAGAAAGGCCTGATGCACTTCTTGGCATTTACCATTGTCCGTGGGATGATGATGAATTTGACGGAGCCCGTCGCCGAATACTCGGTCTCGATTACGATATGCTTAAAGACAAGGCTGATGTATTCTCTCCGATGGTTTATCATGGCCGGATGGGAAGAAGTGCGGAATGGGTAAGGGAGAACATTGAATGGTTCTGCAACAGGCTTGACATTAAGCCAGGGGAATACCCCAAAGTATGGCCGATAGTTCAGGCTTATGACGATCCTGAGGTAATTTCTGCCGGGGAATTCGGACGTGTACTTCGGTATGGCTCCGGGGCAGGTTCATCGGGAATCATGATGTTCACAGGCAATGCCGTAGCGGAAAATCCGGCAAAAATTGACACGATGAAGCTTATTTATACTGAACTAAGTCCCGGGAATCATAACTTTTAACCATGTTATAACAATGTTATAACGTATGTTTTTCCTTGAAGCTGACTTAACTGATCTTTCAGGGCAGCATCTGGCTCAGACGACTTGTGAAATTTTGAAGAAGGGAATTAGCTTCTATGATTTTGTTTGCCAATGTCTTCACGGAATTTCCTGCCATGTGATTATTATCATAATCCAAAACTAATCATACATGTATTTCCTTCCTTCAGGATTCCGTATATTTGAAAACAGAGAACTCATTGATAACCACTAAAAAGAGGCAGTCATGAAGAAAATCAACCGCAGGACATTTTTAGGGAACGGAGTAGCAGCAGCAGCAGTTATTACTGCAGGAAAGACATTCGATGCAAAGGGGAACGACGGACTGATTCCCCTGAAGAAGAACAATGAAGATCCTTTCAACCCGGTTACATTCAGTGCGATGCCGACAAGGTCGTTCGGCAGGACAGGCTACAAGGTGGGGATTTTCAGTCTGGGAGGCCAGGCCACCCTTGAGATAAAAGGAAAGGAAGAGGAATCGGAAAAGATAATCAACCGGGCCATTGACCTGGGGATTAACTATATTGACACTGCAGCCTCGTACGGGCAGGGAGTCAGCCAGCTGAACATCGGAAGGGTGATGAAAACAAGAAGAGGGGAGGTCTGGCTTTCAACAAAAACCCACGACCGCACCTATGATGGTTCAATGCGTCTGCTGGAAGAGAGTCTTAAAAATCTTCAGACCGACCATCTCGACTTATGGCAATTGCATAATGTTCAGCGCCAGGAACAGGTTGACCAGATTTTTGCTGCCGACGGAGCAATAAAGGCGCTTGAAAAGGCCAAAGCCGAAGGCGTGGTCAGGAATCTTGGGATAACTGGTCATTTTGAGCCCCTGGTCCTGCTCGAAGCAATAAGGCGCTATCCTTTTGATGCGATCCTTATTGCGATGAATGCTGCGGATGTACATTATCTGAGTTTTAAGAACTACCTGTTGCCTGAGGCTCAGAATAAGGGGATGGCTATAATCGGGATGAAGGTCACCACACGCAGCCGGATCCTTTCCACATGGACTCCACCTCCGCTTGATCAGCAGACTGATGCACGTTTACGGACGCCGATACCCGGAACCATCAATATAAAGGAAGCTCTCACATATAACATGAGTCTGCCCGTGAGCACTACAATCATCGGGGTAGACAATATTGAACAGCTGGAGGAGAATGTGAAAATAGCTTCGGAGTTCACTCCATTGAGTCAGGCGCAGATGGAGGAAATAGAATTCAAAACGCTGCCGGTTGTGAGGCAGGCATTGTATTTCAGGAGATGGGATATCGGGATTTAGCCCTGCTCCCGGTTTCATGTCTGAATTCTGGATGAGCTGGTTTGCCGGCAGTAAATAAAGACAGGTCTTATTTCATTTTCTGAAGTTTCAGACCTGACCAGTACATGTATGTCGTTTTATTTGTTTTTTCCCAGCGTATTTTGTCGCCCGTGAAATAACCGGCACCTGCGAATTTTGCCTTCCGGCTGTCTGTCGGCTGAACTACCATATTAAATTTGTGGCGTCCTAAAAAGGTGTATTGGAAAAGCAACATTTTTCCATTCCTATCCATCTTTAACCGTACATCCTTCACCACCCTTCCGGAGTTTTCCATATTCACAACTTTGTATTTTCCCGTATAGTGTTGGTATTCTATGGGAAGTTTAAAGGGTTCAATCTTCAAATTGGTGTTAAGCATCCGGTCATCAATGTGGAAGCGCATAAATTTATCCCCTCCGGATTCTCTGAAATCAATTCGAAACGTGCTTAACTGTTTTGGTTGAAAGGTAATTCCCATAAACCTTGCTCTCACCAGGAAAGTCGAACCGGCTTGTGGAACAAGAACCATTGACACGGGCATAAATGGTGATTTAAGCAGGAGCTTTTCACTCCTGATTTTTAATTCCATGGGTCCAAAATAAACATTTGGATAAATTCCTTCAAATTTCTTTAATTGAGCAAAGTCTGATGATTTTTTTTCAGTAGTCCCTTTCTTATCAACTGATATTCCTGTCTGATATTCATAAAGGTTATATATTATCTTATGAGCCATTTCTTCAGGTATATGGGCGGCTGAATTAGTGTTAACCCCGATGAAGACTCCAAGTTTTACTTCAGGCAGGATTATCAGCATGGAATGATAGGGAGGCATTTCACCCCGATGAGCTGCATAAAGTGTGTGTTCCATAACAGGATCCTGGAGAAACCAGGTCAGGCCAATGGAGAAACCATCATCAGGAATGACATTTTTGTTTTGCTGAGTCATCATCATTCTCATGGTTTCAGATCTCAGAACAGGTCTTTTACCATGATAAGCTTCAATAATACCATTTATATATTTTGCTGCATCATCAGCAGTCATAGCAATACCGCCTGCCGGAATTCCCAGTTTCATCGGCATTGAGGTTGACTTTTTCCCGTTGTACCCTTTGGAAACAACACATTTTGTTTTTTCGCCGGCAAAAACAATACTGCTTTTCATGCCAAGAGGCTCAAAAATATTTGAACGGATATAGTCGGCATATCCCATACCGCTTACCCTGTGGATCAGAACGCCGAGTAATGAATACCCTGCATTGCTGTAAGAATGAAGTTTCCCGGGAGGGCTGATTGTGCCCAGTCTGTTTATCAGGTCAACAACCTGTTCATATATAAGGGGATCATCTGAAACCTCAGGCAGATACCAGTTGTAGAGAATATCACCGTGAATACCTGAATGATGGGTTAACAGCATTCCTACTGTTATTATTTTTTCTTCGTTTTCCGGTAATGATAGCTCGGGAATGTAATATGAAATTGGTCTGTCAGGATCTACCAGGCCTTTTTCAACAAGCTGCATGACGGCTATCCCGGTAAAGGTTTTTGTGACAGAAGCGATCGGGAACAGCGTCGAACTGTTCGCTTCAATATTGTTTTCCCTGTCAGCTTTTCCGAACCCGTCTGATAGCAAAACTCCGTCTGCATCAACTACGGCTATTGAAAGTCCGGTAATTTTATTCCTGATCATTTCATCTTCGATATAAACCCTCAGATTCTCAACCATTTCGGCTCTTGATGGTTTTGTATGTTCTTTACTTAGCAGATTTTGTGAAAAGGAAGTGACTGTGAACATAAGTCCGATTATTAAAATTTTTAATAGCTTCATAATCATTGTTTTGTAAAACAAGAGTTGATGTGTCAGCTCTGTAATGCATTATGGTTACTGATGAATTCATCGAGGAGGATTTTACATCTGTCATTAAGCTCCCCGGTTCGCGACTTAAGGTCAGGATAAGGCAGATGGTTGCCATTGCCCAACGACCTTGCCATATTTCTGAACATGCTTCCGGTACTTATTTTATATGTTGCAAAGAGGGCGACCCTGGTGTGAGCCGGAATGGTGATTTTTTTAGCAGAAGCTTTCCAGATTTCATCAGGTTTCTGGAAAAGGACCATCAGTCCTTTAGTCCAGCATCCCAGTAACAGGTAATCGGTATTTTCAGGGATATTCTCATAATATTCTCCGATCGGCATGCAAATAATATCCAGTTGTTTTGTCTGAAGGTATGTCCCGATTTCCTTTGCAAACATTTTGGTTGTGCCGGTTTTACTCTGATATAAAATAATTGCTCGTTTCATTTTTTTTTGTGGGTGTTGAAGAATTATTTATTGTTTTTAAGAATAATTATACTCTTTCGAGGTAGTCATAGATTTTTTCGTCCTTCAGTTTTTGGGCATAATCTGAAATGCTGAGCGAGGGAGTTCCCAGTATTTCGTAAGTGTGATAATCCTTTGCCAGGAATGTCTCGTTCGTGTGATGAAAATAATCGCTCATATGCTTCACATATTTCATTTCCTTATTGAAGAGGGCCAGAGCTTTAATAATTCCTGCAGGAAGTATTTTAACACTTGTCTGTTTTGCATATATGTCAAAAAAGGTTCTGGCTGCCTTAGGATGAGTTAATCCTTCATAACCCTGGACAGGGAACTCCCTGAAAAATGCTTCCGGGTTGCCCAGTGAGTTAATAAGGTGCACAGTAAAATCATGGCAATTGACAAAATATATCGGATTGGTGGTGCTGCCTATTATCGAATATGATTCTTTTTGTCTGTAAATAACAAAGCTGTCTGTAAAATAGCTGCAATGTAATATTGTGAAAGGTATGCCGGAATTTTTGAGCAGCTTATGTCCCTGCTTGCGTATGATGTTGGGTATGAACTCAAAGCCGTCAGGATTGGAGGCGTTGTCGAATGCTCCCAGGCCTGAAAGGACAATGATTTGTTTGATACGGTCCCGGTTGACTGCCTCAAGTATATTGCGCATTCCTTCGCGTTCAGCCGAGAAGGGAATATTTATATCTGTTGCCTGTGTTGAAAGGCTGAGGTACAGGTATTCTGTTTCCCGGAGTGCTTCCTTCATTCCGGAAACATTATTCAAATCAGATACACAAATCTTCAGTTTTGGATCAGGCTTGAATAGTTTCCTTGCCTTGTCGATGTTCCGTACTATCAGGTTGATCTCAAAACCCGATTTCAAAAGGTATTTAACAACCGGTGCGCCCAGGTTGCCTGTTCCTCCGATGATACTGATTTTGTTTACTCTTGTCATTACTCTTGTCTTTAAAATTATTCTAAGACAAAAGTATGGGGGAGTAACAAAAGGATCTTTTGACAAAAGTCAAAATCGCTCAGATCTTTTTCCGGATGCGGCTTAGAGTGGCATTGTCAACCCCGATATATGATGCAATGAAGCCGAGATTTACGCGCTGCAGCAGTTGAGGGAACTCCTTACAGAATTGCTGATATCTCTCTGAAGCTGACAGAGTCTGTAATTTCTCTGTACGATTAAGCATTTCCCCGAGTTTTATGTCTGCCAGATCCTTGCATATCTGATTCCATGCAGGAACAAGCCTGTAAAGTTCATTCTGCCGTTCGTAACTGACCACGCTAAGCTCTGAGTCTTCAATAGCTTTTATATATTCTTTTGACGGGAGCCTGTTGTTGAAGCTTTCAAGAGCTATGATCAGTGAACCCTCAGGAAAGAAATTGGTCGTTATTTCGTTTGCCTTGTCATCATAAAAATAGGATCTCAGCAGGCCCTTTGTTACATATCCTATATAATTGCAGATCTCACCCTCTTTAAGAAAGAATTGATTTGCCTTAACGGATCTGGCAGCATAACTTTCCATGGTGAGTCTCATTTCCTCATTAGTAAGATTATATTTTTCTATGTTCCACTTGCTTATATCCATAAGTATATCGTTTACTGGGTTCTTTTCAGCCCGCTTCCTCATTTAAAAACAGTTCAAGTTAAAAAGACTTGAAAACAAAATCAAGAAAAAGTAGAGCCGCGATTAATCGTGGCTCTACTTTTCAGATCGTAATTATCCTGGTTTTACCCCTCATCAATTCATGGTAACGCAATTGCGGTATATTTTTATTTCTTATGTGATTTACCCTCCTTCCAGTTTGCCGGATTACCGGTAATATAATTACGAATTCGTTTCCATTCGGCAGTATTACGGATAACATGTTCATAAAACCGGGGTTGCCAGGCAAAAACAGGATGTGTTTTATTTATTTCAAAAGAACACCGCCCTTTGTACCACCGTATAATTCGTGAAACATTTTTGTGAAACATTGGGTTTTTGTTTTTTGCAAATCCACCGGATTTTTCCGGTTGGGTTTGGGATGATTGTGGGTTATGCGGTGATTGTAGAGACGCGATTAATCGCGTCTCTACAACCCCCCGGTTAATTATCAGAATCCCGTGTACATGATTCGGCATTATAACAAAATTGTCCAATTCGACGAAAGGGAAATGATCTGGAATTTCGTTCCAAAATCGTTCTGCCACTTTGCCTGTTCCATTTAAAATCATCTCGCCACCTGTAATTTCACCAAAATATTGTTCCCTGCCGTTGGTGCAAATGGTGATAAAATATGCACCATCGTTCCCATAATCCCAGGTTTGTAACCGTGCAGACGGTATCCGGTATTTATTCAGAAATTTTTCAGACATAGGCAAAATGGTGTTATGATTACCCGTAGAGACGCGATTAATCGCGTCTCTAC
>CAYSBL010000018.1:15984-56794 GCA_964429295.1 uncultured Rikenellaceae bacterium
ATCGAAACCTTCAGCGAGACAGAAATCTGGTGGAGATTAGGAGAATCGAACTCCTGACCTTTTGACTGCCAGTCAAACGCTCTAGCCAACTGAGCTAAACCCCCGATAAATCAACGGCAAATTTAAGAAATAATTAAGAATAAAAAAACACCTGTCATAACGACTATTTAATTACTTTGCAGAAACGTTGGTATTTGGTAATTTTGCCGCAATTTTTGATGAGATCAGTTCAGTTAACCGGTCAGGTTCAAAAAACGGAACGATTGTTGACATCCGGTTATGGTAAAAGGAATTTTCTTAACATTGAGAAGTGAGACTCTGGGGTAAAAACAGCGAACAGCCTGGCGGCAAGGTTGATCAGCAGTTTGTAATATCTGATTTTGACGATCTTGTCTTCGAGCACAGAAACCGGGAGTACGGCGCCTACCAGCTCCGTAAGAGATACAACCGTGCCGTTCTTGCCGGACTTATTACTTCAGTTATTTTTGCAGTTATCGGTGTTATGATCCCTTTCATCTCCCGTCCAGCAGGAGATAAAGTAGTGATGGGAGGCACCGGATACTACCAGGTAACCCTTGAAAACCTCCAGCCCCCGCCTGAGGAATTTTATGTTCCTCCGCCTCCTCCCTCTGCTTCAATGGCTCAGAAGATGCAGGAAGTCGTCGAATATGTTCCTCCCGTCGTTGTCGATTCAATTGTGCCTGTAGAACTGGCTCCTCTTTCAACCGATGAAATACTGTCGGCTACCGAAGGAGAAGGTGTCGATGCATCGGGATCGGGCTTCGGCGATGAACTTATAGAAGGCGGCGACAGCTACGGCAATGAAGAACCTCTATTCATAGTTGAGACCATGCCAACCTTCAGGGGAGGAGATCTTAATGTTTTCAGGAACTGGGTAAACAAACGGACCCGTTATCCCGAGGAGGCAATAACAAACAAGATAAGGGGAACGGTTTTCCTGACCTTTATAGTTGAAAAAGACGGGACTGTAAGCAATGTTACCGTGATAAAAGGGGTTCACCCGCTTCTTGACGATGAAGCCGTCAAGGCTATTGCATCTTCACCGAAATGGTCGCCCGGACTGCAGAGGGGTCAGCCGGTGAGAGTACGGTTCCAGATTCCGCTCACATTTCAGTACTGAAAGATAATATCAGGCAATTTTTCGAGTTATAACAGTGATTATTGGGGATATACCCTTTTCAAACCCTGAAATATACTCTTATGAAGCGAATTGCAGCATTTTCACTTATTCTCTTATTTATTCTGTCATCCTGCGGATCCTCAAAAAAGCAGCTCGAAAAGGGCAACTATGCCATGGCCCTCGACAAGGCTGTCAAGCAGCTTCGCAGGGACCGGGATGATTCCAAGCAGATTGCCATTCTTGACAGATCCTACAAGATCCTGAACGATCAGGACAATGAGCGTATCAGGTTCCTGAAGATGGAAGACCGGCCCGAAAACTGGGATGAAATATACCAGCTTAACAAGGCGATGAGTGACAGGCAGGCCTACGTGAGGACTGTTCTGCCTCTCGAATTCAACGGCAGGACAATTGATTATCCCTATGTCGACTATATGCCGGAAATGGTTACGGCAAAACGGAAATCAGCAGATTTCTATTTTGCCCATGGAAATGAGCTGATGCAGACCAAGCTGAAGGAGAACTACCGTCAGGCTTATTATGAGTTTGTAAGGGCAAAGGAATACGTAGGAAACTATGAAGGCATCGACAACAAGATTGATGACGCCAGGTATCTCGGAATGAGCAGGGTGCTCATAACTCTCAGCAACAGGTCGATAATCAAGTTTGACCAGGAATTTGAGGAGGACCTTCTGTCAATCGACCTTCCGGCTCTCAACAGCGAATGGGTTGAATACCATACCTATGATCCCGGCAGGGAAACCAGGTTCGATTACTATGTAAATGTGAATATCAGGAACATCATAGTCAGTCCCGACCAGACAATGCAGAAGGACACAGTGGTAAAGAAGGATGTCGAGGACGGTTTCACTTACCAGCTCGACGCCCGCGGAAACGTGATGAAGGATACGCTGGGCAACGATATCAAGACCGTCAGGTACAAAACTCTTCAGTGCGCCCTTATTGAGACGATCCAGACCAAGACATGCCGGATAGCTGGCGATATAGAGATCATCCAGGGTAATCCCGAGAAAGTTCTGAAAAAGGATCCCCTTGGCGCTGAGTCGGGTTTTGAATGGATATCTGCAAGAGCGCTGGGTGATATTCAGGCCCTGAGCCAGGCTCAGCTCGAAAAGACGAAAACCAAGGCAGTGCCTTTCCCGCCCGACATGGAAATGATCTTCAGGTGTTCCGATGCTCTGCGGCAGGCTATTAATGATGCCCTCAGGAGCAACAAGCGATTTATTCTGTAAATTTGTGCCCTCATATGCTGGTATTTCTTCTTCCTGTGTGACGGGAGGAGGAAGAAGCATATGTATCCAACCATTGACTGATGATTGAAACGGGAAGGACGGGCGAAAGGGCAGTACTTATTGGATTGATATATCCCGGGCAGGGTGAGGATCAGGCTCAGGAATATCTTGATGAGCTGTCGTTTCTTGCAGAGACCGCCGGAGCCGAGCCAGTCAGAAGATTCCTTCAGAAGCTTCAGATGCCTGACTCCAGGACCTTTGTCGGGTCGGGGAAAATAGCCGAAATAGGATCATTCGTATCTGAGAACAGGATCAGCATTGCCATTTTTGACGATGAGCTTTCGGCAAGCCAGATCAGGAACATCGAAAAGGAACTGGGCTGCCGTGTTCTCGACAGGACCAGTCTGATACTTGATATCTTTGCAGGACGTGCAAGAACCTCTCATGCCCGGACCCAGGTCGAGCTTGCGCAATACCAGTATCTTCTGCCCAGGCTGACCGGTATGTGGACCCATCTCGAGAGGCAGCGAGGTGGAATAGGTCTGAGGGGACCGGGTGAAACAGAGATTGAAACCGACCGTCGTATAATCAGGGATAAGATAGCTCTTCTGAAGGCACAGCTTAAGAAGATAGATATCCAGATGGCAACCCAGAGAAAGAATCGCGGAAAAATGGTAAGGGTAGCCCTTGTGGGGTACACGAATGCAGGCAAGTCGACACTTATGAACCTTCTCAGCAAATCGGATGTCTTTGCCGAGAACAAGCTGTTTGCAACACTTGATACCACGGTGAGGAAAGTGGTTATTGGCAACCTTCCCTTCCTTCTGTCAGACACAGTAGGATTTATCAGGAAACTGCCTCATCATCTTGTGGAGTCATTCAAGTCGACGCTTGATGAAGTCAGGGAATCGGACCTTCTTCTTCATGTGGTAGATATATCGCATCCTGGTTTTGAGGAGCAGATCAGGGTTGTGGATGAGACACTCAAGGAACTTGGATCTTCCGGCAAGCAGCTGATACTTGTGTTCAATAAGATAGATGCATTCTCCTATACTGCAAAGGATGAAGACGATCTGACGCCGGCAACCAGGGAGAATTATTCACTTGCCGATCTTAAGAATACCTGGATGGCCTCCGACAGGAATCACAGGACAATGTTCATCTCGGCAAGAACAAGGGAAAATATTCCTGAACTGCAGAGTCTGCTCTATGAGGAAGTGAAGAGGATTCACATCACACGCTATCCCTATAACGATTTCCTGTATGAAAAATAAGGGTCTGCCGGTGGAGCAGACCCTGTTAAATTTTTATTAAAAGGCCGGCAGTTAATACAATCCGTTTGCTGCCATGAATTCAGCTATCTGAACTGCGTTTGTTGCGGCGCCCTTGCGGATGTTGTCCGAAACTATCCAGAGGTTGAGGCATTTCTCCTTCGAGAGGTCCCTTCTTATCCTTCCCACAAATACCTCGTCCCTGTTATGGGCAAGCTGAGGCATCGGATATTCGTTACGGGCCGGATTATCATAAACCGCCACTCCGGGGAAGCTGCTCATAAGGCTTCTTGCCTCGTCGATATCATATTCATTCTCAAACTCGATGTTTACGGCTTCCGAGTGTCCGCCGACTACCGGTATTCTTACCACTGTGGCGGTAACCATTATCGACTGGTCGCCAAGTATCTTACGGGTTTCATCAATCAGTTTCTGCTCCTCGGTGGTATAGCCGTCGGCCTGGAAGCTGCCGCCATGGGGAAAGCAGTTAAGGTCGATGGGGTGGGGATAGGCCATTTCACCCTTAATCCCTGCCCTTTCGTTTTCCATCTGGGTGACGGCTTTCACTCCTGTACCGGTGACCGACTGGTAAGTGGCCACCACAAGTCGTTTTATCTTGTATTTTTTATGCAGGGGTGCCAGGGCCATCACCATCTGTATCGTTGAACAGTTGGGATTGGAGATGATCCTGTCGCCCTTTTTTATAGAGTGGCTGTTGATTTCGGGTACGACAAGAGGGACGTTTTTATCCATTCTCCAGGCTGATGAGTTGTCAATAACAACCGTCCCGTTTGCTGCAAACACGGGAGCCCATTCTTTCGATGCGGCGGCACCGGCCGAAAAGATCGCAAAAACCGGTTTGGCGTCAACTGCATCCTGGACACTGACAACCTTAACAGCCTTACCCCTGAAAGTTATTTCCTTTCCCACCGAACGGTCCGAGGCGGCGGGTAGTAACTCTGTTACGGGGAAGTTCCTTTCTTCAAGGACTTTGATCATTGTTCTGCCTACCATTCCGGTGGCACCGACAACTGCTGTCTTCATTTTCTGATTTGTCCGGATTAAATTAATTATAAGTGTCTGAAATCAAAAATAAAAGGTAATTATTATATTGTTATTATGCTCATAATCAATGGGTTCAATTTAATGGTCTTTTACCCCCTTTCCCGTTTCCCCCAAGGGGGAAAAGCTTGCCGCTCCTTCTCCCTTGGGGGAAGGTTGGGAAGGGGGTATAACTAACAAAAAAATTAATTTTACATAATGGTAGATAGTCTTTTGTTAATTTCTTAAATTTATTACAGTTAAAAGCGGTCAAAAATAACTCTTTTTTCAATTCGTCTCGCTGCATGAATAAAGTTATTTTACTGACTGTTGCGATACCCTTGCAGGTATCCGGTCAGGTCGTTGACGGCCCCGGTTCACAAGACCGCGGCTACCCGGTTGCCCCGGGTGATGTTGTTATTTCCGAGATAATGGCCGATCCGGCACCGGCCGTGGCGCTTCCGGTTGAGGAATACCTCGAACTGCATAACCGGAGCAGTGATACTGTCTGCCTGAAAGGCTGGCGTTTGTCCGACGGCAATTCAAACAGCCTCTTCCCTGATGTCAGTATCATGCCCGGAGGTTGGCTGATAGTATGCCAGGCGGCTGATACAGCCCTGTTTTCTCGTTATGGTCCTACAGCCGGACTGAAATCATTTCCTGCGCTTACCAACGAAGGCAAAACCATCTTTATCAGAGATGAGAACCTTAACCTGATTCATGGTGTGCTTTATTCTTCGGACTGGTACGGTAATGTATTGAAATCTAACGGAGGGTGGTCGCTTGAGATGGTCGACGAAGCATATCCTTTTCATGAGGAAGGTAACTGGAAAGCTTCCGTTTCACCTTCAGGAGGAACACCGGGGACAAGAAACTCTGTGGAAGGAAACAACCCCGACAATTTCTTTCAGGGGATCGTAAGTGTTTTCCCAACCGACAGCCTGACCGTTGAAGTAAGTTTTTCCGAAAGCGTGCCTGGTCTGTCCGAAATGAAGGAGAGCATTTCAATTGACGGACCGGAGATAAGTACAATCGCCAATGACGATCCCCTTTTCAGAAGCTTCACCTTGTTGCTTGATGAACCACTTGAGAAGAGGAAGGTTTACACGCTTACTGCAGAAAGGGGGGTGACCGACTTTGCCGGGAACGGGATGATAACGGGCGATTTCAGATTCGGTATTCCTGAAGCAGCCCGGACCGGTGATGTTCTTTTCAACGAACTGATGTTTAATCCATGGCCTGACGAACCGGATTTTATAGAGTTTTACAACTGCTCGGAAAAAATAATAAATACCTGTGATCTCTTCCTGTTTTCTGTCAGGGATGAAACGGCAGACACATCGTCGGTTGTTCCCGTTTCCCCAGAAAACCATTGCCTGCTGCCACGTTATAACATTGTTATAACGTCCTCAAAAAGCATACTGGAAGCCCGGTTTTTCTCATCTGTGCCCGGGAATATAACTGAAGTTTCAACTCTGCCTTCCATGCCCGATACGGGGGGTCACCTGGTTCTTGTAAACCGCTCGCTTGAAAAGATCGATGAAGTGTACTATGATGAGGAAATGCATTTTCCGCTGCTCGGAGGGTTTGAAGGGATCACCCTCGAAAAGGTGAGACCCTGCGGAATTTCAACAGACAGGTCGCAATGGCATTCAGCATCGGAGACTTCGGGATGGGGAACACCAGGGGCTCCCAATTCGATTATTGCCGAAGACCCGGGCAGCAAAGAATCCGTTATATTTTCATCTTCAAAAATTACACCTGACAACGACGGCAATGAAGATCTTCTGTTTGTTGACCTTAACCTTATCAATCCGGAGAACGTAGTATCGGTTACTATTTTTGATGAAGCAGGCCGTTTTGTAAGAAAGCTTGCCGACAACCTTCTGGCTGGTCCGTCAGCTTCTGTGGTATGGGACGGAACCGGTACTGACGGGAACCTTCTTGAAACAGGTATCTACATCTTCCTGATCACTTCGTTTGATGAAAGCGGCAAAACCGGGAGGTGGAAAAAGGTGTGTACGGTAATAAGATAAAGAAATCGTGCAGGTCTTGCAGGTCTTGCAGGTCATGCAAGTCTTACAAGTCGTGCAAGCTTTGCACTTTGTAGCTTCAGCGAAGATGTGTCCTGCAGGTCTTTCAGGCCGCATACCGCACGCCGCGTACCGCTAAAGCTCCGAAATCAGTTCCGTCATTATCGTAGTCATCTTACTTTCTGCTTTTTCAGCTTCACGCTGGACCATTTCGTGGGTGACGTATTCTATCTTTCCTTCCACACCAAGGTCGGTGATAATGCTTACCCCGAAGACCGGCAGGCTCATGTGCCTGGCGGCAATCACCTCTGTTACGGTCGACATGCCGACTGAATCGGCTCCGATGGCTCTGAAGTATTTGTATTCAGCAGGCGTCTCGAAAGTTGGTCCGGTGGTGCCAAGATATACACCCTTCATGACCGTGATGTTGTTTTTTCCGGCAATTCTCTCAGCCATCCCGATCAGGTTCAGATCGTAAGGATGGCTCATATCGGGGAAGCGCGCGCCGATCCTGCTGTCGTTTCTGCCGATCAGAGGATTGGGAATCAGACTTATATGGTCTCTGATTATCATTATGTCGCCTATATGAAAATCGGGATTTACCCCTCCTGCAGCATTTGAAAGGAACAGGTATTTGATGCCCAGGTATTTCATTACCCTTATTGGAAAAGCTATCTGATCAGGCTGATATCCTTCATAAAAATGAAATCTGCCTTTCATGGCGACTATTTTTTTCCCGCCTAACTCGCCGAAGATAAGTAAGCCGGCATGCCCTTCGACTGTCGAAACGGGAAAGTGGGGGATATCCTTATAGTCGATTTCCAGAATAGTTTTGATGTGTGTTGTGAGTCCGCCAAGACCTGTTCCCAGTATCACACCTGCTTCCGGTCCGTTTATCCCTTTATGTTTAAGGAATTCTACAGTCTCATTTATTCTTTCGAGCATATTCAAATATCATTTTATCAAATTCGTGCTTATCTGCATTCAAAAAACTGACTCCGGCCGGAATGAAATACAGAGTCTTCTTCAAAGAAGCGGCAATATTACTAATTTCTCTCAACCTGACCGCATCTTTCCCGGTTGTGATTATCATCTTCCTGGTAAGGGAAACCTCTTCAAAGGCCTTTGTGATTCTTTCCATATCTCCCGGAGTGAAGTAATGATGGTCGGGGAAGCGGAGGTGCCTGATTTCTGCAAGATGATTTCTCAGGTGATTAATCAGCGGCCCGGGCGACGCAATTCCGGTTACTATTACAGCAGCCCAATCATTCCTGTCCTCTTCGCCGGGGAGATCCATGGCAGCAGCTGATTCTTCAAAAACCGGTAGCAGCCTGCCGTAGGAAATTGAGGAGAAGAAGACCTTCTGGTCCGGGCCGGTACCAAGTTCCTCCGAAATGGCAAGTTTTTCAGACAAGGGAAGGTCCGGTGGTGCTTTGGTCACTATGATTATGTCTGCCCTTTTTCTTTGTGAGGCCGGTTCTCTAAGTCTTCCATAGGGCAGGAGGCTGTCCCTTGTCATCAGCCGGCTAAAATCGGTAAGAAGGATGGAAAGCCCTGGTCTAACCTTTCTGTGCTGGAATCCGTCGTCGAGGATTATCACATCCGTTTCGGGATGTTCCCTCAGAATGGTTTTTATTCCGTTAATCCGGTCGCTGTCGACTGCCACAACGGTATCAGGGAACTTCCTGGATATCTGGAGAGGCTCGTCGCCTGAATCAGCGGCTAAGGACGAAGGGGTTACATATCTGAAGCCGGCTGTCTTCCTCATATAGCCCCTGCTCAGAAGCGCCACCATTAATTCCCGGCTCAGAAGTGATATAACGTATTCGGCATGAGGCGTTTTTCCGGTTCCTCCAACGGTTATGTTCCCGATACATATCACAGGGATTCCGAACTCCTCCGAATGTATCAGGCCGTTGTCGTACAGGATGTTTCGTATCCATGTTACCAGCCGGAACAGAATGGAGAGCGGCCACAGTAGAGGATTTCGACCGGGTGTCATTTATCAGTGCACCTCAATAAAGTAGGGTAATCTGGCCTGAATTCCGGAGATGTCGCGAATTTCCCGGAGGTCGTCGAAGATACGTTCAAACTCTCCCAGTTCGTTACTGAGGATCCTTGTTTTCATTTCTGCTCCGAACTGCGAAAGGACTTTAAGCAGGGGGTCTTCCGAAACCGGGAGCTCCCTGAGCGACCAGGCTTCCAGACCTGCCATTTTTGCTGCTTCTTCGACGGCTGCAGTCAATCCTCCGAAACCGTCTACAAGTCCGATCTTCATAGCGTCGGAACCGCTCCACACCCTTCCCTGTGCAATACTGTCGACTGCATTGAATGTCATTTTCCTTCCGGCCGAGACTTTGTTCACAAAGTCGGTATAGGTTGTTTCGATGGTTCTCTGCATTGCTTCTTTTTCAACGTTGTTCATAGGCCTGTACACCGAAGGAAAGTCGGAATTGGAATTGGTTTCGACTGTTTCAAAGGTTACTCCCAGTTTCTGCTCCATCAGTTTTCCCGCGTTGGGAACCAGTCCGAAGACTCCTATTGATCCGGTTATGGTTGTAGGGCTGGCGATAATTTTTGTTCCCGGTGCTGCAATGAAATAACCGCCTGATGCTGCGTAGTTTCCCATTGAGATAACCACAGGTTTATCCTTTGCAGCAAGTTCGAGTTCCCTCCAGATCATGTCGGATGCAATGGCGCTTCCCCCGCGGCTGTTTACCCTAAGCACTATAGCCTTAACTGTAGTGTCCTTTCTTTCTTTCCTTATCACATCCCTGAAAGAGTCGCCTCCGATATTGTTTTCATTTCCCTTCCCATTCACGATCGAACCTGATGCATAGACGACTGAAATCTTGTTCCTCTGGTAAGAATGCTTTTTTGATTCGGGGACCTTTGTGTACTTGTGCATCGGAACCAGGGTGATCTTGTCGTCGGTTGTAAGTCCTGAACGGATCTTAAGGGTGTCGATAAGCTGATCATGATAAAGAAGGCCGTCGACAAGGCCGCCGGAGAGAGCTCCGGCAGCCACGTATCCGACCAGGTTGTCGGCGATGCTGTTCAGCTTTTCTACCGGGATGCCGCGATCGGCTGAGATATTGTTCACCACATGCGACCATATTGATCCGACATAAGTCTTAATCTGTTCCCTGTTTTCGGCGCTCAGTTCGTCGAGGATATAGGGCTCGACCGCTCCCTTGAATTTCCCGTGACGGATGACCTGCACATCGACTCCCAGTTTCTCGAGAGCTTTTTTGTAGAAAAGGACTTCCCCGCTCAGTCCCTTGAAATCGACTGTAGATGAGGGATTAACGTAGATTTTATCAGCAACAGAGGAAAGGTAATAGCCCTCCTGCATCAGAACATAGTCAGACCAGGCGATGACAAATTTCCCGCTTTCCCTGAATTTTTTCAGGCCATCCCTCAGTTCTTCGGTAGTTGCCCAGCCTGATGGTATTAATCCGTTCTCAATCAGCACACCCTTAACCTTATCATCAGCGGCAGCCTTTTTAAGGTTATGAAGTATCTCATTCAGTCCGGGTGCAGGGCTGATGGTCATATTTATCAGGTCGATCCCCGCATAGGGATTTTTACTTCCCCTGTCGGGGATGGTAACCCCGGCTTTCAATACCAGGACTGAATTATCTGTAATGGAAGCCGGCTTATCGCCCGACACCATCATGGTACTGAGACTGGCGAGCAGAATCACCATGAAAAGTATCGATACGATGATTATTCCGGTAATTGTCGCAAGGACGTATTTCAGAAAGGTTTTCATTTTTGGTTCACTTTAATGAAATGAGTACCAAAGATATAAAAAATCACTACCGGATTGCCTGAATGACTGGTATAATTCATAAATTTGGAATATAACCGGCCGCTATGGAAAAAACAGTATTTCTCGGACTTGGGACCAATCTCGGGGACAGGGAGAATAATCTTTCAATGGCCGTGAAGATGATCGGGGAGGAGATAGGGAAGGTAACAGATTGTTCATCCGTTTATGAGACTGAGCCATGGGGTTTCCGGAGCGACAACCCCTTCCTTAACATGGTTGTTAAGGTCAGAACCTCTCTCAGGCCTTCGGGGCTGCTCGGAAGGATACTTATGATAGAAGCCAAGCTTGGCAGGCTGAGGAGTGGCAAGGGATACAAATCGAGGACGATGGATATTGACATCCTTCTTTACGGTAATGATATAATAAAGAAGGAAGATCTGGAAATCCCTCATCCCGGGATAGCCGTTCGCAGATTCGTCCTTGAACCGCTATGCGAGCTGGCGCCAGGCATGATCCACCCTGTTCTGAAAGTAACTTTTACAGAACTGCTGGAAAAGTGCGGGGATGCATGCGGGGTTTCCATAAAGCATCCCTTTGCGGTAACCTGAGCCTGTTTCTTTTCAGATAAGCCCGTTATCGGCAAAGCTGTAATAATCCTTTCCCGATATGATGATATGGTCGAGCAGCTGGATCTCCATGATACTGCCGGCTTCCTTTATTTTTCCCGTAATCTTTGAGTCGGAGTCGCTGGGATTCATGTTGCCTGACGGGTGATTATGGCAGACGATTATGCCGGAAGCAAGGTATTCGACCGCCTTTTTCATTATTATCCTTACATCTGTAACGGTTCCGCTGATGCCTCCCTGGCTAATCTTCATCCGGTCGATCACCCTGTTCGACCGGTTAAGGAAGAGGATCCAGAATTCCTCATGGGGCAGGTCGGAGAGGAGAGGCTGAAAGATATCGGCTGCATCTTTGGAGCATCTTATCTGGCCTGCATCGGGAAGTCCGGCAATATTTCTCCTTCTGCCCAGTTCGAGGGCGGCGCTGATGGTGACGGCCCTGGCCGGACCGATTCCCCTGAATTTTAGCAGATCGGAGACTGAGAGCTTACCGAGGGAGTTTAGGTTGTTGCTTACTGATCCGAGCAGCTCCCTCCCAAGGTCGACGGCAGATTTCTTTCGGGTGCCGGAACTGATCAGTATTGCAAGCAGTTCGGCATCGCTCAGGCTGGATATACCTTTCCTGATAAGTTTTTCCCTGGGCCTGTCCTCGACAGCCCAGTCGGTGATTTTTAGTGACATGGCGAGACATTTTTCCGGAATAAAATTAAGAAATTTCTCGCAGATTTACGCAGAGAGAAATCCCGCAGATTTACGCAGAGTATAATAATGTTATGGTTCGTTACCTCACACCTCTCCCCTCACGCCTCACCCCTCACGCCTCACCCCTCACGCCTCACCCCTCACGCCTCACGACTCACGTTTGCCCTTCGCCCCCTGCTCCCTGCCTCTCGCAACAAAAAAAGGGACCCTTCCGGATCCCTCTGGGAACTATTTATTTAACAAGCTTATTTCAGGCTGTCAACATGCTTCTTTACAGACGACTTAAGGTTTGCGGCCTTGTTGCTGTGAATGATGTTCTTTTTGGCCAGCTTGTCGAGCATAGAATTGACCTTTGGCAGCATGGTGCCGGCTTCTTCCTTGCTTGATGTGCTGCGGATCTTCTTCAGGGCATTTCGCATCGTTTTGGCGTAATACCTGTTGTTCTCATTCTTGGTTTTATCCTGCCTTATCCTCTTTTCGGACGACTTGTGGTTTGCCATTATCAGTAAAGTAATTATCTTAAAAAATTAGTAGTCCATAGGGGAATCGAACCCCTGTTACCAGGATGAAAACCTGACGTCCTAACCACTAGACGAATGGACCGTTAAAAGAACTTTTAAATGCGGATGCAAAGAAACAATCTTTTTTTTTATCTGCAAAATATTTTCTTCAAATAAATTGATCATGCAAGCAACTCTTCAGCAAGCATTTTAAGGTTGCATCCGTCGAAGTCGCCCGAACTCATGAAAAGCCATACCGGCGACTTGAGTTTCATTTTTCCGATATGATCCATCATCTCAGAAGAGTCATCGAAGACCGTCAGGTTATTGCCTCCGAAGCCCTCTTTAACCGTGTCGGGGGAAAGGGGTTCCAGTTTTTTAATTTCAAACTGATGAGGATTAAAATACACAACAGCGCTTGTTGCCTTTTCGAGGCTTCCTTTATACAGGGGAAGGAAATTCCTGCTGAGGCTCGAGAAAGTGTGAAGCTCGAAGCAAGCCACAAGATCGCGGCCCGGAAACCTTTCGGACACAGCCTCTACGGTCGCCTTTACTTTTGAGGGTGAATGGGCAAAATCGTAGTAAAAGATTCCTTTTTCGTTTTCCTTTATCAGTTGCAGTCTGCCTGATGTTCCGCTGAAACTGACTATGGCATCATAGAACCTGTCGGCGCTTATTCCTGCTGCAAGGCATGCTTCCCTGGCGGCTGACAGGTTTTGCATGTTATGCCAGCCGAAGAACTGCAGGGGTATGGTGCGGTTGATAGTGACTGCATAAAAACCTGTCTTGTTCTGGAAATGCGCATGAACGGAGTAGGGGATCTTCTTTATGTCATCCCTGGCGGATTCAGCTATTTTTTTGACTTCCGGATCGTCCTCAAAATAAACAAGCGATCCTCCGCTGGGTATTTTGTCTGTAAAGATCCGGAACTGTTCCACATAATTCTCAAAAGTCGGAAAGACGTTCATGTGGTCCCATGCTATACCGTTAATTACGGCTATATCGGGCATGTAAAGGTGGAATTTTGGCCTTCTGTCGATGGGGGAGGTCAGGTATTCATCGCCTTCCAGCACTGCGAATTCCGAGTCGTCCGAAAGGCTGACCATTGTTTCATAGCCTTCGATTGATGAACCGACCATGTAATCGAACCTGATACCGAGGGTCTTCATCACGTGCATTATCATTGCAGTGGTGGTTGTTTTGCCGTGACTTCCTGCTACGACTATCCTCTTTTTGTTTTTTGTCTGTTCAAAAAGGAATTCGGGGAAGGACATAAGCTTCAGTCCAAGATCAGCAGCCCTTGTCAGTTCAGGATTGTCGGCCCTGGCGTGCATGCCGAGGATTACAATGTCGATATCGCTGTTAATTTTTTCAGGGTGCCATCCCGGTATTTCAGGAAGAAGTCCCCGGGCAGCAAGACGTGAACGGGAGGGTTCGAATATCTCATCATCCGACCCGGTTATTTCAAATCCCTTACGCTGGAGGGCAATGGCAAGGTTATGCATCACCGCTCCGCCGATGGCAATGAAGTGGATCCTCATTCTAAACGTCGCAGATCTGGATACACTTCCTGAGGGAAGCAAGTTTATCCTTCTGGGCAGGTACGAATTCCTGTCCGACAAATCCCTTATAGCCCAGGCTTACCAGGGCTTTCATGATGGCCGGATAGTAAAGTTCTTGTGTTTCATCCAGTTCGTGCCGTCCGGGGACACCACCTGTGTGAATATGTCCGATATATTTGAAATATTTCTTCAGTGTATCGATAACGTTTCCTTCCATTATCTGCATATGGTAAATATCGTAAAGCAGCTTGAAGCGTTCCGAGCCCACCATTTCAGCCAGGGCGGAGCCCCAGGATGTACTGTCGCACTGGTAATCCCTGTGCCCTATGCCGTTGAGGAGTTCCATGATTATTGTAACCCCGTGTTTTTCAGCCGTCGGCATTATTCTGCGGAGGCCTATGGCGCAGTTTATCATTCCTTCGTTGTCGCCCATGCCTTCGCGGTTTCCCGAAAAGCAGATAAGATTCGGCACTCCCGCGGCGGCTGCCTTTGGTATCATAGCTTCGTAGTCGGCAACCAGTTTGTCGTGGTTCTGAATACGGTTGAAACCTTTAGGGATACCCCAGTCTGTTGCATAGCCGACAGCGCATTTCAGTCCGGCCTTAGCCACCACCGGCCAGTCTTTCTCCTGAAGCAGTTCTATCGATTCTATCCCTATTTCCTTGCAGTTAAGAGCGAACTCTTCCAGGGGGATGCTGCCAAAGCACCACTGGCTGACCGAATGCCTTATGTTCCCTTTGAGTTTGTAAGGTTCCTGCGTGATCCCGGCAAGGGATTCCAGGGGCTTGCCAGCGGCTATCACCGCTGCACCGGCCATGTTTCCTATCATATTTCTTCTTGTCATGGTAAACATTTTTTATTCAGGTCTAATGTAATCTTTTTTTCTGGTATTCGGTAATCAGTAAGCAGTAATCAGTATTCAGTAATCAGTATTCAGTCAGTTACCCGCAGGCTTACTGAACAACGAATGCCGAATACCGCAAAACCAGTAACCTGAGTATTTTTTTTATATTTGTAAAGCGGTTCGATATTGCAGAGATTATTTTATGAAGCGTCCCCCAAAACATGAATATAAGGAAGGGCATTACGTGGAACTTCTGCAGAGCGGCGAGTCCTTATTCTCGTCTGTTGAAAAGGTGATAGACGGGGCAAAACGTTATATTCATTTCCAGACATATATTGTTGATGAGGATGACACGGGCAGGCGGATCGTCAGGGCACTTGCAAGGGCTTCGCGAAGGGGTGTAAGGGTATATCTGCTTCTGGATGCTTTTGGCACCAAATACCTTACAAAGGAGTTTATTGACGAAATCGAGGATTCCGGAATTCTTTTCAGGTTTTTCTCACCTGTTTTCATCACAAAGGGTTTTCAGCTGAGTATGAGGCTCCATCACAAGGTTGTTCTGGCGGATGGGGAACTTGCCATCATCGGGGGGATGAATTTTGCCGACAGGTATCATGGTTCTTCTTCGGTGAAGGAATGGCTCGACTTTGCAGTTCTGATAAAGGGTCCTGAATGCATGCATGTCAACAGCATCTGCAGGAAGACATGGAACAAAACATTTCTTTCGAAGGAAGAAAGGGCGGCTGAAATAGTTTATGCAACTTCCTCATATGAGCAGAATATAAGTCTGAGGGTTGTTGAGAATAACTGGTACCGGAACAAGATAGAGATCCTCAGGAGCTACAGGACTGCCCTTAAGAACGCCAGGCACCACATGATAATTTTTGCAAGTTATTTTCTTCCGGGGAGGCTTGAGAGGAAGCTGTTCAGGCTGGCAAGCGCAAGGGGTGTGGATATCAGGATAATTCTTGCTGCCAAATCTGATGCCCCCATGTTCAAGAGGGCAACCGGTTTCCTGTATGAATACATACTGCGCAACAACATAAAAATATACGAATACTATCCGGCAAACCTTCATGCCAAGGTGGCGACAGTCGACGGCAAGTGGTGTACCATAGGCAGTTATAATCTGAACCATATCAGCGATTACGGGAGTATCGAAATGAATGTTAATATCATGGACGATGCCTTCACCTCGGATTTTGAAAAGAAACTTACTGAGATCATAAAAAACGACTGCCGCCAGGTGACCGTTGAAGAATATCTCAGGCGCAGGACATGGTGGTCGCGGCTGAGAGGCTGGACCTCCTACCAGATGATAAGGCTTCTGATGCGGATTATGGCGCAGATGACCTCAAAGAAGGGGAAATAAAATTTTCAGTTCTGGTGGAAGCTCATTGAGATGAATTCGAGAACCACCGGCAGGGCGGTCCGCCAGTAACTCCAGGAATGGCCTCCGTCGCGGATCCGGAATTCATGGGGAATTTCTTTTTTTCTCATCGCAATGTGCACCAGTGAATTGCCTTCAAAAAGGAAATCATCGTCGCCGCAATCGATATACCATCTCACGGCTCTCTTCTGATCGTCCTTCATATTGGTTATAAGATTCAGGACGCTGTATTTTTCAAAGTAAGCCTTTTTCTGGGCATCGGAGATCCCGTCGCCTGTTTTCCAGAGCCTGTAGTTATTCATTTCTTCAATTGTAGCGGGACCTGTTGCAGCGCTTAGCGGGCATGCTGACGAAAACAGTTCCGGATGGTGAAGGGCATAGATGAAAGTTCCTTCACCTCCCATGGAGAGGCCTGCGATAGCACGGTAACGTTTTTCACCCTTGATCCTGAAAGTTTTTTCAATGAAGGGCATGAACTCCTCGAAGAAGAAATCCTCATAGCGCCATTCCCCCTTTGCATCGTTAACATATCCCCTGGTTCCCGTGTTTGCATCGGGCATCACTATAACCAAAGGAGTTGCGGAACCTGAAAGGATTGCCTTATCGGCTATATGGAGGACCTCGCCGAATTGTACCCATCCTGTCTGATCGTCGCCGGCTCCGTGCAGGAGGTAAAGCACCGGATAGCTGCGTTCGGATGTGAAATAATCGGGCGGCAGATATACGGCATATTTCCTGTCCATCTTCAGGATATTGCTTTTCATCGACTGGTTGTCCATTACCTTGCCGGTGACCTGGGCCGGAAGCGATAAGCCAATCATAAGTGAAAACATGGAGAGCAGCATTTTTTTCATCATTATCGGATTTTATTGTTATTTGTTTAACAGTTGGTATTCTTCACAGAAGAAGCAAGCGGAAAATTAATAAAAATAATCCTTACCGGAGCATGGAGTAAAAAAGGCATTTAACTTTAGATCCTCTTAATTTGTTATCATTGCATCATGATGAAAGCGGATATCTTCAATATAGCAAACTTCAAGGTCGACGGAGGCGCAATGTTCGGGGTGGTACCCAAAGCTCTGTGGTCGAGGGTTTACAGTCCGGATGAGAACAACCTTATTGTCCTGACCCTCCGCTCGCTGATCGTCGAGACGGATGGTCATATTATTCTTATTGATACGGGATGGGGCGACAAGCAGGATGAGAAGTTTTTCAGGCATACTTATATACATAATGGTGAAGGACTCATTGAAGGACTCCGGATCAGAGGATATAAATCTGAGGACATTACGGATGTGGTACTCACACACCTTCATGCCGATCATTGCGGCGGCGGTGTCGTCAGAAGCAGGGAGGGGACCGGTTATGAGCTGACATTTCCGAACGCCATATACCATGTGAGCCGGGACCAGTGGGAGTGGGCCGTGAAAAACAATCCAAGGGAGGAAGATGCTTTTCTCGAAGAGAATATCCTGCCGATAGGGCAGAGCGGACATTTGAACCTGGTGGATGAAGATTGTGAGCTTTTCAGTGGATTTTCACTGAGGATCTGTTATGGTCACACTCCCGGGCTGATGATTCCCTATATAAGATACGGGGAAAAGACATTGGTTTACACCGGCGATCTGATCCCAACCATTGCCCATCTGCCGCTGATCTGGAACATGAGCTACGACATTGAATCTCTTCGTACCATTGATGAAAAGTCAAAGCTGCTGGATGAAGCTCTAGAAGGTAAATATATTCTTGTTTTTCAGCATGATGTTTCAGCCGAATGCTGTACGCTCAGGATGACTGAAAAGGGTATCAGGGCAGCTGAAAAGGGAAGGCTGGCGGACTTTCTGGGGAAATAGTCATTGCGGGGGAATGCTTTTTCATTTAAGCACAACCCACCCCTACCCCTCCAAGGAGGGGATCCGTTTTGATCCGGCCTTGTGCTCTGCTGTTCTTCTATTTCAGTGACGACGATCCTCTTATCACCAGTTCCGAGGTGATGACCTTGTTCTGCACGGGGCCGCGACGGTTTTCTATCCTTTCGATCAGCAGCTTTGCTGCAGTCTGTCCTATCAGAAATCCTTTCTGGTCGACTGATGTCAGTCCGGGATCGGTGAGTTTTGCAATCTGGCTGTTTGTAAAGCCCACCACCGCTATGTCTTCAGGTACTCTCAGTCCGTGACGCTTGACAATCATCATTGTCTGTGCCGCCGTCAGGTCGTTAACGGCAAAAAAAGCATCGGGCAGCGGAGAGCGTTTCAGCAACTCCGGCACCACCCGGTTGGCACTTTCGATATCATCGCATTTCACCATGTCGTCATCCGGTGGCGTGAGGCGGTATTCCTTCATTGCCCTGAGGTAACCGTCGCGTCTGTTCCTGGCAATTGCCAGCTGCATCGGACCGCCGAGGTGCACTATTCGTTTCTTTCCGGTGCGCAGCAGGTGGATCACGGCCTTGTACGATCCCGCTTCGTCATCGATGACCACGCTGTCGGTCATCAGTTCCTCTGCCACGCGGTCATAAAAGACGAGAGGGATATCTTTTTCCATTATGCTCCTGTAATGGCTCAGGTCGGATGTGGTCTTGGAAAGAGAAGCCAGGACGCCTTCAACCCGGCTGGAGAGAAGTGTTTTGATGTTTTTCACCTCATGCTCCCACATCTCATTGCTCTGGCAAAGGATCATGTTGTAGTCGCGCTGATAAACCACGTCCTCTATTCCGCTGATCACCGTGGAGAAGAAATAATGCACTATATCGGGGATGATAACGCCTATAGTCTTTGATGAGCCGCTTTTAAGGCTGATGGCAATGGGGTTGGGCCTGTAGTTCCAGCGTTCTGCAAGTTCATTAACTGCATCGCGTGTAGCCTGGCTGATGTCGGGGTGATCCTTAAGAGCCCTGGAAACAGTTGAGGGAGATATCCCCAGTTCACGTGCTATATCCTTTATTGTAATATTTTCCCGGCTCATTTTTGGTAGCTGTCTGTGTAAAGATAAGAAAAAAATCACTTAAAAAACAGGCTCCGAATTTAGATGACGCTCATTTCAAACGTTTGCGGTATCGATTGCGTAAATTTATTGAAAATTAATTGGTTAACTCCTTTTAAATGGTGAATTTTATCATCCCAAACCTGGATCAATTTTTTTAGCAAGAACAACAAATCTGTGAACCGCAACTAAACAAATCTATTTATGGAGAAACTAACTGGAAAACGGCTCTTCATGCTGACCTTTGGCATAATGATGAGTCTTGTTGTCTTCGGGCAACAGGTGAGAGTGTCGGGTACAGTTACCGATGCAGCCGACAGACAGGCATTACCCGGGGTGAATGTCGTTGTCAAGGGCACGCTTACGGGAGTAATGACCGGCATAAAAGGAGAATATTCCGTGATGGCAAGGCCCGGGGATATTCTGGTGTTCAGCTTTATCGGCTACCGGCCGCAGGAGGTGACCATTGGCAGCGAGACAGTTATCAACGTTGCAATGGAGGCCGACGTAACAGCTCTCGAAGAGGTTGTTGTAATAGGATACGGAAGTGTCAAAAAGAGCGATGCTACCGGATCAGTATCCGCAATCAGTTCAAAGGACTTTAACAAGGGCGCCATCACCTCACCGCAGGATCTGCTGGTCGGAAAGAGCGCCGGGGTGGTCATCACCAATGCCGGCGGTGCACCCGGAAGCGGAGCCACAATACGTGTGCGGGGAGGCTCATCCCTGAATGCTTCCAACGACCCTCTTGTTATTATTGACGGAGTTCCGATCGACAATAACAATGTTTCAGGAAGTTCGAATATACTTTCATTTGTTAACCCGAATGATATCGAGACCTTTACCGTACTGAAGGATGCTTCCGCAACCGCCATCTATGGTTCGAGGGCATCAAACGGTGTTATTCTGATAACGACCAAGAAAGCCAGGGCAGGTTCCGCAATGACGGTGTCGTACGACGGAAGCGTTTCGCTTGCGAATGCCATTGCTTATGTGGATGTTTTCTCCGGTGATGAGATACGAAAGCTTGCTCTCGAGAGATCTGATCTTTTCGGAATTGACAATCTTGACCTTCTTGGAAACCAGAACACCAACTGGCAAAAGGAGATTTTCCGCACGGCTGTGTCGAACGACCACAACCTGAGCTTAACAGGTTCAGTCAAATCCCTTCCATATCGTGTATCAGTAGGTTATACCGATCAGAACGGTATTCTCAAAAACACCAACATGGAAAGGATAACCGGGTCATTAAGCCTTAATCCGACATTCCTGAATGACAGGCTTAAGATAAACATGAACCTCAAGGGGATGAACACCCATCACAATTATGGTGATGCAGGAGCAATAGGATCGGCAGTCAACATGGACCCGACACAGAGGATATTCGACTGGAACCCGGCAACAGCTGATTATTTTCAGTGGGCAACATACGGAGCTAACCTCGGAACGGCCAATCCTGTTGAGCAGGCTCTTTCTGTCGATAACCGTTCAGTTGTAAACAGGGTAATCGGCAACATCCAGATCGACTATGCACTTCCTTTCATAAGCGGGCTGAGGGCCAATCTGAACCTGGCTACTGATTACACTGACAGCGAAGGTCACAATAACCGTCCCAATACATCCGCCACTTCCCTGAATGACCCGTATTACGGAAAGATATCAGGTTACAGCGGAACCAACTATAACAACCTGCTAGACTTTTATCTGAACTACAATAAGGACCTGGCATCAGTCAACAGCGTTGTGGACGTAACCGCAGGGTATTCATGGCAGCATTTCAGGAGGGAAGGCGACGACTACATCCGCGGAACGGTAGCTGCTGATCATCCGAAATTCCAGCCTCCCAAGACCAATTCCTTTGTTACAGAGAACTACCTTGTATCATTCTTCGGACGCGTCAACTACACCCTGGCCGACAGGTACCTACTTACCTTCACACTACGCGATGACGGGTCTTCACGCTTTGCAAAGGACAATCGCTGGGGTCTTTTCCCCTCGGCAGCCTTTGCATGGAAACTGAAGGACGAATCATTCCTCAGGAATGTAAATGCCGTTACTGACCTTAAACTGAGGCTTGGCTGGGGAGTAACCGGACAGCAGGATATTGGCAATGACTATCCGGCACAGGCACTTTACATAGAAGCATCTGAAGGTTCATTCTATTACATTGACGGCAAGTTCATACCGACGCTGAGGCCGAATGCATACGACCCGGATATTAAATGGGAGGAAACTACCACAATGAACATCGGTCTCGACTTCGGCTTCCTCAACGACCGCATAACCGGATCGTTCGATGTCTACAAAAGAGTCACTGACGATCTTCTGAACTCTGTTACGGTATCGAGCGGAAGCAACTTCTCGAACACCCTTCTTACGAACGTGGGCAGTCTTGAGAACAAAGGCGCTGAGCTCTCACTGAACTTCATACCGGTTTCAAAGACCGACCTTCATCTGACGGTTGGATTCAATGCCACATATAACATAAATGAGATCACAAAGCTTCTGCTCACCGACGATCCCGACTACATTGGCATCCTTTACGGAGATGCTTTCACAGGCCAGAAGCAGGTCACAAGGGTTGGACATCCGGCTTATTCATACTTTGTCAACCGCCAGGTATACGACAATAACGGCAAGCCGATAGAAGGACTTTATGTCGACGAATCAGGTGAAGGCGGGGTGGTAAACGGCGATAATGCCGACAAGTACATATACCACAACCCTGTAGCCGATTATCTTCTCGGGCTTTCGGCAAGGCTGGAATACAAGAACTTTGATATATCGGCATCGGCCCGTGCGAGCATTGGCAATTATGTCTACAACCAGGTTGCGGCAGGAGCATCATACGACCAGATGCAGCAGATCGGTTACTGGAAGAACTTTACCAGGGCACTGGGCGAGACCGATTTCGTGAAGCGTCAGTTCACCAGCGACTATTTTGTTGAGAATGCTTCATTCCTGAAGCTCGACAACATCAGCGCCGGCTATAATTTCGGAAAGCTCTTCGGCACTGTCGGCGCACGAGTCAGTTTCACAGTTCAGAACGCGCTGATCCTTACAAAATACAGCGGTCTTGACCCGGAAGTTCCCGGAGGTATTGATAACAACTTCTATCCCAGACCCCGGACATTCATGCTCGGAATAGGGCTTACCTACTAATAATATAACGAAACCAGATATGAATAAGAAAATCTTGATATTAGGAATTATACTTTCAGCGGTGATGATCTCATCGTGCGTGAAAGATCTGGATGTCACCCCTGAGGATCCGACAAAGATCCTTGCAGGCAACCTGGGTGACAATCCCCAGTACATGAAAATGGCTCTTGGTAAGATCTATGCCAGCTTCATCATTTCAGGGCAGGGTGCCAACGGAGGAGATGACATTGCAGCTTCCGACGGCAACTTCTTTACAACAATGAGGGCTCTGTGGAATCTTCAGGAGATAACCACCGACGAAGCTATCTGCGCCTGGGGTGATGTCGGTATAGCCGATCTGAATACCCAGACATGGAGTCCGAGCAATCCCTTCCTTACCGCTCTTTACCAGCGTCTGGCGCTAAGCATCACCTATGCCAACGACTTTATAAAGAATGCACAGGACAACACTGATCCGGATGTGGTGAAATACGTTGCTGAAGCACGTTTCCTGAGGGCTCTTGCCTACTATTGGGCAATTGACCTCTTCGGACAGTTCCCGTATACTACGGAAGCAGACGGCGTGGGCAAGTTTTTCCCGGAAATTGGCACAAGGGCAGAGATATTCAACTACATCGAGTCAGAATTGCTTGCCATTGAAAATACCCTGGGTGCTCCGGGATCCTCGTATCCTCAGGCTGACCAGGCTGCAGCATGGATGCTTCTCTCCAGGCTTTACCTTAATGCTGAAGTTTACACGGGCACCGCCAGGTGGAACGACTGCAAGCTTTACTGCGACAAGGTCATCAACAGCGGACAATACGAGCTGGCCGATGATTACAGGCAGAACTTCAGTGCCGACAATGACGGCCGTAACAACCCCGAGATGATCTTTGCCTGGGAGCAGGATGGAACATATGTTCAGGGATATGTAGGAACCACCTTCATTATCGAGTCATCAAGCGACGCACAGTATATAAGGGCTGAAGACTTTCACGGTCTTACCTCGAACACCAACTGGAACGGAAATCGCGCCAGGGTACAGTTCCTCGACGTGATGGTCGACACACTGGCTACCTATGGAAATGTTCCTATACCTTCTGATGACCCTACATTTTCGCAGTGTCCTGACAGGCGTGTATTCCTCAGGACGAAAAAAGCCAAGGACGTTCCCAGCCCCTCGGCAAGCGGCGATTATGGTATTGGAGTATACAAGTTCACCGCCCGCAATTCCGACGGTACCCTTCCGGCAACTTACAACACCGCCTATGCCTGCACCGATTTCCCGGTCTTCCGTCTTGCCGATGCCTATATGATGAGAGCTGAAGCCCTCTTCAGAACAGGAGGAGCAGCAAATGTTGAGGCAGCAGTGGCTGATATCAACAGGATAAGGGAACGCGCATACGGAAATACTGATGGCAACATAACAGCAGCCGGCCTCAGCCTTGATTTCCTTATCGATGAGCGCGGGCGTGAATTTTACTATGAAGCCCAGCGGCGTACTGACCTGGTCCGTTTCGGCAAATTCACCGGCGGATCGTACCTGTGGCAGTGGAAGGGCGGGACATTCACCGGCACAAGCACTTCTGACCATCTTGACATCTTCCCGATACCGGGTGATGAGCTTGCAGCAAACCCGAATTATAACGGGCAGAATAACCCGGGTTATTAATACTTAAAGAGAAGAGAAATGAAGAAGAATTTATTTATATATCTGACAATTATCGGATTGACGGGCCTCTTCACTGCTTGTGAGAAGGATGGTGAAAAGGTGATCATGTCGTCAAATCCGGTTGCTCCCACACTTACCACAGTGCCTGACCTCACTCTTGAAAGGGTAAACGGAAACCAGGTGCTTGAATTTAAAGGCACCCCGGTCGATCCTGGCTTCCAGGCGTCAGCTACCTATGTTCTTGAGGCTTGCGAGGAAGGCAACAATTTTGCTGATCCCGTTACAATCTGGTCAGGGACACAATGCGAGTCAATGAAGATCACAGTAAGTGATCTGAACGGAGCTCTGTTAAAGAAATTCCCTGCTGATGCCATTCTGAATATTGATTTCCGCCTCAGGGCAGTGCTTGTCGTTGATGCAGGAACGGGAGCGCCGGGAACAGGGACCAATCCGTTCTCATATAGTTCTGCCCGTTTCGGTTCTACAGTAACGCTCTATGGACTGCCGCGCCTTGATCTTATAGGCTCGGGCATGGATCAGAAGATCGAATCGGCTCTCGGCGACGGAAAATATACCGGCCTTGTAAAATTCAACACGGCAAATCCTTACACGCTGAGAGATCCTGATGCCGGCATCACCTACGGTGCTACAGGTGGTGCGCTTACAGTGGATGGTGCTGCAATACCTGCTCCTGCAAACGGATGGTACAGGCTCGACGTTGATGTAAACGCCCTGACTTATGCAACCTCGGCTTACGAAATAGGCCTTGTGGGATCAGCAACCCCCAACGGGTGGGATACTCCCGACCAGAAGATGGATTATGATGCTGCAACAGGGACATGGAATATAACTATCGACCTTGTTGCCGGTGATATCAAGTTCAGGTTGAATGACGGTTGGGCCTGGAACCTTGGGTACAACAAGAACAATACAGGTAATCTTAACGATCTGGCTCAGGATGGCGACAATATTCCGGTTACGGCAGGAAATTATACGATCACACTGACAATTACAGGTGCGGCCTCAGGTTCGTGCACAATTGTGAAGAACAACTAATACAGGGACATTAAAAAAAGACAATTATGAAGATAAAATCAATATTAAGGATAATGGTGCTCCCTGTAGCAGCTGCGTTGATTTTCACGGGTTGCACCAAGGAGACATCCGAAGTAAGGCTGGATCCCGAACTCGGGACAACCAGGGTATTCAACATTACCTCCGCCACGGCAATCGTGACTGGTTTTGTAGTAGCTGAAGGTGAAGGGTTTACAGAGAAGGGTGTATGCTACGACACCGGTACCAATCCCACAATCGACAAATCAAAGGCCGTCTTTAAGCCGCAGTCGACAACGGCAGTCTACAATGTGACACTTACAGGTCTGGATTTTGCCACCAAATATTACGCCCGTGCCTATGCCACAGGTCCGGCAGGAACGGTTTATGGCGAGGAGCTGAGCTTTACCACACTCCCTGTTCTGGCAACCGTTACAACTGTTGAGGCTACAGATGTGGAGGGCACTACAGCTGTTTCGGGCGGTGAGGTAACCGCTGACGGAGGCTCTGATGTTACAGCATACGGAGTATGCTACGGTACTTCATCCGGTCCGACAATTGCTGATCAGAAGACCGAGGATGGCTCAGGCCTGGGTGAATTTGTCAGCAATCTTACCGGAATGAGGGGTCTTACCGTTTATTATGCCCGTGCATATGCCACCAACGGAGCAGGAACAGCCTATGGCAATGAGATCACCTTCACCACGCTGGTAAGCGTGCGCGAATGGTATGTGCCCGGTGATTATGTCGAAGCAAGTTATCCCGGTTCAGGCCTGGCCAACTGGAGCCCGGGAAGCTCACCAATGGTGAAGAGCAATGAGTCTAATCCAAACAATGTGGAGGGTTACGTTTATATGGCAGGCGGTTCAAATAACTGGAAGTTTGCCTCGCAGCCTAACTGGGATGGCCCGAATTACGGAGACAGCGGAACACCCGGCACACTGAGTTCTGATCCCGGCGCCGGGAACCTCAGTCTGGCCGCCGGATATTACAAACTCAATGTTAATGCAGGTGTGGATCCTATGACATACACTGCGGTAGCAACGACCTGGGGTGTGATAGGCGATCTTACCTCATGGAGTTCTCAGCTTCCGCTTACCTATGATCCTGCCCTTCAGATATGGAGAGGCGCCATTCATCTTACTGCCGGAGGCTGGAAGTTCAGGGCCAATGATGACTGGGCTTACAACTACGGTGCCGATGCAGGGAGCAGCGAGTTGAAAGCCGGAGGCGATAATATTGCCACTACGGTTGAAGACGACTATGCCATAACACTTGACCTGAGTCATCCGCTTGAGTATACATACCGTGCCGACAGGTGGGGCGTCATTGGTGATGCAACACCCGGAGGCTGGGATTCTGACACCAATATGACATGGGATCCGGTGAACGGAGTCTTTACGGTAACACTTAACCTGACGGCCAATTCATTCAAGTTCAGGGCAAACGACGACTGGGCATACAGCCTTGGCGGAAGCCTTGATGAACTGACTTCAGACAATGGTGCCAACTTATCTGTTCCGCAGGCTGGTACATACACAATTACTTTGAATCCCTGGACCTTAGTTGGGACACTGACCAGGCAGGCAAGGTAGGTTTTAGGATGCGGCATAAGCCGCGGCGTTCTTTTAGTTCGAAAGCCTCTTCTGTGAAAGGAAGAGGTTTTTGATTATATTTATAACATATTCACTCAATTGGAGAAGATGAAACTGAAACTTCCTGTACTGGCAATGATCCTCGCCGGGTGGAGCCTTAACATGCAGGCACAGGTAATAACTGCAGAACCGGTATTCCCCCTGGAATCAGGTCCCGTGGTGATCACCTTTCATTCCGACCAGGGCGACATGGGGCTGAAAGACTACCCTGGCGACGATATATATGCCTACACCGGAGTCATAACCGACCAGAGCAACGGGGCATGGGATTACGTGCTTCAGAGCTCGTGGACTGACTTTGTTCCGAAAGCAAAGCTAACAAAGGTATCGGCCAATGTCTACACACTGACGATCACCCCCTCGATAAGGGAGTACTACGGCGTTCCGGCAGGTGAAAAAATCCTAAAGATGGCTTTTGTCTTCAGGAACACAGCCCTGATAAACACCAGGTCTGGAAGGGACACCGGAGGAAGTGATATCTTTTACAATGTCAGCGAGGAGTCTGCCTTTGAAGTTCTGCTTTCGCAACCTGCCCTTTATACCTCCCTCGTGAATTCAGGGGAGGTTATTACAGTACAGGCATCAGCTTCGGTAAGCGATTCCATCATTCTTTACCGCAACGGCATTCCCGTTCATAAGGTTACAGAGACAACCCTTACTCATGCATTAACCGCATCAGGTTCAGGAGGCTCTAAAATTGTTGTGACAGCGTGGCATAACAACATTGCCAGATCCGACTCGGCATATTACTTTATTCGCACTGCTCCGGTTGTTGAACCTGTGCCGGCGGGACTCAGGCCAGGCGTGAATATTACAGGCAACAATTCATCTGCATTCCTCCTCTTTGCCCCTTACAAAAACAATGTGTTCATACTCGGCGACTTCAACAATTGGGCACACAGCAGTGAGGGTTTCATGAAGCGAAGTCCCGATGGCTCATGGTACTGGCTTGAAGTTACAGGTCTTGATCCGGAAGAGGAATACGGCTTTCAGTACCTGATCGACGAGACGCTCAGGATACCGGATCCTTATAGCACCAAAGTGCTGGATCCATGGAATGACAGGTATATTGATGAAAGCACTTATCCCGATCTTAAGCCTTATCCCGAAGGACTGGCAGAAAACCTTGTTTCGGTATTTAATACACGTCCTGCATTTTATGCCTGGGATAACGGTGATTTCACACCTCCATCCAGGGATACGCTTGTCATATATGAACTGCTGGTGAGGGATTTCGTTGAGAAGCACAATTTTAAAACTATATGCGATTCACTGAACTATTTTACCCGGCTGGGAGTGAATGCGATTGAACTGATGCCGGTTAATGAGTTCGAGGGGAACAGCAGCTGGGGATACAATCCTTCAATGTATTTTGCAGTCGACAAATACTATGGTCCTGCCAACGATCTGAAGGAACTGATAGATTCATGCCACAAGCGCGGCATTGCGGTGATAATGGACATTGTTCTCAACCATGCCTATGGAACCAATCCTATGGTAAGGATGTACTGGAACAGCAGCACCGGACAGCCTGCGGCCAACAATCCGTGGTTCAATGTTACCTCACCCAATACAGCCTTCAGCTGGGGATATGACTTCAACCATGCAAGCGCCCGCACACAGGCATTTGTTGACAGTGTATGCCATTACTGGATAAATGAATTCAGGGTCGATGGCTTTCGTTTCGATTTCACAAAAGGATTTACCAACACTCCGGGTGACGGATGGGCCTACGATGCATCACGTATAGCCATACTGAACAGGATAGGGAACAGGATCAGGTCATATAAGCCTGATGCCATCCTGATCCTTGAGCACTTTACCGACAACAATGAGGAGAAGGAACTTGCCACAAACGGGTTCCTGTTATGGGGATCAGCCAAAAACCGTTATCAGGCTGCCTCAACAAGTCTCACTGATAACGGATGGAACATGTCTCTGGCTGAGGCCTCATGGCTTAACCGCGGCTGGTCCGGTCCGGGATTCGTTGATTATATGGAAAGCCATGACGAGGAGAGGATCATGTTCCTGAATCTTGACAAGGGAGAGTCGGTGGGAGGATACAGTATCAGGGAAACAAATATTGCCCTTAAAAGGATAGAACTGACTGCAGCTTTTTTTATGACCATGCCCGGGCCAAAAATGCTGTGGCAGTTTCAGGAGGTCGGGTACGATTATTCGAAATTCCATAATGACGACCCCCTTGGCCCAAAACCGATAAGGTGGGATTATTACAATGTAGCGGAGAGGAAAGACCTCTACAATATTTTCTCGGCACTGGCACGGCTTAAAAAAAGCTATCCGGCATTTTCTTCTGACAACTTCAGTTTATATGAGTCGGGAGAGACAAAGAGGCTAAACATAAGGCACTCCGAAATGGATGTTGTTGTTCTTGGCAATTTTGATCTCTTTCCACGTACAATTGACCCCAATTTCACCAGGACCGGGACCTGGTACGAGTTCTTCAGCGGTTCAACCCTGAATGTGGCTGCCGGCAGCCAGAACACTTCTGTCTCACTGAGGCAGGGAGAATACCGGATCTATACTTCAATGCAGGTTGAAAGGCCGTCCTTCCTGACTGGTATTGAGGATGTCCCCGGTGGAGAAAGGCCTGAAGCTATTCATTTTGAAATATATCCCAATCCATTTTCGGATATTGTCAGAATAAGGTTTGATGACAGCAATGTGCCCGGACCTCACAGGTTAGAGCTAAGCTCTGCCGACGGTACGTTAATACGTACGATGGTTGTGCCTGAAGGCACCATTGAGCTTACCCTTGAAGGAGGAAACCTTCCTGGAGGGATTTATTTTATAAGAGTCACCTCAGGCAGGGCATCCGCGGTAAGAAAGTTGATCAGGTATTAATACTGATTTCCCGGCTATTTAACCAGCACCATATAGCCCCATGGGTCCATATTCATCTTACGGCCTCTTGCTATTTCTACAGCTTCTTCAGTGAAGATATCCCTGTAACTTCCCGGGACTGAGGCATCCTTCAAAGCCGCCTTCACGGGCTTCCTGCTCATGTTTAGGATTGTAAGCACTTCGCTGCCGTCCTTCACCCTTCTGTAGGCAATGACTTTTTTGCGGTTTGTTTTCAGGGGTTCATATGAGCCTCCATCAGTCCCATGTCTCAGGGCAGGATGGGATGTCCGCAGATGAACAAGTTTTGTATAGAAGGGAAGGAGGTCAGTTTCTTTCCACTCGATCGGATCGCGTTTGAAGAATTCCAGGCGCTTGTCGAGGTCAGCTTCCTGTCCGTTGTAGAGAAGCGGTACGCCGGGTACGGTGAACAGGTAAGCAGCAAAGGCTTTCTGTGCGTCGCCCATCTTCTCGTCAATGGTGCCGTTCCAGGAGTTCTCATCGTGGTTTGTCATGAAGCGAAGCCTGTATGACTCCGGCGCATATCTCTTTATTTCGTATTGGATCATGCTGTCGAGGGCAGCAGGCCTGCGATGTCCGCCGGCCACAGCGTTCATCAGGTGATGATGCGCCCAGGCGTAGTTCATATCGAAAGCTCTTTCGAGGAGGTAGGAGTGGTCTTCATCTTCGGCCAGCATCAGGACTGGCTTTATGGCGTTAAGTTCAGTGGTGGCCCTGAACCAGAACTTCTCAGGCACTAGCCCCGGGAAATCGCAGCGGTAACCGTCTATACCGGCTTCCTCAACCCAGTATCTCATGGCGCCGGCCATGTAATCCCACAACGAATCGGCGCTGTAATCGAACTGGATCACATCGGTCCAGTCGAAGGGTGAAACAAAATTACCTGTGGAATCTTTTGAATACCATCCGGGGTGCTCTGCTGCCAGAGGATTATCCCATGCAGAATGATTGCCAACCCAGTCGAGGATAACATGAAAACCCATATCATGAGCTTTGGCTACCAGTGCCTTGAAATCCTCAAGAGTTCCGAATTCCGGATTTACGCCCATGTAATCCTTTATCGAGTAATAGCTTCCAAGTTCACCCTTGCGGTTTAACTCGCCGATCGGATAGATCGGCATGAACCACAGTACGTTGACGCCCAGGTCCTTCAGTCTTGGCAGTGCTCGCTCAACTCCGGAGAATGTCCCTTCTTCGGAGAACTGCCTGACGTTTATTTCATAGAGGACCATGTTTCGGGTCCATTCAGCGTGGGCGACAGATGTTTTCAGCTGTTCAGGCACAACAGGCTTCCGGGGCCGGCAGGCAACCACCAGGGCGACTGCGCCGATAACCAGCAGGATGATTTTAAAAATGTGCATTTTCATTATAATCAGGTTATTGTAGTTCAATAATCATTGCAGTTGCAGGCGGTATGCTGAAAGATTTCAGATCATCTGTTTTCCTTCCGGAAATAATATCTGTTCCACCGGTAAATCCTTGAAGTGATTCGGAATATTTCTTTCCTTCAATGGTCCTGCTTTCCTTTTCGTTGTTGTTGATTACAACCATAACGCTTTCCCGGTCGTTATACCTGAAATAGACATAAACGCCGTCATCCGGGATATAATGCTTAAGCTTTCCTGTATGGATCACATCACAGTTCTTTCTCCAGTTCAGTATTTTCCTTGTAAATTCCAGGGCCTCTTTTTCGTTGTCAGTCATTCCGTTACCGGTGAAGACATTTATAGTGTCACCCGGCCACCCTCCGGGGAAATCCTCCCTGAGCCTGCCGTCGCCGTTGCTTTTGTCTCCTTCCATTACTATTTCGGTACCATAATATAACTGAGGTATGCCCCTGGTAGTCATGATGAAGCTTAAGGCCATTTTGTATGCATTGAGGTTTTTTCCGGTCTGGGTGTAGATCCTGGTCATATCGTGATTGTCGAGGAAGATCACATTTCTGAAAGGCTCCGGGTAAAGGAAGTCCTGGGAGAGCACATTGTATATCCTTGAAAGACCGTCGGTGGGATTTGATTTTCCCTCGAAAGCCCTGTGGGCGGCAAAGCAAACGGGGAAATCGGTCACCGACGGAAGATACGACCTGTATCCGTCGCTGTTAAGCTTGTTGAAGGACCAGTATGAGATCTGCGACGGGTCGTCATACCAGACCTCTCCGACCATGAAGAAACCCGGAAATTCCTCGCCGACTCGTCTGGCCCATCGTGCCATCATGTCGGGCTGCGGGTAAGGGTAAGTATCCATCCTTATGCCGTCGAGGTCGCTGAATGCAATCCACCACAGGCTGGTCTGTATCAGGTAGGTCTCAACCAGCGGATTACTCTGGTTGAGGTCGGGCATGGTAACGTCGAACCATCCCTTCTCCATAAGTTCCCTGTCGCTGTCCGAAGCATATGGATCCATATAGGTTGAGGCGCGGTAGTTTGTTCGTGTGAAGTCATCAAACTGATGGATCCAGTCTTTCGAGGGGAGATCTTTCATCCACCAGTGGAATGATCCTATATGGTTGAATATCATGTCCATGACGACTTTCATCCCACGATTATGAGCCTCATTCACCAGTTCCCTGAACTCGTCGTTTGATCCGTAACGCGCATCCGCCCTGTAAAAATCGGTAGTTGAGTAGCCATGGTAGGAGGAGTGCTGCTGATTGTTCTCGAGGAAGGGATTGAGCCAGATACCTGTTACACCCAGGCCTTGGAGGTAATCAATGTGGTTGATTATCCCTCTCAGGTCTCCGCCATGTCTGCCTCCCGGATTATTACGGTTAAGCTGCTCCGTCATACCCGGAAGGTTGTCATTTGAGGTGTCGCCGTTGGAAAAACGGTCGGGCATCAGAAGGTATATGACATCGGAACAGTCGAACCCTCTTGCCGGGCCATCGGGTCTGGGAAGGAGAGGGTAGTTGTGTACAATCTTCTGCTTGCCGCGGGTGAAGGTAAGCGGGATCGTACCCGGAACGGCTTCATCCCCTACGCTCAGATTCACAAAAAGGTAGTTTGGATTTTCGGTTCGCACCAATGTTTTTATCTCCACTCCCCGGTAGCTTGTCTTCACGTCAAAGAAGCTTATTTCTTTTCCGTAAATCATAAGCTGAAGCGCATCAACCTTCATGCCTGCAAACCATGATGGAGGATCAACATGTTCAATTACCTGAGCTCCTGCCGGCGTTAATGCAGGCAGCATCAGCAATACCATTGCCTGAAATAATTTCTTCATTTCCTTTTAAATTTTTTTTCTTCCCCCGGCTGAAGAGATGCCTGAATCCCGTAGACGGCAAGCGGAATTACAGCCTGTGAGATATTTACCACGTTGACTGAGGATCCGTTGACCTCAACTCTCAGAGGATTGTTTCTGTACATTATTGTGAAAGAATATGAATCCCATGCGGCCGGGATCACCGGATTGAAGCATATTGTCTCCTTTCGGATTCTCATGCCGCCGAATCCCTCCACTATGGCCAGCCAGGTACCTGCCATACTGGTAATGTGCAGTCCTTCCTTCACCTCCTGGTTGTAGTCGTCGAGATCGAGCCTGGCAGTACGGAGATAAAGGGTATAAGCTCTTTCAGTGTCACGCAGCCTGGCAGCCAGCACTGCATGGATGCTTGCCGACAGTGACGACTCATGAACGCAGCGGGATTCATAGAAATCGAAGTTGCGCCTTATTGTTTCTTCATCCATATCTTCCTCAAAGAAATAGATGCCCTGAAGCACATCAGCCTGCTTTATGAAGACCGACCGGAGGATCCTGTCCCACGACCAGTTCTGGTTTAGCGGCCTTTCCGAAGGATCAAGATCGTTTACTGTCTGCTGGTCCTTGTCCATGAATCCGTCCTGTTGCAGAAAAATGCCCAGTTCTTTATGCACCGGCATCCACATTTTGTCAATGATAAGCTTCCAGTGGCTCACTTCGTTCCGGGTATCGAAACTGGTGCGTGAAAGCAGCTGGTGGTACTTCTCCTGACTGTATGAGCTCAGCCATTCCAGCTTCTCCAGGGTGTATTTGAGAGTCCAGCGTGCGATTGTATTCGTGTACCAGTTGTTATTCACGTTGTTTTCGTACTCGTTGGGGCCGGTCACACCGAGTATAACGTAGCAGTTCTTTTCCTGCGACCAGTTGCAGCGCTGAGCCCAGAAACGCGACATGGCGATCAGTACCTCCAGTCCGAAGCCGGCAAGGTAATCCTTATCACCCGTATGATTCACATATTTGTAAATTGCGTATGCGATGGCTCCGTTACGATGTATTTCCTCGAAGGTAATTTCCCATTCATTATGGCACTCTTCGCCATTCATGGTAACCATCGGAAAGAGGGCGGCCCCGCCGGTGAATCCTAGTTTTTCTGCATTCTCTATGGCTTTCCCGAGGTGCTTGTACCTGTAGAGAAGCAGGCTGCGCGCAACATGAGTATTAGATGTACTCAGATAAAAGGGGAGGGCGAAGGCTTCTGTATCCCAGTAGGTACTTCCCCCGTATTTCTCTCCCGTGAATCCCTTGGGACCTATATTCAGTCTGGGATCCTCTCCTGTGTAGGTCTGGTTGAGCTGGCATATGTTGAACCGGATGCCCTGCTGGGCGGCAATATCTCCCTTTATTACGATATCTCCCATCTCCCATTTTTTCTCCCATGCTTTGCGGTGAGCTTCCAGAAGGGCATCAAATCCCTTCTCCGCAGCTTTGCCTGCCGTGGCCATGGCCTTGCCTGCAATACCTTCGACCGGGTGATTGAATGAAGACAGGACTGCTGCATACTTGGTGACTGTAAAGGTATCGCCGCCGGCATAGGGAGAAGAAAAACAGCAATGCACTGTCTTGTCGGTGTCCGTAATCACCACTCCGGCCTGTGCAGGTCTGCCATTCAGAGTAAAGGTGTTCTCCATTGCAGTTGCTACTACGAAAGCTGTTTTACGGGTCTGTGCCACCACAACTGCCCTGTTGCCGTCTGTTGATGAGAATTCCTTTTCCCAGAATTTCTCGTTGTAGTTTGCGTCTTCATTATAAACATCGGCGTTGAGCCAGGGGATTAGCTCGATCTTCCCGTTCCCTCCCGTTATCCTCAGGGAATAGCTTATTGCAGCCTTTTCGGGCTCATCCATCGACAGAAAGCGCCTGGCGGTAACTTCGACCATCCTTCCGGAGGGCATTGTTGCAGTGAATGAGCGTGTCAGCAATCCTTCCCTCATATTCAGCTCTCTGCGGAAGTTCACGATTCTGCATAAGGCAAGGTCGAGTTCCTGTCCGTCGATACGGACTATTATTCCTGTCCATGAGGGTGCGTTCGGGACCTTTGCGAAATATTCAGGATAACCCACTTTCCACCATCCGACAACGGTCTTGTCGGGGTAGTAAACACCTGCCACATAAGTACCAGGGAGTGTGTCGCCCGAATAAGTTTCTTCGAAATTAGCTCTCTGTCCCATCATGCCGTTTCCAAGGGCAAAAATGCTCTCTGAATCACGGGCTCTCTCCGGCTCAAATCTTGTCTCGATGATAAGCCATTCATCCGGCTGGAATCGTGTATCCGTCATTGTTAACTATAGATTTCTCAGTTGTTTAATACTAATTCTTCTCAGATCGGGGATAACCATATCGGCCTTTCCAAGCACTTCCGGTTTCCCAACTCCCACGCATTTCATTCCGCCCGCAATTGCCGCTTCTATGCCCGCCTGAGCGTCCTCGAAAACCACGCATGAAGAAGGAGGCAATCTCATCTCCTCCGCCCCCTTCAGGAACACCTCCGGGTCGGGTTTGGCCCTGCTTATCCTGTTCCCGTCGATGATCACGTCGAACATGTTTCTCAGACCCGTGCCATCGAGTATTGTAACTGCATTTTTGCTTGCCGAACCAATGGCGGTAAGTATACCTTCCTTCCTGAGCTCTTTAAGCAGTTTCAGACTTCCCGGAAGTATCTCTTCCGGTTTCATTCCCGATATCAGTTCAACATACCATCCGTTTTTCCTGGTTGCAAGCCTCTCCTTTTCCTTTTCACTCACCCGGATGCCCCCCTTATTTAGCAGTATATCAAGTGAAGCCATGCGGCTTATTCCCTTTAGTGCCTCATTGTCGTCGATGGTGAATTCAAATCCCAGCTCCCATGCAAGGCGTTTCCATGCTGTGAAGTGGTACCTGGCGGTATCGACTAAAACACCGTCGAGATCAAAAATGCAGCCCTTCAGATCCATCTTACCTCCTGTCGTCGACATCCCTTACGAAATTCACCGCAAGGGCTGCTATTATCATTGAGATTCCTCCTGACACCAGGGCGAGCATTGTATTACCCGAGAACAGATGCTTGACCATGCTGCCAAGGATGCTTGCTGCCAGAATCTGCGGTATTACAATGAAAAAGTTGAAGATGCCCATGTAGATTCCCATCTTGTTATGGGGCAGGGAGCCTGTCAGAATCGCGTAGGGCATCGACAGGATGCTTGCCCAGGCCAGTCCGATCCCAAGCATGGGCAGTATCAGCATTCCAGGTGAATTGATAAGGCTTATCGACATAAGGCTGGCGCCCCCTATGAAAAGGCAGATGGCATGGGTTATCTTTCGTGAAGAAGCTTTGGCCAGCACCGGCAGGAGAAAGGCCACCACTGCAGAAAAACCGTTGTAGACACCGAAGAGGACGCCCACCCAGTTGGCTCCCTCATTGTAGGCAAGTGAACTGGTGTCGCTGGTGCCGTAGATCTTCGATGTGACGGCTGAGGTTGTGTATATCCAGAGAGAAAAGAGGGCAAACCATGTAAAAAACTGTACCACTGCAAGCTGTCCCATAGTTGAGGGCATGTGCCTGAGATCGGTGAGTATGCTGTTCATGCCGTTGCGGCCTTTGCCTCCCGACCTTAGAAGACCTGCAATTATCTGAAGCAGTCCGAACACGGATATACCGCCGGTGACTACATAAAGTTCCTTTTCGAGATTCACCCTCGAGAGTATGAATGTAAGAACAAGTCCAACAACCAGCCAGATTATTCCCGGCCGGTAGAAATTTACTTCCCTTGAGTCTTCTCTTCCGGAGCCGGGAACAGAGTCCGCTGCTACCTGCTCACCGCGTGCCGTCTTTTCACCTTTTTCGAATTCTTCAAGTTCGGCAGGGGTATATTCCTTTGTGCGTATTATTGTCCACAGGACAGCCAGCAGGAGCACGGCCGCCCCGATGTAGAATGAAAGCTTCACATTGAAGGGGATCAGCTTGCCCTCTTCCGGAACTTCAGGCACGCTGAACCAGTTTGCCAGGATCCATGGAAGGAAACTGCCTATCACTGCGCCCACTCCGATAAAGAAACTCTGCATTGCAAATCCTGTGGTGCGCTGTTCAGATGAAAGCATGTCTCCCACAAAGGCCCTGAAAGGCTCCATAGAAATATTTATGGAGGCATCCATGATCCAGAGCATTACCGTAGCGAAGATCCACGTGGGCGAGTTGGTTATTATCGCAAGGGCAAGAGAGGCAAGGATGGCCCCCGTAAGGAAATAGGGACGGCGGCGTCCGAGGCGGTTCCAGGTCCGGTCGCTCATGTGACCTACAATCGGCTGAACAAGAAGACCGGTAACCGGAGCTGCGATCCAGAGGATCGGGATGTTGTCAATTTCAGCGCCGAGGGTCTGAAAGATACGGCTCACATTGCCGTTCTGAAGGGCAAAACCAAACTGTATGCCCAGAAAACCGAAGCTCATGTTCCATATCTGCCACCGTGACAGCCGGGGCTTGCGTCTGAAGATCACATTCATGGGATGACTTATGTTAATTAGTAACCAGGTTTTAGTTAAGCTACTCAAAAATAACGAAAATATGGTTCCGCAATACCCTTTGGGCGACTCTAAATGCCGATTTTTCAGGCTGTTGCGTCGTCCTGTATATTTCAAACGTTTTCGGCCTGAAAAGAATTTTCAGCATGCATGCTTATTTAGAGAGAATATAAATAATTTATTTTACATCTGCCTCTTGCCTTCTGCCATCCGCCTTCTTATATTTGGTACAGCAAAGCCCGTAAAACTGAAAAATCATGGCAGAATTCATTTATGAAAAGCCCTTCCAGCACGGGGAGGATTTTACCGTTTACCGCCGGATTGCAGACGGCTATGTCAATGTTGCTGAATGTTGCGGCAGGAGGATGCTGCAGGTTGATCCCGGGGCCCTGAAGATACTGGCCAGGCAGGCTTTCATCGATGTGAATTTTTTTATGCGAACCTCGCATCTCTCGAAGCTTGCGAAGATACTGGCCGACCCGGAAGCCACTGACAACGACAGGTTTGTGGCGTGGGTGATGCTCCGGAACTCGGTGATCTCTTCCGAAGGGAAACTGCCCTGGTGCCAGGATACCGGTACGGCCATCGTGATGGCCTGGAAGGGGGAGAATGTCTTCACAGGGGTAGATGATGCCCTTCATCTCAGCCGCGGGATATGGGAAACATACAGTGAAAAGAATCTGCGTTATTCCCAGATCGTCCCTTCGACCATGTTCGAAGAGAAGAACACAGGCAGCAACCTGCCTGCACAGATTGACATAACATCCTGTCAGGGAGGCGAGTACCATTTTTTGTTCGTAGCCAAGGGCGGAGGTTCGGCAAACAAGAGCTTCCTATACCAGCAATCGAAGTCGTTACTTAATGAAGAGTCGCTTAAAAAATTTGTGAGGGAGAAGATCGAGGAGCTTGGCACCTCTGCCTGTCCGCCGTATCACCTGGCCCTGGTGATCGGAGGTACCTCGGCTGAAATGACTCTGAAGACTGTGAAGCTGGCCTCGGCGGGATACCTTGATGATCTGCCTTTTACAGGCAATGCATCCGGCAGGGCTTTCCGCGACCCTGAGTGGGAGGAAAGGATCGAAAAGATATGTCAGGAATATGGTGTTGGCGCACAGTTCGGAGGGAAGTATTTTGTGCATGACGTAAGGGTCATCCGTCTCCCGCGTCATGCTGCCTCATGCCCGGTGGGTATGGGCGTAAGCTGCAGCGCCGACCGCAACATAAGGGGAAAAATAACTGCGGAAGGCATATTCCTGGAACAGCTTGAGGTCAATCCGGCGAGGTTTATGCCAGCGAAGGCGCCGGAGCTTGAAAAACCGGTAGAGATAGATCTTGACAGGCCGATGAATGAGATACTGGCAGAATTGACGAAATATCCCGTAAAGACAAGGCTGAACCTCAGGGGTACGCTCATTGTTGCCCGTGACATAGCTCACGCGAGGATCAAAAAGATGCTTGATGAAGGTAAACAGATGCCTGAATACTTCCGGAATCACCCTGTATACTATGCAGGTCCTGCCAAAACACCTGAAGGCATGGCATCCGGAAGCTTTGGCCCGACCACAGCCGGCAGGATGGACAGTTATGTTCCGCTTTTCCAGAGCCTTGGAGGATCTCTTATAATGGTAGCAAAGGGGAACCGCGGCAGGCAGGTTATCGACTCGTGCAAGAAGCATGGAGGGTTCTACCTCGGATCGATAGGTGGTCCCGCCGCTATCCTTGCCGAGGAAAATATAAAATCGGTGGAGCTTGTTGACTTCGAAGATCTTGGAATGGAGGCAATAAGGAAGATCAGGGTGGAGAACATGGCCGCGTTCATCATTACTGACGACAAGGGGAATGATTTCTTCGATGAGTATAATAAATGATCACTTTATCACCTCAATCGCGAATATCTCATTCCGGTCCATGCTGAGCCAGTATTTGATGGAGTTTTTACGTACGAGTTCCCAGTAGGTGTTGCTGTCGAGACCGTAAACGAAGTTGAACTCCTTAAGTTCCGAGATGATTTTTTCGGCAATTTCCGGTTTCAGGGTGAGCCTTATTGTCCGGTTCTGGTATGTGAAGTCTGCTGCCGGCCTTGCAGGCTGATCATTCACAACCGTAAGCAGGCCGTGTCCCGGAGTGGCACCGGTACTGACCTGTAATCCATCGTTGAAACAACTTATAGGAGGTGTGGAGCCGGCCAGTGATCTGACATGGAACTCATCTACTCCGGTGGCAAAGTACTCCCTTGCCCTTATCCCCATTTTAGCGCCAATGACAGTGAAAACACCCAGATGCCGGTGAAGCTCATTTGAAAGAACGCATGAACTGAACTCATCGATGCCGTATTTGTCAATTATTTCGGTAACCGAACTGCCCAGGTCGTCGAAGTAAAAGCCCGGATCAGCAGGAAACGCCTTGATAACCTGGTTCCTGGGCACGGTTTCACCCTTCAGTATTCTGAGGGTGTTTTCCCTTAATCCCGCCGGATCGGATGGGATGCAGTCGGTGACATTACCAAGTGTTTTGCAAATGAATAATTCCGGGTAATGAAGAAAAAGGGCGGTCATCTCATCGGTGGCTTCAAGGGCGAACCTGTGAGGTCCGGAGAAAACTGTCACAGAACCAACCGTTCCGGCGTACCTTGTATTTATGTCTTTGACAGCTTCAATCAGGTCATTGTCCCAGAACACTGATTCGTTAAGCATATATTTCCGGACTATTTTCACAGGGATCTCCTGTTTCAGTATTGATACCGAGGATTTCATATCGATATTGTAATTGAAACCGGCTTTGTCGTCAGCTCCGTCGGCGCTCCAGATGAAATCCTTTACCTGGCCGCTGAATTCAGGGATATTCCTGAGTGCATTAAGGGCTGTAGACATGCTTCCAAGGCAAATGAAGCTTATTTTTGTCTTTTCAGCCTCCAAAATGTCTGAAATAACATCATTACAGCTTCTTGCGGAAGACGCATCAATTCCCTCCTCTTCTCCCCACCTGCTATTAAGAGCGGCAGGGAATTCAGGTGATCTGAAGCTGCCCGAACGGTTGATACCGACCGGTATCCCCTCGTGATGGAATGAATTGAGCAGGCTCTTTACCTTTATGTAAGCCTTATCGGCAGGGAGGGCTCCGTGGGAGACAGTAACTGCAAGAAGCCTTACGTCGGGTGATGCCAGAAGCATGGAGATCGTTCTGATGTCGTCGATGCCACCATCGGTGTCGACTATCACGTAATGGGAAGGTTTCCAGGGATGCGTGCTGCCGGGGGCTGAAAGCAGGAAGCATGCGGATATTATAACAAGAAGTCGTTTCATTGCCGGGAATTTTTAAGCAAATGTAATGAATTGATTTTTCAACATTCCACTTACCCCCTTTCTTCTTTCCCCCAGGGGGGAAATGAATTCTCCATTGTTAAATTCTGCACTTTTGGAGGATATTGCAGGCTCCTTCCCCTTTGGGGGAAGGTTGGGAAGGGGGTAATAAATAATAAAAGGGGTAGGGGGTAATAATAAACAAAAGGAAGGTCGAGTTGGGGGTGAAAAAATTCCGGTT
>CAYSBL010000019.1:0-55957 GCA_964429295.1 uncultured Rikenellaceae bacterium
TATTGGCGAAGTCGCCCGAGAAATAGAATGTTCTTCCTGTCGAGTCGCAGGTAACAGCCGGGAAACTGCTCCTGAGCATACTTGCTCCAAGCAGTGTATCTCCGATAGCGGTTGTTGAAAGCTCGAAACTCGAGATTACATTATTCTCAAGAGGATCGATGATATCAAACCACTTGTCAAAGGCGACTGTTTCAGGTACAGAGTATTTTGAGGCGTTTTCAGCTTCGGTATGTATAAATAGTCTGGCATCTGTGAGGTGTGTCCCTTCTTCAAGAACTATAATATGCTTTTCGCTCAGCAGCACTATTCCAGGTTTGGTGAATGTCCAAGGCCGGCCAAATTCTTTTCTGTACATGGCAGTCATCCATACCGGGAAGTTCCTGGAAGTGGTGTCGAGCTTTTCAAAATATTTACCCGTCCATCCTGTAATCTTTATCCCCAGTTTTTCCTGGGTCCTGTACGATTCAAATTCTGAAGTCGGGAATCCGAGGGTATTGTATTCGAGAATAATAAGTTTGTTCCTGTTTTTCATTTCATTGATAAGCAGATAGTCGGTGTTGTTCAGTCCGCCATATATCTTCCTTGAGCGCCTGCTTTTATTGACTCCTACATACCAGTCGTTAAAAAACACCCCGTAAGTATCTGCAAAATATATTGCATCGGTTTTTTCGGGAAGATCTATCAATTCAGACAGATGGTACTCATTTGTGGTATTTCCCCTGTCCTTAAGGGGCCTTGTGGGAGCAAAACCATAATAGTCTTTCCTGAAGGAATAGGATGATTTCTTCTCCTTTTTTACAAAACGATCATTGTTGAGTATCCATGTCAGCGACTTGTGATTAAGCCGGTCGAGGGTGGGCACCGTTTTATCGAGCACAAGCACGTCGAGAGGCTTTTTCTCCTGGAAAGTCCATCGGATCAGGTTAAAAAAGGGGAAGGCAAATATCAGAACTATAATGCCCAGGGTTATCAGCAGAGGCTTTTTCATAACTGCATAAATATCTGAAACTATTCAAGTACTGTTTCACAAAAACATTTACAGACAGTAAAATAACTGTAAAACGTATATTTTATTTTCCGCAGACGCAATATTTTATGCCAAATTAGCAAAAAATATCAAAACAGTGCTTTCTAATAACCCAGAGCGGAATTATTGCCCCTTCTGTCAGGTCCTCCCGCTTTCATTCCGTCGGGCGTTATCATGATTGCATTCACCCTTCCAATGCTCTTCCGCCCGCTCATCTTATGTCCTGCCCTTTCAAGCTTTTCAATGATTTCTGATGGAAGGCCGTTGCTTTCATAGCTTATCTGGTCGGGAAGCCACTGGTGGTGAAATCTCCCTGCATCCACAGCTTCGGCGATGTTCATACCGTAATCAATTACGTTGACCAGGACCTGAAGCACTGAAGTGGGAATTGTAGAGCCTCCCGGGGAACCTGCTATCAACAGCAGTTTTCCCTCTTTTTCAATGATGACGGGTGTCATTGAACTCAGCATTCTTTTTCCCGGTTCAGCCGCGTTTGCGCTTCCGCCTGTAAGTCCGAACATGTTGGGCACACCTGGTTTGACTGAGAAATCGTCCATTTCATTGTTGAGCAGAAAGCCGGCGCTGTCGACCACGATGCTGCTTCCAAAGGTCTCATTCAGGGTAGTGGTGACAGATACTGCATTTCCCATGCAGTCGGCAACTGAATAATGGGTTGTCTGCGTACCTTCTTTAAAAGGTATGCTTCCCGGAAGAATTGAGGAAGATGGTGTTGCGAAGTCAGGTCGGAAGCTTTCCATTCTGGCGGCAAGATATTCATCGCTCAGAATCCCTGCAAGGGGAATATCCAAAAATCCCGGGTCGCCCAGGAACTCCGACCTGTCGGCAAAAGCCCTTCGCTCCGCCTCCGCCATAAGGTGAACAGATTCCATTGAATGGAAGCCCATCCGTGCCAGATCGAAGGGTTCGATCATGCCCAGGACCTGGAGCAGTATCACGCCTCCGCCTGAGGGAGGTGAAGCGGTGATTATTTTATATCCCCTGTATTCGCCTGTAAGAGGATCCCTGAATTCTGAAGTATAGTCAGCAAGGTCCTCAGCTGAAATTAGACCGTTGCCGCTCTTCATCTCATTTACAATCATTCCGGCAGTGATTCCGGAATAGAAACCCTCCCTGCCCAGATCCCTTATTCTTTCGAGGGTTGCTGCCAGTTCGGGCTGATGCAGGGTGTCGCCATTTATCCAGAGTGTATCCTTTACGAAACCGGGCAATTTCCTGTTCCGTTTTATAAAGTTTTCCCTGTTGCTGTTCAGGTCTGCAGCCTGACCTTCCGTAACCGGGAAACCCTTCCTGGCAAGGTCAATGGCAGGTTGTATCACATCCTTAAATGATAGTATTCCATACTTCGAGTGGATGCTTATCATACCGTCGACGGTCCCCGGAACGCCTGCAGAAAGGCAGGTTCCGGTGCTCAGCCCGGGCACGACATTACCCGAATCGTCGAGGAACATCTCCGGGGCTGCAGCCATCGGGGCCTTTTCACGGTAATCTATCATATCCGTTCTTCCGTCAGCTTCCCTGATTATCATAAAGCCGCCTCCTCCTATGTTCCCTGCCTCGGGATAACAAACAGCGAGGGCAAAACCGGTGGCAACGGCTGCATCGACTGCATTGCCTCCCCTTTTAAGTATTTCAACACCGATCCTTGATGCTTCCGGATGGGCAGAGACAACCATACCGCTGTCGGCTGTAAACAAATTGCCTGAAGAGCTTAGCTGCCCGGAGGTTTCAGGTCTGCATCCCGAAATGATAAAAGCCAGAGAGGCAGTTATGAAAAGATTTCGTACCATGTTTTGAGTTGATATCTGATTTACAGGGATGAAAAATAGGCAAAAAAAATGAAGATGCATTTGTCCTGAAAAAGGCAGGATTATCATGTTTCTCTATCCTCAATTGTTTTATTACTTTTACGCAAATATCCGGACATGCTGGCGAACCAACCACTGGCTGACAGGCTGAGGCCGAAGAATCTTGATGAATTCTGCGGTCAGGAGCATCTTGTAGGCCCCAACGGAGTGCTCAGAAAAGCTTTAGAATCGGGAAATATCCCCTCGTTTATCCTTTGGGGACCTCCCGGGACAGGAAAGACAACACTTGCCTGGATCGTTGCCAATACCCTTAAGAGGCCTTTTTTTCACCTTAGCGCCGTTCATTCGGGGGTGAAGGATGTGAGGGAGACTATTGAAAAGGCAAAGAAGCAGCAGTTTTTCAATCAGCCCAATCCGGTCCTTTTCATAGATGAGATACACCGTTTCAACAAATCGCAGCAGGACTCGCTGCTGGGCTCGGTGGAACAGGGTATAATAACGCTTATCGGAGCAACAACCGAAAATCCTTCCTTCGAGGTGATCTCCCCTCTCCTTTCACGCTGTCAGGTATATGTAATGAATCCACTCGGTGAAAAGGAGCTGGAAAGCCTTCTGGGAAGGGCTCTGGAAAAGGATCTGTACCTTGGGAAGTTCGACATTGAGATCAGGGAATATGAAGCGCTTCTAAGGATCTCGGGAGGCGATGCAAGGAAGCTGTTCAACGCCCTTGAACTGGTTGTTTCAGGCGAGTCGGATGAGACTTCCCCGGGAAAGATAATCATTAACAACGATATGGTTCTCAGGCATGTACAAAAGAACCTTGCAATATATGACAAGAACGGGGAACAGCACTATGATATAATTTCGGCTTTTATCAAGTCGATGAGGGGAAGTGATCCCAATGCATCTGTATACTGGCTGGCCAGGATGGTTGAGGGTGGGGAGGATCCGAAATTTATAGCCAGAAGGATGGTGATTCTTGCTGCCGAGGACATAGGTCTGGCGAACCCCAATGCACTTCTGCTCGCCCAGGCTTGCTTTGAATCGATAAATGTGGTCGGATGGCCCGAGTCGAGGATCATTCTTTCGGAAACTGCATTATACCTTGCGACATCGCCTAAGAGCAATGCCTCCTACATGGCAATTGAAAATGCCCAGGCACTGGTGCGGGAAAAGGGCGACCTTTCCGTTCCTCTGAATATAAGAAATGCCCCTACGAAGCTGATGAAGGATCTTGGGTATCACAAGGACTACAGGTATGCCCATGATTTTGAAGGAAACTTCGTCAGAGATGAATTTCTGCCTGCTGAGATAAGCGGCACCCGGTTCTATGATCCGGGAGCAAATCCCCGTGAGGAAGAGATCAGGCGAAAACTGAGGGATATGTGGAAGGGCAAATACAATTATGAATAAAATGCATTTGAAAAGAACCGATATTATTATATTTACAACTCAATGAAACACAGAGCACCGGATATTCCTGGCCTTAAATATGCCGATTCCGGCAATTTCCTGTTAATTGCCGGACCATGCGTTGTTGAGAGTGAAGAATTAGTTCTTACTACTGCCGCGCGTCTTGCCGAAATTGCAGACAAGTATTCCATACCCTTCATTTTTAAGTCATCGTACAGAAAGGCCAACCGCTCCAAGGCTGACTCATTCACCGGCATTGGCGACATAAGGGCTCTGGAGATACTTGCCGAAGTAAGATCGAGGTACTCGGTACCGGTCATTACCGACATACACAATCCCTCCGAAGCCGGTATTGCTGCCGGATATGTAGATGTTCTTCAGATCCCGGCTTTTTTATGCCGTCAGACCGACCTTCTCGAGGCGGCTGCCCTGACCGAAAAATGGATCAACATCAAGAAAGGTCAGTTTCTGTCGGGGGCATCGATGAAATATGCCGTTGGGAAGGTACGCGGAGCAGGCAACAACAGGATTATGCTCACCGACCGCGGTAATATGTACGGCTACCACGATCTGGTAGTCGATTTCAGGAACATTCCTGTTATGCAAAAGAACGGCGTTCCCGTAATTATGGACATAACCCATTCTTTGCAGCAGCCCAACCAGGCCAGGGGGGTGTCGGGAGGCAATCCCGGGATGATTGAGACCATAGGAAAGGCAGCTATCAGTGCGGGAGCCGACGGGATATTCATTGAGACTCATCCGGATCCGGCCAAAGCTCTTTCCGACGGAGCAAACATGCTCAGGCTTTCAAAAATGGAACGACTTTTGATAATGCTGACGGCATTGCGAAAGACTATTAATACCTTTTAATTAAACATTAATCTTAAGTTACAAATGAAAAAGCTTTTTCTCGCAGCAACCTTTCTTTTTGCAGCATTCGCTCTGAATGCCCAGAGCCTTGATGAAATCATCAGCAAGTACACGGCAGCTAACAAACTCGACAAAATCGGCAACATCAAGACCATCAGGATATCTGCAAAGACCTCTGTGATGGGAATGGACATGCCGATGGAAATGTGGATGAAGAGTCCCAACAAGATCAAAACAGTAACCAGTTTCAACGGTCAGGATATTATCCAGGTATTTGACGGTGAAAAAGGATACAGTGTGAATCCCATGGCCGGTTCCAGCAGTCCGGTGGAAATGACTCCCGAACAGGTTAAGCAGATTGACAGGAACAATTATTTCAATAACTACATGGCCCAGTATCTTAAGGAAGGCAAGCTTGCTCTTGAGGGTGAAGAAAACGTAAACGGAAAGCAGGCATACAAGATCAAGGCCGACCTGGGGAACGGAACCAATGCTCTTATGTTCATTGACAAAGCCTCCGGCCTTCTTGTGAAAACAGTTGCAACCGTCAATCAGCAGGGAATGGACATGACGGTGGAAGCATTCCCCTCGAATTACACCGAGACGAACGGGGTTCTGCTGCCTATGAAGACCACTACATCGGCAAGCGGTATGGAAATTGTTACTACTTTCACAAAAGTGGAAGTGGATGTTCCTATTGAAGACAGCGTATTCAAGTTAAAATAATTAATGCTGTTTCATAAATAAAAAGGTCATGCCGGGCATGACCTTTTTATTTATGCAGCCGGCCTGTAAGCCGGATTCTGTTCCGGCCGGGTCATCTGCGAGAGATATTCCTGCCGGCTTCCATCATTTATCTTGTCCCGCAATCACTTGCAGGATCATACGACCTACCCCCCGGCATCGGGCGAGCAACCCTTGTCGCCGGTATACATGGTCTTTCAACCCATGGTGTGTACGGCTCCCGGCGTCACCGCCGCGACCGGTAAGCTCTTGCCTCACCTTTTCACCCTTCCCCCGACGCTACGGTCGGGGAGGTTATTTTCTGTTACACTTGCATACCCTCACAGATATCTTCCCGTTAGGAAGCATGGCGCTCTGCGTTGTCCGGACTTTCCTTCCCCGGCATTATAACCGGGAACGATGGAACGGCCTGCTGCCCTGCAAAGATACTCAATTGCGCTGAAACCTCATAAATTATTACTTTTGCTGCCTGAGTCCGACACTACCCCAAAGACGGATCATGTGAAATCAGAAAAAACCCGCGTACAACGCGGAAGCAAAATGCAGGATATAAGAATTAACGAATATGATTATGATCTGCCGGCAGAACGCATTGCCCAGTATCCGCTGCCGGATCGCGATGGTTCAAAGCTTCTTTTATACGATGGGAAAGGAGTTTCATCAGACGTATTCAGGAATATCGGGAATCATCTGCCCTCGGGTACACATCTTGTTTTTAACAATACAAGGGTTATAAGCGCCAGACTTCTGTTCAGGAAAGAATCCGGGGCTTATATTGAGATCCTCTGTCTTGAACCGCTTTTCCCTCATTCATACGAACTGTCCTTTTCATCCCCGGGTCCTGTTGAATGGAAATGCATGATCGGAAATCTCAAGAAATGGAAAAGCGGAGTGTTGTCAATGCCATTCTCTGCCGGAGGCCAAATAAACACCCTCACGGCAGAAATGATCTGCAGCGAGGGAGAAGCCTGGAGGGTTAGGTATTCATGGAGCAATCCCCGCATTAGTTTCAGCGAGGTGATTGATGCGTCGGGCCATATACCGCTGCCTCCCTATATTAACAGGGAGGACGAAGCCGGGGACAGAATAAGGTATCAGACCGTATATTCAAAGGTGAAAGGTTCGGTGGCGGCTCCGACAGCCGGTTTACATTTTACAGAAGAATTGCTATGCTCTCTGGCGAACAGGGGAATAAGCCATTCAAGCATAACCCTGCATGTCGGTGCCGGAACATTTCAGCCGGTAAGAACGCCGGGCATTGCCGGGCACACAATGCACTGCGAGCGTTTTTCGGTCACCGCCGCGACAATTGAAAGGCTTCTGGAGAACCGCGGCAGGATAGTAGCTGTCGGGACAACATCTGTGAGGACACTTGAAAGCCTTTACTGGCTTGGAGTGAAAGCTCTTGCCGGCAAGCTGGCTGAAAACAGCGAAAACAGCGTCGGTCAATGGGATCCCTACGGTGACGACAGGGAAATATCCGTTAATGAGTCATTGGGAGCCCTGAAGCAGCATATTATCAGCCGGGACATGAGTGAACTGGAAGCATCCACAAGCATGATAATCGTTCCGGGATACAGGTTCAGGATGATTGAAGGGATGGTTACCAATTTTCACCAGCCAAGGAGCACTCTGCTCCTTCTGGTCTCGGCCTGGACAGGAAATGACTGGAAAACCGTATACCGTTATGCCCTTGACAATGAATTCCGGTTCCTGAGCTACGGCGACAGTTCACTCCTGCTGAAATCCCCGGTGCATGGCAAATTTTAGTGTAAGAAAAATGTATCTTGGTAAAAATATTTTTTGATTCAATCATGATTATTCGTTAATTTGGTAACTAAAGTATTCGGTATGAATGAAAATAAAATAATGAGGCAAATGGGCGCAATACTGAGCGCTTTCATGGTGTTTTTCTACCTTGGCATCGGCATTTTCCTGATCTTCATTTTTGATTCGAACCTTACGACTCTCAGTAAGCCCGTTCTGGTGATTTTCGGCTCTGTCTGCATATTTTATGGATTATACAGGGCATACACCACCTATTTAAATATAGTGAAGCTGTTCTTCAGGCCCGACGATGAGGATGAATAGAAAAATGGCAGGAAACCGGCTTACAGGATGCCTGTACTTCCATCACAGTTAAAACTGATAAGAAAAAACTGAGAATGCATATAAAATTATAAGTAAATGAAGTTACCTGATTTTTTTCAAAAATTTATTATTATTGCATTCCGGAATTCTATACCTAAGTCCGAAAATATTGTGAATATTATCTCGCGGGAAAATTTTACTTTTGGAATTAAGATCCTTAGTATCGGGTTATTACTAACTGTAATTACAGCCGGATGCAGATCGGGAAGTCAAAAACAGCTTGATGAAACACCCACCAGGGGAAACATCAAAATCGTGGTCGACGAGTCATTTCAGCCTCTTGTCGATACGGAGGTTTATACATTTACGTCACTTTACCAGAATGCTTTCATAAAACCCGCATACATGCCTGAAGTGGATGTGGTGAACTATTTCATGAGCGATTCGGTCAAAGTTATGGTAACAAGCCGCAAACTCACGGAAGACCAGATTGCCTACCTGAAAGAGCAGCTCATCGTAGTGCGGTCTGTCACTTTTGCATGGGATGCCCTTGCTCTGATAACCAACAGGGAAAACTCCGACACGCTCCTGACATACAATAATGTAGCGGATATTTTTCAGGGCAGGGTAAGGAACTGGAAAGAACTGGATCAAAAATCGAAACTCGGAAGGATCAGTGTGATATTTGACAATACGAAATCTGGCAATATCAGGTATTTCAAGGAGCGTTTTGAGATTGCTGACACCCTTGGCGACAATTTCTTTGCCGTCAACAGTAATGCCGAGGTCATTGAATTTGTTTCCAGAAATCCCGATGCCATGGGAATAATAAGCGTAAACTGGGTAAGCGACAAGGATGATCCCCAGAGCAACATGTTCCTCAGCAGGGTGAATGTTCTCGCCCTTTCGCAGGAATTTGCCAGCGACGGTTCATATTACAGACCTTACCAGGGATTCATTGCTGACAAATCCTATCCTTTTGTCAGAGAGGTTTACATGACTTCAAGGGAGACCTTTGCAGGACTGGGATCAGGTTTCATTCAATGGGCAACAGGTGAACAGGGTCAGAGGATAGTGCTTAAATCAGGGCTGGTCCCTGCAACTATGCCGGTCAGACTGGTTCAGGTGAAGACCGAATAAACGCGAGGCGGAATAGTTGGCCTGATGTTTGATACGGGGATATAGAAGGCGCAGGGCGCAGGGCGCAGGGCACAGGGCGCAGGGCACAGGGCGCAGGGCAAAAGAACTAAAGGTTAAGATTGGAAGGAAAATATTTGAAAAGGAGATACTAATACATATATATAAATAAAATCCGGTAAAAGGTTGATGAATACCGGATGGGTTGAAAAAAGAGAGAATAAATTGAAACAATAATTTGATATCAAAATTGAAAACGATGAAAAGTTTGATGTTTAAAAGAATCGGTTTGCTGACAGGTATCCTTTCTGTAGTTATGGCATTTGGTGTCAGGGCGCAGGATCTGAAAACCGCCATCCAGCTTACCAAGAGTGAGTCGTACGACAAAGCGGAGGAGATGTACAATGCCCTGATACAGAAAGAACCAGGCAACAGCAAATACTATTTCTATCTGGGTGAGAACTATCTTCTAAACTATTTTGCAGATACAATTTCAAATACACTGGCTGCAGCCACGAAAGCAGCAACCGATATATATCAGAAGGGTATCAGTGCAAATGCGAACGATCCGCTTAACTACGTCGGTCTGGCAAAAATAGCCAACTATAAGGGCGACAAGGCGAAAGCTGACGAAATGAGGACGAAAGCCAGGAGTTTTCTTCTTCCCTACAAGAAGATCAAAAAGATGACTCCCCCGGCTCCGGAATATGCCTTTGCACTTGCCAAAATAGCCGAATCATATGTTAACTCCATAGAAAGCACAGTTGATACAGGTCTTGCACTTCCCCTTATCAGGCAGGCGCTGACTATCGATAACAAGAATCCCGAGATATTTTTCACGGCAGGTGACATCTACATGATGGCAAATGACGGATCAAACGCGATCAGGAATTATAACCTCGCCCAGTTTGCCGATCCTCAGTCTCCGACTGCCGCAATGAAAATCGGTTTCGTATATTTCAAGGCCAAAGCATATACCCAGGCGATTCAGAACTTTGAGGAAGCCATTAACCTTAATGCAAATTATGCTCCGGCGTACAGGGAACTTGGTCAGCTCTACTGGCGTGCCGGTCGTCTTGAGCAGTCGAAAGAGAACTTCAAGAAGTACCTCGACCTTACAGCAGGAAACATTCCGGCGAAAGTCAGGTATGTGAACTCTCTTTTCTATGCCGGCGATTATGAGGAAGTAATCCTGAACGTTGAGGAGATCCTTGCGGTTGACCAGTCAAGGGGCTACATGAACCGCCTTGCAGGCTATTCCTACTATGAAAAAGAAAATCCCGATTATGACAAGGCTCTTTCCTACATGGAGAAGCTTTTCTCGGTGGTTGATAAGGATGCCCTGCTGCAGAAGGACCACCACTACATGGCAAGAATCCTTGTGAAGAAAAATCAGGATTACACCAAAAACCTTGATGAACTGACTTCGCTCAGGAACCAGCTCGACAGGGAGAAATCGAGGATGGCTGTTGCCAGTGCTGCCAACAAGGCCAAATTTGCGGCTTCAGTTGATGATCTTACTAAAAAAGTAAACGATCTTGAGGCAAAGGTAGCTGCTGCCGACAAGGACCTTGACAAAGCTTTCCAGGAGTTTGACCTTGCTTTCAAGGCTAAACGTACGGACGCCAATGCACCCATGACACCTGTCGAAAGGTCTATTCTGAGTGAGATGGCAAGCAATTACAATTTCTTCAGAAGGTATGAAGGCGCTGCCAAAACCTGGGCAAAACTGATCGATCCATCAAAGGAAAACAACCTGAGTGAGTACATGCTCATTGGGAGGGCTTACTACAATGCCGAGAAATTCAAGTCGGCTGATTCAATACTGAATGTCGTGATCCAGAAATCACCCGATTACCTTCCTGCGCATGCGCAGATTGCCCGCACCTACTCGAGGATGGACCCTGACATGAAGACAGGAATTGCCAGGCCCAAGTTTGAGAAGTACCTCAGCGTAGCCGCCAAGGACAGCCTTGAAAATATGACTGAAATGCTTGAGGCAATGACCTACCTTGGTTATTATCATATGGAAAACGGTAACTACACCGCGGCAAAGGATTATTATAACAGAATGATTAACCTTAATCCGAAGAACAACGATGGAAAAATAAGAGGTTATAACGGCATCGCTGCTCTCGAAACAAGAGCTGCCGGACAGGAAAAAACCCTTGAAGGCAAGATCGCCATTCTGGGAAGGGCTGCTGAAGCCTACGGAAAGATTCTGGAGCTTGATCCGAACAATACCAACGTAAAAAACAGTCTCAAATGGGTTCAGGATTATCAGGCATCGGTCAGAAAAGGTATAAACCCCAACGAGATCAAGGGTGTTATCACCGATACAGCCGGTAATCCGATCGCTTACGCATCAGTCAGGGTTAAGGACACGGCAGCCGAGAACCTCACCAACGGAAAGGGAGAATACAAATTTGAGATTCCGCAGGGATCCGAAATACTTATTATCAGCGCTCAGGGCTACAAGAGCAAGGAGGTTGAGATCACAAAATCAAGAGTGTATAACGTCAAGCTCGAGAAATAAAAAAGCACAATACTGCATTACTGACGGCCGGAACAAAGCGGCCGTCAGTATTCAGTTCTGAGTTCGTGACGAAAAAAATAGTTTTCTTATAGGGTAAAGTAATCACTGAACGGTCTTTAATATAGAAAATTAGCACGGATTCACGATCGTATATAAATATTTAATTTATTCAGGCTATTGGAAAAAAACAATTGAAAACATATATTTGCAAGTCAACAAAATTTTAACCTAACCAAAATCGATAAAAATGAGTAAACAAGGAAGTTCTTTTAAAGAAGCGCTGTCGAATGTTTTCGCAGTAAGTGCTATTCTGATAGCATTCGTAATTTGCTATCTATTGTTTGTCAACGTAATGGGAAACCCGGTTAACTTCGAGGGCGGCAATCCAAAGGGTCATGCCCTTGAAGGCAATTACCTTGGAATTATTTACAAGGGAGGTTTCATCGTTCCCATTCTTATGACATGCGTTCTTGTACTTATCATTTTTGTTATTGAAAGGCTTATTACTCTTTCAAGAGCAAAAGGAAAAGGCAGACTTAACACATTTGTCCGCAGGCTCCAGAGTCTTCTCGAAGCTGACAAGATTGAAGAAGCCATTGTGGAGTGCGACAAGCAGAAGGGTTCGCTTGCCAATGTAATGAAAGCCGGTCTGGCCCGTTACCGCGACCTTCAGAATGACAAGGAACTCGAGAAAGACCAGAAGATCCTCTCAATCCAGAAGTCATTTGAAGAAGCAACGGCTCTTGAGCTGCCGATGCTTTCAAAGAACATGGTAATTTTCACCACACTTGCATCAATCTCGGTGCTTATCGGTCTTATTGGAACGGTACTCGGTATGATCCGTGCATTCGCCGCTCTTGCCCAGTCAGGCGCTCCTGATGCACTTGCTCTCTCACAGGGTATTTCTGAAGCTCTTGTAAACACCGCATTCGGTATTACAGGTTCCACCCTTTCAATCATTGCGTTTAACTATTTCAGCTCAACTATTGACGCATATACTTTCAAAATTGATGAAGCAGGTTTCAGTCTGACACAGAACTTCGCTGCTTCACTGAGAGGCAAGTAGTAATGAATCTTTTGGTTTAATCATTAAAAGAAGAAAAAGATGCCAAAGATAAGATTACCAAAAAATTCGCCCCACATCGACATGACGCCTATGGTGGACCTCTTCTCCGTGGTACTCATATTCCTTATGCTTACCACCACGATGAGGCAGCCGGAACCGGCAAATGTTGATACTCCTTTTTCAATATCAGAGACACCATTGCCTGATTTCAATATGATGACGTTCCTGCTTTCACCTGACGGCAAAGTCTTCATGAATTTCGACAACGGAGGCGACACTCTTCTCAAGTACAGGCCTAAAATCCTTGCAGCGATGGGTGAGCGTTACGGAATAGAATTCACTGAGGCCGAACTGAGGACCTTCGAGAAACAGAAATCCTCGATGGGTATTCCGATTGCACAGATGAAGCAATTCCTGAATGCCAAGGATAATAATGAAAGGAACAGCCTGCAGGTTGGAATTCCAATCGACTCGGCAGACAACCAGCTTTCGTACTGGATACTTGCCGCACGCCAGGTCAATCCCAACATCAAGGCCACTCTTAAGGGAGACTCCAACACCACTTTCGAAATGGTTGAAAAGGTTCTTGACATACTCCAGGACAGGAATGTACACAGGTTCAATCTGATAACCAGCCTGGAAGCGGTAAAAATTAACCTAGAAGAAATTCAGCAGTGATATGGCAGAGATAATTCAGCAAGAACAGCAAAAAGGAGGGAAGAGGAAAGCTAAAAAGCATGCTCCTCACATTGATATGACTCCGATGGTTGACCTTATGTGTCTGCTAATCGTATTCTTTATGCTTACGACTGCTTTCAGCAAGGCCAAGATAATGGAGATAGTACTTCCTGAAAAGATCAAGGATCCCACAAAACAGGAAGCTCCCAAGATTTCAGCCAGCCGTACCACAAACATTCTGCTTGGTCCGGATAATAAGGTGTATGTCTATCCCGGTTCGGTAAAACCGGAGGATTACAGCGCCAATCCGCCTATTCTGCCTCCTCTTACAGAGACAGATTTCAGTGCCGAGGGAATCCGTCGCATCCTTCTCGACAGGAACAAAGCCCTGTTCAAGAAGATCAACGATTTCAATGATGAAGTGATTTCGGGCAAAATTCCGATCTCGCAGGACTCGGCCAAAAGCATGGTGGCTCAGCTGAAAAAAGACGATGACACCGGCCCTATTGTGCTTATCAAAGCACATAAGCTGGCCAATTACGGGAACTTTGTGGATATTCTCGATGAGATGAATATCTGCGGTATTGCCCGTTATTCATTTGTTAAGATCGCATGGTACGAAGAAATGATGGTGGAACGTGCAGCAGGCATTGCATCGACCGCCACAGCTTCAGCCAGATAACCCGTAAACCTTAAGAAAATGGCAAAAGATAATTTTAAAGCACCTGCCTTTGATGATATAGTATTTGAGAAAAGGAATAAGGAGTACGGAGCCTATACACTGCGCAAGAAGTACAATCGTAATGTGATTATTGCACTCCTTATAGGAATTGCGATTATAGCGACCGCCGTAATTACTCCCTATCTCAATGCAAAAGCAGCAGAGGGCAGGGCAAAAGCGACCGAAAGGCAGGTGGTTGTCGAGATGGAAAACCTTGATCAGCCTACGGAGACTGTTGCTCCCCCGCCTCCTCCCCCGCCTCCTCCACAGGATGTGGTTCAGCAGGCAGCTTATGTTCCGCCCGTTGTAGTTGACTCAGTAAAACCTGAGGAAGAAGTACAGCTTATGACAGCAGACCAGGCGTCTGTTGAAGTCCAGGATGCAGAAGTGGTTGAGGAAATAGCCATTGTTGCCGAGGAGATACAGGAAGAGGAAGAAGAAGAAGCTGAACCTTTCGTGGTTGTTGAGGAAATGCCTATGTTCCCCGGTGGTGAAGTAGAGCTTCTGAAGTATATCATGGAGCACACCCAGTATCCTGAAGTTGCCAAGGAAAACAACATCCAGGGAAAGGTAATTGTAAGATTTTGTGTAACTGCCAGGGGTGGTGTAGATAAAGTCGAGATATTAAAGGGTGTTGACCCCGAACTCGACAAAGAAGCCATCCGCGTTGTAAAGACACTTCCTGCGTTTAAACCAGGTAAACAGGGTGGTAAACCTGTTCCTGTATGGTACATGGTACCTATAAACTTTACTCTCAAATAATAAAGCTTCCAGAATAATTGAAAAGCCGGAATCCTGCGATCCCGGCTTTTTCATTATACTTATCCTGCAAGTTGGTGTTATCACAGCCCGTTTGTTGGTTTCAAGCGAAAAAAATCGGCTGATCCGGATGATTCAGCCCCTTTTGCTCATCTCCTCTCCCAGCAGTCTGACAAAATCATCAATATCTCCGGGAGATGTATCCCAGCTTGTCATCAATCTGTATTCAAATGTCATTTCATCCCAGGAATAAAAGAAATATGATCTCATAACAGTTTCCGCGACATCATGCGGGATAACAGCAAAAACCCCGTTCGACTGAACCTTCTGAGTTATCCTGATACCCGGAATCTCCCTGATCTTCTCTGAAAGCAAATTTGCCATGGCATTTGCATGCGATGCATTTCTCATCCACAGATCATCCCTGAAATAAGCGATGTACTGTGCTGATATATAACGCATCTTCGATGCAAGCTGCATACCCTGCTTTCTGATATACTTGAAATCCGGAGAAAGTCCCGGTTTCAGGAAACAGACAGCCTCACCATACATCATTCCGTTCTTGGTTCCCCCGAAGGAAAGCAGATCCACACCGGCATTGGTGGTGAATTCTTTGAAAGGAAGGCCGAGATATACAGCCGCATTTGCTATCCTTGCCCCGTCCATGTGGAGCAACATTCCCTTTTCATGGGCATATTCGGCAAGTTCTTTAATTTCTTCAACGGTGTAAACCGTTCCCATTTCAGAAGTCTGGGTTATTGAAATGATCCCCGGCTGAGAATGATGCTCAAAACCAAAGCCATGAACATGCTTTGAAAGCATTGCCGGTCTTAGCTTGCCGTCGGGAGTATCAACAGCCAGCACTTTGCAGCCTGTGAATTTCTCAGGAGCCCCGCACTCATCCTGCTGTATATGGGCAGTATGTGCGGTTATCACCGAATTCCATGATCTCGTAACTCCGCTCAGACCGAGGGTATTGGCAGCTGTGCCTGTAAAGACAAACCATACTTCGGCATCCGTCCCGAGATGCTCCCTGAAAATTTCCCTGGCCTGCCTGGTGTAGATGTCATCTCCATATCCCACAACATGACCCTCATTGGCAGAAATAATTTCCTTCAATATTTCCGGATGCACACCAGCGTTGTTGTCGCTTGCGAATCCTCTCCTATTATTCAACGATCGCATCTAAAAGTGTTTACATTATCCCATGTTATGCCGGTCTGATCGATATGACCGGCATAACTGGGACGGCTGGTAAAAAATTGTATGTTACAACGATATTACCTGATTTTGGAGCCTTTCACGGCAAAGAACGTGATATATGCATAATATATGAACAGGCAGCAGATAGCTACCAGAAGGCCGATTCCCTTCTGGATTGCGCCCATCATGATTGGCAGGAGAGCAGCTCCGATAACAGATGTCGCGATAACTCCCGAACCAACCTTTGAGTGGGGACCAAGATCCTCCAGTGCAAGGTTATAGATGCAGGGCCACATTATTGAATGCATAAGACCGGTTCCAAGGAACAGCACCAGTCCGATCCAGTTCATGCCCATTCCTCCGAGTACGAGTGAAAGCAGAAGCATCACGGCACCGCCAACGGCACAGAAGCTAAGTATCTTGCGTGCAGTGTACTTGCGAAGGATGAAGATACCTGCAATACGACCTACCATCAGGCCTGCCCAGTAATAGGCCAGAAGCCTGGTCCTCATTTCACCGTCGAAGGTAAATCCCAGTCTTGATGAATAATCGGCAAAGAAACTCGGTATCCCGATTTCTACTCCCATATAAAAGAAGATCGCAAGCGAACCGAGCCAGAGATGAGTGTATTTGTAGGCGCTGTCCTTGTATTTTTTTGAATTGCCTTCAGCTGCTTCACCTTCCTTTATTTCAGGAAGATGGAGGAAAAACATTATCACCACAATGACAAGGGTTACAATTCCGATGCCTGCAAAAGGCCCCTGCACAGTCTTTGGATCAGCTTCTGTCCCGGTATTGGCCGACACTATGAGCATTGAAACGAAAATCGGAGCAATAACCGTGGCAACAGAGTTCAGAGCATTGGTCAGGGTGAGCCTGCTTGCAGCAGTTTCTGGACTTCCCAGGGCATTCACATAAGGATTGGCAGCGACCTGGAGCAGCACAATTCCAATAGCAAAGACAGAAACAGCGCTCAGAAAGCCGTAGTAACCGGCCGCAACGCCGGGAATGCATAGGAAGAAGCCAAGACTTATCAGGCCCAGACCTGCAAGCACTCCGTTCTTATAACCGATCCGGTTAAGCAGGTACCCGACCGGTATTGAAAGGATATAGGCACCGTAAAAGAAGGTATTTGGAAGCTGTTTCTCTACCTCGTTGAGCTTAAAGGCATCCTTCAGATAGTCAATAAGCGAGTTGTTCATGGTCGTGATGAAGCCCAGCAGAAAGAAGAGAGTGGCCATCACTATCAGAGGGAACAGAAAATTGGAATTTTTGTTTGTCATTTTATTAGGTTTAAGGTTACTTATTGCTTTGAATGATCGTCTTCACTGTCTGGCTGAAAATTTATAAATGCAGGTTTGTTTGTATTCTTCACCCGGATTAAGAATGGCTGACGGGAAATGCGGTTTATTGACCGCATCGGGGAAATGCTGTGTTTCAAGAGCATAAGCCCATCTCCTGCCGTATTTTTTCCCGAACTTGCCCTTTTCATTGTCGATCCAGTTGGCTGTGTACAACTGAAGGCCGGGCTGAGTGGTATAAACCTCCAGCGTTCTTCCTGAAAGCGGATCAGAGACTGTGGCAGCCAGACCAGGAACGCCTGCCGGGTGATCGAGGACCCAGTTATGATCATATCCTGCACCGAAGCGGAGCTGTTCATTGTCCATATCTATATCCCGGCCGATTTTTTTCGGACTGGTGAAATCAAACGGTGTGCCCCTTACGGAGATGATTTCACCTGTTGGTATATTTGTCTCATCGGTCGGAGTGAAGAACTTGCCGTTAATAATCAGCTCATGGTCGTAAATGCTTCCTGAGCCCTCCCCTGCCATGTTGAAATAAGAATGACCGGCAAGGTTAACCAATGTAGGTTTGTCGGTTGTGGCAAAAAACTCCATAAGCAGCTCATTTGTATCTGTAAGGGTATAGGTAACTGATGTCTTCAGGTTACCGGGATATCCTTCCTCTCCGTCGGCAGAAAAGTACTCCATTTTCACCCCTGTACCGGATGCATCGATAACATGCCAGACAGCCCTGTTGAAGCCTTTGATTCCCCCGTGAAGGTGATTTGGTCCGTTATTGACTGCAAGGGTGTACTGTTTCCCGTTTATGGAGAACCTGCCCTTTTCAATCCTGTTTGCGCATCGCCCGCAGACCGCGCCCATATAAGGGCTGTTCATTTCAATATAGTCGGAGATATTGTCATAACCCTGCACTACATCGGCAAAATTTCCATTTCGGTCGGGAGCAAATATGCTGACTATAATAGCTCCATAGTTTGTAACCTGGGCAACCAGTCCGTTTTTATTCCTCAGAGTGTATAAACCTGTCGGTTTTCCGTTCAGGACACTCTTGAATGAATCTTCCTTTACAATATTCATGACAGTTTAAAATCAAATTAATTACCGGGTTTGACTACAGTCTGACCTTTCCGGCTCCCTGATGCCTGATGAACAGGATGTGGCATGAGCCTTTGCCATAGACATGCTCCAGTGTGGTAACATATTTCTTCAGAAGCGGCTGGGGAACGAATGCCTGGATTGTGCCGGCAAAGCCTCCTCCGTGAACCCTCCACGCTCCTTCACCCTTGAGTACCAGTTCGCTCAGGGCAAGTGCCAGAGAAACGTTTTGTTCTCTTACATTGGTAATGGGATAAACATTCTGGTTGTACATGTATGAACTGAAGCCTGAATCGACAACCATTTTAAGGAAGGATTTGAAATCGTTTTTCTCAAGTGCCGCCACCTGGTCGACCACTCTCTGGTTGTCGCCCTGGAAGTGGATAGCTCTGAGTATTGCCCTGTCGCCCACTTTCCCGCGTATCTCAGGGATAATCTCGAGAACCTGTTTAAGGGTAACTTCCCGCAGTACCTTTGCGCCCAACCGTGAAGCAACAGCCTTCATATCGGTTGGCAGAGAGGCATATTCGTCGTTGAGGTCGGCATGGCTTCCTCCGGTATCGGTTATTACAAGGGAGAAGCCGGTTGCAACAAAATCAAAATTCACCTTTTTTACTTTTGGCTTCGATGGATCCTTGAAGTCGATGGTGATCAGTCCGCCCATGGCACAGGCAGTCTGGTCCATCAATCCGCATGGTTTTCCGAAGTAATTATTTTCTGAGTATTGTCCGATTATCGCATTCTGGATGGGATCGACCCTGCCCTTGTTGAACAGTTCGCTCAGGATGGCACCTATCAGGACCTCGAAAGAAGCTGAGGAACTCAATCCTGAGCCTTTTGGGACTCCTCCGTCGATACAGGCGTCAAATCCCCCTATTTCATGGCCGAGCTCCTTAAATCGAGCGCAAATGCCTCTAACAAGAGCAGCCGAAGTATATTTCTCCGATTTTACCGGTTTCAGGTCTTTCAGGTCAACTTCAAACTGAGGGTAGCCCTCGGAAATGATTCTGATCACATTGGTGTTGTTGTTTCCGGCTATACATACGTTGTCGAGGTTAACTGCCCCCGCCAGAACTCTTCCATAATTATGATCGGTGTGGTTACCTCCTATTTCGGTTCGTCCGGGCGAAGTAAAAAAGTCAACGTCCTTCTTTCCGAATTCAGATTGAAATTTTTTGAGCAGGCCGGTATATCTTTTACCGTTTCTCTTCAGTTCCGAAGGATCATTGCCATAAAGTTCACGAAAAGCCTTGTTATCCCCGTTGTTGATTTTGCGGATCAGATTATCTGTTGTCATGGATATATGGTTTTAGAATTGACGAAAGAGTGTAAATATAACAATTGTAAGGATAAATAAAACGAAGCCGTCCCAAACAATTTGGAACGGCTTTCCTTTATTTTTTTCAATAAAACAGAACGATCACCGCCGTTTGCTTCCGACCAACGCGAAGAAAACTATGTAAAGGTAGCATAGTATAGGAAGTATGAAGGCGAATCTCACACCGACGTTATCGGCAAGGAGTCCCATCAGAACCGGTACTATCGATCCGCCGACGATAAGTGTGTTTATAAGTCCGGAAGCCATGCTGAGTTCTCCCTTGTCGAGGCCTTCAACACCGAGGGTGAAAATATTCGGGAACATTATTGAGTTGAAGAAACCCACTGAAAGCCCGAGCCATAGGATGATCGGACCTCCGGCAGCCATAACGATCACAAGAAGAAGAGCGGCTATAAGACCGAACACTGCGAGTGATCTGCTGGCGTTTCCTCTTCCGAGCCTCATGGCAAGGTAGTTCACGAATGCGATTCCTGCGAAAATAAGGCCGTCGGTTATTGATTTGCGGACAAACCATCCCACGAACAGGGCAAGCAGGAGAACCAGGACGGTATATAGATATTTTTTGGATTCCTTAACATCGGAAAGCATGAATGAACCATAGAATCTTCCGACCATTGCACCCCCCCAGTAAAGGGCGATCATCATGGCAGCTTCGGTACCGGTAATTCCGAGAGCTACCTGAAAATATCTCTGCAGCATTGCGGCCGTACCAACTTCAGCACCGACATAACAGAAAATACCGATGGCGCCAAGAACGACATGCGGGTATTTCCATACACTTTTCCTCTCGACACCCTGAGTTGAAATTTCCGGAAGCTTTAAAAGATAAATTGCAACAGCAATGATTAAGACCACAACACCTATAATCAGGAACGGAGTGGTGGGAACGTTTTCCGCGACATTGAGAGCTGCATCGGCTGCTGATTTGAATATGAACAATCCGGCAACCAGGGGAGCAATGTAAGTTGCAATGGAGTTAAGTGCCTGGGTGAGATTAAGACGTCCGGATGCGGTGGCTGAAGGTCCGAGTGCAGTAACATAAGGATTTGCGGCAGTCTGGAGAAATACGACGCCGCCTGCCATGATGAAAATTGCAAAAAGGAAGAACGGGAAAGAAAGCATTTTGGCTGCCGGGAAGAAAAGGAAGCTTCCGACTGCAACAAGGAGAAGGCCGAGGATCACGCCTCCCTTGTAGCCGATTTTTTTAATTATGCCCCCTGCAGCAAAGGACAATACGAAATAGGTAAAGAAGAAAGCCCCGTTTACCAGCTGGGCCTGGAAGTTTGAAAGTTCAAAGACAGCCTTGAACTTGTCGGCCAGGGTGATGTTGAAAGTGGTAACGAAACCAAACAGGAAAAAGATCATTCCCATGAATGCCATACCTGCTGCTTGCGTATTTTTCTGTTCTGTCATGATTAGAGTTTTAGGTTAGACAAAGAACCCAAAAGTTGGGCCGAAGTAAAATTACATTTAAAGATCGATTTTCCTAATGCCGCCCAAAAATTTTATTCTGACCGTCCAAAACGGAATAATCCTGCTTAATGGCTATATTTGCGGAAATTTCGTTGAAAATATTGACAAGGTATTTCATATATCTCTCATTTAAAGGAACTTCATACCACGGATGGCAGCTTCAGCCAGGTGCTGTGACAGTTCAGAAGATACTGAATGAAGCCCTGTCGACAATACTTGCTGAAAAGATCTCTGTGACTGGAGCCGGACGGACAGATGCGGGAGTCCATGCTTCAGTGTTCTGCGCTCATTTTGACAGCGCTTCCCCGGGTCTGGACCTCAGGAAGAACCTTGTATTCAGGCTGAACAGATATCTTCCGGCTGATATCTCGGTAACCGGAATCAGAAAGGTAAGAGCGGATGCCAATGCAAGATTCAGCGCCATATCCAGGACGTACAGATACGTTATTCTCCGCACGAAGGATCCATTCTGTACCGACACGGGATGGTATGTTCACGGTGATCTGGATATTGATGAAATGAATAAGGCATCGGAAATACTGATCGGGCATTCTGATTTTACAAGTTTCTGCAGGCTTCATTCCGACAACAAGACGAATATCTGCACCGTGTTCAGTGCAGGATGGAAATCTGAAGGCAATACTCTGATGTTCACCATCAGGGCCGACCGCTTCCTGAGAAACATGGTAAGAGCTATTGTCGGTACAATGATAGATGCAGGCAGAGGAAGGATATCGGCCCGGGATTTTGAGGATATTCTCCTGTCAGCGAACAGGTCATCTGCAGGTATGTCTGCACCGGCCAGGGGATTGTTCCTGACCGGCATTGAGTACCCTGATGAGATATTTATATAAAGGGAAATAATTGATTCTTTTAATCGTTTTTTATAGAAATTCTTACGGCGCACATAATTAAAAACTTAGCATATGATACTGATCTCTGTATTATTCGGGACAGCAGCTATTTCATCTACTGAAGAGGCAATGACTGTCCTTGATCTGCTGATGAAGGGCGGGATTATAATGATCCCGATAGTCCTGCTTTCCCTTATCAGCTTTTACATTTTCATCGAAAGGCTGGCTTACATAAACAGGACAACCGCCATAACAAAAGGCCTGGTTCCTGCCGTAACCAGTGAGCTCAGAAACGGCAACTCCGGTAACGCTCTTGTTCATGCCAGGAACAGTCAGGCTGCAGTGGGAAGGATCCTGGAAAGCGGAATTGAAAAGCTTGGAAAACCGCTTGACGAAGTGGAAAGGAACATTGAGACTGCCACCAATCTTGAGATAACCAAGATGGAAAAGAACACAGGATACCTGGGAATCATTGCAAGCGTTGCTCCGATGCTTGGGTTTATAGGGACAATATCGGGGGTAATCAAGATATTCTACAATATTTCCCTTGCCGACAACATAAGCATAGGTCTTATAGCAGGAGGGCTTTACCAGAAAATGATATGCAGCGGTGCCGGCCTGATAGTTGGTGTTCTGGCTTATGCCGGGTATCATTATCTTCAGATGAAGATCGACAGGTATCTTATCAGGCTTCAGGAATCGTTGATCCAGTTTCTAAAGTCAGTATGAGATGAATATCAGAAGAAGCAAAAGTTTTAAACCCGAAGTAAGCACTTCGTCGCTGAATGACATCATGTTCTTTCTGCTGCTGTTCTTTCTGATCGTTTCGACACTGGCAAATCCCAATGTCATAAAGGTTCTTCTTCCCAAATCAAGGAGCGCCCAGGAGATTGACAAGCAGCAGGTTAACCTTACTGTCACCGAAGACAGAAGATATTATATCGACCAGAAAGAAGTCCTTTTGTCGGAGCTTGAACAGAAACTTGAAGAACACGTCAGAGGTATTGAAAACCCGACCGTTGTGCTCAGGTTCGCAAAAAGCCTGAATATCCAGGATCTTGTAGATGTCCTCGAAGTCGGGGTGCGTCTGAACATCAAAATGGTGATGGCCACCGATAAATCGAATGCTTCCCTCTGACAGGAAAATATTCAAAAAAACAACAAAAATTTATCGTAATACGATAAATTTCCATATGATATTCGATAAGTTTTTTACCTGAAACGATATCAGAATTTATCACTGTTCCAGATCTCCCAGGACTTTTCAGCCTGCAAATGAAGCATTTTGAGCCCGGTCAGTACAGTGCATCCCCTCTCCTGCCCTTTTCTCAGGAATGCAGTTATTTCGGGATTATAGACCAGGTCAAACAGAATATGTTGTGGGCCAAGCAGGTCATAGTCAATATCGGGACAGCCTTCAATTTCCGGGAACATTCCCAGGGGGGTTGTATTTACTATAAGCCGTATGTTTCCGAAAATACTATTGTCAAGGTCACCGTAAGTGAGGCAGCCAGTTTTTTTTACACGTGAAACCGGCCAGAATTCAATATTCATGGCAGCAAGAACATGGCAGACAGCCTTTGAACTTCCGCCTGTGCCCAGGACCAGTGCCTTTTCTTTACCACGATTTATAACAGGCTTAAGGGTTTCTTCTATTCCGTATATGTCGCTGTTGAATCCTGCAAGCTCCGTGGAATCTGAATATCTTTTTATTTTTATGACATTGACGGCGCCAACAGCGTCTGCTTCGGGATCGATTCTGTCAAGCAGCGGCATTACAGCTGTTTTAAAGGGAATTGTGACATTCAGGCCGGCCAGCCGGTCATCGGAGATCAGTTCCCGGAGCCGGCTGATACCTGTCAGCGGATAGTTTTCATAAACACAGTCCGGAATTTCTTCCCTGAGGAATTTTTCAGTAAAGTATTTCTTCGAGAAAGAATGTCCCAGCGGGTAACCAATGAGTCCGAATTTCCTCATGGATGCAATCATTCAGGCTTTAAGGCTGTCGGGCAGGAACTGGAAGAAGGTATCGCCCCTCAATCCAAGGCGCAGTGATTCCAGAGGGATTATTTCATTAGGGGCTATATTACCCAGGTTGACGTTTGCACCAAAATGCTTTATAAACCACGCCTGCTGTGATTTAAGGGGAGCTTCCCATATAACGTTTTCAAGCCCGATGTGATCAGATATCTCCTTTATCAGCGGCAGGTTTACAGAACCGTCATCATTATATATGCCTATTGTCCCCGATTCGCGAGCTTCAGCAATAACCCTGACCGAACCCGCCTCAAGCTCAGATTTCATCATTCTGACCCATTCTTCCGGACTGTACACAACATCTTTCTTTTTTGATCCGACCTCCGAGATAACCTTGCCTCTGCGCGAAAGGGTCCTGATGCATTCAAGTTTGGTTTCCCGGCTCATTTCATAGGAACCGTCGGAAATCTCGACCAGATCTATCTCGTGCCTGTCGATGAAACCGACAAACTCCCTGAACATATCCCTGATAATGAAAGCCTCGAAAAGGGTGCCTCCAAAATACGGGATGCAGCCGGCATTTTTGTAAACCTTGAGTTTTTCCTCCAGTCCCGGGGTAATCAACGATGTGCCGAAACCAAGCTTGACAAAATCGGTGTATTCACTGCCGACCGACATGAAATCCTCAGCTTCACGTACGCTGAGACCTTTGTCCATTACCATTGTCAGACCTGTGGTTCTTGGCTTTGCGGGGCGGTCGGGAAGAAACGGAATTAAGTTTTTCATTTTTAATAGTTTTTCCCGGAGATTGCAATGCTTTCCGTCGCCGGGCCCGAACCACTATGCCGTCAGGTCCGGTTGCAGCCGGAAAAACCCGGCAATCACCGGAGGTTATGTTCCTGAAGAAGCTTCTTTATCTTTCTCGTTAGAAGCCTTTCGGGGAAGATGTCATGGAAATCCCCGAACAATTCCTTGTCGCCGTCAAGGGCAAGCGACATATGCCTGAATGCATTTTCAGGCAGTCCGGAATGAAGGTAGAATGAAGCCAGTATATAATTGATTCCCGGAACGTCTCCAAGTATTTTATAGGCTTTTTCAAAGAATGGGAGCGACCTGGCGACAAAACCGTCCCTGAGGATTATTTTGGCGAGGTCGGTCCAGACTTCGGAATAGTATGCATCGAGCTTGAGCGCCTCCCTGAAGCACCTCACGGCATCCTTGGTTTCCTTCCTTGCATAGTGTGCTTTGCCGAGCATGTACCATATTTCAGGATTTTCGTCATCAAGCCGGACTGCCTTCCTCAGGTAAATCAGACTTTCCTCGGGATTGCCCGATTCCAGCGATATGATTCCCAGACCAAACCATGGGTCAGCAAATTCGGGAGCAAGCTCTATGGCTTCATGGTAATATTTTTTTGCAAGGACCAGATCGCCTGTCTTCTCATAGCATTCCGCCAGATAGGCCATTGCCTCGAAGCTGTCGGGTTCATTTTCGAGATATTCATGGTAAACGGGAATAGCTTCGGAATATCTCTCCTGATTGCATAGAATATTACCTTTATTGAAAATGGCAAAAGTGTTCTGCCCATTTATGGCAAGTGCATAATCATAAGCTTCAATGGCTTTGTCATATTCCTCCAGCTTGTTGTAGATTATCCCCAGGTTATACCAGGCGCTGTCGGAAAAAGGTTCAAGTTCGAGATATTTAAGATACAAGGCAATACTGTTCTCAAAGTCCTCGGTCTTTTCGTAGGCATAAGCCAGGTCGTAGATATGGGCGTAGAAATCGGGTTCAAGCTCTGTCAGCTTTTTCATGTAGGGGATCAGGTACTCATAGTAATTCAGGTTCTGAAGCACTGAAGTAATCGAGAAAAGGATGTTGGCCGGATCATCGGAATCGAGGGTAAGGGCAAAATCGAACATTTTTTTCGCACCCTGTATGTCACCGAGAATACCCATGGCAGTACCCTTGGCCACATAAATCTCATGGTTTCCCGGTTCTATGCTTTCAAGTGTCTTGAGTATCCTCAGGGCTTCAACAGCCCGCCCCTTGTCAAGAAGAACCCTGGCCTTCCGCAGCTGGATTGAAACAGAATTGGGATGCTGTTCCGATGCAAGCAGAGCGGCTTCATAAGCCCTGACAGAATTGTTGGATTCTATATAGTAATCTATAATATTCTCAAATTCAATAACATCAAAGAAATAATTTTCATTATTCTTCTTCATCCGTTCAAATTTGCGGATAGCATTTTTAAGATCCTCCTCGTAGAAGTAATTGTACTTATCGTCTTCCATCCCCTCTAAAATATTGAGTACAAAATTAATAACATTTTAAATAATCCATTTGAGGGCCTGATCATATTATCAACATTTTTGGAGTTTTTTAAACACCTGAATATCAGAATGATATAATTTTAACATAATGATTTTTGTTTTTTTTCGATTTCAACGCAACCTTCCTGTTCGATTTTTCATCTATGTACTGTAAATATACCCGAACCCTATATATAATATTTACCCTGGAATTAACCTAAATTCTACCTTCGAAAAACCGGGCACTAGCCCGGTTTTTCCATTTCAGTGCCCAAGCTATAATTTTATATTCCGGAGGCCGTTTAACTTAGTATGGACCACCAGGTAAATTTTTCCTGAAATGAAAAAAACAATCCTTATATCAACATTTACGTTACTGATGATTCTGGTTACACTTTCATGTGAGAAATCAACCAGAACCGCCCTGATAGAAAAGGGGACCTTCCCCGATTCCCTTATTGTACTGTCGGATATCAATTCAGACTATGACGACTACAATTCCGACATTCATCAGTTGTCGGGTGTCCGGCCCATCGTATTTTCAAGCAACAGGGGAAGCCAGGGAGGGCAGTTTGATCTCGTTCACGGGGTGTTTGCCTACAATTTCGTGCAGGAGAACGGAAACTTTTTCCTGTTTTCTGAAATAGCGCCTGATCCCTTTCTTTCACAGCTGGTCTCAAAAGTCAATACGGCAGGTGATGACCTTGGCCCGTACAGACTTTACAGCCCGATCGATGGTTATGAGTACCTTGTGGTATCGTCGGAAAATGAAGTTGGGGATCTTGATTTCCATTACACAAAAAACCTTCCCTGGTTCGGGACCAGCGTTCCTGAAATAGCAGATGTAAAGCCTCTTACTCTGCTTAATTTCGCCAGTAATGACGCTTATTTTTGTTTCAACACCGCTCAGGATACTGTCTATTTCTGCAGTGATGCCGGCGGCAGCTTTGACATCTGGATGTACCCGAAGGAGACAGAACAGTCCATTGATGATTGGTTCTCGCAGGAAGTGATTTCACCGGTTAAGGTGGAGTCAGTGAGCAGTGCAGCCGATGACAAGTGTCCTTACATATACAGGAAGATAATGGTCTTTTCTTCCGACCGTGAAGGTGGATTCGGAGGATTTGATTTGTATTATTCCTTGTTTCAAAACGGTGTATGGGGCACTCCGGTAAATTTCGGACCTGGCATAAATACCTCGTCGGATGAATACCGGCCAATTCTTGGCGGAGACGAGAATTTCACAAATATGTTCCTTCTGTTTTCGTCAGACAGGCCTGGAGGTAAAGGCGGATTTGACCTTTATTTCCGCGGGACAGATCTATTTTAGACCTGCAGCCATCAGGGTATTACGAAGGAGGGCCACTCTTGTCATGGGCCCGACTCCTCCCGGAACAGGAGTTATAAAGGAGCACAGCGGGGCTACATTATCAAAATCAACATCGCCGGCAAGCTTCCAGCCCGACCTGGTTGCAGATGAAGGGACCCGTGTGGTGCCCACGTCAATCACCACGGCTCCCGGTCTGACCATTTCCGCTGTCACAAATCCCGGCGATCCCAGGGCGGCAACGATTATGTCGGCTCTCCTCAGATGGGAAGCAATATCTCTTGTTCTGCTGTGAACCACAGTAACGGTTGCATCCATTCCCTTTTGTGACAGCAGTATGCTGAGCGGACGTCCTACAATGTTGCTTCGGCCGATAACCACACATTCCCTGCCTGATGTTTCGATGCTGTAACGTTTCAGAAGTTCCACTATTCCGAAAGGAGTTGCGGGAAGGTAGCTTTCAATTCCGATAACCATCTTCCCGATGTTTACCGGGTGGAAACCGTCGGCATCCTTCTCGGGATCGATGGCTTCAGTGATACGGCTCTCCGAAATATGCTCCGGCAGGGGGAGCTGGACTATAAAACCATCTACATCCGGATCGTTGTTAAGCTTCCGGATTGCTTCAAGCACCTGTTCTTCCGAAACATCGTCATTCATCCTGACAAGTGTTGACCTGAACCCAACCTCCCCGCAGTCTTTTATTTTGTTGGCGACGTATGTCTCGCTTGAACCGTTCGACCCAACCAGAATTGCAGCCAGGTGGGGGATCTTCAATCCGGCTTTGGCCCTCCCGGCCACTTTATCAGCAATCTCATTCTTGATGAGACCGGCTGTAAGTTTTCCGTCAATAATCTTGTACATGGCACTCAGGTTATTATCTTTTGCTCATCAAACGTGCAGCGTTTTTATTAGTGGTCATTATTTTCATCATCCTTCTTGTCTCGTCGAACTGTTTCAGAAGTCTGTTAACGTCCTGAACGGTGGTTCCGCTTCCCGAGGCGATCCGCTTTCTCCTGCTTCCGTTAAGAACACCGGGATTGGCTCTTTCCTGCGGTGTCATGCTCCTGATAATTGCTTCAATCCCCTTGAAAGCGTTATCGTCTATATCAAGGTTCTTGATTGCCTTGCCCACACCAGGGATCATAGACATAAGATCTTTTACGTTACCCATCTTCTTGATTTGCTGTATCTGGGAAATGAAGTCGTTAAAATCGAACTGATCCCTGGCTATTTTCTTTTGAAGTTTTCGGGCTTCTTCGGTATCAAACTGTTCCTGGGCCTTTTCCACCAGAGAAACTATATCTCCCATCCCCAGGATCCTGTCGGCCATACGTGAGGGGTAGAATATGTCGATGGCATCCATTTTCTCACCTGTGCTGACGAATTTGATCGGTTTATTAACCACCGACCTGATTGAAAGGGCTGCCCCGCCCCTGGTATCGCCATCGAGCTTTGTAAGGACCACTCCGTCAAAATCGAGCCGGTTGTTAAATTCCCTTGCCGTATTCACGGCATCCTGGCCAGTCATGGAGTCAACAACGAAAAGTATCTCATGAGGGTTAACGGCATCCTTTATAGATGCAATCTCCTTCATCATCTCCTCATCGATGGCAAGTCGCCCGGCCGTATCGATAATTACCACATCCCTGCCGGTCAGTTTAGCCTCCTTCACAGCATTTCGGGCGATCTGAACCGGATTCCCGTTGCCTTCCTCAGTATAAACCGGGATTCCGGTCTGGGCTCCCAGTACCTTCAGCTGTTCAATGGCAGCCGGTCTGTAGATATCTCCGGCTACAAGCATCGGATTCTTGCTTCTTTTGGTTTGTGCCCAATGTGCAAGCTTTCCGCTGAAGGTTGTCTTTCCCGATCCCTGAAGTCCTGCTATCAGGATGACCGAGGGGTTTACCTTTATATTAATGTCGGTCTTATCCCCTCCCATCAGTTCCACAAGTTCATCATGAACTATCTTGATCATCATCTGGGAAGGATTCACCGAGCGGATCACCTCCTGGCCGATAGCCTTGGTTTTCACCATGTCAGTAAACTGCTTGGCTATCTTGAAATTAACGTCAGCATCGAGAAGCGCTCTCCTCACCTCCTTGAGAGTTTCAGCAATATTTATTTCGGAAATTCTTCCCTGTCCTTTAAGGATCTTAAAGGATTTTTCCAGTCGTTCGCTGAGTGTTTCAAACATATTTTCAGAATAAGAGAATAAATATTAAGCTAAAGTTACTGGTTGCTGGTTGCTGGTTACAACACTACATACGTTCCGGCATATCGATGCCAAGGAGCCACATGCCGGAAAACAGCACCTGGCTGGTTACCCCGGAAAGAATCAGCCTGAAATTCCTCAGTGAGGGATCCTCTTCACCAAGGATTGAATAATCGTGGTAGAACTGGTTGAATTCCCTTGACAGGTCGTAGCAGTAATTTGCAATAAGCGCCGGTGTGTAGGTTTCAGCCGCTTCAGCCACAACACTGGAATACTTCCTCAGCAGTTTCACCAGGTCGATCTCCTTTGATCCCGGTTTTACGGAACGGATTGCCCCTGTATCGGGAAACACACCTGTTTGTTCTGCCTTTCTGAAAACCGATTTTATCCTGGCATAGGTGTATTGTATAAATGGTCCGGTGTTACCGTTGAAATCGATTGACTCGGCAGGATTGAAAGTCATGTTCTTATGAGGATCCACCTTCAGTATGAAGTATTTAAGAGCTCCCAGCCCGATCTTCGTGAATATCTCCTCCTTTTCCTCCGGGCTGAATTCCGAAAGCTTGCCCAGCTCCGCGGATACGCTTCGTGCAGTCTCTTTCATCTCCACTATAAGGTCATCCGCATCAACGACAGTACCTTCCCTTGATTTCATCCTGCCCTCCGGAAGTTCGACCATTCCGTAAGAAAAGTGAATAAGACCATCGGCCCATTCGTAACCCATTTTTTTCATAAGAGCTCTCAGTACCTGAAAATGATAATTCTGCTCATTACCAACCACATAAAGGGTTTTATCGAAGCGGAAATCGTTCTGTCTTGCCACTGCCGTGCCAAGGTCCTGTGTCATGTAGACTGCTGTCCCGTCTGCCCTCAGCAGGAGCTTGTGGTCGAGTCCCTGGCCGGTGAGGTCGACCCATATTGAATTATCGTCGTGTTGATACAGTACATTCCTTTTCAGTCCGTCAAGTACAATTTCCTTTCCTGTCAGATAGGTTTCGGATTCGTAGTAAATCTTATCAAAATCGACACCAAGCAATTTATAGGTTTCATCAAATCCACTGTACACCCATGAATTCATCATTTTCCAGAGGTCAACCACTTCCCTGTCGCCGTTTTCCCATTTAACAAGCATATCCCTTGCTTCAGCCATAAGGGGAGCAGAGTTACGGGCCTCGGTTTCATTCATCCCCCCGGCAATCAGATCTTCAGCCTGCTTACGGTATTCCTGCTCGAACATCACATAGTATTTGCCCACCAGATGGTCGCCCTTCAAACCGGAAGATTCAGGAGTTTCTCCGCCCGAGTACTTAAGCCATGCAAGCATCGATTTGCATATATGGATTCCGCGGTCGTTGACTATGTTGGTCTTTATTACCCGGTGCCCGCATGATGAGAGTATCCTGAAAAGCGAAAATCCCAGGAGGTTGTTTCTTATATGTCCCAGGTGAAGCGGCTTATTGGTGTTGGGAGAGGAATATTCAACGAGGATTGTCTCAGGTAAAGCCGACCGGCACTTTGCAAAGAGGTCCTTTTCGCAGGCAAGCGCAGCAAAGTAATCCACCCACCATCTGTCGGAGATCTCTATATTAAGGAATCCTTTGATTACATTGAATCCGGAAACAGCCGGCAAATGTTCCTGAAGGAAATTTCCGATACTTTTTCCTGTGTTTTCGGGAGTGTTTTTGGAATACCTTAAAAGGGGAAAAACAACGAGGGTAAAATCACCCCTGAATTCTTTCCGGGTTTCCTGGATCTGTATCAGATCCTCCGGAACCACATTGTTATAAAGCACCCTTACGGCTTCTGTTATTTTGTTCCTGAGTACAATTTCCATTGCAGTTTAAGAAATTACGCCTGCAAATATAGCATTTTAATGAAATCCACGAATAAAGAGCCCGGGCGGCGGTAAGCTGACTATTGTTTTATGAGGATCATGGCCCGTTTTATATTAACGATTGTTTTTATTTGACTATTGACCGTTTCTTTTTGATTAAAATTTTATTATGTAATAAAAGTTATTATACTTTTGAATTAGGTCATTCAGATATAAAAGAAAAGGAAAAATCGATCCTGCCATGAAGGAGCTCAAAAACTTATTTGTTGAACAAACTGACAAGACACCTTTGATAGATTTCAACTATCTTAACGGTGAACTTATTCTATCGGGGAAATCCATTCCGATCAATGCTCCCAGGATCTTTGAACCACTTCTTGAATGGGTCAATGATTATGTTAAAAATCCGCGTCAAACAACAAATTTACGACTAAATCTCGAATATTTCAATACAGCTTCATCCATATGGCTTGCCAAGATTGTAAAAGCCCTGTCGGGAATTACAAAGCCGGAAAGCGTTCTGATACTGCATATTTATTTCCCGATCGAGGATTTTGATGACATTGATGACATTAAGGATGATCTGAGTCCGGTGATAGATGTCATCAGTTCGGCCAGTGTAAGCGTTGGACTGAAAATATATGGTACGGATGAAGCAGGCAAGGTTCTGAAGGAATCTATGATATTTATATAGCCGGCAAACTCAATTTCCTCCCTGCATATTCTGTTTCTGATTTTTTTGCCATAACTTTATTACGGTAAACCAATTGCATTGCACAATGCGAAAGCTATTGATTGCAGCGGCATTAACAATAATAGTTATGGATGCATTTCCCCAGCAGAGATCATCAGACCGGCAGCCTGTTGCAGCAGGCAGATTCTATGCAGCCTCAGGTGAAACCCTTGAGAAGGATATTGCAGACTTATTCGCCAACTGCGTAAAGAGTCGCGGATCGGCAGGAAAGGTCAGGGCAATAATCACTCCCCATGCAGGTTATGTTTACTCAGGAAAAGTTGCAGCTTCGGCTTTTTCCACAATCGACAGGAAAACAAGCTACAAAAACATATTCCTGATTGGGTCAAGCCATGTAATGGCTTTTGCCGGTGCTTCACCATACAACAGCGGCGACTTCATTACACCATTGGGCAAGGCTTTGGTTAATAAGAACATAGCCAATAAACTCAGGGAAAACAAGCTTTTCAGTTTCCCTACCGATGCACATAACAAGGAGCACAGCCTGGAAGTGCAGGTACCCCTGATACAATATTATTTTCAGGATCAGCCAGAACTGGTTCCCATCATTATCGGGACAACACGTACAGAGGATATTAAGAAGATAGCCGAGATACTAAGGCCCTGGTTCACCCCCGACAACCTGTTCATTATAAGCAGCGATTTTTCGCACTACCCGTCATATAAAACGGCTTGTACCGTCGACGGATTGACAGCCGATGCAATTATTGAAGGCGATCCCGGAAAATTCCTCACCACACTCCGAAAGAATTCACAGATAAATGATCCCGGCCTGGTCACAAGTATGTGCGGATGGACGTCGGGACTGCTTCTGCTTTACCTGGCGGAGGGCAACGACAATCTTAAATTCAGGAAGGTTGACTACTGCAATTCAGGCGATTCGAAATACGGCGACAGGGAAGGTGTTGTGGGATACAATGCCATTGCCCTGTTTGAAGAAGAAAGCAGCAACAAGCTGTCGGGCAAGCTTGAGGATGAGATCAGTTTCACCGACAGGGAAAAGGCTCAGCTGATTTCCATTGCCCGCGATAACATCAGGTCACTCCTGTATGAAGGGAAAAGGATAACGGTCGACAGGAGCAGGCTGCCCGAGGCATTCCTTAAGCCTCTGGGGGCTTTTGTGACTCTCAGGATCGACGGAAAGCTGAGGGGATGCATTGGCAGATTCGTTTCCAGCGATCCTCTTTGGGAGGTAGTTCTGGAATCATCCCAGTCGTCGGCTTTTGATGATCCCCGCTTTTCGCGTCTGACAAAGGATGAATTTCCCGGAACTGAACTCGAAATCACCGTACTCGGTCCGTTGAGAAAGATTGACAGTATAAACGAAATAGAACTGGGAAGGCATGGAATCTACATTAAGAAAGACTACCGGTCGGGAACCATGCTGCCCCAGGTTGCAACCGAGAACAAATGGACTGTCGAGCAATTCCTGGGATACACCTCCCGCGATAAGGCCGGCCTGGGTTGGGATGGCTGGAAGAATGCAGAACTATTTATCTACGAGGGAATTGTGATTGAGGAAGAGAAAAAATGATCACGAACAACGAATCTTCCTCCGAAATATTTAATCCCGGTACAGCCCTTTTCATAACAGGCTTCATAAGTTCCTCCGTTCAGCTTCTGCTGCTGAGGGAGATGATGAATATCACCGGCGGATACGAACTTATAGCCGGAGCCTTTCTTTGTGCCTGGCTAATCGGTTCAGCAATTGGTTCTACTCTGGCCCGCGGCACTGATATTAGAGGCACTGGAAAAGCAATCCTGCTGTTCACAACGGCGCCGGTTCTTTCTCTTTTACTTATGGTTTTGCTAACCAGACTGATCCTTCAACCAGGAGAAACCCCCTCATTCCCGGCCGGTCTGATTGTGACTTTCGTAGTGCTTTTCCCCTTTTGCCTTTCGTCGGGATTTACATTCATAAAACTGACAGAAGCAGGCAGGGCATCCGGCAGACTTCCCGGCTTATCGTTTTCGGTCGAGACAGCGGGTGGCATTGTTGCCGGAATAACTATATCAGTGCTGGGAGCAGGGATACTTAACACTTACCAGGCTTATCTTATAATCACCCTGATGGGAATAACCTGGTGGCTTTTGACTTTCCTCATCCGGGGCAGGACCGGAAAGTCAGCACTTAAAGCAGCGGTACTGCTGATTCTGTCGGCTATAATTGTTTTTCCTCCTGATTTTCTGTTCAGACAGCTGATTCTTAAAGGAATAAAGATTACCGAAACCTTCGACACTCCATACGGCAATTTAACAAGGGGGGAATACCACGGCGAGAAAAGCACCTGGTACAACCAGCGCCTTGTAACATACAGCAATGATGCTGCTGAAAGCGAGGAGGACATACACTACTGCATGCTGCAGGCCGATGATCCCTACAATGTACTGCTGATATCGGGTTCAGCAGGCTCCAGGCTCAGGGAAATAGCCAAGTATAATGCAGGAGAGGTGGTCTATGTGGAACGTGATCCTGCACTGTCGGCAGGTATCGGAAATATAACATTTGATGAGAAGGTTGTTTTTGATGTCATTAATGACGATGCCTACACATATGTCAGGCGAACCGGCAGAAAATTTGACGCAGTAATAATGCTTCTGCCGCCTCCGTCAACACTTTCGCTGAACAGATACTTCACCCTGGAATTCTTCAGGTCCGTAAAAAAGATCATGAACAAGGGGGCTGTTTTCTCATGTTCGCCCGGAATAAATCCAAACTATTTCAACGATGAATCCGTCAGGCTCTTTTCCCCTGTATTCAGCAGCCTGAAGAATGTTTTTGCAAATGTGGTGCCGGTTGCAGGCAACAAACTCTATTTTATAGCTTCCGATAATGAAGTTTCAACTTCATTCTGCAACCTTGTAGAGGAAAAGAATCTGACAAATTCCTACGTGTGTTCCGATTACCTCTCTGATGATCTTGTGACAGCCAGGTCGGAGGAGGTTGCTTCCCTGATGGACGAATCCGCGAGGCTAAACAGGTCGACGGTCCCGGGAGCATCCTTTCATTATCAGTCATTCATTTTAAGCAAGGACCCTGGTGCGAAGACATTTTCAATAGTTCTGCTCGGACTACTCTTCGCATTCTCTTTACGCAATTTCAGAAAGGGCACAGGAATAATGTATTTCAGTGCATTGGCACTTGCCGGTTATGAAATAATACTTCTACTTATGCTTCAGCTTTCAGTTGGCAACATGTACCAGGCGACCGGATTAATTACTGCAGGGCTGATGGCTGGTCTTGCAGTAGGTTCGGGGACCGGCACAACGGTTAACGGCCACCGTAAAATGGCATTGCTTACGATCATTCTTGTCTTTCTCTACGCATCAACTGGTCTGCTGGCGGGCAGACTGGCGGAGGTCAGCTGTAAGCCGGCTGTAACAGTCCTTTTGATGCTTGCTGGTTTTCTCCCGGCGGTTATAACCGGAAACCTGTACAGGAGTCTGACTTCAAACGGAGCCGCCTGTCATAATCCTTCAAGGGTCTACAGTTCGGATCTCTCGGGATCAGCCATAGGATTTATTATGTTTTCCGGTCTTGCCGTTCCCCTTCTTGGAATAAGTATCTCATTGTATATTCTTCCCTTCCTCGTTGCAACAGGGTTTCTGTTCCGCCCACGGTCTGAAAAATAGCAGGTTTTTTCTTAAATTTGTATGAACATCAATTGCCATGGAACGAAGAGGGAGCAGGATCAGCAAAAGGGAATTCGTAAGGCGTTGTGCTGCATTATCGGCCGGGATGCTTTGTATTCCCGGACATAGCCTGCCTGCAGGGATTGAAGGTTATGGAGAGAATGATTACAGGAGGGAGGCTATGTTCCAGGAAATTACACCCCGCGGGATAATGTGCCGGATATGCCCGAATGAGTGCATCCTGAAAGAAGGAGAGCTAAGCCAGTGCAGGAACAGGAAAGTCAACAGGTCTGTTCTGTACACTCTGGCATACGGAAATCCCTGTTCGGTGAACGTGGATCCAGTTGAAAAGAAGCCGCTTTATCATTTTCTGCCAGGTACGCGCGCTTTTTCAATAGCAACCGCGGGGTGCAACCTTGCGTGCCTTAACTGCCAGAACTGGACTATTTCTCAGACTGGTCCCGACAAGACAAGGAATTTAGATCTTTTGCCTGACAAGGTTGTTTCGGAGTGCCTTGCAAAAAATTGTGCTTCAATAGCATATACCTATTCCGAGCCGGTAACCTTCTATGAATACGCATATGATACAGCCTTTCTTGCAAAACAGGCCGGGATAAAAAATATATTCAAATCAAACGGCTATATCAATCCGGAGCCATTGAGAAAACTCTGCACCGTGATCGATGCCGCAAACATTGATCTTAAGTCGTTCAGTGACAGCACCTACCTCCGCCTTTCAGGAGGCAGGCTTCAACCTGTTCTTGATACTCTCACTATCCTGAGGGATCAGGGTGTATGGCTTGAAATAACCAACCTGATTGTACCGGAATGGTCCGATAGCCGGGATGAAATAAGGAAGATGTGCAACTGGCTTTCGAAAAACGGATTCAGCAGGACTCCAATACATTTCAGCAGGTTCTACCCTACATACAAGCTTGAACAGCTTCCGCCCACTCCTGTGGAAGTTCTGAACGCGGCAGTAAAGATTGCACAGGATGAAGGTCTGCAATTTGTTTACACCGGCAATGTGCCGGGACATGAGCAGTCGAATACAACCTGTCCTGATTGCGGGACCGGGCTTGTAATCAGGCAGGGATACAGGATCGCCTCCAACACCCTTGCAGGAAACAAGTGTAATAATTGCGGAAGGGTGATCGAGGGTGTCTGGAACTAATAACAAACAAATCATATGAATCAGGCAGAGGTTAAGGAGCGCATCGAAAGGCTGCGCAGGGAGATTGAAGAGCACAACCAAAGATATTATGTTCTTAATCAGCCTGTTATATCGGATTTTCAATATGACATCCTCATTAATGAATTGCAGGCGCTTGAAAAAAAATACCCTGAATTCTCATCTCCTGACTCCCCTACAGTAAAAGTTGGCAGCGATATTGCCAGGGAGTTCCGTCAGTATGAGCACAGGTACCCGATGCTTTCGCTTGCAAACACCTATAATTTCGATGAACTTCGCGACTTTGATGCCAGGCTGAGGAAAGTGGTCACCGGCCCTGTGGAATATGTGTGTGAACTCAAATTTGACGGTGCCTCAATCAGCATAACCTATATTAACGGACTTATGACCACGGCTCTTACAAGGGGCGACGGAACCAGAGGGGATGATGTTTCAGCCAACATAAGAACCATAAGCACCATACCCGTAGTGGTTAAAGCTCCAAACCTTCCCGATGAATTTATCGTAAGAGGCGAAATCCTGATGCCGAGGGCTGTGTTCCGCCGGATCAATGAGGAGAGGTCAAAAGAAGGGCTTAACCTGTTTGCGAACCCCCGGAATGCAGCAGCAGGCACGCTAAAGACGCTCGATCCATCAATTGTTGCTTCCAGGAATCTCGAATGCATATTTTATTTTCTTCTGGGAGAAAGCCTTCCGTTCAGGACTCACTACAAGAACCTGATTCTGGCATCCATGTGGGGCTTCAGTACCGACAGCCATACCGAAGTATGCAGTAATATCGGGGAAGTGATTGAGTATATAAACAAATGGGATACAAAAAGGGAGGAACTTCCCTACGACACCGACGGCGTGGTCATCAAGGTGAATTCGATCGATCAGCAGATTGAGGCGGGATATACCGCAAAATCTCCCAGATGGGCTATTGCCTATAAATATAAGGCGGAGCAGGCTCTTACAAGGTTGTTGTCGGTATCATACCAGGTTGGAAGAACGGGAACCGTTACCCCAGTTGCCAACCTCGATCCGGTCCAGCTTGCAGGCACCGTTGTAAAGAGGGCATCACTCCACAATGCCGACCAGATTTACCTTCTTGACCTTCATATCAGAGATATGGTATATGTTGAAAAAGGAGGTGAAATAATCCCAAAGATAGTCGGGGTTGACAGCACGGTAAGGGATGAATCGGGCAGCAGGATAGAGTTTATTGACAGATGTCCGGAATGCGGAACGGAACTGGTGCGTAACGAAGGAGAAGCCAACCATTACTGTCCCAACTATCTTCACTGTCCTCCCCAGTTGAAAGGCAGAATTGAACATTTCATCGCCAGAAAGGCAATGGACATAGACGGACTGGGTGAGGAGACCGTTGACCTGCTTTTCAGCAGGGGGCTGATAAGGAATGTGGCAGATCTTTATGACCTCACCAATGAACAACTCATCCCCCTGGAAAGGATGGGTGAAAAATCGGCAGCCAGGATAATATCAAGTATAAAGGAATCGGTCAGAATTCCATATCACCGGGTTGTATTTGCCCTGGGAATCAGGCATGTGGGGGAAACCGTGGCAAAAACGCTGGCATCCGAATTCCCCGCTCTCGATCAGCTGATGGCAGCAGATATGGAAACTCTTACCTCCGTTAATGAGATTGGCCCAAAAATAGCCGCAAGCATTATTTCCTACTTTGCTGATCCTGAGAACCTTGAAATAATCAACCGATTAAGGACGGCCGGGATAAGAATGACGGGAGAACCTGCAGGAAAAAGCTCCGGAGGTTTACTCAACGGCAAAATTGTGGTAATTTCGGGAGTTTTCACCAGACACAGCCGGGATGAATATAAGGAAATCATTGAAAAACTGGGAGGTAAGAATTCCTCGTCAATATCAGGCAACACTTCTTTCATACTTGCCGGCGACAATATGGGACCCTCAAAAAGGAATAAGGCTGAAGAACTGGGAATAAAGATCATGAGTGAAGACGAATTTCTTAATATGACAGGTGAATTATAACCATGCCGGATAGCTTTCGTTTATAAAAAACTGTTAGGTTTGCACAATGGAAATTTTAAGGAACCTGCGGATCAGGGCCGGAAGATCAAAGCTGTCGGGAAAGATGGCCAGGGTCAGAAGGAAACCGCTGTACATCAACCTCTTTCATATCAAAACCATAGGCATTGTATGGGATGCATCCAGGCCTGAAGATTTCAGTATTCTTACAAAGTTTCATCAGCTTATGGCGGATCAGGAAAAGGATGTCAGGATCCTTGGATATTACCCGGGGAAAGAATTGCCTGACCGTTACACGGCTATAAGGTTTTTCAACTGTTTCAAAAAAAATGAGTTGGATTTTTTCTATTGTCCCGTAAATCCCGATGTCGAATCCTTCATCAATACCAGGTTTGATCTGCTGATTGATATCAACCTGAGTAACCATTTTCCGCTTTTTTATACAAGTTCACTTTCACATGCAGGATTAAAGGTCGGGCTTGCCGGCGAGAAGCCGGAATCATCACCCTTCGACCTGATGATATCGATGACAGGCCCGGTAAATACGGAAAAGTACCTTGAACAGGTTTTATATTACCTTGAAATGATCAATTCCGAAACAGCAAAGAAAGCAGTATAAGTGTCATAAGATGAAAAAATTAAAAGGAACCGGAGTAGCTATAGTAACGCCATTCAAGAACGATTCGAGCATTGATTTCACAGCATTGGGACGTGTTCTGAACCATGTTGTTTCAGGCGGGGTAAATTATATCGTTGTTCTGGGAACAACCGGAGAATCGGCCACCCTGTCGAAGGATGAAAAGCAGGCGGTTGTATCGTATGTGGTTGAAGCTGTCGACGGTAAGGTTCCTCTCATTGTGGGTATAGGAGGGAATAACACCCAGGAAGTGGTCAACAACATCAGGCAGTCGGACCTTACGGCAGTTGACGGTGTGCTTTCGGTAGCCCCTTACTACAATAAACCAACCCAAAGAGGGCTTTTCCAGCACTTCAAGACTATTGCAACCTGGTGTCCTGTTCCTGTTATCATCTACAATGTTCCCGGACGAACAGGGTGCAACATTACCGCCGACACATGTCTGGAACTTGCTCACAATTGCGAGAATATAACAGGGGTTAAGGAGGCCAGCGGTGACCTGGGCCAGATAATGAAGATCATAAAAGGAAAGCCTGAGAATTTCGATGTGGTATCAGGCGACGATATGCTTACAATTCCGGTCATTGCCGCAGGGGGCTCCGGCGTCATTTCCGTTCTGGCGAATGCCTTTCCTTCAGCCTGTTCAGAGCTGGTTGGCAATGCACTGAGGAATAATCTGAAATCGGCAAGGGAAATACAATTCCGTTATCTCGAAATGATTGATCTGCTGTTTACCGAAGGTAATCCTGCAGGTATCAAAGCCATGCTTAATGTACTGAATATCTGCAGCAACAATCTCAGACTTCCGCTTGTCCCGGTCAGCAGACCGACCATGACCAGGATTCAGAAAACAATTGAGGAGGTAACCAAAGCCTGATCATCTGGGAGGCAACTGGCCTGCCTGAGTCGGTTGCTGGGCACTGCCATGGCAGTTTTTATACTTCTTTCCGCTTCCGCAGGGGCAGGGATCATTTCTTCCTACTTTCTTTTCAACTCTCACCGGTTCCGCCTTCTGGTTCTTTTCCTGAGGAGCTCCTCCTCCGGTACTGCTGTATTGTGAAAAGTCGCTTTTGGATGCCCTGTATTTGCTCATGTCAACCTGGCGTCTGCGCTGGGCTTCCTTAACCTGATCGGGATCCTGAGTCGGGATATAGCCTTTCATCAGAGTACTGACAACATCCTTGTTAGTCCTGGTTATTACTGTTTTGAAAAGTTCGAACGACTCGAACTTGTATATCAGGAGAGGATCTTTCTGTTCATACGTTGCATTCTGCACAGATTGCTTCAGTTCGTCCATTTCACGAAGGTGTTCCTTCCATATCTCATCTATGGTTGCCAGCACAACGGTTTTTTCATAAGCCTTTGCCAGTTCCCTGCCTTCCGATTCTGCCGTTGCCTTAAGATTCGTTACAACCTGGAAGACCCTGACGCCGTCGGAAATAGGAACCACCACATTTTCATAAACATGAGACATTCTTTCATACACATCCTTCAGAACCGGATAGGCCTGGTTTGAGATAGCTTCAACCTTCCTTCTGTAAGTATCAAGCACTTTTGAATAAACCGTATCGGTCACCGCCTGTGCACTTTCCTTGACAAAATCCTGTCCGGGTACGGGAGAATCCATCGAGAATGAGCGTATCAGGTCGAATTCAAAATTCTCGAAATCACCATCCTTATGGTAAGTCTCCACAAGGTTTTCAGTGACGTCGAACATCATATTGGCAACATCCACCGAAAGTCTTTCCCCAAGCAGGGCATGTCTTCTTTTCTTATAAATGACCTCCCTCTGGGAATTCATTACATCGTCATACTCCAGCAGTCTTTTCCTGATGCCGAAGTTATTCTCCTCCACCTTTTTCTGGGCACGTTCGATAGATTTTGTGATCATGGGATGCTGTATGACCTCACCCTCTTTCAGTCCAAGCTTGTCCATTATCCCTGCAATCCTTTCAGAGCCAAAAAGTCTCATCAGTTCATCCTCAAGAGAAACGAAGAACTGGGATGATCCGGGATCGCCCTGGCGGCCCGACCTTCCCCTGAGCTGGCGGTCGACACGGCGCGATTCATGACGTTCAGTACCGATAATGGCCAGTCCGCCTGCCTCACGTACCTCAGGAGTGAGTTTGATGTCAGTTCCACGGCCCGCCATATTTGTGGCAATTGTGATAGTTCCGGGTTTTCCCGCTTCGGCAACAATCTCAGCCTCGCGCTGGTGAAGCTTGGCATTAAGAACATTGTGTTTGAGTCCCTTCATTTTCAGCATTCTGCTGAGGAGTTCGGAGATTTCCACTGATGTCGTACCTACCAGTACCGGACGGCCTTTCCTGTTCAGATCCTGAATCTCGTCGATAACAGCATTGTATTTCTCCCTTTTTGTTTTGTACACAAGGTCCTCCCTGTCGCTCCTTATCACCGGCTTGTTGGTTGGTATCACTACCACATCGAGCTTATAGATGTTCCAGAACTCTCCCGCTTCAGTTTCAGCAGTACCGGTCATCCCGGCAAGCTTATGGTACATCCTGAAATAGTTTTGCAGGGTTATGGTCGCATAGGTCTGGGTAGCTTCTTCCACCTTTACATTTTCCTTTGCTTCGATTGCCTGGTGCAGACCGTCGGAATAGCGGCGTCCTTCAAGTATCCTGCCTGTTTGTTCATCGACTATTTTAACCTTGTTGTCGATCACCACGTACTCTACGTCCTTGTCAAACAGTGTCCATGCTTTAAGGAGCTGCGTCATGGTATGGACACGCTCCGATTTTACCGAGTAATCCTGAAGCAGTTCGTCCTTCTTCCTGAGCTTTTCCCTGTCGTCGAGTCCCGACTTTTCAAGATCAGCAATTTTTGAACCCACGTCGGGAAGAACGAAGAAGCTTGCATCCTGGACCGAATCGGAAATAAGATCAAGGCCTTTTTCTGTAAGTTCTATCGAATTGGCTTTCTCGTCAATGATGAAATAGAGCTCATCGGTAACCTTCGGCATCTCCTTGCTGTTGTTCTGCATGTAGAAGTTCTCGGTCTTCTGAAGGAGTGTCCTGTTTCCTTCCTCGCTCAGGTACTTAATAAGTGCGTTGTTTTTGGGCAAACCCTTGAATGCCCTGAGGAGGAGTTTTCCACCCTCCTCGTTTTTACCCTCTCCTATCAGTTTCTTGGCATCAGCCAGTATCTGGGTAACAAGTCGTTTCTGGGCACTGACCAGTTTATCGACCTTTGGTTTCAGTTCATCAAACTGCTGGGTATCGCTTTTTGCAGTCGGGCCCGAGATTATCAGGGGTGTACGTGCATCATCGATAAGTACCGAGTCGACCTCGTCGACAATTGCATAATGGTGTTTTCTCTGGACAAGGTCCTCGGGATTGATTGCCATATTATCCCTCAGGTAATCAAATCCGAACTCATTGTTGGTTCCGAAGGTGATATCGGCGTTGTAAGCTTTGCGCCGGGCAGCGGAATTAGGCTGGTGCTTGTCGATGCAGTCAACAGTTAATCCGTGGAATTCATATATTGGTCCCATCCATTCGGAGTCACGTTTTGAGAGGTAATCGTTGACCGTTACAATATGGACTCCTCTTCCTGCAAGCGCATTAAGAAAAACCGGAAGCGTGGCAACCAGCGTCTTGCCTTCACCTGTTGCCATTTCGGCTATCTTTCCTTTGTGAAGAGCCACCCCGCCAATCAGCTGGACATCGTAGTGGACCATGTCCCATGTAATCTCATTGCCCCCTGCTATCCATTTGTTGTTCCATAACGCTTTTTCGCCCTTTATGGTAATGCTTTCCCTGGTTGCAGCCAGATCCCTGTCGTACTGAAGGGCCGTCACTTCAAGGTAATCGTTCTCCTTGAACCTCCGTGCAGTCTCCTTCACTATGGCAAATGCCCTTGGAAGAAGGGTGTCGAGAGTCTTCTCAATTTTTTCTTCTACGAGCTTTTCCTGCTTATCTATCTGGGTGTAGTACTCTTCCTTCCTGTCAACATCCTCCTCTTCCTCTGCTTTGTGCCTGAGAGATAATATTTCATTTTTATCTGCTTCGAGAGCTTCCATCAGTTCCTTTTTGAGGCTGAAGGTACATTCCCTGAGCTGATCGTTGGAAATATCTCTCAGTTTGTCGTATTCCTGAAGCACCTGCTTCACGTAGGGAGAAATCTCCTTGATGTCCCTTTCATACTTGTTGCCGAGGAACAAACCGAGCACTTTATTGACAAAATCCATTTATAATAATTTTTAAATCCTGAAAATATCCCGCAAAATTACTCTTTTTCACAAAGGTTGTCAACAACAGGCCATTTTATTGGAACGGAAGGCGGGTAAGGTTTTTCAACTAAAAAAGATAAAGCCCGTCAACTGACCTGTTTCCAGCCGGTTGACGGGCTAAATGATTTTCGGGAACGACCCTTTGCCGGGATTTCTTTTAGTGGGTCTTCACCGGCTCAACTATTTCTCTTCTCTTAAATGAAGCAGGTCCCTGTCGAAGGGATAGAGATTATGTTTACCACCAAGGTTAAGCTTGTCAATGATAGCATGTGCATTGGATTCCTCCTCTATCTGTTCCGCGACATACCACTGCAGGAAATTGTGGGTGGCATAGTCTTTTTCGGCCAGAGTAAGCTCAACCATTTCATTAATGCTGGCGGTGATGAATTCTTCATGTTTCAGAACCTCTTCGAACATCGACTGAACGCTTTCAAATTCTACCGGAGGTTTTTTGAATTCCGGAACAACGGCCCTGCCTCCCCTGTCGTTGACAAATTTTATAAATTTGAGCATATGCTCTCGTTCCTCATCAGCCTGGGCATAGAGCCATACAGCAGTTCCTGAAAAACCTTTGGTTTCGGCCCACGACGCCATTGCAAGGTACAAGTTTGATGAGTATCCTTCTCTTTCGATCTGACGGTTGCAGATGTCTTCTACTGTTTTCTTCAACATATCTTTTAAGTTTAGATTTAAATTTTTAAACAAATCATCATTCCTATTGTTCAATCTTCAGAAGCTCTTCTATGCGCATCACAAGCTCATTTAAGGAGAATGGCTTGGAAAAGACCGCATCGGCCCCCAGGGTAATGGCCATTTCAAGATAACTCCCCGGACCTGCTTTTCCGCCACCGGAAATGGCTATGACCTTAATGCCCGCTTTAAGTTCCCTCATCTGCATTATGACTCTGAGCCCATCCTCTTCCGGCATAAGGAGATCGGTAATAACCAGGTCCGTGACGCCGGGTTTGAAATTTTTAAGGGCTTCCCTGCCGTTGTCAGCTTGCAGAACAGTATATTCTTTCCTGAGAAGAGCAGACCTTAGCATTTCCCTCAAGTCCCTGTCATCTTCAATAATCATTATTACCGGCATGTCAGGCTGGAATTACTGTTATAAAACACTATGGAGGCGAAGTTACGAATTCTTATTCAAATGCGTTTAAAATGTTTCATCCGATATTAAACAAAGGAAGACTTACAGTGAAAGCGGATCCTTTGCCTTCGATGCTTGAAACACTTATGGTTCCACCCAGGGAGTTTATAATCTCTCCCGAAACATAAAGTCCCAGGCCTTTCCCCGATCCGTCGGCTCTGGAAGTAAACCAGGGTGTGAAAATTTTTCCTAATGTCACCTGATCCATTCCGCAGCCGGTGTCACTTATGATAACCACCCCCATTCTTCCACATGGACCGCCTGTATCCTTACCGGTATCCCCTTTTTCTGAAATGGAAGTTTCGACTGACAATGTCCCTCCCCTGTTCCCCATTGCCAGAGCGGCATTGCCAGTAATATTCATAAAAACCCTTAGTAATTCTGATGGATCGGCCAATATTGAAATTCTTCCGGGATAAAAGCCGGTGACAACGTTTATTCCTGGAGGCAGTGAAGGACGGAAGAAACCGATTGTTTCGGCAACAATATCATTCAGATCGACAACTGTCTTGTCGTCGCCCTGAACCTTACCAGAAACGAGCAGTTTTGCCGTAAGCGACCTGGCCCTTTTCACTGCCGACAATATTTTCTCAGCATTCTCTCTCAGTGGTTGATTGCCTGAAAGGTCTTCCCTGAGCATTTCCGCATAGCCCGAGACAACGGTAAGCACGTTGTTCAGGTCATGAGCAATGCCTGCAGCCCTCATTTCTGATGAGTTCCTGGTGGGTAGCGGTATTTTGGAATCTTCAGTCACCGGAAAGTATATCGTAACTGTTTTATGGAATATCGAGATTGAATGCTTTTTTAAAATCCTTCAATCCCGGATATTTAGCAACCATGTGGTTATATTTCTGTTCATCAGAATAGATTATCTCATTGGTTTCGGAAAGATCGACAGTGGTTTTGATCTCGATGCCCTCCTGTCCGAACCTTCGCTGAAGGAAGGTTGCCAGCCGGGGTTTGTAATTAAGTACAAAAAGGTCCTTCTGGGCAGCATTGGAAAGATGGATTGTAATCCCTTCCTGCTCATCAAGTTCGGTAACAACCGATTTAAGCATGCTAACCACCCTGGTTCCCTCCCCTTTCATCGAATCGGTGAATTCCTTCCATGCCAGGTCAAAAGATCCGGCTGTCAGTTCTTCAGGCGGATCTTCATCCTGCTGATTCACTTCTGGTTTACTTTCTTCAACATTCTCCCCTGCCGGTGGAATATTATCCTTTTTTTCAACCGACAATATTTCTTTTATCGAGAACGATCTTGACTGTTTTTCGATTACCGGAGCATGTTTCATTTCCTGCCCATCCGTCCGGTCAGGTCTGAATGCTGCGGGATGTTCGGTTGTCTCCCTTATTATCCCCGACTTTGAAGGATATGGGATCTCCTCTTCCTTTTCGGCTATTTCAGGCTTTTTTTTTTCTGCGGCTTCTGATGCAGCAGTATTCAGGCGCGACAGCCGGATAAGGAACAATTCAACATGAAGGCGGGGATTTTTGCTTGCCTTGTAAGTGAGCTCGCAGCTGCTTCCAAGTTCAAGCGCCTTAAAGATAAATTCCCCCGGGCACTTTCCGGTCTGTTCCAGGTATCGCTGCCTGATAGCCGGTGTAGCCTCAAGAAGTTTAAGGGTAACCTCATCCTTGCTTACCAGAAGGTCGCGCAGATGACTGCACAGGCCTGAAACGAAATTATGTCCGTCAAATCCTTTTTCAAGTATCTCGCTGAAAGTTGTAAGAACTGAGGCAACTTCGCCCTTCCTTGCAGCGTCGACGGTTCTGAAATAATACTCAAAATCAAGGACGTTAAGGTTCCCGATAACGTCCTTGTATGTTATTGTTCTGCCGCTCAGGCTTACTATCTGGTCGAATATTGAAAGAGCATCCCTCAGGGCGCCGTCGGCTTTCTGAGCAATAATGTGGAGAGCTTCCTCCTCGGCGGCTACTCCCTCATTAGCTGCAACATATGCGAGGCGGGCGGCTATATCCTCGATCCTAATCCTGTTGAAATCAAATATCTGGCATCGGGATAGTATTGTAGGTATTATTTTGTGTTTCTCGGTTGTGGCAAGGATGAAAATGGCATGTGAGGGAGGTTCTTCGAGTGTCTTGAGAAAAGCATTGAAAGCCTGGGTGGAAAGCATGTGAACCTCATCGATGATATAGATGCTGTATCTGCCCACCTGCGGAGGGATCCTCACCTGGTCGGTCAGGTTCCTGATATCTTCCACCTTATTGTTTGAAGCTGCATCAAGCTCATGAATATTGAACGATCGGAGCGTATTGAACGAGAGGCACGATTCGCACTCATCACATGCCTCGCCGTTATCCCTGAGATTACTGCAGTTGATAGTTTTCGCGAATATCCTGGCGCATGTTGTTTTTCCCACACCCCTGGGCCCGCAGAACAGGTAGGCCTGTGCGAGGTGCCTGCCCTTTATTGCCGCTTTCAGGGTGTTTGTAATTGAATCCTGCCCCACGACCATGTCGAAGGTTGCCGGCCTGTATTTTCTTGCTGATACTATGAAATTTTCCATAAACCGATTGACTCCAGCCCGAATGAAATTTGGTGAAGTACAAATATAATCAAAAAGCTTTCTGCCTGAAAAATGAGCTCTAAATTACGGTTACGGAGAAGCATACAGGGCTGCTGCATGTCGATCCATTTCTTTCAGTATTAAAATCATGCAAAAATTTTTCTTTAATGAAAATTATTGTACTTTTGCGAGCCAAAATCATTAAAAAAACAAAAACAGTTAACTATTATGTTGAATCAGTACGAAACCGTTTTCATTGCAACTCCCGTTTTGTCTGAGAACCAGATGAAGGAAGCGGTACAAAAATTCAAGAAGGTCATCACCGAGAACAATGGTGAGATCATTCATGAAGAGAACTGGGGCCTGAAGAAACTGGCCTATCCTATTCAGAAGAAGTCGACTGGCTTCTATTATCTGATTGAATTCAGGGGAACCGGAGACCTTATTGAAAAACTTGAGGTTCAATACCGCAGGGATGAAAGAATAATAAGGTTCCTGACTTTCAGGATGGAGAAACATGCCGTTGAATATGCTGAGAAGAAAAGAAAACAAAAAGAATCAGGAAAATTGAAGGAGGAATAAGACATGGCACAGAATGAATCAGAAATCAGATACCTGACTCCTCCTACAGTGGAGGTAAAGAAAAAGAAATACTGCCGTTTCAAGAAGAACCGGATCAAGTATATCGATTACAAGGACCCGGAGTTCCTGAAAAAGTTTCTCAACGATCAGGGCAAGATCCTGCCCCGCAGGCTTACAGGAACATCATTGAAATATCAGAGGAAGGTGGCAAAAGCCGTTAAAAGGGCCCGTCATATTGCTCTTCTTCCTTATGTTACAGACCTTTTAAAATAAGGAGGGATAGCTATGGAAGTAATTTTATTGCAGGACATCAACAAGCTTGGACAGAAGGACGACATCGTGGTTGTCAAAAACGGATATGCAAACAATTTTCTAATCCCCAAGGGATATGCCGTTGCTGCAACGACTTCATCCAAGAAGATGCACTCTGAGAATCTGAAGCAGAGGGCTCACAAGGAAGAGAAGATCAAGGCGAATGCCCAGGAGACTGCCGCACAGTTGGCCGGAGTATCGCTGGTCATTGGCGCCAAGACCAGTACATCGGGCAAGATCTTCGGTTCGGTCAACACTATTCAGATAGCCGAAGCCCTCAAGGAAAAGGGATTTGACATTGACCGCAGGAACATCACTCTTCCTGAAGACCAGATAAAGGAAATTGGCAAATACAAGGCTGTAGTGAGGCTTCACAGGGAAGTAAGGGTGGAAATCGATTTTGAGATAATTGCCGAGTAACCATTCCGGCAGGCACAATAGAAAAGGACATGCAGAAGCATGTCCTTTTTTTATCCTCAGGCGGCAGGCTGATCAGAAATTATCGTGATAATCCTTGCGGCGTTCATATTTCAGGTCGGCAAGTACCGAAGACTTGACACGGATGGTAAAGTTCCACATCTTCATCGAACCATTGGGCACCCAGTTGAAGCTCATGACCCAGCAGTGAAGGTCGCGGGTAATGCCAATCTGTGTCATTGTTATCTCCTTGTGTGCAAAATCGTAACCGGAGGTGTAGGTAATTGCTGTTTTTCCGGTAAGGTTGACGTTTCCGCTTGCCGAAAGCGTCTGAGTCAGATTTGACTTAAATCCGGGCTTGGAATAATTAATATTATAGCTGATCCTCATGGACCATGGAACATCAAAGATGTAATACCCGTATTCGTCGAAGAGCAAGGAGGTGGCATCTCCGGGACGGCTCATGTTTCTGGCTGCATCTTCAGTCATCATACCCTGATTGGCGGGTCCGGAGAAAGCGCTCGGGGATGTTTGCTGCGACGACCTTTCCTTGTCGCCTGTCAGAAGTCGTCCCAGGTCAAAATCGAGGCTGACGGAAAAATTGGTCAGTCTCATCAGCTTTCTGTTCTGTTCAAATGCAAAGGTATTGATGGGAGTTCCTCTTTCGCTCAGTCCATACAGTGAGAAGCTGCTGTTTGCCGACACACCTATATTATTCATAAGTGTTGTTCGCATGCCCATTGAAACCGGCGACCACCTCATGGAATCTGCAAACACATTGTATGATGTTGCAATTCCGAAATTATCGATCAGTTTGACTTTTTTTGGTTTGCCCGATGTGTCATTCTTCTCGAAGACCTTGGCTTCCAGGATATTGGTAATATTGAATGAAATATTGCTGCTTCGTCTCGACAAGGACGGGGTACCGTAAATATTTCCCTGGAAAATCGAGTATTCGGTTAGATTTCCCAGGGTATCCGACTGCACCGTCCGGTAAAGATCGCTGCTGAGTCCCTTGAAAGCCGGTATATAACTGAAGCCTACTGAGGGTTTTATAACATGTCTTATTGCCTGGACCCGTGATTCGGGCTTGAAATTAAAGGTTCCGAATATCTGTGGATTAAATCCGGCGCTGATCGACGGGTTGATGGAATGACCGTAGAATGTTCCCCGGATGGTATCCGTGACTACCCGGGGAACTACTTCGTTTCTTGAAGGATTGAAATAGTCGGGATCCCATCTTTTCTCAAATTTCTGGGTATAAAGCACTCCGCTGTAAGTAAGCTGAGGGGAGACTGAAAAGTTCCTGAAGGGCCGGAACTGAATACTGACCGGGGCTTCATGCCTGAAGCCGTTTCTCATGTTGTTCCAGACCTTGTTGGTGAAAAGAAGGCTGTCGTAGGTATTTATCTGGTTGTCGACCGATGCGGAATACTGGAACTGGAGCTCCTGGTACCACTTTCCCGATCCTGCTGCACCTTTTCGCTTAAGCGGATATATCCTTGCCATGTTAAAATTGATCTTGGGCAGATTCAGGGAAACAGTCTTGTTCCTGACGTTCTGGCTGTGGTTCATACTGGCCGACAGGTTGAAAGGTGTGCCCGTCCATGTTTTGGAATAACTTACACTCGACTGCCGCTGGGTTGTGACATGTTCGGTAACGTCGTAACTGTTGTTTTTATCAAAACCGCTCGAGCTCATGCTTACATTGGCCGAAAACCTTGATCCCGGTCTTGCCTTGGCATCCTGGCTGTATGTCCACCCCAGCTTGTAGTTCGATGTCTTGCTGTAATCGTTAAGACCCTTGTGGCCATATATATTATTCGCATAGCTGAAGCTGAACTGGCCGTTGTACTTGTATTTCCTGGAATAATTTGATGATCCCGACAGCATCCAGGTTCCGTTTGTATATATACTGCCCCGGAGTGCCAGGTCGAAATAATCACTTATGGCAAAGTAATATCCGCCATCGGTCAGATTATAACCCCTTTCCTGTTCCTGACCGATACGTGGAATCAGGATGCCCGAAGCTGCCCTCTTAGTCTGAATTGGAAAGAAACCGAACGGCAGGGCAACCGGCAGCGGTATTCCCTCAAGGACCAGGTAACCGGGACCGGATATGATCTTTTCACCGGGATATATCTTGGCTTTCGGAAGGCGTATATAGAAATGCGGATGTTCAGCATCGCAGGTGGAATAGGTACTCTGGGCTATGTTGGATGTCCCATCGTCGAGCATTTTAGTGACCTGGCTCCTTAAAAGTCCGTCCTCCTGTTTTGTTACTATTCTGTAGGCGATTGCCTTTCTGGTAGTGAAATTATAGAATAATGAATCGGATTCGATTTCCTGTGAGCCCTGCCTGAAGACCGGCTTGCCGCCGAGCTCTCCAACCGAATCGGGCCTGCCGGTAGCAAACACCGTGCTTGCTGCCATATCAAACACTATTGAATCGGCAGTGATCTGGATATCATCGTAATTAACCTCTGCTTTATCGGACATGTAGACCCTTTTGTTCCTGAGGTCATTCCGTTTCGTACCTGCGGATTTATAGGTCACCTTCTTGTCGATTGCATCGGGAGAGATCGTTTTTATGCTCCTCGGTAAAGTGTCAAAAACTATGGTGTCGGCTCGGACTGAGACCGAATCAGGCCGCAAAATGTTTTCCTGCGAGAACAATGAACCAGAACAGACCATCACAAGGAACACTACAAGCAGCCGTTTTTGTTTAAAAAAATACAACTTTAATACTATTTTTGTACAGTTTTTGTGACGTCCGGATGTCAGGCGCAAAACTAATTAAAAAAACATGAACTGAATATGGGTTCAGATTTTAATAACGACAAAGAACGTACCAATAATATTCATCTTCCGCATTTGATTTATGTGTTTTTACTTGCGGTTGCAATACCTTTTTTGCAATCTCCGGCATACGGATCGGAGAAAAAATGGATTGTGGTGATCGACGCCGGGCACGGAGGCAAGGACCCGGGTGCACTTGGAGCCATAAGCAAGGAAAAGAACATCAACCTTGCGATTGCTCTCAAGGCAGGTAGCTATATAGAACAGAATCTCAAAAACGTTGAGGTGCTTTACACCAGAAAAACCGATGTATTCCCGGGTTTGTATGAAAGAGCCGAATTTGCAAACAAGAACAAGGCCGATCTCTTCATTTCCATACATGCTAATGCAATTTCAAAGAAGACTATCAAGGGAACTGAGACATGGATTATGGGGCTTGCAAAAGATGACCAGAACCTTGAAGTAGCCATGAAGGAGAATGAGGTCATCCTTCTGGAGGACGATTTTTCAGCAAAATATGAGGGATTCGATCCGAAATCCCCCGAATCATACATCATGTTCACTGTTATGCAGAATACTTACAGGGAACAAAGCCTAAATCTGGCAACGAATATACAGAATCAATTCAGGAACAGAGCCGGAAGGATTGACCTTGGGGTCAAGCAGGCAGGGTTTCTGGTATTATACATGACCTCCATGCCGAGTGTGCTTATAGAGACAGGATTTCTGACAAACCCGGAGGAGGAGAAATACCTTAACTCGAAAGAGGGTCAGGATTATATTGCTTCGGCCATTTACAGGGCTACAAGGGACTATATAAATGAAATCGACAAAAAATCAAATATTTCCCGATCGTCAGATGGTGACAACGTTTCTTCTGATGAATCAGCCATCAAGGAAATAGCATCATCCGGAAATCAGGTAAGGTTCATGGTTCAGATAGCCACATCGGCATCAAGGAGACCGCTTACACCCGGAAACTTTAACGGATTGGAGGATGTCATTGAAATTGAATCTGATAGTCAGTTCAAGTATGCAACCGGCAGTTTTGATGAATATGCAATGGCTTCCGAATACCGGAAAAAAATAGGGTCTTTTTACCCTGACGCCTTTGTCATTGCCGTAAGGAACAATAAAATACTACCTTTACAGGACGCACTTAATTCAAAATAAAATCTATTCTGTAAAATGAAAAAGTTCTCAAATGAAGCCAGGATCGGGATTACAACATTATTGACAATTCTGGTTTTCATATGGGTATTCAGTTTTCTCAAGGGGAAGAACATCTTCAACAAAACCGCCACCTATCATGTAATTTATGAGCAGGTAGGCGGCCTTGCTGAATCGAGCCCTGTGGAAGTGAATGGATACAAGGTCGGAGTTGTACAGTCGGTTAAGTTCCTTGATCCTGAAAGCGGCAGGCTTCTGGTCACCCTGTCGGTGGACAAAGGTTTCAGGCTTCCGGTCAATACAGTGGCAGAAATAACTACTGCCAGTCTTATTGCGGGGATGAAGATCCAGTTTGTTTACGGCAGCGGGCCGGGAACATATTCTAGCGGCGACACCATTCCGGGGCGGCTTGCAGTTTCACTGCTCACGAGGCTTGAGGACGAACTTCTGCCGCTTAAGGACAAAATATCGGATCTTATTATGACACTCGATACAGTAATCGGATCTGTCAATGAAATAATCGATCCGAAGTTCAGGGCTGACCTGAGGTCGGGAGTATCGAGCCTTAGCAATACCGCCCAAAGCCTCGATGAAGCAGAACTAAAGGCCACGCTTTTGAATATCAATTCATTTTCAGCCATGCTTGCAGAAAACTCCGGAAAATTCACCTCCACATTCAACAGTCTGGGAAGCATAGCCGACACACTGGCAGCAGCCGACCTGTACGGTTCAATAAATAATCTGAGGTTGAGTCTTGAGAGGGCTTCTGCCCTCCTCGGGAACCTGAACGAAGGAGAAGGGACAGCAGGAAAACTTATGACCAATGATTCTCTCTATACGAATCTCTCGAACAGTCTGGGTAGCCTGGACCTGCTTTTGCAGGATATGAGGACAAATCCCAAAAGGTATGTTCACTTTTCCCTGTTTGGCAAAAAAAATATACCTCAACAATAGCTTTTTTATAAAATTCAGATTATCTTGAACTTAAAATTGAGCAGGAAAATAATGGCAAAATAATCCTTGTTTTTGCAGATTTCTGTTGAATTTTGAGCAATAGTTATAAGAGTTTGTCTTTCATGGACAATACCGGAGTTGTGCTTGTAAATATCTGATTTACAGTGAAATATTGCGACAATAATTATTTTGTCGTATAAGTTATTGATGGTTAAAACCATATAAAATATTTGAATTTACCAAGCGAAAAAAATTTTTTTTTTAACTTTTTTTTTTACAAATATTGCTGTCGGAATCAGCATAACGGATAACCTACGACAAACACAAGATATTTTCATGAACAAATCACACACCGATGTATGGAATAATTGCCTGCAGATAATCAAGGACATTATTCCCTCCGTCAGTTTTAAGACCTGGTTTGAGCCTATTATTCCTCTGAAACTTGAGAACAACATTCTTACCATTCAGGTGCCCAGTCCGTTTTTCTACGAGTACCTTGAAGAGCAGTATATAGATATTCTCAGGAAGACTCTCAGGCGTGAAATCGGTGCTGATGCAAAGCTGGAATACAATGTTGTGCTGGAAAATTCTAATTATTCCGACGGCAAGCCTTACACTGTAAGATATCCCTCGAGGAACAAGACTGATCTGCACAACAAGCCCGTTCAGGTTCCGTTCAATGTCACCCAGCCTTCAATAAAAAATCCTTTTGTGATACCGGGGATCAAGAAGGTGCACTTTGATCCGAAGCTCAATCCCGACTATAATTTCAGCAATTATGTAGAGGGTGAATGCAACAGGCTGGCACGTTCGGCAGGCATAGCAGTCGGGAACAACCCGGGAGGCACTGCCTTTAATCCGCTCATGATTTACGGCGATTCAGGGCTTGGCAAGACGCATCTTGCTCAGGCCATCGGGATCCTTGTGAAGGAAAAGCATCCCGACAAGGTTGTGCTTTACGTTAACGCCAACAAGTTTCAAACCCAGTTTGTAGAATCGGTCAGGAACAACAACAAGAACGATTTCCTGCATTTCTACCAGATGATTGATGTCCTGATCCTCGACGACGTTCATGAGTTTGCCGGAAAGGAAAAGACACAGGACACATTTTTCCATATTTTCAATCACATACACCAGTCAGGTAAGCAGCTTATTCTTACCTGCGACAGGCCGCCGGTCGAGCTTCAGGGAATGGAACAGAGGCTGCTATCGCGCTTCAAATGGGGCTTGCAGGCTGATCTTCAGAGACCCGATTATGAGACAAGACTTGCCATATTAAAGAAAAAGGCCTATAACGATGGTATTGAATTGCCTGATGAGATCCTTGAATATCTCGCAGCCAACATTTCCAACAACATCAGGGAACTTGAAGCCGTACTTATCTCCCTCTATGCCCAGTCGACGCTAAACAGGAAGGAGATCACCCTCGACCTGGCAAGACAGATGGTCGAAAAACTGGTAAGCACATCAAGACGTGAAATAACAATAGAATACATCCAGAAGATCGTTTGCGACTATTACAAGATCCCTATTGAGCTTATTCAGGGAAAGACCAGGAAGAGGGAAATAGTCCAGGCAAGGCAGGTTTCAATGTATTTTTCCAAGAATCTTACAAAGGCATCTCTTGCAAGCATTGGTTCACATATCGGCGGGAAGGATCACGCTACAGTTCTTCACGCGTGCAAAACGGTAAACAACCTTATCGACACTGACAAGCATTTCAGGAATCAGATTAACGAAATCGAGAAGAAGCTGAAGGTTTAACTGGT
>CAYSBL010000020.1:0-20274 GCA_964429295.1 uncultured Rikenellaceae bacterium
TAAATTGATATCAGAATTTAATTATTAATCTGTAAACTTTTTTCAGGACGAGTCAGGATCCGTTCGGGCGGAATCCAAGCCCCCCTTTAGGGGTCCCGAAAGCTTTCGGGATGGGGGCAGAACAGCCTGGTATACATAATGGTTGCCGGATCTCAAGCCCCCTTCAGGGGGTAGGGGGCGGAGCGGACTGGGTAAAGAGATTGGTCAATTCAGAATAAAACCTCCTGAACTCGTATTCGAAATTGGGGGTGAAGATGTTTTTACCCAGGTTTACCTTTATTTCACTGACAGGCCAGTACCTTCCGTCAGCGATCTCGTCATTATTGATTACCGGATAATTCTCTGAAGCGCCGGTGAATGAATAAACCAGCTCCCTTTCGCGTAAGGATTCCCAGATGTATTTGCAGATAAGGCTGAAACTGAAGCCGGACAGCCCCAGTTCCTCCATAGCCTCCCTTCTGAGAGCTTCCTCCGGGTTTTCTCCCGGACTGACATGTCCGCCCACCGAGGTATCCCAGTAACCGGGCAGCAAATCCTTGGTCAGGGCTCTGAGCTGAAGGAAGATATCCCCCCTTTCATTGAACAGATGCAGATGAACCACCGGGTGAAGCAGCATGCTCTTCCCATCATGACATTTGCTCCGGGGTGCCCTGGAGATTTCATTTCCGTCCGGATCCACCACCGGAAATAATTCTTCCCTGTCATGTGATGTCATGCGGACAAAGATAGTGTTCTGACGCTATTTTAGATTATTAATCTCAATACCTCTGTTTCAGTTCGAAAACTCTTGAGATATTGAAGCCGAAATGTATGTCGCCGCTGCCCCAGCTTCCGGTAGTCTCTCCAATGAATCCCTTCTCTATCATGGCCAGCGAATTTGTGAATATCAGCTGGAAGACATGTCCGCCGGTCTCGATATCGAACCCGATCGAAAGCGGATTATAGACTTCCGATCCAATGTACGAATCCGGATTGATACTGTAATAATATTCGGCATTCAGGCTTATCCGCCTGGCAAGTTTCACACTTCCTCCGGCTCCTGCGGCCCACAACAGGTCCGGATCGGTCCTGTCAACATTCCGGCTCACTACCGACGGCATGAGCTGGAAAGAAAAGTTCTCGTTGAATTTCCTGGAAATGAGAACCTGACCGACATAAGACATTCTTTCGTTGAATGTATATTCGTCGCCCGCACCCGGCCTGATGGTCCGGTATGCAGCTGCGGAGAGCAGCGATACCGACACCGGGAGTTTGAGTTCGCCGTCCGACTGACGGGCAACAGAGAACTTGGCGAAACCGTCAAAGGTTTTTTCGTAGGTGCCTCTTCCGACACCAACCATAAGCCAGTCGGCAATTCCGTACTCAAGGCTCAGGCGGATGTTGGCCTGATCGAGCCCGAAAAACTCATAGGCTCCGGTGTTGAGCCTGCCAAAACGGTGTGATATCCTGAAATCTAGCTCCCCGGGAGCCATCCTTTCAGTAGAGTGGCCGTTCATTATCCTTGTCGATTTGAAGGCCGCCCCGGTGAGATTGACCTCTATACCGGCCAGATCGGCCAGATCCTCAAGCAGGTTTTTAACCTCATTCTGCGCATTGATAGCAGTTGAGGAGATCAGAAGGATAATCAGGAAGAGTGATTTTTTCATCATTTTCTGGTTATTCATTGTTAATTTGATAATTCTACTGATGCGTTAAGTTTTAAATATAAATAGTACCACGAAGTGGTACAATTTGAATTACCGTGGGTTGCACCCACGGTTATTGGAATTAAACCCCTTCGGGGTTAGCAAATCAATTCAAAAAATAAAATCAAAGAACAACTATACTAAATTTATTATCTGTTCATTATAATGATTTTTAAATTAACGCATAACTGCTAATTTGATAACAATTATTTCTTGTTCAGGTTCGAAGTTATGCAAAAAGTGTCTTAATAGGTAATTTTTCCGTTGAAACCCTCATCAGCCTAACTACCTGCGATTATCGTGAATGAACAGCTTGCCATATTTCCGCTTTCATCTACAATAGTCAGCCGGTGGCTGCCGGGCGATGCCAGGATCTCTGTCTGATGGATGTACTTTGTGGATGTTATATATTCTTCATCAAGATGCCAGAATAATTTCTCTGACGGATCCCTGTGAACCGCTTCTGCAATTACATGAGTTTTTTCCCCTGTGTGATCCCGTGGGATGAATATCCTTATCCCGTTTGTGGGATAGATGAACTCCATTTCAAGCCGCGTCCTGTCGGGTGAGCATCCCGGTGCAAAGGGAGGAAGGGGCCTGTAACCGGGATGTTTCTGCCGGTAGAAATATTCCATGGCGGGAGGGAGGACGAACCAGGGTTCATTTTTAATTTCAGCCGCCGGCACACATCCGGCGTTGACCTGCATGCTCCGGGTGCTGTCGAGATGCACCACTGTGTGCCATGGACAGGTCTCCGCCCTCAGACCGTTGATTCCTGCAAAGACTTCAACTCTATCCGGACAATCCGGTCCTGCCCTGTAACCGCTTTCCCTGCAGACCTCAACTGCAGTCAGCGCTTCCAGGGGGGGTGAAAACCATTCGTCCTGCTTCATGATCCCGGCAAGATCGAACATCACCGGAGCCGCAGCCGACACTCCTGTAAGTCCCGGCCTGCCTTCACCATCGGCATTGCCTGCCCATACTGCTATTACATATCCGGGTGTGGTGCCCACAGCCCAGGCATCCCGGAACCCGAAGCTTGTGCCTGTTTTCCAGGCCAGTTCGGGTGTTGAGGCGAAATACTGCCATCCGGCTTCCGTGTCGGGACGGTTCACTTTCCTCAGCGCTTCATAGGTTAGCCAGATCGATCCGGCAGAAAGCGGCGGATTTTCATCTTCCTCAATGGCCGTCCTGTCCTGTTCTTCAATAATCAGAAGGGGAGGATGGAAATCGCCTGCAACATATCTCTTCTCCCCGCAATACCTTCCGAGCACCCTGGACAGGGAGGCATAAACGCCTGCAAGCTCCCAGAGTGAGGTTTCACCGCCTCCGAGTATCAGCGAAAGTCCGTAATGAGAGGCAGGCATACGGAAGGTGGTGAAACCGGCAAGTCTGAGGAGCTCAAGAAAACGCCCCGGGGTGTATTCCCTTAACATGCTTACTGCCGGGATGTTAAGCGACTGGGAGAGTGCCTCATCAGCCGGTACGGCGCCGCTGTAGCTTTCATCGAAATTCTTCGGTGTAAAGCCGGGGAATCTCGTCGGGATATCCGGAACCAGTGAAGAAGGCAGAAGTTCTCCAGACTCCAGCATCCCGGCAAAAAGCAATGGTTTAAGGATGCTTCCTGTGCTTCTGAGAGAGCGTATTATGTCGACGCTTCCGCCATGCTGCTCCAGCCCTTCATTGGTGCTGTTACCGGCATAGGCCAGAACTTCCCCCGTGGGTACATCAACAATCAAAGCCGCAACATTGAAGATCATATTTGCCGAAAGCTCCTTCTGGTGAATATTGATTATCTCTGCTGTCTGTTCCTGGATCGCTGCATTGATGGTTGTCCTTATCCTCTCACCCCGCCTGGAGGTATAGTAAATGTCGGTGAGATGCGGCGCTGCTGAAGGAAGCGGTATGGGTTCTCCGGGAAGGGGCTCATCCATTGCAAGGACAAGAGTAAGCGAATCGATGAATTTCCTTTTATAAAGCTTTTTCAGCAGGTCATTCCTTTTTCTTTCGAGTACCTCCTGGTTTCTTCCCGGATAAACCAGCGAAGGTGAATTGGGCAGTACCGCGAGCACTGCTGCTTCAGCCCATGTGATGTCAGCCGGGGATTTTCCAGTATATCTCCATGTTGCTGCATCGAGACCTACTATATTTCCACCGAAGGGAGCATTGGCAGCGTAGGTTCTCAGTATGGCTTTTTTCGATCGGAACAATTCCAGCTTAAAGGCCTGGAAGACCTCGATTATCTTTTTACCATAGGTCCTGGGGCTGTTTCCTCCCGACAGCCTTGCTACCTGCATGGTAATGGTGCTGCCGCCGCTGACTATTTCACCCGAACGTATGTTGTACTGAAGTGCGCGGAAGATGGCAACAGGATTGATCCCCGGATGATAATAGAAATATTTGTCCTCGAATGTCAGGAGTGCTTTCCTGAATTTTTCAGGCAATTCCTCCCCAGGAGGAAACCTCCATTGCCCGTCATCCGCTATCCTTGCACCAAGCAGACTGCCGTCCCGGGCTTCCACAACAGTCGACAGGGGTGCGGTGAACCTCGGCACGGGAGCGACCAGAACCGGTATCAGGGCCACACCGGCTATGATCAATGTTATTTTAAGTGCTCTCTTCAATTCACTGACCGGTGACAATAACCTTGTTTCCGGGGATCCTTGAACGGCAGTCGGGTGTATACATTGCCTCGCACACTATTGCCGGCTGATAGTATTCTCCCTTGTAGGCCGCATTGAGAATAAGAACAAAGGTCTTCGATTCGCCGCGGTTCAGTGAAAAATAGGTGTTCACCCTGTCATCCCTGATGTCGCGGTAGTCATACGTGCTTTCCTTTATTCCGTAATCAGTCTCGAACATCCTGGTGTTAAGGATCTCCCACCCCGAAGGCACCATCTGTGTCAGTGCAATGTTGCCGACCCTGTCGAATGAGGTGTTGGTGACCTTTGCAATCATCATGAAGTCGGTTCCCCGGACAAGGTTCCGGTGATCAACCGGCTTCAGTCCGGTATCAGTATAATCCACCCTCAGACTCAATCCGTTTTCAGCTGAGGTCTGATCGGAAACCAGCGGTGTTCCTAAGCTCACAAGGTTGAAATACAGGGGCTTGTCTGACAGGTTTTCGGCAACAAGGGTGCCTGTAACATCGGCTTTCAGGTTCCTTATTATTACCTTCCCGGGCATTACTTTATTTTCTGAGCCCTGTCCGTTGTAAGTGACCCGGAACGCTGCTTCACCGCTACCTCCGGGCGATACCAGTTCCGCGTACTTCATGTATGCAAAGAGACCCCACGCAACCGACTGGGTGCTGAACCATGTCTCTGAGTTCAGTTCATCGCATACTGACCTCAGCAAAGGAAGAGCTTCCTCTTCTTTCTTAAGGGTTGCCAGGGTGTAAAGTATTAAAGATTTGTCGCGTAATGTACTTCCATAATACCAGCCGGAGTATTCTCCTTCGGTTTCGAGGTTCCTCATATCGAGAAGTTCTCCGGAAGCCTCCGGTCTTCCTGAAGTGGCGAAAGCCGCGGCAAGAAGCCAGCGCGCAACCTGGGGTATATTTTGCGATTCCCTCAGCCTGTTCATGGCGCCCCGTTCGGGCGTTCCGGCAAGGGCAAGGGTGAACAGCCTGTAAGCCTGATCATTGGCAGTCTGCCTGAATTTGGGATCGTACCTCCATTCCTGGGCGGCGTTCTTCTGATAGCTCGTCCATTTTCTTTTGAAATCCTGGGGTATCGCATATCCCCTGCGTTCTGCCTCAGCCATGAAGTGCCCCGCATAGGATGTCACCCAGTTGTCGGCCTGGTAGTTACCCGGCCACAGGGCAAGGCCTCCGTTGCCCATCTGCCGGGTAACCATCTTGCTGATCGCTTCAATAATGTTCTGCTGCGCTTTTTTTGCATCTGCAGTATCGGCTGCGGAAAGTTCATTCAGCCATATCTGCGGGAACGCTGCGGAAATGATCTGTTCGGTACAGCCGTGCGGATATTCAATAAGGTAGGAAAGCCTTTTGCCCAGATTGACCGATGGAAGAAGCGATGTTTCGATGGTTGCCGAATTGGTGCCGGCCATCCCGAAAGGAACCAATGATGTTTCCCATTTCTCGCCTGGCTTCAGTGTCTTCAGCTCTGATCTTGTTTCGGGCGGATTGGGACTCCTGACATCCAGTGAAATATCGTACACGGCCGTCTCGCCTCCGCCGGAGGCAAGCAGTTTGATCGTCGCAATGCCGGTCTTTTCACCCGCAGTGAATGTGAAATCAACATCCTTCTCACCGGTTCCCGAAACTGCAATGGTTTTTGAACTTCCCTCAAAACTTATAAGTTCGTTGCCTTCGACTCTCAGGTTTACACTGGTTATGTTTTCTTTCTGAATGAAGAGGGTAACCGGCAGAGCAACCTTTTCTCCCGGACTCACCACACGCGGAGCCGTAGCCAGGATCATCAGCGGATCCTTCACCGGAACGCTTTTTTCAGTGAATCCGTAAGCCCTGTCGTTGCCTGCTATTACCATTGCCCTTACCGATCCTGTATATTGAGGAAGGGTGATCTTATGAGTTTCGGTTTTTCCCTGTCCGAGGGTGAAGGGTCCGAGGAACTTAACAACCGGGATGAAACGCTGTGCTTTATTGGCCGCCCTGTCAATGAGTGCTTCATCGCCTCCGGTGGCAAGAAGCCTGTCGAGGGTTCCGCCGAAAGCTCCCAGCACCATGTCGTAAAGATCCCATGTCCTGACTCCAAGAGCTTCACGGGCATAGAAATATTTCCATGGATCAGGTGTCCTGAATCCTGTTATGTTCAAAAGTCCTTCGTCAACTATGGCCAGTACGTAGCTCATGGGCTTCTTTCCTGCTTCATGAACCTTAACATCAAACTGCTGACCGGACCTGAGCTGATTGGGCATCGTTATCACCGGTTCGAGCCGTGTTGCGGGATCCTCGACCATTACCGGAACAACCCCGTATAATCTCATCGGCATGTCGTTCATTGTCTGGGCGTGGGGTTGTATTACCGTCACATTGGCATAGACGTTAGGAGCCAAAGCAGGCCTGGCTTTAAAAGTCACCACACTGGTTCCTTTTTGCCCGATCGCACGGATTTCCTCAACCACAGAGGTCGAATTCTCAAGGGTCACAATTATCCTGGAGTTTTCGGGAGCAGGAAAACTGAGTTTAACCTCATCGCCCGGATTATACTTTTCCTTATCGGTGCTTACGGAAAGAAGAGTCGCACCTTCGGCGTTGCCCTTCATACCGTATTCCCACGGCCAGTCGATAAGTACGATCCTGCCCGTTGAATGTCCTCCGGGAACGGAAACCCTTATCAGGTACCTGCCCCAGTCGTTCCCAGGGATGGTGAAACTGAAAGAACCTCTGCCGCTGCCTGTTACAACCTTCGAGGTGATAAAGGGCTTGTAGATATTGTTTGAAATATAGGCTGCAAGATCCTCACGGTCCGATTCCCACCACCAGCTGTACGAGATGCGGTATATGTTGATCTCCGTTTCAGCGTCTACAGGATTGCCAAGCGGATCAACAGTTACAATATTGATCTTGTTTTCCCTGTCGGTGAAGAGCATCCTGTCTGCTTCCTTCAGACCGGGAAGTTCGATCCCGGCGAAAATTCTGTACGGGGCATATTTGTAAACTGTCTGGGTTATGCTTTCATCGCCGCCTTTCTCGGCAACCTTTGCAGTGAAAACGGCATTCATCATGCCCGGTGCGCGGATCTCATCACCCGGAGAGAATATTACCGATGCATTACCGTTCTCATCAACCTGGCCTTCAAACATGCTGGCAGTCTCGGAATAGTACTGTATCGAAGGATCATCAAAGGTGTAGCCGGGGAATGTCCTAAAACTGGTTCCGGCAGGCTTAAGAATATATTCCACTGATGATTTCAGGTTGCCTGCAGTGGCTCCGTTAAGCCATTTAACACTGAGAGTGCCCTTTGCCGGACTTTCTGTTCCTCCAAGCAAAGCACCGGGGAAATTCAGATCGATACGGAGCCTGTTGGGCTTGATGGTCTCCACCCTTACCCTCTTTGTGAACCTTGCCCCTCCGATGGTGAAGCTTGCAGTGTAATCGCCTGTAACGGCATCGGGAGATGTAGCCGTCCTGAAAGTGAGAAGGTTCTTTCCTCCGGGAATCTCTACCTGATGGTCGACTTTCTGGGAAAGAGGGTTGGTGAGTTCGAACTGAACCGGATGATCGGGGGGAAGGCTGAGATTCATATCCTTTATGAAGACGGAGAGGAATATTGAATCGCCGGGCCGCCAGACATCCCTCTCTCCGAAGATGAATGCCTTTATGCCTTTTTCCGGAGTCACTCCCGAAACATCGAATGAGCTCATCGAAAGTGCTGATCCGTCGGTGATCTTCAGATAATTACGGTCACGATCCTTTCGTGCAATGATAAGGAAGGGATTCCCTTCACATCTGACCTTTACTGAGCCGTCCTTTCCCGTAATGCCTGAGGCGATCTGCTGGATCTGCATGTCATAAACCGTAATATCCACTTCGCTTAAAGGCAGGGCAGTCAGAAGATCGCTGACAATGACGTTCAGATCATTGCCAGTGCCTTTTTTTGCTATGATGCCGAAATTGGAAGCTAGTATGTTCCTCCTGATCTTCCTGTCGGGATTGAAAAATGAAGCCTTGCACGGATTGTCCCTGTCGCGCCAGTTGAACCCGAAGGAATAATAGATGTAATCATCGCTTTCGGAATAGAAATTGTCGGGATCGTCCCATGATGAGCTGCCCGTTTCTTCAGTCAGCCTTACCATTTCTTCATACTTTTCGATTTCCGACAGATCGGAACAGGGATAAAGTGAATATGACGGACGCATAGACAATTCAACCCTGTAGAGAATTCCGGGTTCGATATCTATATATTCAGAAAGATCGACGGTGTAAAGGTTCCATCCCGATGAACCGCTTCCTGCAGGATTTACCAGATCGACTTTTCCGGAATAAACCGGACGGCCGAATCTCTTGACTGAATAACCGGTATTAATGTCATTTTCCTGAAGGAACCAGGGAAGGTTGTTATCAAATATCTTTATGATCTTAAGATCGACGGCCTTAAGGTTCGCAGCTTTGAATGGGAAAACAAGCTCTTTCGACGAGGGCACTATGACTCCGTTACCCGTCAGTTCGATTGCCGGCAGGGCGGGCGAGAGGTCAAGTTGTTTCCTGAAAGGGGTGGAGAGGGAAGCGCCATTAAGGTTTTTAAGCGATGTTTCGACATTGATTTCAAACGGACCTTCAGGCGCAGAAACAGGAAAAAGACTGACTATGTTGGAACTGATGCTGACTGACATTCCGGCGGCAGGGGAGAGCCAGATTATCCCTTCAGTGTCCTGCGACGGATCGACAGGATCTGAGAAAACAATATCTATGTTCCTGCTTCCTTCCCGTGGTACTATTATATCGGTTACCGAGAAATCGCCCAGTGCGGGAATCTGAACAAGGGCATTGCCCTTCTGCCTAACCTTTGCCGGTGATCCGTCCCACGAGAGTTCAAGTTTCTGGGGACTGTCGGTCCTGATTATATCAGTTACCGTGAACCGGTGGATCAGCATGTCGGAGTGATCCCAAACCACCGGCATTTTTTTTCTCCCCATCTTCGCCTGGAGATACGATTCCACCTCCTGTGAGACTATATAATCTGAAGCGGTGACCTGTCCGTGAAGGTTATACCTGTCGCCTTCCCGTGAGCTTTCGAGAATTCCTGTGGTAACAATGAAATCTTTTCTTATCGTCTGGATCCAGACGGGAAAGGTTTTCAGGTTCTCCTTTACAGGGCCCAGCCGGTCGAGGCTTAACTTGCCTGAATACAGTGTCCCCGGATCAAGCGGTTTGGCCGGCCTGAAAACAAGGGTGAGTTCGTCGGTCCATTCCGCATTTCCCCTGATAACCGGTTCAAAAATGAAAAGCCCCGTGGCATTTTTCCTGTTTATCTTTGCCGCGAATTCGGGTGTGAACCGGATCTCCACAGGTGTATTGACTGACACAATTCCTGAGGTATACCCGGCAATATAATCACTGAATCCCTTGTCGATCGGAATCGCGACCTCCGAAATATCCTTCGGTCTTTTGAGCGACAGCTTCACGGGAGTTTTTTCGGTTCTGCTGCATGAAAATAATATCATCGTGACCAGAACCGGCAAAATAAGACGAAGTGACTTCATGAGGAGTGTATTGAGATTTAATCTGAGATTAAAATTACGAATTTTTAATCCTGGGAAGGAAAGTTTTTGACGGATTACAGCAGGATCCTGTTCCCGAGCTGCCGCGATATCATTCCCAGGGCAGTGCTGAGGTTGTTGTACCTCTGCTGCAGCTTAAGCACTTTCTCCTGATCCCCTTCCCTGGCGGCTTCCTCGAGCTGGGCCATTATCTCCTTCCTGACGGCAACTATCTTGTCGCTTTTGAACTTCAGAACTGCATCCGGGACAATATCGCGAAGCTTCATGTCCTCGGTCTCGACATAGGTCTGCTTGTCCTTCCAGATACGGCTCAGCTCATGCGACTCAGCCAGGAGGTCGGCTGAAAACCTCGAAATATCGGGATCCTCATGCTTTACGAAATGCTTGTCGCCCGGGAACAGCCCCTGTGCAGCGTAAAACCTGAAGTCGGCAAATATTTTAGCACATATCCCGTCGTCGAAGGACAGATCGTCGTTGGTGATCTCCCTGACAATGTAATCGGAGACAGTAAGGATCTCCTCCTTGCTGTCTTCCCTGCTGATAGTGCGCTCGTACTCGCTGCTTCCATATCTGAGAAGAAGACGGATGATCTCCCTTTCAGAGTAAAATGTGGTGGTCTTGTAAATTACGGGCCTGGCCGTCTGAACCGGAGGTACGGGAAGATCTTCCGGCCCGGGGTATTTGTTTCTCTCCTGAAATGATTTCTGCTGCCTGAGCTTGTTAACCTCGTGGTAAAGTACGGGTTCGGCCACCTCCATGACCACACTGCACTCCTTTATATAGACAGTACGGGTTATTGCCTCGGGTATAACAGCTATCGACTTTACAATGTCCTTTATAAGCTCTGCCTTCCGGGTGGGATCGTTGTTCGACTCGGCAAGCAGAAGCTGAGTTTTGAACCTGATGAAGTCGGTTTCCTTATCCTTTATGTACTTTGCGAAGTCTTCGTTGCTTACTTTCTTGGAGTATGAATCGGGATCTTCTCCATCGGGCAGGAGCACGATCTTAACGTTCATTCCTTCCTCAAGTACAAGGTCGATCCCTCTCAGCGAGGCTTTTATTCCTGCGGGGTCTCCGTCGTAGAGTATGGTGATGTTTGGTGTGAACCTTTTGATGAGCCTTACCTGTTCCTGGGTGAGCGATGTTCCCGATGATGCCACCACGTTTTCGATGCCGGCCTCATGCATCGACATCACGTCGGTATAGCCTTCGACCATGTAGCATCTGTCTTCGCGGGTTATCGCCTTGCGTGCCTGGTAGATCCCATAGACAATACGACTCTTGTGGTATATCTCCGATTCGGGCGAATTGAGATACTTGGCTGTCTTGTGATCCGATTTCAGTATCCTCCCTCCGAATCCCAGAACCTGTCCCGATAGCGAATGGATGGGGAACATAACCCTTCCGCTGAACCTGTCGAAGGTCCTTTCGTCATGCTGGATGGTCAGACCGGTCTTTACAAGCAGGTCGATCCTGAAGCCATCCTCGATTGCTTTTTTTGAGAAGGCGTCGCGTTGTTCGAAACTGTATCCCACCTCGAATTTTTTCAGGGTGTCCTGTCTGAAGCCTCTTTCCCTGAAATAAGCCTGTCCGACCGATATGCCCTCGCTGGTGTGGTACAGGTTGTCGATAAATTGCCGCGATGCGTAGGAGGTGATCACCAGCAGGCTTTCCCTTTCGTTCTCCTTTTCAAGCTCCTCCTGTGTCCTTTCCTTCTCGACAACTTCGATATGGTATTTTTTTGCAAGGTATTTAAGGGCCTCGGGATACTTGAGGTGTTCATGTTCCATGATGAAATTCACGGCATTTCCCACCTTGCCGCAGCCGAAGCACTTGAATATCTCTTTTGACGGCGACACGGTGAACGACGGTGTCTTCTCGTTGTGGAAAGGGCACAGGCCAAGATAGTTAGCTCCCCTTTTCTTCAAAGGCACAAACTCCTGGACTACATCCACGATATCCGCGGCATCGAGGATCCTGTCTATGGTCTGGCGGTCGATCATACTGTCAAAGATATCAGGAATAGGGGTGCCCCGGTACTGTTTTCTGACAATTAGTGCATAAGGTTTTTTATTTTTGTTCCAGAAGCCTGGTTGTCAGGATCTCTACACCTTTTCCCGCAGGTTCCTTAATCACGGTAACCTTGCGGTCTCCGGGAACATACACATCGTTGGGATCGATCAGCCAGACCGGGGCTCCCTCGGGAACATATTCAATAAGACCGGCAGCAGGGTAGACATTCAGCGAAGTTCCGATAACCGCAAAAATTTCAGCTCCGCCGGTGATCTTCACAGCTTCTTCAATCATTGGCACAGCCTCTCCGAACCAGACAATATGCGGCCTCAGCTGACTGCCCAGGTCACATTTGTCGCCTTCGTTGATGTCGTTGTACCCTATGTCATAGATCAGCGAAGGATCTTTTGTGCTTCTTGCCTTTGTCAGTTCCCCGTGTAGATGGATCACCTTCGTGCTTCCTGCCTTTTCGTGAAGATTGTCGATGTTCTGGGTTATGATATGCACGTCGAAATGTTTTTCGAGCGCAGCCAGGCCAATGTGTCCGGCGTTGGGTTTACAGCCCGCCAGCTGCCGCCGCCTTTCGTTGTAAAACTTGAGGACCAGCTTCCTGTTCAGGGCCCAGCCCATCGGTGAGGCCACGTCCTCGACCCTGTGCTCTTCCCACAGACCTCCTGCTTCACGGAAGGTTTTGATACCGCTCTCCGCGCTCATCCCGGCTCCGGTGAGTATTACAAGTTTCTTCATATCAAAGTTTTTGCAAGACATAAATTTAGCAAAAAAATCTGGCCTTTTCCCTAAAAGCGAAGATAAGGTATCCTTTTCTGCCAGTATAATGCTAATTTTGATTTCAATTGTTTAGTGTATATGACAGATTCAAAACGTAAAATAATAGTAGCAGTAACAGGAGCAAGCGGATCGGTCTATGCCCGCAAGCTGATAGAAAGACTCTGCGCCCTGAAACAACCTCCATCTGAAGTTGCAGTGGTGTTTTCCGTCACCGCCATCGAGATCTGGGACCATGAGATTGGCAGCTCCTTTGAGACGCTTCCTCCTGCGAAGGTTTTTAAAAACAACAATTTTCTTGCGCCATTCGCATCAGGATCATCCGATTACGATACAATGATAATCTGTCCTTCTTCGATGGGCACCCTGGGGCGGATTGCAAACGGTGTATCCGACGATCTCATCTGCAGGGCAGCCGACGTTATGCTTAAGGAGAGGCGCAGACTTATAATCGTACCCAGGGAGACTCCCTATAACCTTGTGCATATAAGGAATATGGAAACGCTCACTCTTGCAGGGGCCGTAATTTGTCCTGCAACTCCTTCCTTTTACAGCAAACCGGCAACTATCGGCGACCTGGTGATGACTGTTGTCGAGCGGATCATGGCCCTTGCCGGATTCCGGGAAGACACATTTCAGTGGATGGGTTATGATTGAGGAAAGAATAAGGAAGTTTTTCAGGAGGCATCATGTTCTGACCATAGCAACCTCCACTGATGCCGGACCATGGTGCGCGAACTGTTTTTATGTCTATCTGGAAGAAGAAAACGCCCTTGTTTTCACCTCTGACCCCGAAACCAGACACGGAAAGGAATTCCTTGCAAACAAGCTCGTTGCGGGATCAGTAGTTCTTGAAACCAGGATAATAGGTATGATCAGAGGAATTCAGTTCCGGGGGATAGTCTCCGAACCCGAAGGCGACCTTGCCGCAACCGCCCGTAAAGCATACCTCCGGCGATTCCCTGTTGCCATGCTCATGGACACACATTTATGGGTGGTCCGGCTGACGTATATTAAGATGACGGATAACAGGCTGGGGTTTGGGAAAAAAATCATTTGGGAAAGATAGTTACCCCCCATCCTCCTAAAGGGGGCTAAAAACCTGCAAAACAGACTTCACAGAGCACAAAGCTGGTACAAAACGGATCTCCTCCCGGGAGGGGATCCGTATGGGCAATCTCAGTTATCAATAAGCTTACTGAATGCCGGGTACATTATAAAGAGCGCCACATGCCGTTTTCCTACTCCTTTGCCAGGATCTGGCGGACAATTCTGGCTATATATTTCCCCAGTATATCAAACTCCAGATTAACCACTGTGCCTTTGGTGATCTGATGAAAATTCGTCACTTCCCACGTGAACGGTATGATCGCTACCTGGAACGACTTTGGCTGTGAATTTACAACGGTAAGGCTTACTCCGTTTACTGAAACCGACCCTTTTTCGACGGTGATGTAATCCTCACGGGCGGGTTCGTATTCAAATGTGTAGTACCAGCTTCCGCCGCTTTCGGTGACATCGGTACAGACCGCGGTCTGGTCGACATGTCCCTGGACCATGTGCCCGTCGAGACGACCGTCGAGCCTGGCACTTCGCTCGAGATTAACCTTATCGCCAGGCTTCAGAAGCCCGAGGTTCGATTTCTCAAGAGTTTCCTTTATCGCCGTTACAGTGTAGGTGTCCTTATCCTTCTTTACCACCGTAAGGCAGACGCCGTTGTGGGATATGCTCTGGTCTATCTTCAGCTCGTCCGCAAATGAGCAGCGCATCGTAATGTGCAGATTGTCCTTTTCCTTTTCGATCCTGACAACCGGTGCTGCTTCTTCCACTATTCCTGAAAACATAACTTTGTTGAATTAGTAAAGTGCAAAGGTATTTAAAAACTTTATGCCTGGTCTTCAGCCTTCCCAATAAACCCACCCCTACCCCTCCCAGGAGGGGATCCGTCTGGTACAGCTTTTCATTGCAAAGCTTCCCGCGTTCATACCTTAAAGCCTTTGACGCCTTCCCGCTTTCACCCTTTCACCCCTTCTCTCCTTCTTTCCTTTTACCACGGGCATGTCGTCCTTCTTCCAGGCCACTATTCCTCCCTCGAGGTTGTACAGCTTCCGGAAGCCCTGGTCGTACAACAGTTCCGCAGCCCGGCGGCTTCTGTCATCCGTGGTGCAGTATAGAAAGAGCGCATGGTCCTTTGTTATGGTATCGGTCAGCTTCTTCATCTCCTTAGAGGAGGGAATATTGATAGCATCCCTTATTATTTTGCCACTGAATTCGAATGGCAGCCTTACGTCGATAAGAATGGCAGGATCTTCTTTAAGGTATTGCAGATGAAAATAATACGGATCAAGAGAGATGTATTTCAGTGAATCTGCCACCTGCCCTCCGGCGGGGAAGAGATTTAACAACAATAATATGACAGCCGTACTGATCCTCATTTAATCCATTTTATGCAAAGAAAACGATTTGCATGTTTCAGAGTGTCCAAAGTCGTGCCAAACAATGCAAAAATTGTATTATTGCACGTTATAACATTGTTATAACATATTTTTTTAACTACGGAGTGACACGAATTAAAGAACTGATTAACACTGAGATAATTAAGAACTTAACCACGGAGGACACAGAGAACACGGAGTAAAAACACAGATTAGCACGTCTCTTCGTCCCTTCGTCCCTTAGTCTTCTTCCCGCCGCCGCCTTTACGCCTTTACGCCAACTAATTCTGTTTGGCCCAAATTACTTTGCCCCTTTCTTCCTTTTTCCTATCTTTGTGCGATTTTTTCAAAACGATTTTTGAACATTAACTTACTGATCCGATGGGGAAACGGTTTCCGGAATATAAGAGTCTGGACCTCTCGCAGGTAAACAGGGATATTCTGAAGGTGTGGGATGACAATGACACATTCCACAGGAGTGTGCGTCAGGTAAATGGTAAAGGCGAATTCGTGTTTTATGAGGGTCCTCCTTCGGCTAACGGCATGCCTGGTATCCACCATGTGCTTTCGCGCTCGATAAAGGATGCTGTCTGCCGCTTCAAGGCACAGTGCGGATATGAAGTGAAACGCAAGGCAGGCTGGGATACTCACGGACTTCCTGTCGAACTCGGCGTGGAAAAGGCTCTCGGCATCACCAAGGAAGACATCGGCACAAAGATATCCATCGAGGATTTCAACAAAGCCTGCAAGATCGATGTGATGAAATACACCGACATGTGGGAGGAACTTACCCGCAAGATGGGCTACTGGGTAAACATGGACCATCCCTACATCACCTACGACAACCGCTATATCGAAACCTTATGGTGGCTCCTGAAGCAGCTTTATATAAAAGGGGTCCTTTATCAGGGTTACACCATTCAGCCGTATTCTCCTGCAGCCGGCACAGGACTCAGCTCCCATGAGCTCAACCTTCCGGGATGCTACAGGGACGTGAGGGATACTACCTGCATCGCCCAGTTCAGAGTGATAAGAGATGAAAAATCTGAATTCCTGTACAGGAACACTGACGCCACGGATGTCCACATAATGGCCTGGACTACAACTCCCTGGACCCTTCCTTCGAACACAGCGCTGGCAGTCGGAAAGGACATTATCTATGTCAGGGTGCGCAGTTTCAATCCTTACTCGGGCGCTCCGATAACTGTTATCGTCGCTAAAGACCTTCTGAATTCGATGTTTCCGGCTGAAAACAGTTCGCTTGAGTTTTCGGAATACAAGCAGGGTGACAAAAAGATACCCTTCAGGGTTCTGGATGAATTTACCGGAGGCTCCCTCGAGGGGATCAGCTACGAACAGCTCATCGACTGGGTGAAACCCGATCCGGGCGCCTTCAGGGTGATAACCGGCGATTTCGTCACCACCGAGGATGGCACAGGCATCGTTCATATAGCTCCTACCTTTGGTGCCGACGACTACAGGGCAGGAAAGGAAAACGGCATCCCGGGGATGCTGGTAAAGAGAAAGGACGGCACCACGGGACCGATGGTCGATAAAAAAGGCTATATGGTTCCCATCAGGGATCTCGACATACAGTTCGTCAGGGAGAGGGTCAACACTGCTTCCTACACCGGGTTTGAGGGAAGACCCGTCAAAAATGAATATGACGACACCATCCCTCAGAATGCCGACACTCTCGATGTCGACATTGCAGTAAACCTGAAGCAGCAGGGCAAGGTCTTCAGGATTGAAAAGCAGCTTCACAGCTACCCCCACTGCTGGAGGACCGACAAGCCTGTTCTTTACTATCCGCTGAATGCCTGGTTTATCCGGACAACCCAATTCCGCGAGAGACTTATTGAACTTAACAACACCATAAACTGGAATCCGCAGTCGACAGGCACCGGCCGCTTTGGCAAATGGCTCGAGAACCTGGTCGACTGGAATCTCTCAAGATCGAGGTTCTGGGGCACTCCGCTTCCTATCTGGATCTCTGAGGACAGGAAAGAAGAAACATGCATAGGTTCGGCAGCCGAACTGAAAGCTGAGATCGAGAAATCAATAGCTGCAGGATTCATGGATAAGAACCCTCTCGGAGATTTCACCGAGGGTGACAATTCCGCCGAGAACTACCTGAAATTCGATCTTCACAGGCCTTTCGTCGACGACATCATTCTTGTCAGTCCGACCGGAAAGAAGATGTTCCGCGAGCCCGACCTGATCGACGTGTGGTTCGATTCCGGCGCCATGCCCTATGCCCAGGCACACTATCCATTCGAAAACCGGGAGAACTTCAGCGGAATGTTCCCTGCCGACTATATCGCGGAAGGTGTCGACCAGACAAGAGGCTGGTTCTTCACCCTCCATGCAATAGCCACAATGATTTCTGATTCAGTTTCTTTCAAAAACATAATTTCAAACGGACTCGTTCTCGACAAAAACGGCAACAAGATGTCGAAACGTCTCGGCAATGCCGCCGATCCTTTCGGGATAATAGACGAATACGGATCCGACCCGCTGAGGTGGTATCTTCTTACAAACTCACAGCCCTGGGATAACCTGAAATTCGATGCTTCGGGGATCGACGAGGTCAAAAGAAAGTTCTTCGGAACTCTTTACAATACCTACTCCTTTTTCGCACTTTATGCCAATATCGACAATTTCAGGCATGCTGAAGAAGAAATTCCGGTTAAGAACCGCCCAGAGATCGACCGCTGGATCATATCGCTCCTTAACTCGCTTGTAAAAGAGGTTGGTAACTGCTACGAAAACTATGATCTTACCCGTGCCGGACGGGCAATCCAGGATTTCGTTACCGAGAACCTCAGTAACTGGTATGTACGTCTTAACAGAAAGCGCTTCTGGGGCGGGGACTACGACAGCGACAAGATAGCCGCCTATCAGACCCTCTACAGGTGCCTCGAGACGGTAAGCAGACTTGCCGCACCGATTGCCCCGTTCTACATGGACCAGATGTTCCGTGATCTTAACATGACAACCGGGAAATCCGCTGAGGATTCGGTCCATCTTGCTCCTTTCCCCTGCTATGATGAAGCTTTAATAAACAGCGATCTTGAGGAAAGGATGGCAATTGCGCAGACTATCTCCTCGATGATACTCGGACTCAGGCGTAAGGTAAGCATCAAGGTGCGTCAGCCGCTGGCCAGAATTATGGTCCCAGTTACAGAGAAGGGCTTCAGGGAGAAGTTCGGGGCCGTAAAGGATCTGATACTTACAGAGGTGAATGTGAAAGATGTTGAGTATATCGACGATACTTCATCGATTCTGGTAAAAAAGGTGAAACCTGATTTTAAAAAACTCGGTCCGAAGTACGGCAAAATGATGAAGGACATCAGCAAGGCCGTTGCGTCGATGACCCGCCAGGATATTGCATCGCTCGAGACTACCGGCAGCCACACCCTGCTGATCGAAGGGAAGGAAGTAATCCTTGCCAGGGAGGATGTTGAGATAATTTCAGAGGATATCCCGGGCTGGCAGGTTGCAAATGAAGGTAAACTGACTGTTGCCCTTGACGTTACCGTTACCGATGACCTGCGCTACGAGGGGATTGCCCGCGAGTTTGTCAACCGTATTCAGAATATCCGGAAGGAAAGCGGCTTTGATGTCACCGACAAGATCACCGTGCTTATAGAGGATCATGATCTTATCCGCGAAGCGGTGAACCGTCATGCCGGCTATATCGGATCGCAGACACTTGCCACCAAGGTGGCTGTTGTAAGCGAGGTCACAAACGGAAGCGTGAGGGAAGTGGAGATAGATGACATGAATATTAGGATTTCAGTGACGAGGAATCGGTGAATGGGAGAATAGGAGAATGGGAGATTATGTTCCCTGACTCCATTTATTAGAGTATCTCATCATTATCACCATTTTGCCAATAAGGTTATCATATTCATTGAAAAGTCTATCATAGTCATCTTTTGACATATAACCGCATTCCAGAGAATAGTCAAGCCATACCTGGGTTTCAGCTGCTTCGGCTTCAGCATCAGATAGCTTTGCAAAGAAGGCCTTTTCAAACCTTCTTTTTCTGAAGGCTTCTGCAATGTTAGCTGAGACTGAACGGGAACTTCTCTGTATCTGGGAAGTCAGTGAATAAACCTCTTCTTTAGGAAATAACTTTGTCAGGTAAAAGATTTCCATCGAAGACTTAAACGACATTTGAAAGACAATAAGGTCCTTGTGTGACTTAATCAGTTTCATGGTTTTCAAATTTACAGTGAGACACTACAAATTTAAAGAATATTGTCAATATCTTCCTCCCTTTCTCCCCTTCCCCCCTTCTCCCTTTCTCCCCTTCCCCCTTTCTCCCCTTCTCCCTTTAAACTGCCATTTCAACATAAATTACCCTGTTCAAAATGAACGAAGTAATATGATTTTTTTATTCCATTAAAAACAATACCTTTGCGCCATAAACAAAACACTTACTGCCATGGCTGAGAAGACGAGATATTCGGATGAGGAACTTGATGAATTCAGGCAGATCATCCTGGCGAAGCTTGATAAAGCCAAAAGGGATTACGAGATTCTTAAATCAAGTATTACACACGAAGAGAGCAATGATACTATGGACACCTCTCCCACCTTCAAGGTGCTTGAGGAAGGCGCCACCACGCTCAGCAAGGAAGAGGCCGGCAGACTTGCCCAGCGTCAGCTGAAATTCATACAGCATCTGCAGGCAGCTCTGGTCAGGATCGAGAACAAGACCTACGGTATCTGCCGTGAAACCGGCAAGCTGATCTCAAAGGAAAGGCTCAGGGCCGTACCTCATGCCACACTGTGCATGGAAGCCAAGATGAAACAGAAGTAGGAAGCGGTACGAGGCATGCGGAGTGCGGTACGCGGCGCTTGAAGGAATAATATTGAAAAATTAAGAGCCGTCCTGAAAGGGGCGGTTTTTTGTTTGGGGCAGATTGAGACCAGGAAGGGAATGGGAGAATGGGAGAATAGGAGAATGGGAGAATAGGAGAATGGGAGTGCCTTCCCCCCTTCCCCTCTTCCCCTCTTCCCCCCTTCACCATTCAGTTACTGCTTCAGGTTCCATCATCCAAAAAAACCACTATCTTTGCCCCCGTTTGTGTGTTTGCAATGGATAAGGACCCCAGGAAAAACGGAAATCCGGGTAC
>CAYSBL010000020.1:20374-21454 GCA_964429295.1 uncultured Rikenellaceae bacterium
CCGTTTGTGTGTTTGCAATGGATAAGGACCCCAGGAAAAACGGAAATCCGGGTACTGTGCCCCGGTTTGTAAAACAGACTGAACCGAGATGGTTTGCTGCCTATACCAATCCGAGAGCCGAGAAACTGGTGAGGGACAGGCTCCTGGAGGCCGGGGTTGAGGTGTTCCTTCCTCTTCAGAAAACATACAGGATCTGGAGCGACAGGAAAAAACTGGTCGAGGTCCCTCTTCTTTCATCCTACATATTCGTGAAAGTAATCCCTCAGGAATTCCTGAAAGTCTACCAGGTACCTGGTTTTGTTCGATTTGTAACCTTTGAGAGTCAACCCGCCCCGATTCCCGAGAATCAGATCAACAACCTGCGTCTGCTAATTAACAGTGATGCCGAGATCGAGGTAAGCTCAGAAAAGTTCGATGCCGGCGATAATGTAGAGGTGGTACGGGGATCGCTGGTCGGACTTACCGGCGAACTTATCAAGATCGGCAAGCACAGCCGGGTGGTGGTACGCATTGACAGGCTCGACCAGAATGTGATCGTCAATATTCCGATGACGTTTCTTAGAAAGCTTTAAAAAAGTCTTGCAGGTCTTGCAGGTCCTGCAGGTCTTGCAGGTCCAAAAGACTAGCACGACTTGCACGACTTGCACGACCTGTACTACAGGTATTTCAAGTACTGCCGGTATGTCTGACTGATGCCCTGATCGAGACTGATTTTGTGTTTGTATCCGAGACCTTTAAGGGCAGTGGTATCTGTAGCCTTGCGCATGGTGCCGTCAGGTTTGGTGCTGTCAAAGACCACATCACCGCTGAAGCCGGTAAGGACTTTCATCCTGTATGCAAGATCCTTTATGGTTATTTCCTCACCGGTTCCAATGTTGAGAAAATGCGGAGGATGATAATCGGGATCCGTCTTTCCGGCATTGTGTATCGCAGCGATATCCTTTACATCGATGTTTTCCATGATAAAGACACAGGCTTCGGCCATGTCCTTCGAGTTCATAAACTCCCTCAGCGGGGTTCCGGTTCCCCAGATACCCACTTCAACTTTACCCTGACCGTTACGCCTTACCCCGTATTTGG
>CAYSBL010000020.1:21554-40552 GCA_964429295.1 uncultured Rikenellaceae bacterium
GCTATGGCATAGGGCTCATTTGTGAATTCCAGCTGGCTGGTCAGCAGATAATCTTCTTTCAGCGGCTGCGGAGCGTTCTTCGGATATATGCAGGTTGATCCCAGGAACAGAAGCTTTTTAACACCATGCTTCCAGGCAGCATGGATCATGTTGCTCTGGATCATCAGGTTCACATATATAAAATCGGCTCTAAGGGTGTTGTTCGCAACTATTCCTCCGACTTTGGCGGCGGCAATCAGAACGTATTCCGGTTTCTGTGTCGCAAAAAAGGCATCAACGGCGTTCTGATCTGTCAGATCAAGTTCCTCCATGGTTCTCAGGATAAGGTTATTATAGCCCTTTTCCCTCAAGGTAAGAGTCAGCGCCGATCCGACAAGACCGGTATGACCGGCAACGTAAATCCTAGAATCAGTCTTCATATTTTCTCATTTTTTCTCCAGTCTCCCATTCTCCTTTTCTCCCCATTTTTTTACCCCCCAACCCCCTGAATTTTCTGTCCCCCAATCCCCCTGAATTTTTGCCCCCCAACCCCCCTGAAGGGGGGCTATGCCAGGATTGAGAAATTTACTCTTTTTGCCCCCCAACCCCCCTGAAGGGGGGCTAACCAGATTGAGGTGCCCCCCAACCCCCCTGAAGGGGGGCTATGCATGAATTTAGATATTTTATTCCTCTTTCAAATCCTACGAAATTTTCCTCTTCAGTTCCTAAACCCCCTTCAGGGGGCAGGGGGCAGATTAATTGTAATATTTTCATCACCAGTTCCTAAACCCCCTTCAGGGGGCAGGGGGCAGATTAATTGTAATATTTTCATCGCCAGTTCCTAAACCCCCTTCAGGGGGCAGGGGGCGGAATATTCCCGGAGCAGGAGTGGACTATTCAAAATAATTCAACGTCCTGTATCCTCCGTTCTTGATATGTGTTTCCTTCTTCATCAGCTGGATATCGGAAGTGATCATATCCTCTATGAGCCCGTTCAGGTCATACCTTGGCTGCCATCCGAGCTTTGTCCTGGCCTTCGTGGAGTCGCCTATCAGAAGATCCACTTCAGTGGGCCTGTAGTAGTTCCTGTCGATCCGTACCATAACCGGATCATCCTTCATTCTCTGCCTGATGGCATTCAGGAAGTCGCTGCCAATTCTTTCTTTGAAGACCGTTTCGTTAATATTGACGAGGTTTCCTGTCTCATCTTCCTTTTCTCCGGTGAATTCCAGGTCAAGACCTGCAGCAGCGAAGGTCTTCAGAATGAATTCACGGATTGAGGTGGTCACTCCGGTGGCAATAACGTAATCATCGGGCTGATCCTGCTGGAGTATCAGGTACATCGCCCTTATGTAGTCCTTGGCATGTCCCCAGTCGCGGCGCGACGACAGGTTACCCATGTACAGGCATTCCTGAAGTCCGAGAGCTATTCTTGCCATTGCCCTGGATATCTTCCTTGTCACGAAGGTCTCACCCCTTATCGGCGACTCGTGGTTGAAGAGGATCCCGTTGCTTGCATGCATGTCGTAGGCTTCACGGTAGTTGACAGTGATCCAGTAGGCATAGAGCTTTGCCACACCGTAGGGACTTCTCGGGTAGAAAGGCGTTTTTTCCGTCTGGGGAACTTCCTGTACGAGTCCGTACAGCTCGCTTGTTGAGGCCTGATATATACGTGTGTGCTTTGCCATTCCCAGAAGCCTCACCGCTTCGAGGATCCTGAGAGTCCCGATGCCGTCGGCATTGGCCGTATATTCGGGAGTGTCGAAGCTGACCTTTACATGGCTCATGGCCGCCAGGTTGTAAATCTCATCGGGTTTGCATTCCTGTATCACCTTGGTCACATTCATCGAATCGGTCAGGTCGCCGTAATGAAGGATGAAACCCCTTTGGTCGACATGGGGATCCTGGTACAGGTGATCGATCCTTTCGGTGTTGAACAGCGAACTGCGCCTCTTGATCCCGTGAACCGTATATCCCTTTTTAAGAAGATATTCCGCGAGATACGCGCCATCCTGTCCTGTTACGCCGGTTATTAGTGCTGTTTTTGACATAGTATAATTGTGTTATCATTGTATAATGACCCCCCTGAAGGGAGGTCTTAAGCAAGCTTATGTTAATGGCTCACACCCCACGCCTCACGCCTCACACCTCATGACTGCGCCCTGCGCCCTGAGCCCTGCGCCTTTCACAGCCCCAGTTCCTTCACCCTCACCTTGATCCTGAACGCATTCGGTATCACCCTTTCGCTTACCATCAGGAGATAACCTCCGCCGCCTGCTCCGGTCAGTTTCCAGGCATCCGCGATGCCGCTGTATTGACCGATGATCTTCTCTATTTCAGGATTAACCATCTTCGGGAACATCCTTATCTGGGAATGGAACGATGCGAGGAATCCTTTCGTGAATTTTCCGTAATCCCCCGATTTGAGTCCTTCCCAGGCCAGATCGGCCGCTTCTGCAAGGCTCTTAACATTCTCAGTGTTGATATGGGTATCGCCGAGAACATTGTAACCATCCGGACGCGGCCATAGCGTCAGCATATACAACCTGTCCTCGAGCCATTTTATTGTTTCAGGATCGGATATTGTTTCAAAAACAGAGGGCCAGTAATTCCCCCTGTCGAACCAGAACCTGTTGATCCCCGGCATGGTGATGCCTATTGAATCCTGAGACCCGCTTACTTCTTTTGTCCCGGGATCATTGTCGTATCTGAAAAGGGTCTTGGCAAGCTTTTCGGGTTTTTCGAGAGGGAGATGGTCGTTCCACAGCTCGATTGCCTTTTTACGGGTAGAGGTGGCCATTCCCGAGCGTTCGTTGAATTCAATCGTAGGTTCGAGCGAGGCGGTTATCGCCGCCCCGGGATGGTGGATCGATACGTAGGGCTGATCGATCCAGGTACCGGCTATGTCGATCCTGTACGGGATGGGTTTGACTGCCCGGAGTGCTGTGGTTGACCTGGCCGGGAGACTGGCATGGGGTATCCTTTTCAGGACCTTGTATTCGATGCCGAGATCCCTGCAGAGCTGCTCCTTTTCAGGGGTATGGCCGTCCTCATTGACGATGAAGATATCCGGCGACAGCTTCTTCATGTCTTCAACAAAATCGAGAAGCCCGCTTCCCCTGTTGACAATAACCCTGTGAACGCATTTGAGGGCGCTAAGGACGTACATCCTTTCCTCTTCGGAGTTTATTGTATCGCGGCCTTTCAGCTCCCGGATGGTCCTGTCCGATCCCAGTCCTATATACAGATCGCCATACTGCGATGCTTCCTCCAGAAACGCAACATGTCCGGAATGAACCATGTCGAAGCAGCCGGAAACGAAGACTTTCTTATTGTTACTGCTCATTGAGTTTAAAGTGGATGTTTAAATTTATCAAATATAACGGAAATAGACGGAAAATATTCGGCACGCGGCATGCGGTATGTGGCGTGAGGCGTGAGGCGTGAGGCTCGAGGAAGAAGAAGTTCTCGCAGATTTACGCAGAGTAAAGACGCAGATAAGCGCAGAGAAGAAACTGGCAGGGTTGTGCCATCAAGGATCCCCTCCTTGGAGGGGTAGGGGTGGATTTAACAATGTGTGAGTGATCGCTAAAGTTCAAATATTCTCGCGACTACCTCCCATTTCTCCGGCGTTGCCTCCTTCTCCCCCGCCTGCTGAAACTTCGAAACATATTCCTCCCACTCCGCTTGCCTGGGCAATGTTGCAAGCTTCTTCATGGCCTTGTCGTGGTCGAAGTCAGGAACGGTGTCCATAATCATGAAAAGGTTGGTGCCGTGGATGTATATTTCCATGTCGAGGATACCTACTTCGCGAATGCCCCGGGGTATCTCCGGCCATGTGTTTCCTGGTTTATGAACTTCCTTGTATTTCTCTATCAACTCCCTGTCATCACGAAGAGTAAGAACCTTGCAGTAACGTTTGAAACTGGTGTAATTTGCAGTTTTTGGATATCCGGTCATTTTATCAGGAATTTAAAATTTAAGTTATGGTATTCTATTCTGCCAATCGTGCATTCACGCCGTGCCTTCCCAAAAACCCACCCCTACCCCTCCGGGGAGGGGATCCGTTTGGTACAGCCTTTCGCTACACGGCCTCACAACTCATACCTCACACCTCACGCCTCATGCCTTCCACCTATCCGCTTCTCGCATGCCGAAACAATATATTCCCCACCGACCTAAAAAAATACCTCGTGTCCGTCCACACCGGGCTTTTTTCGTACGCATCGAGGTACCTGTTTTCCGATGCCTGGATCTCATCAAGGTCTTTTGGCATGTCAGCGTAGAAGGGAGGTATCAGTCCGGGTTTGTATCGGATACGGCGGTTCCGGAGTTCAAGACTGTATAGTTCGAAATAGTGCCGGCTCAGGGGCCTGACTCCCACCAGTTTCATGTTGCCTTTGAAGAAGTTGATAAGCATCGGCAGTTCATCAAGCCAAATCTTCCTGCTAAAAGCTCCCCATGAGGTTATCCTGAAGTCATACTGAAACTTGCCGCCCTCCTGAAGGTCATATTGCTTATACACATAATCCTGGATGTACTCCGAATAAGGATGCATAGTGCGCAGCTTGTAAACCTTTATGATCCCTCCTCCTTTCCCTATCCTGGGAAGCGCGATCAGCGGTCCGTAGTTGATACCGTTCATGGGGATCGGCCGTGCTATTCTTGCCGCGACAATATAAAGCATCTCACCGATGAACGACTCCTGGTCTATCATGAATCCTGCCCTCGAGAGCCTTCCCAGGGCTTCCGCTCTGGAATAAACCTTGTTCAGGTCGTGGGTTATCAGTTTGTACAATCCCCTGGTGAATTTAAGCTTCGGCATTATCCTTTTCAATACGAAATCAAAGGAATAATAGATGTAGTTCAGAACGGGCGGAAACTTCCTCAGTATCCTTTCCTTTCGCTGATCCTTGGTCTCGACGCAGCATAGGAAATTACCTCCATCCTTTAATTTCAGGTTCACCTCGTCCAGGAAATCGTTGAGCTTGATTATGTCATTTATCCTTTTTAGGTTAATGATATAATCATATTCCTCTTCCGGCAAGTTCGTAATATTGAAAATAGTTGTTGTCGACACAACTGCTGTTTTACCGTTAAGTTTTCCGCCGCACATTTTAATAATAGCTCTTGCCGCATCCGGACCGCTTTCCTTTTCAATCGCAAGAAGTACCTTCGGATTTATAATCTCAGGTTCATGGTTGAGTTTGCCGTTGCCGGCTGCTTTTGCCACAAGCTCCTGCTCTGATTTTTTAGTTGTTATCTTGTAGTCGGCGTAATTCTCGTAATCCTGGATATGAGCTTTTTTGTAGGCTATGTAGGCAGCGCCGGCAAGAAGTTCAATAAGGGTGGCAATCAGTACTGTACCTAGAACCACGGTCCTGGAATAGGCATATTCCCTGATGGTATACATCAGCAATGCGATGATGGCAAGCGAAATGATGTTGCTCGTCAGAACTCTTTCGGTCATTGAAGAGTAGTTGACGACTTTCCCCCGGAATATTTTACCGTTCACTATGGAGACGATGATCCAGATAAGGGTCAGACCTGCAAAGAAAATCGAGTGGGAGGGAAGATAGCCTTTCAAACCGGATGGCTTGAACGATACTGCTATCAGAAATGATATCGCAAGTATCAAAATATCAACTAATAAAGTAACCGCCCTAAATCTGAGGATCTTCATTTGACTTTACAATACTGATTATCAAAATAAGGTCTTTTTTGTGAGAAAGGGAAGAAAATTTGACGAAAAGATAACTCCTGCTGTCTAAAAACCTATATGATTTGAAACATGATTGTTCGACATTTTTCGGCATTCCTCAGCTTTGACATAACCCCTCCCTACCGGTTGCCATCTTATTGTTTCCAGCTTTAAAATATCTCACCCCCTTCCCCCGCCTTCAGGAGCCAAAGCCTTTCCCCCCTGGGGCCTGTTTGCCGAGGCGGCAGCGCAGACAGGGAAACGGAAAGGGGGTTTTTGAAATGGTTCAATAAGAAAAGGAAGAAGAATTTCTCGCAGATAAGCGCAGAGGAAAACCGCTGAGTTTCGCAGAGGAAGAAGAATTTCTCGCAGATTTTCGCAGATGGAAGACGCAGATAAGCGCAGAGAAAAAAATGGCAGAATTGAGCCATCAGGGATCCCCTCTCGGGAGGGGCAGGGGTGGGTAAAACAGTGTGAGTGTGAGAGCGGGAGTGAGGAAGACGAAATCAGAACCCAAACGTCGCCCCGATGTTAAAGGTGTTCTTTTCACCATAGAAATACTCCGGACTCCATCTCAGATCCCCTGAAACTTCTGAAACACTGAAACTACACCACGTGTACAGGTCATTGATAACCTGATACGAAGCCCTGAGCCCGAAAATCCTGCTCTTCCATTCCACCGATGCCAGCGGCGGATTTCCCACCCTGGGGGTGCCAAGCTCCGTATAGTCCGGACCCCTGACGGCATCCGTGAGCCATGCTCCGATATTGAGGGTACGGATTGGTTTGTACTCGAGCGCAAGATACCATTCCCTGGAATTGTCCCTCAGATAATGCCCAAGGTTGAAATCCTGAGTATCGAAAGTGAGTGTAGGCACGTAATGCTGGAAGGTCAGGGGATAGGAATATGTGAATTCGGTGGTAAGGGAGAGGTTCTGAACAGGGAAGTTTCCAAGCCTGAATCCCGTCTTCCAGCTGAAGAAGTTCCATTCATCGTCGCGGGTGAATCGGGCGACCGACAGCTCGTCTATGAAAAGCGTCATATACAGGTGAAGGTTGCGAATGTTACGGGAGCTTATATCGATGAAGGTCTGGGAGTTCATATTGTCGACTCCTGAGGTGTATGAATGGTCGACCGATTTGTAGAAAAATAGCGGGAACATGTAAACCGGACTGAAATGCTTGTCGGTGTAGACAATGCTGTTTCCTGCCGAGATGTTAAGGTTTCGTACGGGAGTGAAGGTGAACATGTTGGCGGCTATGTATTTCTTATGGTATACCTCACGGTAATCCCGGCCGTAGCTGTTGTTCACCCAGTATGATCTCGAACTGTCGACCACCATTGAATTGAGCCATCCGTGGAAATAGTTGAATTCAAACCACTTTACCGGCTTAAGGTAAAGTTTGAATGCGAAAAATGTCGGATTATTTCCTCCGAAAATATTCGCACCGTTGTAGCTGGTTCCCCACTGCTGGCGGTCTTTGACGAAGCCGGCGTATCCCCATCTCCACGACCTGGTGATCCCGGCCTGCATCTCGCTCCAGTCGGTTGAGCCTTTGATATGCCCGCCTTCCCTTCTGGTAAGGTACTGAGGTCTGCCAAGAAGAGGCTTTTCATGATTATCCCGCAGTGATGCATAAAAACCCCATTTCCCGACATAGGCCCTTGCTTCCCCGAAGTTACGTGCGTAAGTTGCCCTGCCGTCGGAGTTGAAGAATACCTCCCCTCCAAGTATCGGGTTAATTGTCAGCGAAAACAACGAATCCTTATAGTAAAAAAGATCTTTCCTAATTCTTCCTTTACCATCAGCTGTTGCACCCTTTTCCCAAAACCATCTCCCATTCCCCCCATCTCCCATTCTCCCATTCTCCCCCTCTCCGATTCTCCCCATCTCCCCCTCTCCGTTTCTCCCCTTCTCTTTCCCAAAGTCCATCATATAAAAATCCAGCTCCTTCTGCTGTCTTGAATTCAGCTCATCCCTTCTCCCGTCAGCTTCACTAAGCCTGTTGGCTATATACAGACGGGAGTATGGTTTGACCGCGGAGTTGATTTCGATGATCTGCATCGATGCCAGTTCATCGAGGAACTCGTAGACGCCGGTATTGATAACGGGGTGGGGAAGTTCCTGGGAGGTTACTGTTACTGAAAGGAAGATTATATGGAACAGCAGTATAAACTTTTTCATGATGCAGAATCAATCTGACAAAGATAGGATTTCTTTTCAGCCATGGAGTCACACGAAGTTACCCGCGGATTTAAAAGGAGTGATACAGTTTTAATTTAATTGTTCTGCCGGTTTTTATCAGTGGAAAGAACCTGCACGGCCTCCCGTCTGTGTCCTGAAATAAATCCTTAATTAATTATCTGTTAAAAAAATATAAATATTCTGGGCAGAATGATCTTACTGATCAACTACGTATATATATTTGTCCCGGGAATACTGTTTTATTTGTCTGATAATCTTGTTTGTATTCGAATCCGGCGCTGCGGTGCCGGATTTATGGGTATCCTATGAAAGGCAATACAGCACTTGTTGAGAAACTTGTAAATGATCATTTCGTCAGAAACTGTGATATGTTCGCAGAATCTCCTCTCGGTATCCTGATCATTGATGGCGGCGGAAGCATCATAAAAATCAATTCGGCATTTGAGGAGATAACCGGGATCACGGGAGATGATAAGGATATTCAGGCCGGTGGAAAGGTTAGATATTTCAACAGGGACAAGGTGCTTTTTTCACCTGAAGAGCTGCCCTGGTCGATTGCCCTTAAGCAAAAAAGGATAGTTGACAATGTCGAAATAGCTGTTTCATGGGATAACGCCGAACTGAAATGGTCGTCTATGACTGTGATTCCCCTCGACTGCAGCTGCAATTTTGCCATTGTCGTTATCAGGGATATAATGAAAAGCAAGATCCTTTCAGATAAGCTCAGGGAGAGTGAGACCAAATACAGATCTCTTTATGAGAACAGTTTCGACGCAATATTTCTGACAGACCCGGGCGGTGATACACATTCGGCCAACCCGGCTGCCTGCAAAATGCTGGGAATGACGGAAGAAGAAATCCGTTCGCGCCCAAGGGAGGAGGTAGTCGATACTACCGATCCTGCATACCTGCCGGCAGTTGAAGAAAGGAAAACAAAGAACAGGTTTTGCGGCGAGCTGACCATGATAAGAAAAGGCGGGGAGAAATTCCCGGTGGAACTGTCGTCTTCAGTTTTCAGATCACCTGAAGGAAGAGAATATACCAGCATGATTGTGAGGGATATCACTGCCAGGAAACTGTCTCTGGAAAAGCTGCACGAAAGCGAAGAGAAATTCCGTCTGCTGTCAGAGAGCGCCAGTGAAGGTGTGGCATTCTTTTCGCCTGAGGGGAAGATTATCTTTCTGAACAGAAAGGCTGCAGAAAGATACAACGGCAATCCTGAGGACTTTACGGGGAATGATCTGAAAGCCATGACAGGAGCCAGGGAGGGGAGCAGGTACATGAAAAGGATCATCAATGCTTCTTCAACCGACAGGGTGTTTACCTACGAGGACAGGATAAAAACTGTTAAGGGCATTGAGTGGTATACAACAACCTGTACCCGCGTTTGCAATTCCCGTGGCCAGGTTATCGGCGTGCAGGTCCTTTCAAGGAATATAACACGGCGGAAGGAAGCTGAGCTCAGACTCCGGCAGGCGACCAAAGACCTGAGAGAACATAGCAACAGGCTACGGGATATGATTGAAAATGAAAGACTCCAGCTGGCACGCGATCTTCATGATATAATCGGACAAAGACTGGCCGCCATGAATTTCTATTACTCATGGCTCAGATCAAAAATCGGTGACAAGGTGGAAGGGACCGATCCGGTATTGGATGAAATAACAAGAATCCTGAATGACACTATAAAGAACGTAGTTGAGATCTCTCACGGACTCAGGCCGGATATTCTTGATGAACTCGGTCTTTCATCTGCTGTGGAGTGGCAGGCAGCCGAATTTGAAAGAACATTCGGCATAGAATGCAAAACATTTTCCTATCCACCCCGGGTTGAACCTGGTAAGGACCTTTCCCTGGCAGTCTACAGAATTATCCAGGAAGCGCTTACAAATATATCGAGGCATTCAAAAGCAACCAGGGCATCCGTTGGGATCAATGTAAAGGGCAGAAGCCTGCGGATCCTGATAAGGGATAATGGCGTCGGAATTGACCCTTCAAAACTTGATAGTCTTAAGTCGCTGGGATTGATTGGGATGAGGGAAAGGGCACGTTCATTAGGGGGGGAAGTTCATTTTACTAACCTCAGGGGAAGGGGAACGCGGGTGCTTGCTTTATTCCCGCTTAACGAGATCAGCAACTGACAGAACTGAGAAAAGCCAGAGTGAGATATTTTTTACCGGGAGAAAATGATTGACAACCGATAACCTGATGGTCAAGATGGAAAGCAGAAGGGACAAACTAAACATTCTTATAATCGATGATCATCCTATTTTCAGGAAGGGTCTGATCCTTCTTCTGAAAGATGACGGCTCTGACCGCTTCGGAATTATCGATGAAGCTGGAGATAAAAAGACAGCCCTGGAAAAGCTGGGTTCAGCTCATTTTGATGTCATCCTGATGGATATCTCCATGCCGGGAAGGAACGGCGTTGAGCTTCTCTCCGACATCCGAAGATTCAGCCCGAAGGCAAGGATCCTGATGCTTAGCATCTATCCCGAGGAGCAATATGCCATTCAGAGCATCAGGAACGGGGCTTCGGGGTATCTGAACAAATCATGCAGGCCCGGGGAGCTCTTCAATGCCATTTCCAAAGTGGCCGCCGGCGGTCTGTATATCTCGGAAGACCTGGCTGAACAGATGACAAGGGATCTTGTTGCCAGGAAAAGAAAAAAGCCGCATGATATGCTATCTGTAAGGGAGAAGGAGGTGGTAACTCTTTTCGCTTCGGGAGGTACAATTAAGAATATTGCAGCAGATCTGTGCCTCAGCCCTAAAACCATCAGCACCTACCGGGACAGGATCCTTTCTAAGCTTCATCTGAGGACAACGGCCGACATAATCAGATATGCAATTAAAGAAGGATTAAATACCTGATCATCAGAAAGGGAGGTGCCAGGACAATAATTACCCAACCTCCTTTATTGTAAGTAAAAAGCCTACAAATTTTTCAGAAATTTTCCTACAGGCAAATTCAGCCGGGTTTACTTATGTTTGACCTGTCAATGTTTGAACTGTCTTTTTCCGTGCCACAGAGTATCAGGATGGTATTCACCCTTCCGGTATGGTATGACTGAAACCGGAATTAAGCCAGGTTTACGACCATAGGTTTAAAAACTAAAAATGTCTTTAGCATGGTAAATATTGGAAAATGTCTGCCTTTGATATTCTTCTTACTGGTGAATCAATGCATCAGTTTATTTGCGCAGGTAAAAATCACCGACGGATTATCTGAAACAATTAATCCGAATTCCCTTCTCGAGCTCGAAAGCTCCGGCAGGGGTCTGCTCCCTCCCCGTCTTGCTCTTTCAGGTGTTTATCTTCCCGATCCTCTTGTTCTTCCGGTGCCTGAGGGAATGCTCGTTTACAGCCTGGGAGGAGGTATACCTGACGGGTTCTATTACTGGAACGATGTGAAATGGGAGAGATTAGAGGATGCCGGAACGACCGTGTTGATATCAAGAACGGTAAATACTGATTGTGTCCTTTCCGCCTCCGACAATCTCGTCTTTGCCAGTAATGATATCACCGTTACACTTCCTCAGGTAAATACGGCCGATACCGGAATTGTTGTAACTGTGATCAACTCAGGATCGAATACCGATCTTGTAAAAGTCGCAGGATTTGACGGGGCATTGATCATTGATTCGGATACCATCAGACTGATGCCCGGTATCTGCAGGTCTTTCGTCAGCAGGGGAACGGAATGGGTCATTAAGGATTTTGACGGCAAGGCTGAAAATTTCATCGATGTAGGGCGCAATTGCGGTTTCAGGACCCTGCCTGATGCACTTGCATTCCTGAATGAGCATATGGACACGCCCGCGGTTATAAGGCTGACAGATGAGGTAAACTATCTGAATGAGACACAGGTCATAGATCTTCCTTTCCCTCTGACGATTCAGGGGCTTTCATACGGCATGGGATCAATAGCAGCAGGCGCAGGCCTGTCGGGAAAGGCGATGTTCCGGTGTATCTCAGAATGCTATTTCAAAATGCTGGCCTTTGATGCCACAACCGTTGCAGGGTACGGCGCCTCTGTAGGAGAGGATGCTGTAAGGTTTGTCGGCGAAGCTACCTACAACGAAGTCAAGGATTGTACTTTCGAGGGATTTTACAATACCATCGTTGACTCAACTGATGCAGAACTTTGGATCTTTGAATGCGACATCTATGATTCGCATAATGCCGGCATCCTTATTCACGGATCGACGCCGGGTGCAAATCTTAAAGTTGCTGAAACGGATTTTATAAATTGCAGGAAAGGCGTACTACTGGAAAAGGGCAGCCAGACTACGGTCCAGTTGTATTCCGGCCAGTACCTGAATGAATTCGAAACCGATTCAGCCATAATATACCGGCCTTCAACATTCTCATTCGAATCGATGGTGATATCGGGCAACTCGTGGAACACAAAGGGAAAAAGCATTGCGGGATTCGATTTTTCAAGGACCGACGGGAGGGATGCGAACGCATATATTGAGGGAAATACCGGATCGGAAGATAAAAAGCCGGGCTGCGAGATCGCCGTATCTGATAATCTGTCATCATTCACATGCCTGTATCCCAGTACATGGTATAAAGCCAACTGGGTCAATACTTCCTCCACTTCAGTCAGCTGGCTGATACAGAACAACCGGATTACCTACCTTCCCAGCAAGTCACGAAATATCGTTGTGACCATTACCGGCAATATTTCAGTTAACAACAGCAACAGGGTGATCACCCTTGCCCTTATAAAAAACAATAACGGAAACACCCGCTATGGAGAATCAAACCTGCGCATTACTGTCGCTAATCAGCCTTTCCAGTTCGCCACCGTTGCATACCTGAAAGATGTCGCGGAGGGTGACTTTTTCGAACTCTTTTTCTCATCCAGGAACGGGGATGATGTACTGACAGTCCAGGATATAAACTGGGTGGTGACTTCACAATAAAAGATATTGTACGGCTGAACAGATCAAATATAATGAAGCGACCTGAAATGGAAATAATATACAGACTGATCTTTTCCTGTTGCCTTGCCCTGTTGAGCTGTACGGCTATTACAGGTCAGGGTATCATCGTATCTGAAGGAACTGTCATTACCCAGCCAGGAGGCAGTTTGATGTTTAAAGGGGCTCTTCTCAATAACGGAACGATAAATACTTCCGGAGATTTTATTCTTCTTTCCGGCCAGGACGGTACTTCCCTGATTGATGGAAGGAGCGCCGGGGTTATTAACGGTGAGATAGTCATGCAACGCTGGTTTGAACAGGCCTTTGGTTACAGGTATTTAAGCTCTCCTTTCAAATCAGCATCAGTAAGCGAACTGGCCGATGATATCGATCTTGAGGACCCGTTCCCGAATTTATGGCGTTATGATGAGTCAATGACCGGTTCGGGATGGATCGATCATACCGGCACTTCGGGATCCCTTGTTCCGATGAGCGGATATTCAGCCAATCTCGGATTTACGGACCAACCCGTGACAGTTGATATCAAGGGAGTTCCAAATGACGGAGACATGGCGGTAATGCTTTATAATCACAACAATACCCTTACTGATGGATTCAATCTTGTGGGAAATCCCTATCCCTCGCCGATAGACTGGGATGCTCCTGAGGGATGGAACAGGACAAATATCGATGATGCAGTTTATTATTTCAGGGCAAGCACCACCGATCCTTACGGAGGGACTTATGCCACCTGGATGAACGGTTATTCGAGCGACGGTATCGTAAGCAATATAATACCGTCAATGCAGGGTTTTTATGTCCATGTCTCTGACGGGACCTACCCTGTATCGGCCACGCTGGCCCTTAATAACAAGGCAAGGGTCAATGATCTTACCCATCCGTTCACCAAATCGGCAGATAAAGGCTCTCAGGACCTGGTCAGGCTTATTGCCGGCTTTTCAGATGATTCTGCTTCCTTCGATCCGGCGGTTATCTATGTGGATGAAAAAGCCACTTTCGGCTTCGACGGACAGCTCGATGCACTTAAGCTTTTCAATACCGACATGAGCGTGCCAAGCTTCTGGTCATTCGGGTGCGACGGATCGAGGCTTTCAATCAATTCCATCCCTGAGCCGGATACAAGCTGCACTTTGAAACTTGGATTAAGAACGGAGCGTGACGGAGATATTATTTTCACTGTGAAAACCCTGGAAGGCGACAGCTTTTTGAACACGGTCAAGCTTACAGACAGGCTTACCGGGGCGGTGACAGACCTGGCCGCCGGAAACACTTACAAGGTGACCCTCCAGGCCGGAGATTATAACGAAAGGTTTTACCTGAACCTTACAAATCAGGTAACGGAAGTACCTGAGATTCACGGATCACACGGATGGGGAAGGATATATCATAACCGGGGTGTCCTTAAAGTTGAGATAGACCTTCCTGATTTCACCGACGGGATCCTTACGGTCTTCAATCTGTCAGGTCAGCCGCTGTTTCAGGACAGGGTTGAGGGACCGGGATATCATGAATTCACTCCATCGGTGAGAGATGGAATATATATCGTAAGGATAAACTCGGGCAGAACTGCAATAACAAGAAAAGTATTCATTCAGAAAGGCTGAGAAATTAAATTCAGGGAGATCTGCCGATATGTACAATAGTCCGAATAAAATAATCAGAAAGCCAGAAACCGTCTATCCGGAAACGGAAACAGAAACAGCAATTCAAGGGGCCTGCGAAAAAGATTTTGACCTTGATACAACCTTATCCGACCTGTACAGGAGTTACCAGTTCAGAGCCGGCAATAATACCATCGAGCTTTTAAACGGCAGCGGGAAGTCGCCCTATACAGTCATTATCAGGTCAGATAAAGTCAGGCTGGTTGAGGTTCTTTCAAACCTTCTCGATAATGCTGTAAGATTTACCCGGGCCGGACTTATCCGGTTTGGTTATTCTGTATGCGGATCCTCAATAGTTTTTTTTGTCTACGATACGGGCATCGGCATCCCTTATGAGTGCCAGCCGAAGGTGTTTGACAGTTATTACAAGGCAGAGCAATCCGCCGGGGCCGGATCCGGGGGAACCGGACTGGGATTGACGGTGTGCAGAGAAAATGTTGAACTGCTCGGCGGCAGGATATGGCTCAGATCAGAACCCGGAAAGTGGACGATATTCTTTTTTACGATACCGTTCAAGCCGCTCGGATCCAGGGATATCTGATACTTCACTTTTACTGAACCTAAAAATTCCTATCTTCACCAGGCAAAAACAATCTACTTAAATGAAATTGTACAGGCTGTCAGTCAGGCTTTCTCATTCCTGCTTTATGTTTCTGAAGAAACTTACCAGTTTTCTCGATGCTTTACATTCCGGATTCTGGCTGGGTGCACTTGGCTCTAAAGGACTTGATTATTCGGATGAGGTTCATTACGGGAACAATTCAACATATGTGCAGGATGAATACAACGAAAAGGGATTGTATGACTGGGAAAAATATATTGTTGAAAAGCATTTTGCCGGTTTAAAAACCGTGATGCTCATTGCAGCCGGAGGTGGGAGGGAAGTTCTCGGGCTGAGCAGGATGGGTTATAAGGTAGATGCCTACGAGTGCAATCCGGTGCTTGTTGAATATGGCAACAGACTTCTCAGGAAGAATAAAATAGACGGCACGATCAACCATTTGCCGAGGAATAAGGTTCCACCGGAAACAGCGAAGTATGATGCAGTCATAATTGGCTGGGGAGCTTATTCTCATATAAAGGGGGGAGCCTCCAGGGTCAGATTCCTTAAGGAACTATATCCTTTCATGCATCCTGGAAGCAGGCTGATGATCTCGTTTATCTGGGTGAAAGAGAGGAACCGCCGTGACAGGATGATACAAAGGTTATCAGGTTTTATCGGTTTTTTCGCAGGTAACAAAAGATCTGAGCAGGGCGATAAACTCATTCCGAATTATCTGCACTACTTCTGTGAAGAAGAGATCAGGGCTGAACTTGGCCGGGCCGGATACAGGGTGATTGAATATGATGAAATAAAACATGGATTCGTTATTGCTGAGACTTAATCAATGGTTTTGCCGGCTGCGTATTTATGGCAGGAAAAGCCATTTGAAACATGAAGTATTAAAAAGCGAAAGAGCGCTAATCCGCACTCTTTCATTTTTTTTATTTCATCATTCTGATCAGGCGGAATTTTCAATCTCCGCCGGTCTTCTAGTTGAAAGGTTTATCGTCGAAAGGACTGCTAAAGGGAGTGTCGGTTCCCTTGCTTCCGTCACCCCTTGGCATCATAGGGTTCGGCGGGACATATGTCATCATAACCAGCGAAATCGAATTATCGATATTTACTACACTGATTTCGGGTTTTTTATATGCCTTTTTAGGAGCCATTTATATTGTTTGTCTCAACAAGGAAACAAAATACCGTAATCTAAAACAGGGTACAAATATAATTTATTATTCAATATTAGCAATAAATTCTTTAAAACGGGAAAAATTACTAAATTTTTTAAAGACCTGCAAACATATCACTTATAAGATCAGGAGCAGACATATTGTATTAAAGTTTTCCGGGAAGAAGTAAATATGGACTGTTTAATAAGCAACGGGGCCGGGATTCTTAAAACCGATGTGACTCGTACCTCTTAAAAATCAGGACATCAAAAGCTTGTCAATCAGGAAACTGTCAGATCTAAATTAAAAGTTACACACCACCCAGAATATTTTCCCGATCCTTCCCGGATAAAGTGCCAGGGCTTTAACAGTACTGCATTTGTATCTCTTTTTCATCCATTTCAGGGATGGAAAAATGTCACCTGCAAGGAAGCGTGTTCTTGCATGCCGGGGTAATGAATAAAAGTGCTTGCGGAAGTACTGTCTTCGCTGCTGTTTTTCTAAGGGCAGATTAGGAGGCCTCAGTTCTTTTTCAGTAAGTTCAGGGGCGCTTCCCGGAGCGAGAAGCTCCATGTCGAGCCAGAGCCTGAGCTGAAAATCCCCAAGGGATAAATGATACTGATAATGACTCTTAAGGAACTCAAGATGAATATCATTTCCGGGAATGTATGCTGTCGATCCTTCAATCTTTATCTCCACGGCATTATCTATTTCATCGTTAAGTATTTTGTTCCTCTCAGGCGACAGGAACAGCCTGTGATGGAGTTCAATTGGAAAACCTTCTTTTCTCAATGTAGGCATGTGTTTGCCGGTCTCGGTTATTATTTTCCTGTGGAGGGGTGATTTTATCATATCAGATTTGAACCCGTGTGCCTGCAGCAGCAGCCATGCTTTCATTATTTCATTTTTCTTTACCAGGATATCGACATCGTTCATCTGCCTCAGTCCTGCTGAACCATACACAGTATGCTCCAGGGCCATCCCTTTCAGGAGGAGATGCTTAATGCCGGCGTCCGAAAGGATGACATTTACCTCTTTCCATCTTCCGGCAAGCCAGGTATTTTGTATCAAGTTTTTCATCCTGCCCCCGTCGAAAAGTTTCATTATGTTATCGGGAACAAGCTTATCGAGTTCAAGATAATGGATGTTTCTCGCCGCAAGCGCCGTAATACCATGTTCGTTCACCAACCGTGAAAAACGGCTCCAGTCCCTTACCAGCATTGCCAGTTCCGATATTTCCCTTTTTTGCCGGTCATCAAATTCCATCCTGCACAGGGAAAGGACAAGCTTTTCTTCGGGAGTCAGATTGTCTGAGGGATAGATCATCTTTTCGTTCATTCCGGGCTTAAAGTTAAGAAAACATCCGGTGTTGTTATGACAAAATACGGTCTGAAGGATCTGATATCAGGTGCCGGGAGGTAATTCTTAGGAGGTCTTTCAGTCAATGCTTGTTTGCCCTCCTGAAACTCAGGTTCTTTTCGGGTGTTTTTGAGATATCCCGCGGAGGCTTGCTGAAACCCTTTGTAACCTTCCCGTTATAGTTTGAATAATAGCGGTGAGAACAGGAACCGGCAGCAATGGTAACCAGCGCGATTATCAATATTATAACCAAAGTGTGTTTCAAGGGTGGAGCATAAAATACTCAGCTCAATTTACGGTTTTTTTTTGAAACTATGCCAGTGAAAGGTCTTTAGATCTGGTTTAATCTCCTTAACGCCTTGCACCAAGTTGGCAGTTGGCAGCCGGCAGTAGGCAGTCAGGATGACGCCTCACGCCTCACGCCTTAAGCCTCATGCCTTAAGCCTCATGCCTCATGCCTCACGCCTCACGCCTTCACTAACGTCCCCCCACCGCGGTCCATACCATCCCGGCATATTCATGCACTGCATCCTCCACCGTCGAAATGTAATGTGATGACGGGAACCAGCTTATCCTTTTCTTCGATCCGTATTTGATAACCTGATTGGTTGGCGCCGGAAAGGGATCAATTCCGGCTATGCGAAACATTTTGACCGCCCTGGGCATGTGCATGTCGTCGGTGACGACAATAAGGATTCGGTTCGTGCCGAAATTCCTGGCATATTCCTCAGCTTCCTGTCTGGTATTGGCCGGCTTTTCCTGAATCGCCATGGTCGAAGGATCGACTCCGAGGAGAAGGGCTGTCCGGAAAAGAACCATCGCTTGCGTCAGCTCCGACTTGCCCCCGTAACCCGAGAGGATTAGCCTGCTTCCGGGCAGCATTCTGTGTATCCTGATGCCCTCTGTAAGCCGTCCGACTGCCGTGGTCGAAAGCTGGTTGTTGGCGGATAGGCTCATGTCGTCAGAATGTCCTCCTCCAAGAACAATAATGTTACAGGAATCAGGGAGTTTTTTTATCGCCTCTTCAGTAAGGTGCGGATACCTGTTCTCAAGCGACCTCACCAGGGCCCGGGGAACGGGAGGAGTCGAGATGATTAAAAACCAGGTTGCCGCGATATAAATAAAAGCCCGTGATGTTTTTTTCTTCTTCAATAGATTAAAGACCAATGCAGCCAGCAGCAGAATGTAAAAAACCGGTAAGGGCATGATGAGATTTGAAAGGAAAGTTCTCATTTGTGTTTCCGGAAATCCGGATATTTTATTTGGTACATAACGGATCTGCAATATTAAAAAATATAGTTTTTAAGACTATTTCTTTCCGTCCTTTTCTGCCCTCTGCCCCCTGGCCCGTGCCCCCTGCCCGTGCCCCCTGCCCGTGCCCCCTGCCCCCTGCCCCCTAAAGGGGGTTCTGCTGGATTCTGCA
>CAYSBL010000020.1:40652-43480 GCA_964429295.1 uncultured Rikenellaceae bacterium
AAGGGGGTTCTGCTGGATTCTGCACATAAGGCAGCATCACTCCTCACGCCTCACAACTCAGTCCCTTTGTCTTTTTGTCCTTTCCTGTCCCTGCCCCCTGCCCCCTGAAGGGGGTTCTGCTGGTTTCTGCACATACCCTTCACCCGGTGCCCAGTGTCTCTTCCATCGTTTATTCCCTTTCCGCAATTCGTATCACTGCCCATCCCACCAACACTCCCATTACGTTCGCCACCCCGTCGAACACATTGAAAGCTCGTGACGGTACCCACAACTGAGCAAGTTCAGTAATAACTGCCAGCAACAGAACCAGTACGATGAACTTCCGTAATGGATTGACATTGAATAACTTCAGACCTTTTCTCGCCCCCAGTAGATAAAACAGGCAAATCAGCAGATAAACGGCAAAATGCAGCAGATGATCCGACCGGATTGCGAAAGCATCCGGACCAAACCGGATCTCGTCGACACGGAAATTAATTGGAAGAAAGGTTGTTATAAGAACGGCAATGTAGCCGGTCCAGAAGACATGCCTGTAGAGTCTGAGATATCTTTCCATCGCGGGTTATCAGGGGGGTAAAGTTAAAGTTTCCGGGCAAATGGAGCACACGGAAAAGTTGACCTTTCAGAGTTGCCTGTAACTTTTGTATATTTTTATTATGTAGGGATTTCAGACATAGCGGAATGAAAATTAAACCCATATGATTAAAGTACAAGATGAATTAAATAATATATTTGTAACGTTATTGTGTTTTATCAGCTGATGTCGAAGTGATTGTTCAGATCGTTGAATAACGGTCTGCATTTGAACACATTACTTAATCAAGGGGATATCAGTCGACAGTCTTGCATATTGAGTCAGATTAGGTTAAATTAAGTATTTAGAACGTATGCCTGATTAAAGTTCCGATGATGGTCCATCCGATGGAAAAAATAAAAAGACTTGCGTTTATTCTGTTGTTTTTTCATACTGCTCTTGTGGCAAACAGCCAGATAGTTGCAGACCATACCGTAGTTGACCGCTACGATGATATCCCCCAGTACTGGATTGATGAAGTGAAGAAAATGCTTGTCAACATTGGCGGTGAATCACATTCCATGGGGTATCAGAATGGTGTCAATCTGCTTGAATCATTTAATTCACTTTACAGTGTTTCTACATACACATCATACCCTCCGCCAGCTGAAACAAGTTCTTATCTTCGACTGGGAAGGCCTTGGATGGTGGGCGAAGATATCTGGACATCCCAGTCCGGGATAACCAATCTCACAGGTCAGCTTGCCGATCAGAATGATAACGGAAATCCTTACGATGTATTTGCATTCGGATGGTGCTGGGACATGCATTGGATAAATGATCCCGGAGGGACGGAAGACCCTGTTCACAGAGTGCGCTGGGCCGGATCATCCGAAGGCGGACCTGACGGAAACAGGAGATGGGGACTCGACAGCGGCGACGAAGCGCTTACAGGAAATGCTGTGTGCATGGATACATATCTGTCAGCAATAGAACAATATAATTCTTATTGTGAAGCCAACAACATTCCCACAAAGTGCATATTCACTACAGGACCGGTTGATGATGAAGAACAGCCGATAGGCGGAACGGAAAACGGTTATCAGCGTGAGTTGAAACAGGACCATATCCGGGCATACGTTGCTGCCGGAGAATCAAGGATACTCTTCGATTATGCAGATATTCTTTGCTGGAACGATGCGGGGGAGAAAAATACCGTAAACTGGGATGATGACGGGGAAATAAGACCTCATGCCCATATTCATCCCGATAATATGATGGATTATGATAATTCATGGAATATTATTCCTTCCAGCGACAGCGATGGAGACCATATCGGAGAAGTGGGAGCTCTAAGACTGGGTAAAGCCATGTGGTGGCTGCTGGCACGGATTGCTGGGTGGGACGGGATCGTCACTGTCCCTGTTGAAAGTATAACACTTTCTGGATTGGGAGGGCTGACAACAATAAGCACAGACGGAGGATCGCTTCAGATATTAGCGAAAATTATGCCTGCTGATGCAACCAATAAAACCGTCACCTGGTCTATTGCCAGCGGATCTTTATATGCTATAATCGATCAGTCAACCGGGCTCCTTACTGCCATTGACAATGGATCGGTCACTGTTTTTGCAACTGCAAATGACGGATCAGGGGTGTCCGGATCAATGAATGTTAGTATTACTAATCAGAAAGCTACATATTACAAAATATTTAGCAGTTCCGGCCAGGGAGGTTCAATAAGTCCGTCAGGAGAGACGGTATTACAGGAAGGATCCGATCAGACATATACCATAACGCCTTCCACGGGTTATTACACGGAGGATGTGAAAGTTGACGGGGAGTCAGTTGGCGCTGTAGGGAGCTACACTTTCAGGAATATAGGAACGGATCATACGATAGCTGCAACATTTACGACGGATAATATAGCCTTAAACAAGCCGGCTACGGCACAGTCGTATTATTCATCAGCGGTAATAGCCTCCAGGGGCAATGATTCAGATGGCACAAATAACAGTCACTGGGGAGGAACGCCATATCCGCAATGGTGGAAGGTTGACCTCGGGGATTTATATGATATCACGAGGGTGGTACTTAGAAATTACTATGATGGAGTCCGTTATTATCATTATGTAATAGAATCGAGCCTTGATGACCGGGTTTATACATCGATAGCCGTCAAGGACAACACCAACCGGGCGACGGATTCCGGAGACAGCTATGATGTTTCCACTACCGCCAGGTACCTGCGTGTAACCATGACATACAATAGTGCCAATACAGGAGTTCACATTAGTGATTTCAGGGTATACGG
>CAYSBL010000020.1:43580-55679 GCA_964429295.1 uncultured Rikenellaceae bacterium
TGACATACAATAGTGCCAATACAGGAGTTCACATTAGTGATTTCAGGGTATACGGTGTTGTTAATGAAAGCGTGGAACTGAATTATATAATTAATTCAAGTTCCGGCCGGGGAGGTTCAATAAGCCCTTCAGGAGAGACGGTATTACAGGAAGGATCCGATCAGACATATACCATAACGCCTTCCACGGGTTATTACACGGAGGATGTGAAAGTTGACGGGGAGTCAGTTGGCGCTGTAGGGAGCTACACTTTCAGGAATATAGGAACGGATCATACGATAGCTGCAACATTTACGACGGATAATATAGCCTTAAACAAGCCGGCTACGGCACAGTCGTATTATTCATCAGCGGTAATAGCCTCCAGGGGCAATGATTCAGATGGCACAAATAACAGTCACTGGGGAGGAACGCCATATCCGCAATGGTGGAAGGTTGACCTCGGGGATTTATATGATATCACGAGGGTGGTACTTAGAAATTACTATGATGGAGTCCGTTATTATCATTATGTAATAGAATCGAGCCTTGATGACCGGGTTTATACATCGATAGCCGTCAAGGACAACACCAACCGGGCGACGGATTCCGGAGACAGCTATGATGTTTCCACTACCGCCAGGTACCTGCGTGTAACCATGACATACAATAGTGCCAATACAGGAGTTCACATTAGTGATTTCAGGGTATACGGGAGTCTTCAAAGCTCAAAAGGAGGTGATCCATTCTACTCTCCTGATGTTAAGGTAGATTTATTATCGGATAATCCTCTTACGGAGCATAGGCTAAGTGTATTTCCAAATCCTTTTAATGATCATATTTCAGTGAGAGTTGATTCCCCCGAAGATGAAACATATGAATTGTCAGTTATTGATCTCGGCGGCAGGACGGTTTACCGGAATCCCAGGATTCCAGTGAATGCAGATAACTTATTCGAACTTAACCTGCCAGAAGGAATATACATTTTAAGAGTCAGAAATGATTTGAACATAATGACAAGCCGTATTATTCGGTATTGACATCCCAGACGTTATCTTTTCTATCCGGATGGGGAATTTGAAATCAGATCCTTGAGGCGCAGGAAACAAAGCAGGGATCAGTGGATAAAGTGTTAATATGCTATATTGTTCATATTCCCATGGGATCAATGAACCGGAAACCGAATACCAGGACGAAAGGCTTTTGCTTAGTTATTTTTACTGAAAAACTTGCTAATTAATAAAGATCGGGTAATTTTGTTACTCAATAACCTGACCTTTATGCTCGACAGCCTCGTCACATCCCAGACCAGGATAAAGCTGCTGAAGAAATTTTTCCTCAACAGCAGCACCCGGGCCCATCTCCGGGGACTGGAATCGGAATTCGGGGAGTCATCAAATGCAATCCGTGTTGAACTAAACAGATTTGAAGATGCAGGATTGCTGAACTCATTTCCCGACGGCAACAAAAAGGTCTATCAGGCAAACCCGAAACATCCTCTTTTCGGCGATATACACAATATCATACTTAAGGAAACCGGTATCGACCGGGTGATCGAAAAGGTGGCTCACCGCCTGGGAAACCTTCTTTGTGTGTATCTTACGGGTGATTTTGCACGAGGAAAGGACAGTCCTGTGATAGAATTGATTTTAGTGGGAGCGGATATCGACCGCGAATATCTTGTTCGTAAAATTGTCCAGGCTGAGGAGCTTGTCGGCCGGAAGGTTAGTTATATTGTGCTCGAACCACACGAGGCGGAGGTGCATCTGGCGAATTTGCAACCAGCTGAGCTTTTGCCGTTGTGGAGGTGTGACGAAAGTTGAGTTTGAAGAGTTTCGGGTTTCGGGTTTTGCTACACGACCGCACAACTGCAAGACCGCACGACCGCAATACTCCCTGGAGACAGTTAGGCCGACTTAGAGGTTGGGACTGACGGGGCGGAAGCATGCAAAAAAGTTTCGGGTTTCGGGTTTTTATGTTTCGGGTTTTGTGGTTTTAAGAGTTATTTTAGCGTAATGAAAATCACTAAATTTGAAGATCTTGAAATCTGGCAGGAAGCCAGGGAACTTAGTAAAATTGTATATGAAGTTACTTCAAACGGTTCGTTCTTTCACGATTTTAAATTCAGGGATCAGATAAGAGCATCTTCAGGTTCAATTATGGCCAACATTGCTGAGGGTTTTGACAGAGGCGGAAATAAAGAATTCATCCAGTTTTTATCTGTGGCACGTGGATCTTGTGCGGAAGTTAGATCACAATCATACAGAGCCTGCGATGTCAAACACATAACACAAGAAAAGCTCGATGAATTTTTACGCCGAACCGACACCCTCAGCAGAAAAATTCACAACCTTATGCAACACCTAAAAAACTCCGACATTAAAGGCCCAAAATATTTGTAACTCATTCGCAATATACCCGAAACTCGAAACGACATAAACCCGAAACTTCTTTCCCATGAAATCCCCATACCTCCTCCTCCCCACCCTCTTCCTCCTCGCTGCCTCCTGCACAAGCCAGGAGAAACTGGCCTACCTAAGCAACTTGCCTGAAACAGGTGGCGAAGGACCATTCACAATGGAAATACCCGATTACAAGTTGCAGCCAAGAGATATTCTTTACATTACTGTTAAGGCCATGACTCCTGATGGAACTATCAAAGATTTTCTATCCTCTGGGGCTGGGAGTCAGTTGTCAGTCGTCGGACAGAGTGAAGGTGGCGGATATTTATATGGATATGATGTTAACTCTGAGGGTAATATTATTTTACCTGTTGCTGGTGAAATTATGGTGATGGGATTGACTCTGGAGGAAACCAGAAAAACTCTTCAGGAAAAAGTGGATGATATCTACAAAGATGCAATAGTGGAATGCAAGCTGTTAAGCTTTAAATTCACGGTATTAGGCGAAGTTCGTGTCCCAGGTTCATACATAAACTATAATAATTACCTGACAGTTCTTGAAGCGATCGGACGCGCAGGAGGGATTGGCGATTTTGGCCGCCGTGATAATATTCTGGTGGTCCGGCCTGCCAATGGTGGATCAAGGACTTTCAGCCTCAACCTTCAGGATAAAAATCTTCTTTCAAGTGAAGCCTATTTCCTTTTACCAAACGATGTGGTTATTGTTGAACCAGTAAAACAGAGAATCTTTAATCTTAATCTCCCCACAGTTTCATTTGTTATTACAACAATTACTTCGGCCATTACCACAACATTGTTGCTGATTAATTACTTCGGTAATAATTAGTGGTATTAAACGTGCAAGTTTACAGGCAATTCCGGCTAGAAAAAATCCAATAAAAATATGAACACCCTCCTAGAATCCCAGATATATGAATCCGCCTCAGAAGATAATTCCGTGGATTTCAAGCGATACCTGTCGTTGTTCATCAGCAACTGGTATTGGTTCGCAGTTTCTCTTTTTATTACTTTGAGCATTGCTTACGGGATAAACAGATGGTCTGAAGAAGTTTACACTGTTTCGTCAACACTGCTTATTAAAGACGATCAGTTTGGAGGCGGTGCATCAAATCTAACAAACATCTTTCCGGGCAGCAATGTCTATCAAAGTGATCAGAACCTCAAAAATGAAATCGGCATTCTAAAGTCGTTTTTTCTCAATTACAGGGTAATGGAGGAATTAACTGATTTCCACGTGATTTATGTCAGTGTCGGAAGAAGAGGAATAGTTGAATCACGTATTTACAAAAACTCACCATTCAGAGTTGTTTATGATTCTCTTGATAAACAGGCAAAAGGAATGCCGGTCTCTATCCGGATAATCTCCCCGGATGCATATGAGCTTGAAATAGATAGTGATATCGACTTCAAAAAAACTCTTTCATTCGGAGAAAGATTTAGTGAAAAGGGTTTTGATTTTACCATTGTTCCTAATTCAGACTGGTTTAACTTTGATCCGGATAAGTCAAACAGGTTCTATTTTTACTTTGTAAGCCCAGTGGCGCTTGCAAATCAGTACCGCCACAAATTGAGTGCTTTGCCAATTGAAGAGGAAGCCACCCTGGTTACACTTTCCGTAAGTGGCTTTGCACCACGGCAGGAAGCGGATTACCTGAACAAACTGATGGATATTTACCTGATCCAGGGTTTGGAGGTTAAGAACAAAACAGCAGAAAAGACCATTGAATTTATTGACGGGCAGATAGGTTCAATTTCAGATTCCCTGAGCAAAGTTGAAAACACCCTCGAAAGCTTCCGTTCAACAAACAAGCTTATAGATCTTAGCAGTGAGGGAAACTATATACAGAGCCGACTGGAACGATTGGAGACGGAGCGAAGCAGCCTGGTTCTGCAAAGGAAATATTATGAGTACTTGAAGGAATATGTGGGTTCGAAGGATGAAACCGGCGATATAATTTCTCCCGGTACAATGGGAGTGGCTAACGCATCGCTGGAGAGACAGGTTTCAGAACTTGCAGCTCTTCAGCAGCAGAAAAACAATCTGAAGGTCAATATCTCCGAAAATCTGCCGGCAGTAACAGTTATTGACAACGGGATAAGAAATGTGAAGGCGCTTATTGCTGAAAACATTACAAGCAGTGTAAGCGCTCTTGACAATGCCATAGCGGATACTGAAAACAGGATTGCACAGGTTGAATCTGACCTGAATAAGTTGCCTGGTACTGAAAGAAGGCTTATAAACATCCAGAGGAAATTCGATTTGAATAACACCGTATACAATTATCTCCTTGAAAAGAAAGCTGAGGCTGGAATCGCAAGAGCTTCAAACGTTTCTGATAACAGGATTATTGATTACGCCGAGCCTTTCAATTCGGCAAGGATAAGTCCGACTACAAGAAAGAACAATCTTATGGCCCTTTTACTGGGATTGTTAATTCCTGGGACCCTGATCATTTTAATCGATTTCTTTAATAATAAAATAATTGATAAAAAGGATGTTGAAAAGGGAACAAAAGCACCTGTAATAGGCTTTATAAGCCACAATAATCTGCAGACTGAAATACCGGTAAAAGAAAAGCCGGGGTCTACCCTTGCCGAATCATTCAGGTCAGTCCGTACAAATCTGAAATACTTTATTAAGGATACTCAGAATCCAGTTATTTCTGTTAGTTCAACGGTAAGTTCGGAGGGAAAAACTTTTATCTCAGCAAATCTTGCAGCAATTATCGCTTTAAACGGTAAAAAAGTCTTGCTTGTCGGTCTGGACCTGAGAAAACCAAGAATTCATAAAATATTAGGGATCAGCAATAATACAGGACTGAGTAATTATCTTATAGGCCAGGAGAAATATGAAAAGATTATTTTCCCGACTGAGATAGAAAATCTCTTCTATGCTCCATCAGGACCTGTTCCTCCGAATCCTGCAGAACTTATCGATTCAGAGGAAATGAAGAATTTTATTGTAAAAGCAAAAAAACAGTTTGACTTCATTATTATCGATACTCCTCCGGTAGCTATTGTTACTGATGCCTTGCTGGTTTCTGCCTTTACTGATCTGTATCTTTTTGTTGTGAGGCAGCGGTATTCCTCAAAGAATACCCTTGAACTTGTTGAGGAAATGAGGAAGAACAGCAACATTAAGAACCTTGGAGTTATTATAAACGACATCAGCCTTACCGGCTATTACGGCTATGGTCTGAGGTACGGATATGCATCAGGTTATGGATATTATTACGGATATAATTATTACGGACATGGAAAGTACGGTAAGTATGGTTATAAAGACAAAGCTGCCGGTTACTATAGTGAACAATAAGAAATATCATACTTTATGCAATCACCTGTTCCCCCAATCCCCCAATCCCCCAACCAATCAATCTTACATCCAGTACCGGTTATCATTCTCTGCGGTGGTATGGGAACCCGTCTCCGTGAGGAGACAGAATACAAACCCAAACCCATGGTTGAAATAGGAGGTAAACCTATTCTCTGGCACATAATGAAACATTATGCCTATTACGGTTTTAAGGATTTCATTCTGGCCCTTGGTTATAAAGGGAATGTAATCCGTGATTACTTTATCAACTATTATAAATACAATTCAGATTTCACAATCTCACTCGGCGACGGAGGCAAAACGAAGTATCATAATGAGTGTATTTCCGACGATTGGACAGTTACACTGGTTGAAACCGGATCTGATTCCATGACAGGTTCCCGTGTAAGATCGGCAGGGAGATATGTTAAGGGTAATCACTTTATGGTTACCTATGGTGATGCTGTATCAGATGTGGACCTGAAGGAATTATTGCGGTTTCATCTCGATCAGGGATTAACGGGGACCGTTACGGGCGTTTATCCGCCGTCTCGTTTCGGTGATCTTGAAACTGAAGGGAATAAGGTACTAAAGTTCTACGAAAAGGTTAAGGATGAAACGCGTCAGGAACCTATTAACGGAGGATATTTTATTTTCAAAAGGGAATTTCTGGATCTGATACCTGAAGATCCTTCAGTCGATCTGGAGAGGATTCCGATGAAAATACTCACTGAAAGATCCCAGCTGGCAGTTTACCGGCATAAAGGATTCTGGCAGTGCATGGATACTTACCGTGATAATCAGCTGCTGGAAAAGATGTGGAAGGAAAATCCGGTGTGGAAGATTTGGGAATAAAAATGGCAAACTGATGACACAGATCAGACTGATTTTCACGGATTTTTATCTGTGTAAATCCGTTGCATCCGTGTCATCTGTGTTCTAACCTCTTATTATGCAATCTTTTCCAAATTTTTATAAAAACAAGAAGGTTCTGGTGACAGGCCACACTGGGTTCAAAGGATCCTGGTTGAGCATATGGCTGAAGCAGCTGGGAGCTGAGATTGTTGGAATCGGTCTGGATCCTAAAACTGACCGCGATCTGTTTTTGCTCTCAGGACTTTATGATAAAGTAAAGGATTACAGGCAGGATATCAGAGATCTTTCGAAAATCCTGGAGATACTCAAATATGAAAGTCCCGATGTTGTTTTTCATCTGGCAGCACAGGCTCTGGTATTGCCGGGCTATGAAAATCCGGTTTCGACGTTCGAAACGAATATAATGGGAACGGTCAATATCCTTGAAGCATGCAGACTGACACCCTCCGTAAAGCAAATAGTCATTGTTACAACCGACAAAGTTTACGAGAATAAAGAGACTATGACCGGCTACAGGGAAACTGATCCCCTTGGCGGTTATGACCCATACAGCGCCAGCAAAGCCGCAACCGAAATCGTTACCCAATCGTACAGACTCTCATTCACTCAATCACCCAAGCAGTCAATCAATCAATCCATCTCTACAGCCCGAGCAGGCAACGTCATCGGCGGCGGCGACTGGTCCCGATACCGGCTTGTACCAGATATAATCAGGTCGCTTGAAGAAAACAAGCCGGTGATTATAAGGAATCCCGATTCAGTAAGACCCTGGCAGCATGTCCTTGAACCTCTTGGTGGGTATCTTCTTCTGGCATTGAAAATGTCGGAAGACTCGGAGAAATACACCGGATCATGGAACTTTGGCCCTCATGAAGAAGATGGTGCAAGTGTTAAGGATATGACAGAATTGTTGATTTCTCTATGGGGCACGGGAGAATGGAAGCCGGAAAGGAGAGCCGGTAATCTTCATGAAGCAGGTTTGCTTAAGCTTAACCTCAATAAGGTAAAGGATATTCTGGGATGGCATCCTGTATTAAATTTCAGGGAAGCTGTTCAATGGACTACGGAATGGTATAAAGCGTATAAGGAAATCGATGCTTATGCACTATGCGTCGGTCAGATAGATAGGTATACCGGAAAATGGAATTCCACGAGCTTGAAATAGCAGGATTATTTGAGATAATTCTTAAACCTCATGTCGATGAACGCGGATTTTTCATGCGGGCTTATGATATTGAGGAATTCAAGAAACATGGGTTGAATAGGGAATGGGTACAGGAGAATCATTCCCGGTCTGAAAGGAAAGGAATAATACGAGGGTTACACTTTCAGGTTGAGCCATTTTCTGAAACAAAGCTGGTGAGGTGCGTAAGAGGTGAGATATTTGATGTTGTTGTTGATCTGAGAAAAGGATCCAGAACATTCGGTAAATGGCACGGCATCAATTTATCTGAAGAGAATAAGAAGATGTTTTTTATCCCGCGGGGCCTTGCTCATGGTTTCTGTACTATAACCGAAATCAGTGAGGTTGTATACAAAGTTGATAATTTTTACTCCCCAGAACACGAAAGAGGTTTGCTCTGGAACGATCCTGACATTGCGATTGACTGGCCCGTTACAAATCCGATACTCTCTGCAAAAGACCATAATAACTTGACTCTTAATAGATTATTGGAGCGCGGATAACACTGATCAGACGGATGATCACGGATTTAGATCAGTGCAAATCAGTTAGATCCGTGTCATCCGCGTTCCATAAAGATTTTAATATGATCCACGAAGAAAAAACAAAAGAAATACTAAAGGCATTTTTTACTGTGTACAACAAGCTTGGATATGGATTTCTTGAAAAGGTTTATCAGAATGCTTTGCTTATGGAACTAAAGAAATCAGGTTTCAATTGTGAAAGTCAGAAACCAATTAAAGTTTACTACGAAGATTCCCTGGTCGGTGATTATTATGCTGATATTGTTGTAGATGATTGTATAATCCTTGAACTAAAGGCTGCTGAGGCTTTGTGTGAAGAACATGAATTTCAGCTGATTAACTATCTTAAAGCAACAGAAATCGAAATAGGTCTATTACTTAATTTTGGTAAGAAACCTGATTTTAAGCGAAAGATATTTACGAATGATAAGAAGGTAATAGAACACGGATAACACAGATATAACGGATAATCACGGATTTAGATCAGTGGAAATCCGTCGAATCCGTGTCATCTGTGTTCCATTTAAAAATCTACAATGAATATACGTTTATTCAAGCCATCTCTTGGTGAAGAAGAGCTGCAAGCGATAAAAGAGGTATTTGATCGTTCCTGGGTTGGATTGGGGCCGAAGGTTGCAGAATTCGAGGAGGAGTGGAGAAAGTTCATCGGTTGCGAAATGGCCGTAGGGGTAAATTCTGCTACCGCTGCTCTGCATCTTGCTCTTGCATGTTTCAGATTTCCGGAAGGGAAAAAAGTACTCGTACCATCACTTACTTTCTCTGCTACAGCATCAGCTGTATTATACAATCGGCTTATTCCGGTTTTTGTGGACTCGGATCCTTTAACCTTGGGAATAAGCCTTGAGGACCTTGAAAAGAAATACGACAAGGATTGCGTTGCAGTGATCCCGGTCCATTATGCAGGGCATCCGGTACCAATGGATAAACTCGTTCCGTGGGCCAGATCGAAGGGACTGAAAATTGTGGAGGATTGTGCCCATACGGCAGGCGGTGTTTACAAAGGCAGGACTCTTGGAACCTGGGGCGATATCGGATGCTTCAGCTTTGAGGAAAAGAAATGCATGACTACCGGTGACGGTGGAATGATGGTTACTGATGATCCCGAACTATTCAGGGATGTCAAAGCCATGCGATGGGTGGGGATCGACAAGGATAACTGGAAAACGGCACAGGCATACACGACCGCCAATCGCGATGCGATGCACTGGTTCTATGAATTGAATGTACTCGGGTACAAATACAATATGAATGATCTGGCAGCTTCGATCGGCCTTGTTCAGCTTAAGAAACTCCCGGATTTCAACATGAGGCGTTCAGGAATTATCAGACAGTATCTTAATGGGATACAAGATATTAATGGGATTGAACCCTTACTCCCTTTTGATCCTGACAATTACCCCTATCAGATGTTTGGCATCAGGGCTGACAAACGTGATGAACTGATGATTTACCTGAAAAGCAAGAGTATCGCAACCGGCTGCCATTATACTCCTCTCTCCGTTCAGCCATTGTTTAAGAATTATGGCCATAACTGTCCATTTATTGAAAGAGAAGCAGACAGATTCATTACTTTGCCTCTTCATGCAGATCTTAAGGATGAGGAAGTCAATTACATCATAAAAGCTTTAATAGAACACAGATAACACAGATAATACGGATGAACACAGATTCGATCAGTGTAAATCAGTAAATTCCGTGTCATCAGTGTTCCATCAGTTATGAAAACCGGTCTGGGATTGTACAAAAAATTCAGAATGCTATACTCCTATTTTACGCTGTTAAGATTTGGATTACGAAGGATATTATTGGGTTTCGATGTTGCTAATATTTTTATCCAAAGGGTTGATAAACATTCCCTTCACTTAATACTTCGGAAATATGGTGCTGCAATTGGTGAAGGTTGTGATATTGAGTCCGGACAAATCTTTCATAATTGCAGCGATTACAGTAATTTAACAATAGGAGATAATTGTCATATCGGTAAATGTTGTTTCTTTGATTTAAGGGATAAAATAACAATATCCAATAATGTTGTTATTTCGATGAATGTCACTTTTTTAACTCATCTAGATGTGGGTAAATCTCCATTAACTGATATATTTCCACCTTCCTCTGAACCTATAAAGGTTGGATATGGAGCATATATCGGTGCAAATTCATCAGTACTTATGGGTGTTTCGGTGGGGAGTAAGAGCTTCATTGCAGCCGGATCTGTTGTAAAGGACCCGGTTTATGATAATGTCCTGGTTGCAGGAGTCCCTGCCAGAAATATTAGATTGTTGGAGCGAAAACATTAATATGAAAGTGACATTTATTATTCCTTTTGCCTTTGAAAGGTTCTATCATGATGCGAAGGCTCTATTCCCGGATCCGGAGAAATTTGAGAATGTTGTTATCAGTAAGAGAAACACATGGCATTTCAATTGGGCAAATGCTTTACAACTTGCAGGAAATGACGTAACCTTCATTCATATTTCACAATATGGGAAAAATGTTCGGGAGTATGAGCATATCAGCGGGATAAAAATAATCAGAGTCCCTACAACCTTCCGGATTACTAAATTACAAAGTGAGTTTTCTGTTTCTTTGTTAAAGGTTATTTCCAATATCGCACCTGACGTAGTATTTAGTGTTACTCATATTCTTCCCGGTATAATTGATATGTTTGATGTTTTATCTTTTTATTCAAGAAGTAAAGGCATTAGAATACTTGCAAGAAATCCGGGAGCTGATACATTTGCATACATATTTGAAAAGAGAAATAAGCTAAGGTCAAAACTTAAATCATCTGAAAGATTTCATAGCAATGCTTATAAAATTATTTCCAGGCTATATTTGGTTTCCTTAAACGTTGAAGCAAACCTAAAACTTTATGTGAAGAAAAGAAGCCTACGTTTGGCCTCATTTATTATTCCCCAGACCCAGGCTGATTATACCGGATTGTATTCGAAATTAAAAGTTAATGAGAAGAATTTAATCATGCTGCCTAAACCTGTAGATCTCAGTGTCTTTTATGAGATGAAGAAAGAATTGGCATATAGTGAGACAAACCTGGATCCTAAAAACAAATATATTTTGCATGCTTCCAACCTCTTTAATTCAAAGGGTTGTGAATTAATTATTTCAATTCTTCCTGAACTGATCTGTAAATATACCGATATTATCCTGTTAGTTGCCGGAGGAGGGCTGAAAAGGGATGAACTACAAGCATTATCAAATAATTTAGGGGTTGAAAAGCATGTTATTTTTCTCGGACATATCGACCATTCCCGTCTGGTATATTACTATAATGTCGCAGATGCTTTTGTCTTGCCTACTGAAATACCAAACGAAGGAATTCCCAATGTAATCTTGGAGTCTATTGCTTGCAATACTCCGCCAATAAGTACTAAGCTGCCCGGCCCAGGCGAAATTCTTAAAGGTGGCTTGGGATTGCTAGTAAATGTCGATGATAGGGAAGATCTTAGTGCAGCGGTTATTAAAGTATTGGATGGAGATTTTGTAATTGATAATTTGAAAAGAAGTGAGTTTCTAAGTAGTTATAATACGAAAAACGTAGGGGATGAGCTAAACAGAATATTTAATAATTTATTGATTAATCGACAATTAACATAAATTATCTGATTAAGATGATTCCTTAAGTGGTATTAAAATTTTAGCAATTTATGGATTTAACATACAAGCAACAGATTCAAGAAGATGAATATGACTTCCCTTATCATTATTTTGACCTTAAATGCGAACTGATAAAATTCAAATACATCAGATATTTAAATA
>CAYSBL010000021.1:0-55420 GCA_964429295.1 uncultured Rikenellaceae bacterium
GTGCTGAGAAACAGGCACAATAAGAAATAACTGGCGTGAGGCGCAGGGCTCAGGGTTGCTTAACTTTTTTCATTTTTTCTTAATATTTTATTTGCTAATTAAAAATCTGTATTACTTTTGTAAGCCAATAAAACGAAAAAATGAATTTTGTATACAGCTATATCTCCGCTTATTTCTATTTCTTTTTTTATAGCAGGAAGAGATAAGGGGATTTTTGTATACATAAAAAAGTAACATATGCAAGCAAGGGTCCCCAAAAGGGACCCTTCCTGTTTTAAATAGAAAGGGTAAAATGAAAATAGCGATTCAGGGAGAAAAGGGATGCTTTCATGAAATGGCGGCCAGACAGTATTTCAAGAATGAAGAGGTTGAAATCGTTCCCTGCTCCACCTTTGACATGACGCTGAACTCGGTAAAGGAAGGCCGGGCAGGCCTTGCAATGATGGCAATAGAAAATGCAAGGTCGGGAAGCATCCTTTACAACTACAGCCTGATAAGGGAATCAGGACTAAAGATCCTTGGGGAACACAACCTCAGGGTAGTACAGAACCTGATGGCCCTCCCCGGACAGACAATGAAGGACATCCGCCAGATCAGGTCACACCCTATAGCCCTTGCTCAATGCATGACATTCCTGAACCAGTTTCCCGAAATAACCCTGGTTGAAGCTGATGATACAGCTTCAAGCGCACGGATTATCTCAGAAGGCAGGCTGAAGAAGATAGCGGCAATAGCATCAAGGAGCGCTGCTGAGATCTATGGACTTGAGATCATTGCTGAAGGAATTGAGACTTTTAAAAAGAATTACACCCGGTTCCTGGTCATTGGAGGCAACGGCATGGGAAACCAAACCGGAAACAAGGTGTCAATATGCTTTGCTACAGGCCATAAGCCGGGTTCGCTTGCTTCTGTTCTGGTCAGGCTGGCAGAAATGAACATAAACCTGTCAAAGATCCAGTCGGTGCCAAGACTTAACGGTGAATGGGAATACATGTTCTATCTCGATCTTGAGCTTCCTGCTGATCCCGACATCAATGACATTATGTCGACACTTGAGCAATACACCAGCAATCTGGAGGTGCTGGGTATTTATAATAAAGGAGAAATGCTGTATGAAAGTTAAACCTGCAGAACGGACAAACAGTGTCCGCGAGTATTATTTTTCGGCAAAACTCCGGCAGATCGAAGAGATGAGAGCCGCCGGGGCCGACATTATCAACCTTGGGATAGGAAGCCCCGATCAGCCTCCTTCGGTAAACACGGTGGCAAAGCTTTCGGAAGAAGCCCGCAAACCGAACGTCCACGGATACCAGAGTTATAACGGCAGTCCGGTGCTCCGAAAAGCTTTTGCCGGGTGGTATCAGAAGTATTTTAATGTGACCCTCGATCCGGTGTCGGAAATACTCCCCCTCATGGGAAGCAAGGAGGGTATCATGCACATCAGCATGGCCTTTGTTGATCCGGGCGATGAAGTTCTGGTGCCGGATCCGGGTTACCCCACCTATTCTTCAGTAACAAACCTGGTCGGAGGCACAGTAAGATCTTACGCTCTGGATGAAAGGTCAGACTGGCAACCTGATCTGAAGGCTCTTGAAAAAGAAGATCTGAGCAAGGTGAAGCTTATGTGGACCAACTATCCAAACATGCCGACCGGGGCAAAGGGATCTGCTGAGCTTTTCATCAGGCTTGTCTCCTTTGCAATGGAACATGACATACTTCTGGTTAACGACAATCCCTACAGCTTCATCCTCAACAACGAATACCTGAGCCTTCTGTCGGTAAAAGGGGCAATGGAAACTGCCCTTGAACTCAATTCGCTGAGCAAGTCGCATAACATGGCCGGCTGGCGTATAGGCATGGTTGCAGGCAGCAGTGAATACATCAGGACGATATTAAAGGTTAAGAGCAACATGGATTCGGGGATGTTCCTTCCGATGCAGCTTGCAGCAGCCGAGGCCCTTCAAAATCCCGAATCATGGTACGATACGGTCAACCGTACCTACAAACAAAGACGTAAAACAGCCGAGTCAATAATGAATCTGTTAGATTGTAAATTCAACCCGGATCAGACAGGCCTCTTTCTCTGGGGCCGTCTGCCTGAAGGCAGACAGGGAGCAGAACCATTTGTAGAGGACATCCTTCAGAAAGCACACGTCTTCCTCACTCCAGGATTCATTTTCGGAAGCAGGGGCGAAAGATATATCAGGATATCGCTGTGCGCCACTGAGGAAAGACTTGAGGAAGCAAGGCAACGAATAGCAAAGTTGAAATTATAAAAACAAAAAATCTAAATTCGCCTGCTCATTTATATTTACCAGACCAATCACAAATCACAAATAACAACTCAAGAATCACAAATCACTGCAATGACAATCGCAATAGTAGGAATCGGGCTTATAGGCGGATCGCTGATGATTGACCTTAGAAAACGTGGTTTTGCCGACAGGATAATAGGGGTTGAATCAAATCTCCAGCACAGGAACATAGCGCAGTTGTGCGGGCTGGTGGATGAAACGGATACGCTTGAAAATGCAGTTGACAGGAGTGACCTAATAATAATAAGCACACCTGTCGACACAATCTGGAAGATGCTTCCGGGTATACTTGACAGGATAAACGGAACCCCAAAAGTGGTAACCGACATGGGTTCGACAAAGGGAAAGATCGGAAGAGTCGTTAAAGATCATCCCGGAAGAGGCCGCTATGTTGCCCTTCATCCCATGGCTGGAACTGAGTTTTCGGGGCCGCTCGCCGCTATCGGAAAGCTATTCGATTACAAAAATGCCATTATTTGCGATCCTGAGCTCAGCGACAGGGATGCACTCGGACTGGCGGAAAAAATGCTTGATGTCCTCAACATGAAGAAAGTATACATGAACTCGCGCGATCATGACGTTCATGTGGCCTATGTGTCGCACATCTCGCACATTACCTCCTTTTCGCTTGCTCTGAGTGTTCTCGACAAGGAAAAGGAAGAAGAGAACATAACAACGCTGGCTGGCGGAGGTTTTGAAAGCACCGTCAGGCTCGCCAAGAGCAGCAGCGAAACCTGGGCGCCAATATTCCTTGAAAATTCAAGATCAATAATAGAGGTGCTAGACAATTATATTGAAAAAATGAACCTCTTCAAAAAACTTATTCAGGAGAATGACATGGATGGTCTGAAGGGACTTATGGAAGAAGCAAATAAGATCAAGAAGATATTACATTAAAAATCAAAACTATGGTACTTGAACTTAAGAGATTTCTGGCGACTGAATGGAAAGGTTTCAGGGGAAGGCCTTTTCTCATCTCGGGTCCGTGCAGTGCCGAAAGCGAGGAACAGGTAATGGCAACAGCCGCAGAACTGGCTAAAATACCTGAGGTAAGCGTTTTCCGTGCAGGCATCTGGAAACCAAGAACCCGGCCCAACTCATTCGAAGGAGTGGGATCGGAAGGTCTCAAATGGCTGAGAAACGTAAAGAACGAGACCGGACTTATGGTCGGGACCGAGGTGGCCAATGAAAAGCATGTGTATGAAGCCCTGAAATACGGAATCGATCTATTATGGATTGGAGCCCGTACTTCAGTGAATCCCTTTACTGTTCAGGAGATTTCGGATGCCCTGAAAGGAGTTGACGTGATGGTACTTGTAAAGAATCCCATCAACCCTGATCTTGAGTTATGGATAGGTGCGATCGAAAGGATTGCCAGGGCAGGGATCACCAGAATAGGGGCCATTCACCGTGGATTCTCAACCTACGAAAAGACCATTTACAGGAACCAGCCCAACTGGCAGCTTCCCATCGAACTTCGGCGCAGGCTCCCTGATCTGCCCATCATTTGCGATCCCAGTCACATCTCAGGTACAAGGGAATACCTCTTTGAACTGTCGCAAAAGGCAATGGACCTGAACTTCGACGGGCTCATGCTCGAGTCTCACATTGATCCCGACCATGCCCTGAGCGATGCTGCCCAGCAGATCACCCCGAACGAGCTGCATGAACTTCTGAGCCGGCTGATACTCAGGAGCCCTGTGGCTTCAGATCCGAAACTGCTCGACATTCTGGGTGAACTGCGGCAGCAGATAGACGTTTTCGACGATGCACTCCTGGACATACTTGAAAAAAGGATGAAAGTGGCAGAAACCATCGGACAATATAAAAAGGACAATAATATTACTATCTTGCAGCCAACGCGCTGGGATGAAATCATCCGTAAAGTGGTGCTCAACGGCCAGGTCAAGGGACTCAGCAGGGAGTTGATCGACACCATTTTCAAGGCTATTCATCAGGAATCGATCAACCACCAGATGAGGATCATGAATAACGGGATTGAGACACCGGCGGGAAACAGCTAAGAAACCTGGTTTATGGAAAGATCCGTTGAGCCCTCCTTTATCACGGGCGAGATCAAGGCGCCGCCTTCGAAAAGCATGACGCAGAGGGCAATTGCCGCTGCCCTTCTGGCAGAAGGCGAAAGTCTTATTGTCAATCCCTCATACTGCGACGACTCCCTTGCCGCGATGAGCATTGCCGTCAGCCTCGGCTCCAGGGTGGAACCGGGTCCCGATTCGATGAGGATCACAGGTTCGTGGAAACTGAAGGAAACTAAGCTTAACTGCGGGGAATCGGGATTGGCTATCAGGCTTTTCTCTCCCATTGCATCCCTTTTTGATGCAGAAATAACGGTAAGCGGAGCCGGCTCCCTGAAAAGAAGGCCGATGCACATGATTGAGGAAGCGCTCAGGCAATTCAGAGTGGAATGCAATACAACAAATGGCTTTCTTCCGCTGACAATAAAAGGTCCTCTAAGGGGAGGTGAATGCGAAATTGACGGATCAATAAGCTCACAACTGCTCACAGGTCTTCTCATGTCCCTTCCTGTCGCCGAAATGAACTCGGCGGTCAGAGTAAAAAATCTGAAGAGCAAGCCCTATATTGACATGACGCTTGAAGTACTTAAGGCTTTTGGTATTGAGGTTGTGAATGAAAACTATGAACTGTTCAGGATACCTGGCAGACAAAAATATATTCCCCGGACCTATGAAGTTGAAAGCGACTGGAGCGGCGGGGCATTCCTGCTTGTCGCCGGAGCGATAAACGGTGATCTTAAGGTAACTGGTCTGCGACCAGGAAGCAGCCAGAGCGATGCAGCTATCCTGCAGGTCCTCAGAGATGCCGGAGCAAACCTGGAAATCACAGGCGACATCGTTGAGATTTCAAAATCCGGTCTCAAGGCATTTGAATTCGATGCCACGGAGGCACCGGACCTTTTTCCCCCGCTTGTTGCTCTTGCTGCCCACTGCGATGGAATATCAACCATCAGAGGGGCATCAAGACTGATCCACAAAGAAAGTGACAGGGCTTCCGCATTGATTGAGGAGTTTGGAAAGATGGGCATCAGGGTGTCAGCGGAGAACGACAGCCTGATTGTCACCGGAGGAAAGGTCAGCGGAGCCAGGGTAAATTCCCATGAGGATCACCGTATTGCCATGGCTGTTGCGGTAGCTGCCCTGGGAGCAGAGGGAACCGTATATATCAAGGACTCCCATTGTGTAGGAAAATCATATCCGTTATTCTTTGACGACCTCAGGAAAAACGGTGCAGCGGTACATGAATAATCATACGAATTTTTATCGTAAAACGATAACTGGCATCACCTTATTCGATAAAAAGTTTACCCGAAACGATAACAATTATAAACACCTGCCTTCTTTAATATTTCAGTAAGCCGGAAGCTGAAAAAAATAACATATCATAATTTTTTCCTCCATTTTACTTGCAATATTGAATTTTTGTTTATTTTTGATGCCATGAAATTTAGTGCATTATATAATTGGTCCTGGCGCAGCTCGAATAATTAAGCTGTGAATAAGGCCGTTATATAATCCAGAGGATATACCCGTAAAGGCATGCTGTTCACAGCATGCCTTTTTTATTTGGAAATTTTTATTAACCACTTAATACTTGAACCGATGAAAAAGATTTCAAAAATTCTGCTTACCGAAAAAGAAATGCCGCATCAATGGTATAACATAGCGGCCGACATGCCAAACAAGCCATTGCCGCCGCTTGATCCGAGAACCCGCCAGCCGATAGGGCCCGATGCCCTGGCTGCCGTTTTTCCCATGGAGCTTATCAAACAGGAAGTTTCAACAGAAAGATACATTGACATCCCCGATGAGGTTCTGGATCTTTACAGGACTTACCGTCCCTCTCCACTCTTCCGTGCCTATAACCTTGAAAAGGCGCTCGGAACGAAAAGTAAGATTTATTACAAATACGAGGGAGGGAATTATTCAGGTTCTCATAAAGCGAACACCGCTATTGCACAGGCATATTACAATAAAAAGGAAGGGATCAAGAGGATCACCACCGAAACCGGAGCCGGTCAGTGGGGATGTGCAATGAGTTATGCCTGCAACCATTTCGGGCTCGAACTGCTGGTGTTCATGGTAAAGGTGAGTTTCAACCAGAAACCCGGCCGGAAGATCATGATGAATTCCTATAATGCAAAGGTTGTCCCTTCTCCCAGCAACCTGACCGAAGCAGGAAGAAAGATTCTTGAGATGTATCCCGATTCACCCGGCAGTTTGGGGATCGCTATTTCTGAAGCGATGGAAATAGCCGTACAGGATCCGTACACCAAGTATTCTCTGGGAAGCGTTCTTAATCACGTAATCCTGCATCAGACTATTATCGGGCAGGAGGCGCTGATCCAGATGTCAAAGACCGACGATTATCCCGATGTTGTCATCGGCTGTTTCGGAGGCGGATCAAATTTCTCGGGGATTGCATTTCCCTTTCTGAGGGAGAACCTCGTAAATGGCAAAAAGACACGTCTTCTGGCAGTTGAACCTTCCTCGTGCCCGAAACTCACAAAAGGAAAATTCATGTACGACTTCGGCGATTCATCAGGATTCACACCTCTGCTCCCGATGTACACCCTCGGGCACAACTATATCCCTGAAAAGATTCATGCCGGAGGACTCCGCTATCACGGAGCCGGAACCCTTGTCAGCCAGCTTAAGAAAGACGGTCTGGTGGAGGCAAAGGCCAAAATGCAGAGGGAATGTTTTGAGGGAGCCATTCTTTTTGCAAGGACAGAGGGAATACTGCCTGCTCCCGAATCATCATATGCCATTGCCGGAGCTCTTGACGAAGCCCGCCAGGCCGACATTGAAGGTACACCGAAAACCATTCTGTTCAACCTCAGCGGTCACGGCCATTTTGACATTTCAGCCTATGAGAAATACTACGAGAACAATCTTCCCGATCACGAGATGACCGAGGAAGAGGTAGAAAAGGCACTGGCAGATCTTAATTTTCCTGATTGAACCGTTATTCCGGACTTTCTGACATAAAAAGGCGTGATCCGAAGGCTGAAACACTCCAGCCCGGGATCACGCTATTTCTTTTTATCGGTCTGCTAGAAATCAGAATAATCCGTCGGATGCAGAAGGTACGGAATTGCCTTGATGACCGTGTTGGCATATTCCTCCTTGTTTCTCAGACTGACCCAGTCGGGATGTTTCGAGAATGCAGCCCAGTGATCTTTCTGTGACTGCAGGTTTTCATACGTTGTCATATACAGCAGCCGCGGTCTCTGACTGCCGGCTATAACCTGGCCGTAGAAAGCAGCATTCGATCCGACCTTTTCGAATATCGCCATTTCACCTCCCTCGTTGAACATATGGATCTTTCTTGTTGCCAGATCTTCCGTCCAGCTTCCGTATGTCCTCAGTTCATAGATCCTCTCCGACCGCGGTGTAGAGAAAGATGGAGCCTTGAATTCGGGCATAAAGGCAAATGCCTTCATCAGGATGCTCTCATACCTGGCAAAGGGTGGATCGTTGTAAGGCGCCGCAAGAAACTCCTTGCCTGCCTCCTTGTACTGAGTATCATTTTCCAATCGCGTCAGTACCTGGTCAAACTGATCCAGGGTTTTATAGGGGATGAAAACATATACCATTTTGCCGTAAGCAGTATCCGTCTCGACCGGCTTGAAAATCCCGACTGCAGGAATGCCTGCCCTGTGCATTGCCGGGATATAGGCATCCTTCAGGTACCTGTCGAATACCGCATTCTTTGCAGGATCGGTGAGACGATAGATCTTTAATTCATAGAACATCTGCTTTTCCGGAGGGGCAGCGAATACAGTCGCAGAAAACAAAAAGACCAGCATTACGGCCATCAAGGCCAGTCCGATAGGAGAAAAATTGATTTTTTTCATGGATTTTTGGTTTTAGCCCCCAGGGGTCCCGAAAGCTTTCGGGAGGGGTGTTAATACAACTTCGAAAATTTCTTAAATATCTTGTCTGCTTCTCTGGGTGTCATTTCGGATCCCGACTTTACATAGAACCTGTGACGGAGAGTTATTGATTCACCCTTTGCAAGTTTCCATTCCATCTTCTCCTGTTTGGGATCATAGGAATTCTGGCCGAGGTTGTTGACCGAAAACAGGCCGTATCCCCTGGCATGGGCGTAGGCAGGGTAACCAGGATTGTCGGGATGATCAAATATTGCGAAAGTAATGGCTGTATTATCCTTCGTTCCGGAAAGGAATACCCAGTCGTTCCGTGTTCCCCATACCGCATCGCCTTTCAGTCCCTGGTTCGAGGTATACATCCCGGTTACCCCGGTATTGTCGGTTGCCTTTACCGTGGTGGGATTACCCTTGTCGTCAGTGAACACAAGCGACTCATTGCTCGGCATTTCAAAGGCCCGGTCCACCCTTATGGCAAACAGACCCTCCTTGTTGTCGGCAATCGTCACCGGACCGTTTACGGCTGTCAGTGTCGAAATGTGGTCCATTGTTCTCGAAGCCGCGTCACCTGTGAATATGTACCGTACGTTCTCGAGGAGGATAGTGTTCCCCTGGTTATCCTTCCACTCACAAACAACCTCAAGCACCCCTTTTTTCCCGTTATCTGCCCTTACGAATTTCTGAACTGCTATATGTCCGTACGAATTCTTCCTGTCGGCAGGAATTGCAGATGAATTATTCCAGAAATCGAGGCCATTGATACTCCCGTGATTGAACCACAGGCCAATCTGGTGGGGATGGTCGATCCTCTCGCCCTTTCTCGGTTCAAGAGGGTATCCCCTGGTTATCACCGAACCGTTCGGTGCATAAACGGGATACAGGAAAGGTTTTTCAAGGTCAGCCGGGTAGCGGTATGAAGTGAAAAGCGAACCATTGATAAAGATATCCACCTTGTTCTGGTCATTCACCTTTTCAAACCGGACGCCCTTTTCTGCCGGTGCCTGGGCAACAATTCCAATTGTTGTGACAAGAGCCAGTGCCTTGGCCACAAAGAATGTCACCAGCAAGCCCCTGAAATTTGATTTTTTCATTGTTGATTTCATTGCCGGTCAATTAATACTGAAACACTTTACCACCTGCCATAACCTCCTGGGTTGCTTCATCGAAAGTAGCTTTCTCCCCGGTCCTGAGGCAGGCTGTACACATTATATTTGCTATAGAATGATTGTAACCTGCCACAACGTCGGCATTTGGTTTTTTACGGCTGCGTACACATTCCATCCAGTTTCTTACATGGGCGGTGGTCATGGGATCGCCGCCTGTATTTGCTCCGGTTTCAACCGTCAGTGCAGGAAGTTCGAACGGTTCCAGGAGGTTTGCCTGCATTCCCATGGCCTGTGCTTCCCTGGCGCTTAATCCTCCCTCGGGAGTAACCTTGTTTGTATCTAGGTTCATCATTCCTCCGTTTGAATAGTAAAGCTCCTTGGTGCCTCCGGCGCCGTTGGTGAATCTCGACGAATAAACCACCTGGAATCCCGAATTCGGGTCAGCGGGATCGCCATAGTCAAATACTGCGGTCATGGTATCGAAGTTTGTCCGGCCGTCCTTCCACAGGTAAATGCCTCCATTGGCTGCAACGCTTCTCGGGTGGGCCAGTTTTGTGAACCAGTGGACGGTATCAATCTGGTGAGCCATCCACTGTCCTGGAATACCGGATGAATAAGGCCAGAAGAGCCTGAACTCAAGATATTTTCTCGGGTCAAAGGCTGCAGCGGGACGGTTCATCTGGTATCTTTTCCAGTCGGTGTCAGCTTCCTTGAGAAGCGGAACAACGTTAGGCCTTCTCCATCTTCCGGGCTGATTTACGTTCCATGTCATTTCAACCATTACTATCTTTCCGAATTTTCCGGAATTAATATATTCGTTAGCTGCTATGTAATTGGCAGCGCTTCTTCTCTGAGAACCGATCTGGACAATCTTTCCGGTTTTCTGCACTGCCTTGAGAGCTACCCTGGCGTCGGCCATGGTTTCTGCAAATGGCTTTTCAACATAAGCATCTCTGCCCGCTTCAACAGCCTCGGCGCAATGAAGTGCATGCTGGAAGTCAGCAGTGCTTATAAAGACCGCATCAGTGTCATTTCCGGAGTATAGCTCCTCGTTGTTTCTTGCAAGGCGCAGGTTTATCCCCTTTGCCTTGTAGAATGCATCGGCTTCTTCCCTGCGTTTGCTCCACAGATCGGAAACAGCCGTGAATTCAAAATTCAGTTCCTTTGCAAGCGAAAGGAATGCAGGAGATAGAGAACCCCTGAACCTGTCGGAATATCCGACAATTCCAACCCTGATCCTGTCATTGGCTCCCATTACACGGGAATAGCTCTTTGCTCCCAGTGTGAGACCGGCTGCCCCGAGAGCTGTCTTCTGAATGAATTCTCTGCGTGTTGTCATAATATTATAATGTAAGGTTTAATGATCTGAAGCTAATATCAGGTAAATGTAAAATAAATAGACCTTACTTTAGCTAATATAAGATTCCTTTTTTTACATTCATGGCTTAAAACTGATTAACCACCGGTGATCTTGCCAGCAACGGACAGCTGATGCATTGATTCGTGTCGGGCACAGTGATGCGGAGAATAGAAATGATGAAAAAAAGGATCCTTGTTGACATGGATGGTGTCCTTGTTGATATCTATCCGGTTTTTTTTAAACTCCATGAAGAGGAGACAGGAGAAAGGCTTACTTTGTCCGATATTGAAGGCAAGCTTGAAGCAGAGGCGTTTATGAATCAGCGCCGCTGGGTCAACACTCCCGGTTTTTTCCGTAATCTTCCAGTGATGAAAGACAGCAGGGAGGTTCTCAGCCGCCTTAACGACAAATTTGAGATCATTATCGGATCACTTGCAACTGAGTTTCCTGAATGCATGAGAGACAAGCAGATTTGGATACAGGAAAATTTCCCTTTAATCTCTTGGAAGCAGATAGTGTTTTGCGGCGACAAGAACCTGATAAAAGCCGACATCATGATAGACGATCACTTCAAGAACCTCGATGGTTTTGAGGGGATCACGCTTCTTTTCACCCAGCCTCACAATACCCTTGTTAAGGACACAAGGCATGTACGGGTTAACGACTGGCCGGAAATAGAAAAGCTCCTCTTACCTCAGGGATAAGAGAAGCTTTAAACTTCAGGCAGATCAAAAACAGAATATTTATCAGTCGATCTGAACTTCAGCCAGAACAGGCAGGTGATCAGACGGATAAAACATATTAAAGGAGTCGGAAAGCACTCCGTGACGGAGCACTTTTACCTTTTCATTTACAAAAATAAAATCAATGTTCCTGCTTTTAGCCCTGACGGCAAAGCCTCCGCTTGTCCCTTCAGGTCCGTAAGGTAAGGTGACTGATATGTCGCGGGCATCATCGAGGACCTGCAGGATAAGCTGAATGGGTTTTGATTCCTTAACAAGGTTAAAGTCGCCCGTAAGGATCAGAGGCAGGTTTTCCTTATTGATTTCTGCCATTCTGCTTATAATCAGCTTTGCACCTTCCTCCCGTGCCGTGTTTCCCCTGTGATCGAGATGTGTGTTGAGGATAAAGAACTTCTTTCCTGTAATATTATCCTTTAATTTGATCCAGGTACATGTCCTGTTACATGCAGCATCCCATCCCATTCCGGGTTTTTCGGGTGTGGGGCTGAGCCAGAACATCCCATCCTGAATTTTGGTGAACCTTGCCTTTTTATAAAAGATACCCATGTGTTCACCAGATCTGATCCCATCATCACGGCCGACTCCAACATGATCAAAACCCGGGAAAGCAGCTGTCAGATCATCCATCTGTTCAGGCAATGCTTCCTGTACATTAAAGATATCGGCCTCATGAAATGAAAGCAGTCCGGCCACTTTATCCTTGCGTAAAGGCCAGGCGTTTTCACCGTCATCAGGAGTATTCATCCTGATATTGTAGGTTATAATATTGAAAGGAGTCTCTTTCTTTGTCTGCCCTGTAACACTCTGTCCTATAAGACAGATCGTCAGCAACAATACTGATATAACCGCAGTATTTCTTTTTATTTCCATTTTATCCTGATTTTAAAATAATGAGGTTGTCTCAAAAACAGAATATTCTGCTTATTCCTACTATGGGACCTTTGTGCAAACCTTTGAGTCCCTTTGTGGTTCAATGATTTATGTTTTACCACAAAGTACTCAAAGGAAAGCACAAAGTATTCAAAGGTCTTTTGAAACTGCCTCTATGCAATTTCAGTTTACTCCCACCCCGGGTTCTGGCCGAGATTTGGATTTGTAATAAGGTCGGTCTGTGGAATCGGGTAATAGTACATTTTATCTTCCCATTTCCTTGAGATATTATTCATCCAGGTAAGTTCACCATATGTATCATTTTTAAGCAACTGCTGGTTGACTTTACCTGATATGGTTGGCGAAACATCAACATAAGTTACTCCTGAAACAGCCGGTGAAGGTTTGGTTCCCTGATAGAAAGCGACATCGAGTATTCCATCTTCGTTAAGATCCATCGGTGTAACGAGTGCAGGAACATAAAATCCGTTCCATTCCTGCTCCATGAGTTCCCCGTGTTTCCACCTGAGTATATCATTAAAACGGAATCCTTCAAGGCAAAGCTCAATTCCTCTTTCTCTTCTTACTTCAAGAATGACAGGATCAGTTATATCAGGAAAATAAACCGACTGCAGATAAGGATCTATTGTTGCTGGTTTAGCGGTCAGACCACTTGTAATGCCACCTCTTGCCCGCAATTGCCCGACTGTTAAAGCCCAGTCTTCATCGGTGAGTGTACCGAGTTCTGCTTTGGCTTCAGCATAGTTCAGCAAAACTTCTGCATATCTGAAAAGGGCAATGGAATTGATATTAAGGTCTCGTGTATCATAATACATATCATCAAGAGCCCATTTAATTGGCTGATAACCGGTAAAAGTATAGCTGAAAACAGGTGGGCCGGGGATTTGGACTCCACCGCTTATCCTTTTGTAATCACCAAGTCTGATAGTCTGTTTAAGCCTGAGATCCCTGTCTTTAACCTCATCCATAAAAGTCATCGTTTCATAGCCTGGAGTGTCAGTAAATGGAGTGCCGTCGAGCTTCAGATAAGTGTTGATAAAGGTCCTAATAAAACTTGCCTTATCACCGTAAGTACCGCTTGTCCAGTACCAGTTGGCATCATGAAGCTCATTGAGCGAAAGGTCCATAACCGAGGCCAGAAGAACTTCGTTAGTAAGCGGTGATGCATTTATGAATATTGCCCGGTAGGAACTTCCCAGCCCACCTGCTGTATTCAATGAATAGCCGCCTTCATCCATTACTTTCTTTGCGGCCACTGCTGCATCATTAAGCCATGTGCCGGCAGAAGCTGAAAGGCCAAGTTCAGTATGATATTTCCTGAACGTTCCCTCAAACAGGCACATTCTGGCTTTAAAGGCATAAGCAACCCATTTGGTCACCATACTTCTTGTAGTGCTGTTTGTCAATGTAATGTTCTCACATGCATAGTTGATATCAGCGAGAACCGAGTCCATGACGAGGGTTCTTGGATCGCGGCCACCATATAGTTCGGGATCAGCTACATCAAGTGGTTTTCCAATCCAGGGAACATCTCCGAACCTGATGACTTTATTGAAATAGAAGTAAGCACGGAAGAATCTTGCTATACCCTTATAGTTTTTCCTTACTGCTTCAGGAACATTCGGATCATTATTATTGGCAAGGAAATAGTTAATATTCCTGAGATCTCCCCAGTCCCATCCCGAACTAAGGGTTGCGGAAAATGCATTTTCCTGAACAAATGACGGTACTGTTTTAACAGCAAGGTAATCCGACATGGCATCCTGTCTTGTATTACTCTGAGGAAGAATAGAGTAAAAAGAGTACGCGTACAGCTGTAATCCGCTTTCACTGCCGAATACAGCCGATTTTGATGTGGTGGATACGGGTATCTGTTCCAGCTCACATCCGGCAAGCAGGAGACCTAAAACTACGAACCACAAATATTGTTTTTTCATAACTGTAATCTTTAATTAGGTTAAAATGTAACGGTTACTCCACATGAAACGCTCTTAAGCATAGGGTAGTTATATCCGTCTCCGGCGTTACTTGAAGTGAACAGCTGATCCGATGGTCCGGTATTCTCTACATCGATATGTCCTCGTCCTACAATCTTATAAAGAGGAGAATATGTCCATAAATCTTCTCCGGATACATAGACCTGAAGAGTGCTTGCATGTATCTTTGATGCTATCTGCTGTGGAAGATTGTATCCAAGCTGAATGTTTCTGAGTTTTATATAAGCTACATTCTGAAGGTATTTAGTCTGGGCTACCCCAAGTTCCCTGGTGGTTTCATTTGAAGCAGCACGCGACATTGTCCTGGGGAAATATGCATCCGTGTTATCCGGTGTCCACATATTCCCAAGATGGAATACCGGAATATTGTTATATGGTCTGTTATACTGACCCCAGAAAATCTCAGCTTCTCTGCTTGGATACCACTGTTGCTTGCCAACACCCATAAGGAAGGCAGAAAAGAAGAAGTTGTTCCAGTCTGCACCAAGATTAAATCCGAATGTGTACCTGGGTGACCTGCTGCCGATAATCTTTCTGTCGCCGGGATCTGATACCCTGTTTGTCCCGATGTTAACGAAGCCGTCGTTATTGGCATCCAGCAGTTTAATATCGCCCGGGAACCAGATGTTTGTAGGAGAAGCCCTCATCTGGGGATATTGTTTTGCATGTGAATCAATATCGGCTTGGTCAATAAAGAAACCCTCTGTAGTATAGCCCCATATCTCTCCAATTACCTGCCCTTCGTAATAGTCTGAAAGGAGTTTGTCAGGATTATTGTATCTTGTAATTACGGATGTGTTATCAGCAAGGGTGAACCTTACGTCATAGTTTAATGGTTTCGATCCTAAATTGAACTTGTCTCGCCACGACAGGGATACCTCCCATCCTTTTGTCCTGAGGTCGGCATAGTTACCTTTCGGAGCTGTAGCACCAAAGACAGCCGGCAATGTAAGACCGATTGTAAACATATCTGTAGTATTCCTGATATAATAGTCTCCCACAAAGGTCAGCCTGTCAGAAAGCATGGAGAAATCGAGACCAAAGTCAGTAGTTGTTGATGATTCCCAAGTCAGACCGTCGGGAAGTACACTTGGCCTGCTGGTATACTGAGGCCTTATCCCGTTCAGAATATATGACGACTGAGAGATACTGAACTGCTCCTGGTATATATAAGAAGCAATATTACCATTACCGAGAGAACCATAAGAAGCCCTGAGCTTTAAATTAGATATCAGCCTGGGCGAAACAGTCCAGAATGGTTCCTTTGATATACGCCATCCTCCTGAGATTGAAGGGAATAATGCAAATCGCTGGTTAGCCGGGAATTTCGATGATCCATCGTACCGGGCATTCACCTCGAGAAGATATCGATCTTTAAATGAGTAATTTAACCTTGAAAATCCACCGATTATCAGCCACTTTTCCCAACCGCCACCGGTTGTAATCGATTGGCCAAGGGCAAGGTTCAGATCAGTTGCATCTTCATATATAATCCCATTCCTCTGAGCATATAATCTTTGATATGTGGATTGCTCAAAATTATAACCTACCATGAATTTCAGATAGTGGGCATCATTGAAGGTGTTTTCATATTCAGTATAAATATTCGTAGCAAGATATTGTGTCTGATTTCTTTCATCAGTAATATCGTTCGTGGTTGTACCAACATAAGCAATAACACCCGGTTTATTGCTGTAGGGAACCTGAACCCTTTTTCTCTTTGTATCATTATTGGTATTCAGGAAGGTAAAGTCACCTTTAACCCTTAATTTGTCTTCAAGAAACTTTGCAGTAAAGCCGGAAGTATTTTTAAATATTGCTCTCTTGGTATCTATACCGTTTTTCCCGTACCACAAATCACCTACGTTATATACAGCGACCATGGTGAGAGATCCGTCAGGATTAAACATCGTTCCGTTAGGATGACCCTCATCAGCAATGTTACGCCAGATCCCGCTTCCTTCACCAACGTTCATTGGATTGTGATACTGCATCTGCGAGTAGTCAGTATTATTATCTATTGTCAGCCATGGAAAAACCTGAATTGAGCCCTTGGCACGGAAGTTTTTTATGTTATAATCATCGGTATTGTAACGGAAAAGACCATCCTGTTTCAGATATCTCCCGGAAACAAGATAATTTAAACGGTCAGTGCTTCCTGAAACCGTGAGGTTATTGTCATAAGACATCAATGATTTATTGTACAGTTCTGCATAAAAATCAGTACTCCCGTAATAAACATATTCACCTGTGACCGGATCAACTTCAACTGTGTTATAAGGCTGGCCCGATTCAACTTTGGCTTTAAAGGCATCGAGATAAGCCTGTGAGACTTTAAGCGTCTTGTTAATGTTTTGAGGAAATGAACCGTCACCGTTCTGGAAGGCATCGACAAACATTGTAACCCATGTATATCCATCGGTCACAAAATTGGGAACCGCAACAGGTCGCTTATTGGCAACATTCGAAGAAAAGGTAATGCTGGTTTTTCCTTTTGTGGGATTCTTAGTCGTTATAAGAACTACTCCAAATGCACCCCTTGCTCCATAGATAGCTGCTGCTGCCGCATCCTTAAGCATGGAAACACTTTCAATGTCATTAGGGTTCAGAAGGCTCGGATCACCTTCGACACCGTCAATCAGTACTAGAGCACTACCTCCCTGACCAATCGATGTCATACCCCTGATATTAAAACTCGGAGCCTGAACAGGCTTACCGTCCAGAAGCTTGATATTAAGGTTGGGAAGGACACCTTGTAATCCCTGTGTTACGTTGGGAACAGGTCTTTTGTCCAGAGTTTCACTTGTAACCTGGTCAACTGCAGCAGTAAGATTCAGTTTTTTCTGGGTTCCGTAACCAACAACAATTACCTCCTCAAGCCCTTTAACATTTTCCTGCAGGCTTACGTTAATAATTGTCTGATTCAGAACCTGAACTTCGGTCGGATTGTATCCGACGAATGAATATACAAGAAAAGTCTCAGGTCCTGTAACTGTAATGGAATATTTTCCATCGAGATCAGTAAGAGCTCCTAAAGTGGATCCTTTGATCTGAACTGTTGCCCCGGGAAGAGGACTTCCTCCAACATCAGTTACTGTCCCTTTAACAGTTACCCGCTGGGCATAAGCAGCAGCTGATGCCAGGAATAACAGAATTAATAGAACTTTTTTCATAGAATTTTTCATTTGGTTAGTAATTGGTTTTTTGAGTTTTATTCAGAACTGAAAATAAGGAAAATTATAAACCATGTTACATAATTGTTACAATAAAAATCTGTTTTTAAGTTTTTTTTTGTAGTTCCCTGATCCGATTAAAAAATAATCAGAAATTAACCGGAAAAAACAGCACAGGAATAGCCACTAACAGTTACACAACTGTTAATTGCCAGATACAAATATGTTATAAAATTGAACCAGTATTATTTCGTGATTCTGAGCAGTTCTGCAGTTATTTGACAAGCAAAAAACTGTCGATGAGCTTTTTATCTGAATCGAAAACCAGATATCTGATTGATGAAGGAGAAATATCCATCATTGCAAAACTGTACATGGCATTATCGGGTGTAAACGCAATCGTTGGTATTTTCTTTCCAGCCCTTTATGTTGCCTGACAGCGTTTAAGACAGCCTCCGATCTTACGAAGTTTTCATTGTTTGCGTTATCCTGTGTGTCGCCTATTACTGTCACGGTGAAGCTCCCTTTCCCTGGTTCAGTGAAAAAGGAATAAACCCTGCTCCATCCTGCAACATCCGAACCGCATTTGTAATTATATTTCTTCCCCGGCTTCAGTCCGTCAAGTTCCGCGCTGTATACAGCTCCTCCGCTATAGGAAGTCTCGCTGGCTTTAACAGTTTTTGAAGGTTCAGGCTTTTGTCCGAAAACCACATTTTGTGTTCCTGAGCTGTTTTCAGAAGTCCAGGTTACTGTCACCGGAGCTTATTTTCCCTTCTTAAGTCCTGAACTCAGGCCCAGGTGGATCATTGAAGGCTGAGTGTAAAGGCTTAACGTTATGGCTGCTGCGAAAACGGTTAAAACAAATCTCAGGAAATTTCTTTTATGCATCTCTTCTGTTCAGATTTGGTTTGCAATAGTAAATAATAATACTCCGAATATAATTGACTTTTCAGGGGTACTATAGTGACCTGTGATTTTTATATATTTGACTGACGATTTTATTATTTCAAATAATGTGAAAATCATTTTTTATGGAAGACGGTAAAAAAACTCAAACCAAACGCCTCTATTCCCTCGATGCCCTGCGAGGGTTTGACATGTTCTGGATCATGGGCGGCGAAACAATTTTGACCGGTCTTGCAGCCCTGACGGGCTGGCCCGTACTTAAATGGTGGGCGACACAGCTTGAACACGTAGAGTGGCACGGATTCCATTTTTATGACATGATATTTCCCCTTTTCCTGTTCATTGCCGGTATCTCCTTTCCCTTTTCAATGGCAAAGCGGATGGCCGGCAATGAGCCGAGAAGCGCAATTTACAGGCATGTGATATTCCGCGGACTTATACTGGTGCTGCTCGGGATACTTTATAACAACGGAGTGAGGTTCAACCTCGGCGAACTCCGGTACGGGAGCGTGCTCGGCAGGATTGGGCTTGCCTGGATGTTTGCTGCCCTTATTTTCATGAACACTAAACTGACCTGGAGAATTGTATGGTTCTGGACAATCCTGATAGGATACTGGCTCCTGTTACTCCTGTTTCCGGCTCACGACCTGGGCTCGTCCGACCCATTTTCCCAGACTGGGAATCTTGCAAGCTATATCGACAGGATGCTGATGCCCGGAAAACTTTACCTGGGCAACCATGATCCGGAAGGATTGTTCAGCACAATACCTGCAATAGGAACCGCTCTTCTTGGAATGTTCACCGGGGAATTCATGAAATCGGATTACCTCAGCGGCAATAAGATAAAAAAGGTCCTTTATCTCACAGGAGCGGCAGCAGTGCTGATGATCCTTGGCAGGATCTGGCACCTTGCCTTCCCTATAAACAAGAACATCTGGAGCAGTTCATTCGTTCTCTATGTGGGTGGTCTGAGCATGCTGCTCTTTGCAGTCTTCTACCTGATAATCGACATCTGGAACTTCAGGAAATGGGCTTTCTTCTTTGTGGTCATCGGGATGAATCCGATTACCATCTACCTGGCAAGGAAAATAATCAGCTTCAACCGTGCATCAGATTTCTTCTTCGGAGGTTTTGCAAAAATCCTTCCGGAAGCCTGGACACCTTTTATCAATGGAATCGGGATAACTGCAGTAGGATGGGTTTTCCTCTATATCCTTTACAAAAAGAAGATCTTCCTTAAAGTATAATCCCTGACCACGAAAATCGCAAATCAAAAATCACAAATATGTACAATAAGCTGCTCCTACTGATTGTCCTGCTGGCATTAACCGGCATCAATGGCCAGGCGCAGGAAACTGCGGTGAAAATAACCGACACCAACACACCCCTTCATGCCATGCAACCTGATTATCAGGTCCCGTATGGCCCTGCTGCTGCCGAAGAGATCAAGGCAGTACTGAACCGTCTTTACAACTATCTTGATGCCTCGACGCCAGCCAGGATGACTGACAGAAATACAAAGGCTGAGATAAACAGCAGGGATGGCCTTACCCGCAATGCTGTTTTTGAACCGGGGGTGTTCAGACTTATCAGTTACGAATGGGGTGTAACCTATGGAGCAATGCTGCTTGCCGGGGAAGCCACAGGTGATGACCGCTTCACAGGATACACCCTCAAAAGAATGGAACTGATATCGAATGTTGCAAATTATTTCCGTTCTCTCGACTTTCCCGCCGAACGCACGAACAATCCAGCCGGATCGGTTCTGGAGCCACGGGCGCTCGATGATGCCGGATCGATGTGTGCGGCCATGATCAAAACAATGAACGCAGGGGGAAGCAAGTCACTGAGACCATTGGTTGACAATTACATCAGGTACATCTCAGCCGGGCAGCAAAGGCTCAAGGACGGAACCCTTGCCCGAAACAGGCCCCAGCCCAACACTCTCTGGCTCGACGATCTTTATATGAGTGTCCCGGCTCTTGCGCACATGGGGTCACTTACAGGCAACAATGATTATTATGAAGATGCCTGCAAGCAGATAATCCAGTTTTCACAGCGGATGTTCAATAACGGAAAGGGACTATATATGCACGGATGGGTGGAAGAAATGGATCCCCACCCGGAGTATTACTGGGGCCGTTGCAACGGATGGGCCATGCTGGCCATGACAGAACTCCTTGATGCTCTTCCCGAAGGATATCCGCTTCGGAAGGACATTCTGAAACAGTATCGCGAACATGTGGCAGGTGTTGCCTCCTTACAGTCGGGAACCGGCTTCTGGCATCAGCTCCTCGACCGGAATGATTCCTACCTTGAAACATCTGCAACGGCTATCTTCACCTATTGTATCGCTCACGGTGTCAATTCCGGCTGGCTCGATCCGAAGGCATACGGACCCGTTGCAATTCTTGGATGGAATGCTGTTCAGACAAAGGTAAACAATCAGGGGCAGGTTGAAGGGACATGCGTGGGCACCGGAATGGCCTTTGATCCGGCATTTTATTATCACCGTCCCGTTCACCCTGCTGCTGCCCACGGTTACGGTCCCGTTATCATGGCCGGAGCAGAGATGCTTAAGCTGATAAAGAATTTTGAGATACAAATAAACGACTCTGCTGTAATGTTTTACAAGTCAGGGACCGACTGGAGGAATTACAGATACTGAACTAAAACCATACATTGTTTTGTCATTTTTTAAACATGAAGCAAAAAAGTGTCCCTTTGTTTTTTTTGTTATTCTGGATCGGAGCGCTTTGTCACGGTCAGATTACTTCATATAAATTCTCATTCGGACCAGAAGAGGTACAGGATTATATCAAGGTGGAACCTTCGAGAGCTTATTCGGCCGGGAACATTTATGGCTTTGATTTCGGAAGTCACCCGTCGATCGCTGTGCGGCCCGGCAAAAAGTCGTTTTCGGGCGGATTTTGCACCAGTAATAAACCATTCTTCTTTTCTGTAGCCCTTCCGGAAGGAAATTACAACATCAGAATTATTACCGGCGACCCTGATGGAAAATCTGTCACCACTGTCAGGACAGAATCAAGAAGGCTTCTTTTTGAAAAGGCAGTCACCAAAACAGGAAAGTACCTTAAACTTGAAGCTACCGTAAACATAAGAGTTCCGGAGATTGCGGGCACAGACGATTCAGTGGCAAGGAAACCAAGGGAATTCCGAAAGCTCGACTGGGATGAAAAGCTGACCTTCGAATTCACCGATTCCCTCCCATGCCTGTGTGCCCTGGAGATTGAAAAGACAAATAATGCCGTAACTGTATTCCTGGCAGGGAACTCGACAGTTGTTGATCAGGATGATGATCCCTGGGCATCGTGGGGCCAGATGTTCCCCCGGTTTCTGAAGAAGGGGATTGCCGTTTCCAACCATGCGGAATCAGGATTATCTCTGGGCAGTTTTCTTTCTTCGGACCGCTTGAAGAAAGTGCTCAGTATGGCTAAGCCCGGCGACTATCTCTTCATCGAATTCGGACATAATGATCAGAAGGAAAAAGGACCCGATGACGGGGCCTACAAATCTTACACCGGGAGAATGAAGCTCTTTGTAAGGGAATTCAGAAGCAAAGGAGGCATACCCGTTATAGTATCGCCGGCAAACAGGCGCTCATTTGATGAAAGCGGGAAGATCACAAATTCCCTGGGCGATTATCCCGATGCCGCCCGGAAAGTAGCTTACGAGTTGGGTGTTCCTTTTATCAATCTGAATGCCATGACAAAGACCCTTTATGAATCGCTTGGCGATGAGAAATCAAAAAAGCTGTTCGTGATTTATCCTGCCAACTCCTTTCCATGGGAGCCGAAAGAACTGAACGACAACACGCATTTCAATTCATACGGAGCTTACCAGCTCACCAAATGTATTATTCAGGGCATCAGGGAAAATAAACTTCCTTTGAAGAAATTCCTTCGCAAAGGTTTTTCATCTTATGATCCGGCAAAACCTGATCCCTTCAACGAGTTCAGTCTGCCGGTAAGTCCGCATTCCCCGGTGGTGGTAACATTCTGACCAATATCTTTCAGTGACGGCTGGACGTCTTGGCCGGAAAGGAAATGTATTATATCTTTAAGTATGTTTTACCTCCTAACCAACCAATGATTAATATGAAGTTCAAACTATTAACCTGCAGTTTATTACTGACCTGCATTACAATTCCGGCAGCAGTATCCGGTTCCTTTAAGGAAGTTCATTACCTCTCCGGCAAAGGCTTCGCCGACACCAAAACCTGGGAATTCTTCTGCACCGGAGGAAGAAACAGCGGCTACTGGACAAGCATTGAAGTGCCTTCTTGCTGGGAACAGCAGGGCTTCGGCAATTATGAATACGGCCGTAACAATTACTCCTACGGTCCGAAATACAAATATGCCGATGAGAAAGGAATGTACAGATACCGTTTCGATGCTCCGTCATCATGGAAAGGTAAAACAGTGAACATTGTCTTTGAAGGATCGATGACCGACACCGAAGTGAAGATAAACGGGAAAAGCGCAGGGGACATCCACCAGGGAGGATTTTACAGGTTCAGCTACGACATTTCCGACCTTATAATCCCCGGTACCTCCAACCTGCTTGAAGTGAATGTCAGCAAACTATCTGCGGATGAGTCGGTAAACCGGGCTGAAAGGTACGGCGATTACTGGAACTTCGGCGGAATATTCAGGCCTGTCTGGCTGGAAATCCTTCCGAAGGAACATATATCACGAGTGGCTATAGATGCAAGAGCCGACGGCTCCTTCCGCATGGATGTCTTCCCCCTGAACATCACTGCAAAAAAGTCTCTCAGGGCTGAGATCATCGACAACAGTGGAACCATTGTTGGTTCCGCCTCTGCATCGGTAAATCCCGGTGACTCACTTCTGATACTCAGGTGCAAGGTAAACAACCCGATGACCTGGACCAGTGAGACACCCTCGCTTTACAGGGTTAATTACTATCTGCTTTCAGGAAAGAAGATTGTTCATGAGTCCTCAGAGCGCTTCGGGTTCCGGACCATAGAAGTAAGGCACGGAGACGGAATCTATCTGAACGGCACAAAAATAAAGATGAAGGGAGTAAACCGTCATTGCTTCTGGCCCGAAGGAGGCCGGACGCTGAACTACGAACTCTGCCTTAAGGACGCCCTGCTTCTCAAGGAAATGAACATGAATGCCGTGAGGTGCTCTCATTATCCTCCCGATGTCGAATTCCTGGATATCTGCGACTCTCTCGGGCTTTATGTGCTCGACGAAATAGCAGGATGGCAGCGGTGGTATGATACTCCGATCGGAAAGAAGATAGTGAAGGAAACGGTCATCCGCGATGTCAACCATCCTTCGGTACTGTTCTGGGATAACGGAAACGAAGGGGGGACAAACAAGGAACTGGACAAGGAATTCCTGATTTACGATCCGTCTAAAAGAGATGTTCTCCATCCTCATCACCGTCCGGGAAACCATTTCAACGGTATCGACTGCAACCACTATGAAAACTACGCAAGTATACAGAAGATACTGAGCGACAGCCTGATTTACATGACTACAGAATTCCTGCACTGCCAGGACGACGGGGGAGCCGCATCGGGGCTCTTTGATTTCTGGGAACTGATGTGGTCGTCCGAAAAATCGGCCGGAGGCTTTCTCTGGGCCATGGTCGACGAAGGTCTGGCCAGGACCGACATGAACGGTTTCATAGACACCGACGGAGTTAATGGTCCTGACGGAATAATGGGTCCACACCGTGAAAAAGAAGGCAGCTTTTATGCTATCAGGGAGATATTCTCCCCGGTTCACATAAAAACGAAGGAGCTTCCCGATGATTTTGCGGGAGTCGTGCCGGTTGAGAACAGATACCACTTCAACAACCTGAGCTCATGCTCCTTCGGTTACAAACTGGTTAATTTCAACAAACCCTCCGACTGGCTTGCCGGTTATACCGCGACAGATGAAAAGGCAATTCCCTCACCCGATATTGCACCGGGAAAAACAGGACAGATAAGGATCAGCCTTCCTTCAGGATGGAAAGAATATGATGCCTTGATTCTGACCGCGAGGGCTCCTTCAGGGGATGTGATTTACGAGTTGACATGGAAGACAGGCGGAAACAGGGATATCATTTCAAAATTTATTACCGCTTCAGGAACTGATCCTGCAGTTGTAATGGAGGCTGATACGCTTGTCACCCTGACAGCTAACGGCACTTCGGCCACCTTCAGCAAACAAAGCGGAAAACTGGTCAGGGTAACCTACAACAACAGGTCATTTATAATGTTCGGCAACGGTCCGGTTCTGACCAGCGGAGATGCCATACTTACAGGATTCAGGACCTATGCAGACGGAGACCGCCAGGTTGCGGAGGCCGGTTATGAAGGAACAATGAAATCTGTCCGATGGGTGATGCATCCGTCGGGATGGCTGAGTCTTGAATACCAGTATGAGTTCACCGGTAGTTACCAGTTCGCCGGCGTCAGTTTTTCATTTCCCGAAAACTATGTCATAAGGGCAAAATGGCTGGGCGACGGACCGTCAAGGGTATGGAAAAACAGGATGTACGGCGCTGAGCTGAACGTCTGGTCGAAGGTTTACAACAACACTCAGACGGGTGCATTCCCGTTCTTCTATCCCGAATTCAAAGGATATTTTTCCAACTTTGCATGGATGGAACTCAGCACTGCCCAGGGCAAAATACTGATGGCGACAGAAGACAACGGACTTTTTCTGCGGTTGTATGATTTTTACGGGATCACCGGACCCAAATCCTATCCTGAACTGCCTCCAGGAGATATTTCCTTCCTTGATTGCATACCGGCGCTGGGCTCGAAACTGGCCACCGGACTTACAACAGATGCATCGGTTTACGGACCGGAAGGACTGCCGACTGAGATGAGCGGAGTTAAGAAACACAAGCTATGGTTCTATTTCGGAATTCCCGATTAAGCATCAAAACCTGCACCATGAAGAAGAAAATAATTTTTTTAATGCTTCTTGCATCACAGGCACTGACGGCACAGCAGCCAGCCTGGCCTGAGCTTACCCGTGATAACAAGCCCTGGACCCGCTGGTGGTGGCCCGGTAGCATTGTCACTAAGCCCGACCTCACAGCCGCTATGGCCGGATACCGCGATGCGGGACTCGGAGGCATGGAGATAGCGGTGATCTATGGAGTGAAGGGACAGGAAGACAAATTCATCAATTACCTGTCGCCGCGCTGGATGGATATGTTCACCCATGTCCTGGCCGAGGGAGAACGTCTTGATCTCGGTATTGAACTTGCCAACGCCTCGGGATGGCCTTTCGGAGGTCCGTGGGTAACTCCTGCCGATGCCTGCAAGAATGTCAATTATAAAACCTGGACTTTAACAGGAGGAGATTCCCTTAACGAAAAGATAGAATTCATCCAGCAGCCGCTCGTAAGGCCGGTCGGTGAAAGACCGGATATAACAAAGCTTAAGGATCCCATAGCAAAAAACGATAATCTCCAGCTATACGCCCTCGATCAGATCAGGTTTGAGAAGCCGCTTCCGCTCAAAGTGCTGATGGCATACTCCGACAGCGGCCGTATAGCAGATCTTACAGGTAATGTATCCCCTGAAGGAAAGCTGGTCTGGACAGCCCCTCCCGGAAAGTGGACGCTTTACGGAGTCTTCCAGGGCTGGCACGGCAAAATGTCTGAAAGGGCAGGTCCGGGAGGTGAAGGAGATGTCATAGATCATTTTTCGGGACTGGCCATTGATAACTACCTGAAGCATTTCGATTCCATTTTCAAGGAATATGACATCAGGTCGCTCAGAGGATATTTCAACGATTCATATGAGGTTGACGATGCGTCCGGTCAGGCGGACTGGACAAACGACCTTTTCAGCGAGTTTATCCTGAGGAGAGGATATGACCTGAGGGATCACCTTCCGGCCCTTTTTCAGAAAGATGACCCTGAGAAAAACGAAAGAGTCCTTTCCGATTACCGTCAGACAATATCCGACCTCATACTGGGGAAATTCACCACCCACTGGACCGAATGGGCACATCGCCAGGGAAAAACAACCCGTAACCAGGCCCACGGATCGCCGGGTAACATACTCGATCTTTATGCAGCAGTAGACATACCCGAAACCGAGGGCAACGAACTGACAAGATTGAAATTTGCCTCATCGGCAGCAAATGTGACCGGAAAGAAATATGCCTCCTGTGAAGCGGCAACCTGGCTTAATGAACATTTCCTGTCGTCGCTCGGCGATATCAGGAAAGCGGTCGACCTGTTCTTCCTTGCCGGGATAAACCATGTTTTCTACCACGGCACCTGCTTCTCGCCCCAGGATGAACCATGGCCCGGATTTCTCTTCTACGCTGCCGTCGAGCTAACACCGTCAAATCCGCTGTGGAGAGATTTCAGCGGCCTCAACAAATACATTGCAAGGGTACAGTCTTTCCTTCAGCAGGGAATGGCCGACAATGATGTACTGCTTTACTTCCCCATTTTCGACAGGTATGCCGGCTATGGAAGAGGGATGCTGGAACATTTTGATGCCATCAGTCCTGCCTTCAATGGAACCCCCTTCAGGACAGCCGCCGATGAAATGATAAACAAAGGTTACGGATTCGACTATATTTCTGATCTTCAGCTGACTAATACAGTACCTCTGGAAGGGCTGCTCCAGACCGAAGGAAATGTATATGGCACTCTCGTTGTACCCGGGTGCAAATACATACCGGTTGAAACATTTTCTCATATCCTCAGGCTTGCCAATGGAGGAGTGAACGTGATCTTCCTGGGCGATCTGCCTGAGAATATATCGGGATGGGCTGATGCTGAAGAAAAAACCGCCTTTTTTGAAAGTCTGAAATCAGGGATCCGTTTTTCTCCGACAAACAATCCTCAGGTGATGAAAGCAACTTACGGCAACGGATCGCTGCTTACAGGCAGTAATCTTGAGCAGCTTCTCACCTTTGCCGGCATTCCGCGTGAAACCATGACCGATCACGGGCTTGCCTTTGTAAGGAGGCAGAACCTGAACGGAACTGTATATTTCGTAACCAACGACAGCGACAAGCCATATGACGGCTGGGTATCTCTTCAGGCCGGCGGCACATCGGCGGCCATTTTCAATCCTATGGACGACAGGACAGGAATTGCAAAAACCAGGACCTCATCCGCAGGAGGAATGGAAGTATATTTTAGGCTTAAACCGGATGAATCGCTGCTTATTCAAACATATGAGACCGTGCAGAAAGGTAAGCTCTACCAGTTTTATGATCCCGCTTCCTCCCCGTCGCCGGTAGCAGGCACATGGAAAGTGGAATTTATTGAAGGCGGACCCTCTCTTCCCCGGGCTGCCGAAAATGATGGTCCAATGGCCTGGACAAGTCTGGAAGGCGAAGAATATCAGAATTTTTCAGGAACAGCGAGATACACGGTTAATTTCAAAAGGCCCTCAGTGAAAGGAGATGCCTGGCTTTTTGATCTGGGAGAAGTCTGTCACAGTGCCAGTGTGACCCTCAACGGGAATAAGGTTGCAGTTTTGCCGGGACCAGGCTTTAGCTTTATTATCGGTAAAAAATTATTAAAATCGAATAATTCTCTTTTGATAGAGGTCTCGAACCTGATGGCCAACAGGATTGCATGGATGGACAGGAATAATGTGTTATGGAAAAAATTCTACAACGTGAATATGGCAGCCAGGCTGAGGGAAAATAACAAAAACGGGGTGTTCGACGCTTCGGCATGGAAACCTGTTGAATCAGGACTTCCGGGTCCGGTCACGATCACTCCGCTTAAAAGGGCCAGGTGATGTTCAAGGTTTAATTTATTCATACTAAACTATTCATTCATGAGTTCAGAAAAAATGAACCGCAGGATCTTCCTCAGGAATACTGCAGCCGCTGCAGCCGGACTTGCAATTGCAGGCACAGCAAACTGCACGGGTTTATCGGAAAGTCCGGAAATAAAAAACAAGCTTCCCCGCTGGAAGGGTTTCAACCTTCTCGACCTGTTTTCTCCCACTCCGCCCCGGAACCCTGATTCGAACAGGACAACGGAAGAAGACCTTAAATGGATGGAAGACTGGGGATTTGATTTTGTAAGGATTCCCATGGCATATCCCAGGTATCTGTCCTTCGACAGGTCGAGGGATATCACAAAGGATGAGGTCTGCAACTTCGACCAGAAGGTTCTGGAGGAGATAGACAACCTGATCTTCATGGCAAACAAACACAACCTGCATGTGAGCCTCAACCTCCACCGGGGGCCGGGTTACTGCATCAATGCAGGATTCCATGAGCCTTTCAACCTGTGGAAGGACAGGGAAGCCCAGGATGCCTTCTATGCCCACTGGAACATGTGGGCTGAAAGATACAAGGGCATCTCACCCGAAAAACTTAGCTTCGACCTGCTGAATGAGCCGGCCTACATCGAGGACATGAATGACCAGTTTGCCCAAAAGGGACCTGTCCCCGGGGACATTTACCGGAAAGTGGCTGTTGGCGCTTCCGATGCAATATGGAAATACAACAGGAAACGGCTTATAGTGGCCGACGGCAACAGCGGGGGAAGCAATGTCATTCCCGAACTTACCGATCTTAATATTGCACAGAGCTGCAGGGCATATTATCCGCATTATGTGTCGCACTACCAGGCTTCATGGGTCTGGAAGAATCCTGCCGATGCTCCCATGCCTGTATGGCCCGGTGTTATTGACGGCAAACAGTTTGGCCGGGCTCAGCTTGAAGAGTTTTATAAGCCATGGCTTGAACTGGCCGATAAAGGTGTCGGAGTCCACTGCGGCGAGGGCGGATGCTACAATAAGACTCCTCACAACGTATTCCTGGCATGGTTCGGAGATATTCTCGACATACTGACGCCCCACAATATTGGCTATGCTCTCTGGAATTTCAGGGGCGACTTCGGTATACTCGATTCAAGGCGGACCGATATAGAATACACCGACTGGTACGGGCACAAACTTGACAGCAAGCTTCTGGAACTGTTGAAGAAGTATTAGAACAAAGGCGTAGAGGCTTAAAGGCTCAAAGGCGTAAGGGCCAAATGACAAAAAGGACCAGAGAGAAATTGACCAGTTGATCAGTCATCCAGGGTCTGGTACACCATTGCCCTGAACTTGTTCTGGATCTCACCGTGGCTCAGGGGCGACTGCTGCATGAATAGCAGGCAGACAAGTCTTTCTTCAGGATCGGCCCAGTATGTGGTACCGAAATAGCCTCCCCATGCAAACGAGCCTTCCGATATTCCAAGGACAGCCTGGCCTTCCTCGGTTGTTATCTCGAACCCAAGGCCGAATTTGTCCTTCCCGACATTCAGGTCACCGATCTGGTTCGATGTGATCAGCTCCACAGTCCGGCTGGCAAGAAGCCTCTTCCCGTTGTACTCTCCCATATTGAGAAGCATCTGGAGGAAGGTGGCATAATCCTTTGTGGTGGAGCTGAGTCCTGCTCCTCCTGAAAAATATGTGCCTTTCCTGAGCGGATAATTTACAAATTCCTGGGGCATCGGAATTACAGTGCGGTTCGCATCTTCGGTATTTACCTGTACAAGCCTTGAATGCTTATCTTCAGGCAGGTAGAACCAGGTGTCTTCCATGCCAAGCGGATCGAAGAGCCTGGTTTTCATGAACTGATCAAGTTTTTGTCCCGAGAGGATCTCAACCAGGAATCCTATCACATCCACATTCAGCCCGTAGGTGAATTTCTCTCCTGGCTGATGGACCAGCGGTTGTTTCCCCAGCAGTCTGATATCGTCTCCGATCGTTATCCTGTCGTTTCCGAAGCCCCCCATGATACCTGCTTTGGAATAAATGGCATTCATCACAGGAGAACCTATCCCGGCATAATCAATACCTGATGTGTGGGTGAGAAGATCCCTTATGGTTATTTCCCGCTTTGCAGGAACCGTTGTGTAAGTAGTGTCGGCCGGGTTATATTTATCAATAACCTGTGGATTGGCGAATTCGGGTATGTATTTTGAGACCGGATCGTCGAGAAGAAACTTGCCTTCCTCGAACAGCATCATAAGCCCTATGCTTACCATTGCCTTTGTCTGAGATGCAATCCTGAAGATGGCATCGGTCTGCATCGGTATCCTGTTTTCAAGGTCGCTTTCACCGAATGCCCTGTTGTAGATTATCTTACCGTCACGGGCAATCAACGCGGTGGCCCCTGCTATCCACTTATTCTCAATACTTTGAATTAGCATTGAATCGATCCGGTTCAGCCTTTCAGCCGATACCTGCGCCGATTCGGGTGTTCCCGGTTTTAAAACCTGATTGTCTTTCTTTTCTGAACACGACCATGCAAGGGAAATGACCAGGATCATCTGTAGGAGGAAAACTTTCTTCATTATTCTATAGAATTGGTGTTAAGGTTCTTTATAATATCATCCGATGTCTGTAAGGAAGTTATCTCAGTTTGTACATTTCCGATCCGGCGAGCAGGAAGCAGCCCAGTCCGAAATCCTCGAAATTAGGCATTGTGTCATAGCCCACAGGCTGGCTGTCGGAAGGCTGCTTGCCGGTTCCCTGAACATATCCGAGGAAACCGTTTGGATGAAGCGATTCATTAACCATGGCCGACCATGCTTTTTCAACGACATTCCGGTACTTTCCCTCGCTTATAATGCCCCTGTTGATGCACCAGGCCATTGCGTAGGTGAACATTGCAGTTCCTGTAAGTTCCTTACCTCCGTAGTTGGAAGAATCAAGAAGGCTCACATTCCAGTACCCGTCGCTTCTCTGTACCTTTTTAAGCGCTTTGAACATCTGTTTAAGGGTTTTTATGTATTCCCCGCGATATGGAGAATCGCCAGGCAGGAATTCCAGGGTGCGTACCAGGGCTGCAGCCACCCATCCATTGCCCCTTGACCAGTAGCATCCTTTCCCGTTGGGCTCGGTGTAAGGCGGATCAAAATCCTTGTCCCTCCACCACAAATGGTCTTTTGTACTGAAGAGCCCGTTGTCGCCATGTTTCAATTTAGTAAACATGTACATCTCATGGGCACGGTCATAGTACCTGTTGTCCCCGAAAACATGCCCGAGACGCGCAAATACAGGCATCGACATGTGGATTGCGTCTATCCAGCTCCAGTCGTCGATCTTGTCTGTTGCCATCATATTGTCGATGCATGCCCTGATATCCCTTATTCTTTCGGTCTTTGTAGGATCCATCAGGTAAAGGTCTATATAGGTCTGACCGCAGCACTGGTCGTCTCCGTTCCGGGTTGAAATCCCGTTCCTGAGGCCCCACTTGTGAAAATCGCCCCATCGCACGGCATAGCTGAGGTATTCCGGATCGGGTTTCAGGGAATAAAGAGCCATCAGTCCTTCATAATAGGTGCCTCTTGTCCAGATGTTGCTGGGGCGTTCGCGTTCAGTAATTATTGTCTTGCCCACATCGGGCCATTTTTCCATGAAGTATTTGTTTGCCAGCACCATTGCTTCCATGGTACTCTCCCTTGAAACATACTGAGCTGAAAGAAATCCGACTGAGAGAATCGAGATGTATATGAGGCCAATTAATCTATTCACTTTATTAAAGTTAATCAGTTGTGTAAAATATATCACCCTTATTTACTTAGCCCCCTTTAGGGGGTTGGGGGTACCTTACCCAGCAGAAATCCTGTCAGGTTTTCTGCAGCCTTCCTGTTTTCAAAGCCGGAGGGAAGCCTGTCGTGATCGATGTATTCATTATATATCCAAGGATCGCCGATAGCGAAGACATAGCCCTTTCCATAGTTTGTTTCTGCAATAAGGACCTTACCGTTCTCAGTCAGGATCGGTCTGGCCTTGCCTGAGAGCCTTATGTCCGAAACTTCCTTGATATATATCTTTGAGACACCCTTAAAAACAGGATGGTCTTCAAATGAGGTGCTGGCGCCCATTTCAAAATCGGTTCCAGGCACAGGGTGAAGAGTAACGTGGTTAAACTGCATCCCGAAGTTTTTCATCAGCCTGTTAAGGTGAGTGAATTCGCAGTTGGGAGCATCGTTGGCCAGAACCGCAAGGACTCCTCCCCTCTTTACCCACTTTTTAATTGCCTTTATATCATCGGGCATAATATAGTTGGGTGTTTTGGACTCAGTTGTGGTATCCGGATCGACGATGATATATACATCTGTGTTTTTAAGAACCGGTGCCAGAGGCTTTTCAATAGTTGTGATCTTTGCACCCATTGAAGTGAATATCTCTCCCCATCTCGAATACCCGCTCCACTCGGTGTCGGTCCACAGATAATGGAAAGGCTGGCCTGTTTTGGCATTTGTCTCGCGGTTGAACCAGTTATCCAGTCCAACAACCGGCTGGGCAAAGATATTCCCGATCTGGAATACCGTCAGAAGTAATGATATCAGAAAAAAACGGTTAAGGTGAGCCATCCTTTGTTTCATATCCCTAAAGGTTTAAAATCCATTATTATCGATGCAGTCCGGCTAAAGTAATAAAAATAGGATTACGGCGCAAAAGTCATTTTTTCAATTCTTTGAATATCTTTACCATGTCGAAAACAATAAATTCTAAAAGATATGAAAAGATCAGGCCTCATCACTGCAATTCTGATGTTACTTTTAATTACAGGATGTTCCCAAAAGGAACCATGGACCAACCTTATCAGGAAGGATCTTTCAGCCTGGGAACAGCTTAACGGCACTGCTCCCTTCAGTCTTGAGGACGGAATTGTAACCGGTACAACGGTTACCGTTTCGCCCAATTCATTTCTTTGCACGAAGGAGAAATACGGCGATTTCATCCTGGAATTTGAAACCTGGTTCGATCCTCAGATGAACTCGGGTGTGCAGTTCAGGAGCGAAAGCAGGGCTGATTACCAGAACGGCAGGGTTCACGGCTACCAGGTTGAGATGGATCCTTCTCCCCGCGCCTGGTCGGGAGGGATCTATGATGAAGCCCGGAGAGGCTGGTTATATACCCTCGATAAAAATCCCGAAGGCCAGAAAGCCCTGAAAGTGGGAGAATGGAACCATTACAGGGTTGAAGCAATTGGCAATTCAATCAGGACCTGGGTGAACGGGATCCCGTGTGCTGATCTGTTGGATGACATGACTCCTTCAGGATTCATTGCCTTGCAGGTCCACTCGATAGGAAATGATTCAACAAGGGCCGGACTGGAGGTAAAATGGAGGAATATCCGGATAATGACAGAGGAACTGGAAAAGTACAGGCACCCCTATGCAAAGGATATACCCCAGACAAACTATCTCAGCAATGTCCTGTCAGAACGTGAAGCTGAAGAGGGTTGGAAACTGTTGTTTGACGGAAAGACTTCGACAGGATGGATCAGTGCAAAAACCGGAAATTTCCCTGAAACCGGATGGGAAATAGCTGACGGAACACTTACTTTAAATCCGGAAACAAAACAAGCGGGTGGAGGAGGTGACATTGTATCCACTGAGAAATTCAGAAACTTCGAATTATCTGTCGACTTCAAGTATGTTGAAGGCGGTAACAGCGGCATCAAGTATTTCATCGACATCGAAAAGGATAACGGAGCTCTCGCTTCAATAGGCTGTGAATACCAGATACTTGATGACCGTAATCACCCGGATGCCTTACTGGGAATACCAGGCACCCGGACCCTCGCCGGGCTGTACGATCTGATAGCTCCGAAGAACAAGAGGGACAACGGTTTCGGCCAGTGGAGCAGGGCGGTAATTATTGTCAGTGGCAGCAAGGTCCAGCATTGGCTCAACGGGTTCATGACAGTGGAATATGAAAGAGGGACAGATGCATGGAAGGAACTGGTAGCTGCCAGCAAGTTCAGCAAGGTTAAAGGATTCGGTGAAGCTGAAGAAGGAAGAATATTGCTTCAGGATCACGGTGACATGGTGTGGTTCAAAAACATAAAGATCAGGGAACTCTGACGCGGGGGCGTTTACAGTAACCGTAAATACCTGTCTGACAGTAATTGATCGGGAGGTCAAATCTTTTTGTAACTTTGACTCTGAAAAGAAACTTAAAAATCAAAGCCATGAAGAAAATTGCTTCATTTTTGGTTATTGTCACCCTTGTCCTTGGATATTCGTGCAAGGATGAAGAATCGGACAGGTTTAAATTTCTGACAGGTACCGTCTGGACACCGGTGAGCATGCTTGCCAATGGTGTGGACATCACCGGATCTGGCGGACTTCTTGAAGGATTTGTAGGCGACGCCAAATTCAATGAGGACGGGACCGGAACCTTCGGGACCTACACAGGTGAATGGATGCTTGTAGCATCTGAAGAAAAACTAAGTATTACAACTTCGTCACCTATTTTTTCTGTAATACTTGATATCACTGAACTTACTGAAACCTCCCTCAAGCTTCAGGGGAGCGTTCCCGATCCCCAGAATCTTACCGGTCCGCCCATCAGCATTGAAATGACATTCAGGGCAAAATGATCCGTAGCTTAATTACGGTCTTATCTGTACTTTCCCTGGCTGTGCCGGTCAAGGCCCAGACAGTCGTCACCGTCAGCGGGACCATAACCGACATCCGGACAGGAGAACCGCTTGCTGGTGTGTATGTCGTTTACGGAAGGCAGCTTGGTACCACAAGTGACGAAAAAGGATTCTATTCCTTTAGCACATCAGAGAAAAGGATATCCGTATCATTTCAGTTCATCGGTTACGAACCGGCAGTAAGGGAGCTTAATCTGAGCCGCGGCGAGCCCCTGATTCTTGATATCGGAATGGAGATGAAGCTGCGGGAGATTGACCAGATTGTGGTCAGCGCCGACAGGATTGAAAAAAGGGTGGCAGAACTTTCAGTCTCGATGAACATCGTCAAACCATCCGTCATTTCTCAAAACCACATTACCGAGATCCAGGAACTGATCAACAAGACCTCCGGAATTGAGGTCCTCGACGGGCAGGCTTCCATAAGGGGAGGAAGCGGATTCAGCTACGGTGCAGGGAGCCGGGTTCTTGCGCTGATCGACGGTTTGCCGATGCTGTCGGCCGATGCCGGGAACATCAAATGGCAATATCTCCCGCTTGAGAACCTTGCCCAGATAGAGATCATCAAGGGAGCTTCCTCAGTGATGTACGGGTCGTCGGCGCTTAACGGCATCATCAACTTCAGAACTGCCGATGCTGACATTATCCCGGTCACCCAATTTCACACCGAAGCCGGAATTTACGGAAAACCCCGTAACAAGGACTGGATCTGGTGGGATACTCCCAGGACTTTCTCAAGCACATCATTTTCTCATCTTAGAAAAGAAGGCAGGACAGATATTGCAGCCGGCGGCAATATTTTTATTGACGAAGGTTACAGGAGACTGAACGGAGAGAAGCTGGCAAGGGCTAACCTGAAGATCAAGCACAACAGCCTGAAAATTGAAGGACTTGGCTATGGAGTTGCAATCAATGCCGGATACAATGCAAAGAAGGATTTTGTGCTCTGGGAAGATGCAGAAACAGGTGCACTCAAACAATCCCCTTCCACGGCCAATGAATACCACGGGACATTCCTTACCGTCGATCCCTTCATCTCATACAGGAAAACAGGGCGTTTCAGGCATGATCTCAGGATGAGATACCAGTCAACCCTCAACAGGCTGCCGGAAAGCGAGCAGAACAACAGTGATGCCCGTTCGGTTTATGCTGAATACCAGCTCTGGTACAGGCTCCATGAGATCGTCGATCTGACTGCCGGTCTGTCAGAAAACTACAGTGTTGTAAAATCAAACTTCTTCGGCGATCACTCGGGTTTTAATGTTGCAGCTTTCACTCAGCTTGAAGTCAGGCCCGCCGACCGGCTAAAAGCAGTTGCCGGGGTGAGACTTGAAAACTACTCGCTAGACGGCAGCAACGACGGGCTGGTTCCCATAGCAAGAGCCGGGCTGAACTGGCAGGCTTCGGAAATGACTTTCCTGAGGGCATCATTCGGTCAGGGCTACCGTTACCCCTCAATGGCGGAGAAATATGCCGCAACCACTATGGGATCAATAAGAATAATAGCAAACCCGGAAATCCTCTCAGAATCGGGGTGGAGCGCCGAGGCGGGTATCAAGCAGGGAATTCTTCTTGGACACATTGCCGGACAGGCAGATTTTTCGGCATTCCTTATACAGAACTCCAACATGATCGAATACATGTTCGGAGCCTATCCCGAAGGATTCGGCTTCATGGCCGCCAACGTTGAACAATCGAGGGTTTATGGCCTTGAAGCGGAGATGCTTCTTACCAGAAACTTCGGGCAGTTACAGACTTCTATGTCGGGAGGCTATACATTCATGTATCCTGTTGAATTCAACAAGTACACGCATCAGAATACAGACACCTTCCTGAAATACAGAAGGAAACATTCGGGTGTCCTGTCCCTCGACGCCCGGATGAAACGGACAACTATAGGATTCAGCCTTTTCATCAGGTCAAAGATTCTGAATATTGATGATGTTTTCATCTCAACTCCCATCCTTCCTGGTTTCGGTGAATACTGGGCAGGTCACAACAGGGGTTATGCAACCGCTGACGGGAATGTCGGATATATGATAAACGAAAAGTTCACCGTCTCGTTTGCTGTTAAAAACTTAACAAATGCCGAATACATGGGCAGACCGGGAGACATTCAGCCTCAAAGGACCTGGAGCATAAGATTTTCGGGAACACTGCGGCCTGAAGGATATGGCGATTAAAAATAAGCCGGATTCAGGGACCGGGCGATCATCAGGAACTATCAGTTTTCGAACGGCAGTTAAAATCACTTACAATTGATTAAATATCAATATGGTATTTTAGACTTATTTGCATGATTCAAATATTTTTATACATTTGCGCTTCATTTGTTCTTTGAACAGCCCAAACAAACCTTGACGCAGAAAACGGGAAAATGAACATTTCCTGCTGTTAAGAGTGCAGGCAGTTCCCAAGTTTTAACTTAAAAATTACCCTATGAGAAGATTATTGACTTTTGTAACAGCAGCGTTAGTAACCGGTAACTTGTTTGCCGGCGGACTGGTCACCAATACCAATCAAAGTGCAACCTGGGCAAGGATGCCCTCCAGGAATGCTTCGGTAAAGGCGGATGCAGTTTACTATAATCCGGCAGGATTAATGATGATGGAAAACGGACTCCATCTTTCGCTAAGCAATCAGACAATTTTCCAGAAGAGGTCCATTGAAAGCACTTATCCTTACCTGAATTCAGGTACCTATGAGGGTTCAGTAACTGCTCCTTTCTTCCCTTCCATCTACGCAGCCTACAAGCTTGACAGGATAGCCTTCTCGGTAGGATTCATGCCAATCGGCGGAGGCGGCGGAGCAACTTACAACGACGGTCTGCCTTCATTTGAGATGAGCCAGTCGGACCTGGTTCCTTCCCTTGCACAATCTCCTTATGGAGTTACAGGATACAGGATGGATATAGACTTCAAAGGAACATCAACCTTCCTCGGATTTCAGGGAGCAGTATCATATAAGGTGAACGACTGGCTGTCGGTTGCAGCAGGTGCCAGATATGTCACAGCAAAAAACACCTATGAAGGTTATCTCAGGGATGTCCAGGTGAATACTGTTGGCGGATGGGCTGATGCAGCAGATATCATCGGCGAGATTGCAGCTAATGCCCAGGCTGGAGGTAACAATCTGAATCAGCTTATAAACAACAACCTTGGAGGATTTACAGCTGATCAGCTGCTACAGGCAGAAGTTATTAATGAAACTACCAGAAACACCATTGTAGGCGGTTTGACCAGCCTCGGTATTTCCAATGCTGCCGCCCTTACGATCGCCCAGAGCCAGGCTGCATTCTACGGGGCCTCAACTATTTACGGTAACAAAGCTTCTCTTCTTACCGATCAGGAAGCTGAAGTAGAACAAACAGGTTCAGGGGTTGCTCCTTTCTTCAGTGTCAATATTGCACCAAGCGAGAATTTCAATATTGCTGTCAAGTATGAAATGGCTACCAAACTGGAACTCACAAACAAGACAACAAAGGATCTTACCACAGGCTACCTTAATGAAAATCCTGAGATGCCGATTACCAAATTTCCCAACGGAGCAAAAATCAGGAACGACATGCCTGCTATGCTGGCTGTCGGAGCCGAGCTCAGGTTACCGTTGTTCAGTGTTAACGCCGGAGTAAACTACTATTTTGACAAATCATCCGACTACGGCCATTATATTGATCTGACACCACAGAATTCGACAGATTATCTTGTTCCCATCGAGAACGAGGAAATAATTGCTAATAACGGTTTGTCGATCCAGGCCGGCGCGGAGATCAATGTTACTGAAAGGCTTGCTGCCAGCGCTGGTTACTCATTTGCCAATCAAGGCGTCAACAATCTGTACCAGAGCGACCTCACCTACGGACTTTCAACACATACAGTAGGAGCCGGCGGCGCATTTTCTTTCACCGACAACATAGAGCTCAATTTCGGTGTATCATACACAAAGTACATGGACGACAGTGTTCAGATTAACCACTATCTGGGAGGCAGCAATCTGATGCCTACCGAAACATACAAGAAAAGAACACTTGTTTTCGGTATCGGCCTCGATCTGAGCTTCTGAAATTAAGAATTATAGGATAAAAAAGAAGGTGCCTGAAGAGGGCACCTTTTTTTCTTGCAAAGGTCAAAAGGTGAAATGTGTTTTTTCTTATCAAAGCTTCACGCCTCACTCCTCAAGCCTCATATCTCAAACCCTCGGTTCTCCATCTTCGGTCTTCTGTCTTCGGTCTTCTTCTTAATACCTTATCCCCTGGTCATTAAGGTGTTTAAGATACTCATCCACCCTGGGCAAATCCGAGGATTTCAGCTTCCGGTACCACTCACCGGCCTTTTTGTAATCACCCGATCCTGCAGCCAGCTTGATGATGTTGATATAAAGCAGTCCGGATATACCGTGCCCTGAAGTACTAAGTTCGTCAGCGAGAGCTATGAAGCTGGCCATGGCTTTGGAGGTCTCATCATTCTCAGCAAGTCTGAATGCATTGTCTATCCTCTGGTTCAGATCATTATCGAGGGCAATCCCATAGAATGAAAAACAGTTCTCACTGCATTCTTCAATCAAATCAACCCATTCAATCCCCTTGCTTACAGGAGGAAAGGTCAGCACGAAATCAAGCTTCTCACCGGGCGATTTGAAAAGGTGTGTATCAGGACATACGGGGATGTTGCCGGCAGAGATTAGCTTGCTTTTCTTTCCGCCGGGATAGATAAGATTTATATTCCTGTCAGCACAGAATGTACCGTTCTCAATCCTGTTTTCGATGCTCATGTAAAACATCGATGCCTCAGGTCTGAGTTCAATCTTTATTATCCTTAGTGTTTCATGACTTTTCAGTGAATAGTTCGGATTAATTAACGTCTGGGAGCTAAGCGCTCCTGAAAGTATAATCGTTAAAAAAGTTGTGGAAAGAAATCTCATGGCTGATGATGATAAAATAAAATGCAAGTTATTAAATTCAAATGTTAGTATCTGAAATGATTATTAAGAAATATCTGATTTTTATTTATACAATTTAATTTTTTGCTGCAGGTTGTTAATCTGCCATCTGACTTCTTCCCTGGGACTAAAGTCCCGGAAGCAGAAATGCGCACTTCCCTTACCGTCCTCTGAAGCTGACGGTAACAGGAAGAAGTGAAAATGACTATTCCTGCCATGTCAAGTTACTATCCATGGGATTAATATTCTTGCACTTAGATTTCTGTTACCGTTGGCTTCAGCCAACGGTGAGAACCACACCCCACAATTTACGGGGGCTTTAGCCCCCTTCTGACTTCTTCCCGGGGACTAAAGTCCCGGCAACAGGTGAAGGAATAATCATTACGAAAGTGTTACACTTTTCCATATTACACTGATAATGTTATATATAAACACAACTTCCTTGTAACATAACCTTAACCATTCCTTAACTCCAATGAATTATCCGGGCAATACTTTTGTCACGGTCAATTACATGAAAAAACTTAACAACCAATAAATGAAAACAATGAAAAAGTACTTAAGCCTTATTGCCCTGATCGGATTAATATTCTCAGGATGTGAAAAGGAGAAGGATCCTCCCGTTGTGACAGCGCCTCAGAGTTCATCGGTTGAGATCACTGAGACTGTTGATCTGAATTTCAGTTTCAATGCCCCTGCAGGCTTCAAATCAGCCTCCGTAACATCAGCCGGGGGCGATGCACAGATACTTTCCGATGGAAGTGCAGGGGCTGCATCCGGAACAATAGTGGTATCGTTCACAGCCGGAAAGTCAACAGGGGCAGGATCGGTGATTCTGACCCTGACTGACAATGAAAGCCAGACCGGAAGTGCCACAGCCGTCCTCACCATTGAAGGTGTTCCGGTTATTTCAGTTACGCAGAACGTTTCTGCCAGCACTACCTGGGAAGCAGGAAAAATATATATTCTTGAAGGCAGGATAACAGTGGTTTCTGGTGTCACGCTCACAATTCAGCCAGGAGTTATTGTCAAGGGCCGCGAAGGTTCGGAGGCCAACGCAACAGCACTGTTGATAGCCCGCGGTGCAAAACTAATAGCCGATGGCACGGCAGATTCACCAATAATTTTTACATCAGTTTCAGACAATATAATCCCTGGTGAGATTGCCAGTCCCAACCTTGCTCCCACCCTGAATGGATTGTGGGGCGGGCTCCTTATTCTCGGACGGGCTCCCATATCGGCCGAAGCTGAAGCCATGCAGATTGAAGGGATTCCCGCATCGGACCTTAACGGACTATATGGAGGATCAGATCCTGCCGACGATTCAGGGATCCTGAGGTATGTCTCGATACGTCATGGCGGCGCCAATATCGGGGAAGGGAACGAAATAAACGGACTGACTCTTGGCGGAGTAGGTTCAAGTACAATCATTGAAAACATAGAAATTGTCTCCAACCAGGATGACGGAATTGAATGGTTCGGGGGAACGGTAAATGTAAAGAATGTTGTGGTCCTTAACACCGGCGATGACGCTGTCGACACCGATCAGTCGTGGGGAGGAACTCTTGACAATTTTATAGTGATCAATCCGGGTGACGAGTGCCTCGAACTTGACGGGCCCGAAGGTACAATGGTGGCGAAGCACATCCTTAAGAACGGATCCTGCTATGCGGGCGATGCCCAGGGCCTTGTCGACCTTGATCCAAACTCGAACGTCGACATGGACGGGATATATTTCTCCGGACTGAAGACCGGACAGGATTTTGATGAACTGCCTACCGTTTATTCATGCACATTCTCGAATCTTCAGGCAACTTTGCCTTCCGGTTCAAATCTTACTGACTTTTTCAAGGGAGGAAGCGATGCTTTCGCGACAGCCGTAGCGGCAGGAGCAAACACAAGGGGTGCAAACCCGGATGTTTTCCTGGGCTGGTCGTGGACAGCTGTTTCCGGTTCACTTAACAATTTCTGAAATATTAACTTGTGATAATCCGCAGGCCTGAAAACCTGCGGATTTTAAAATTTAATAATAACCAATCAATTATGCGCTTTACAAGATTCTTTTTATCGGTTGCTTTTATGATGTTTCTTTTCTGGGATCTTTCCGGGCAGAATGGCATCATCAGGGGTTCGGTGTTTGATGAGACAACCGGAGAACCCCTTACCGGAGTTACGATCCTTGTTGAAGGAACCACAAAGGGGATACTGACAGACCTCGACGGAAAGTTCAATCTTCCCGTCGAACCGGGAACATATGATCTGAGGTTTTCCTTTGTCTCCTATGAGACGTTCACAAAAAACGATGTAAGGGTAACGGCAGGCAATGTAACACTGCTTGAAAACCTGCTTCTCAAATCAGCAACCTTCGGCCTGTCGGAAGTAACTGTCAGCGCTGAAATGAAGAGAAACACAGAAAATGCCGTCATGGCCATTAAAATGGATTCTCCAAATCTTGTCGACGGTATCTCCTCTGCCAATTTCAGGAAGATGGGTGATTCCGATGCAGCTGCCTCCGTTAAAAGGGTTCCCGGTGTTTCAGTAGAGGGCGGCAGGTATGTTTTTGTCAGAGGCCTTGGCGACCGATATACTAAAACAATTCTCAACGGTGTTGACATACCCGGGCTTGATCCCGATCGTAACACCATGCAAATGGACATTTTCCCGACAAACCTTATAGATAATATCATTGTCCACAAATCATTCAGCGCTGAACTCCCTGCCGATTTCACAGGCGGAATTATCGATATTGCTCTCAGGGATTTCCCTGAAGAGAAAAAGGGGAACCTGTTCATCGGGACAAGCTATAATCCCGATTACCATTTCAGGAACGATTATCTGACCTACAATGGCAGCAAGACCGATTTCCTTGGATTTGACGACGGTACACGGGCCATCCCTGCCGAAGACAACCTGCCATTCTTTGCATCCGTTATAGGCAATCCCACCGGTGAACAGGCAACGAGATATCGCGATGTTCTTGAGAGTTTCAATCCTCAGATGGCAGCGCTGAAACAGAAAAATTTCATGGATTACAATTTCGGAGCTTCGTTCGGCAACCAGATACCCCTTAAAAAAGTTACACTCGGTTACAACCTGGGATTTTCCTACAAAAACAACACCGAGTTTTACAAGGGTGCAGAATACGGCCGTTACGGAATGGAGAGCAATCCCGATATCACAGAACTGGAAGTAAGAGAATTCCAGAAAGGAGATTATGGTGTCAGCAGTGTGCTACTTAGCGGTCTGGCAGGTTTTGCAGTCAAAACACTCAACTCAAAATACAGGCTCAACATCATTCACCTGCAAAACGGAGAATCCAAAGCCGGTATCTTTGACTATGAAGGTTCAGATCAGGGAAGCGTTTTCTCAGGTTACCAGCACAACCTTGAGTACAGTCAGCGTTCCCTTACAAACATACTTCTCGACGGGAGGCATTCGTTTCCTGATGGCAAATGGGATCTTGTATGGAAGCTCTCACCCACATTCTCCAAAATAGAAGATCCCGATGCCCGTTTCGTGCGTTATGTTGAAGGGAGCACAAACAACTACCTGATTAACACTGAATCGGGCTTTCCGGAAAGGATCTGGAGATCGCTTTCAGAAAATAATCTGGCGGGAGTCATTCATGTAACAAAAGATTTCCGGTTCAATGGCGAGACTGCAAAACTGAGTTTCGGCGGGGCATATACATACAAGGAACGCGACTTCATGATAAGGAAATTCATGCTGAATATCAGAAACTTACCTCTCACAGGCAACCCGGATGAGCTTTTCAGGCCCGAGAATATCTGGCCGCTCAACGGGAATGATTATGGCAGCGGCACCACTTATGAGGCCGGCTTTCTTCCCTCTAATCCAAACCAGTTCAACGCCAGTTCGGTAAACGGAGCCGGTTATATGTCGGCCGAGCTGACACTGTTAAAAGGTCTGAGGATTATTGCGGGAGTGAGACTGGAAAAATTCACCCAGCTTTACAGCGGGCAGAATCAGCTTGGCACTATTGTCCTTAATAACGACAAGGTACTTGACGATCTGGGATTTATTCCTTCAGTGAACCTTGTGTTCAGTCTTAATGACAGGCAGAACATGAGGGCATCGTATGCCAGAACCATTGCCAGACCGTCGTTCAAGGAACTGTCATTTGCCGAAATTGCCGATCCTATCAGCGGGAGGACATTTGTCGGTGGTATGTTCCGCGATGCCGACGATGTTGCAGGCAGGGAATATTGGAACGGCAACCTGGAAAGTTCGGATATCCACAATATAGATCTCAGGTGGGAATTATTCCAGAGAGACGGCCAGATGTTATCGGTCAGCGGTTTCTGGAAATACTTCAACAAGCCTATAGAAGTTGTTCAGTATGCCACCCAGACCGGTACCTTCCAGCCGAGGAATGTCGGCGACGGCCAGGTTCTGGGAGTTGAGCTTGAGGTTCGCCAGAATCTGGGTAGTCTTAACGAAGCTCTGGAAAATTTCAGTTTTTCTTCAAACATATCCGTGATCAGGTCAGGGATCGAACTGAGCCTCACGGAATATTACTCGCGTATTGAAAACTCTCGTACCGGTCAGGCCGTGAGCAGAACACGCGAAATGGCAGGCCAGTCGCCCTGGATAATAAACAGCGGCATCACATGGACAGGCGGGGAAAATTCATTCTGGACCGGATTTGAAGCGGGACTGTTCTACAATGTTCAGGGAAAAACACTTCAGTATGTTGGCATAGCCGACAGGCCGGATATCTATACACTTCCATTTCACAACCTTAATTTTACAGCATCCGGTAAACTGGGAAGGGAGAGAAGGTTACAGCTTGAACTCAAAATAGATAACCTGCTTAATGACAAAAAGGAATCTGTTTTCAAATCATTTAATCCGACCGACCAGTTCTTCACCAGACTGGAACCCGGTATTACCTGCCACCTGAAACTTGGTTATGCTCTGTTTTAGTCTTTTTTTTAACTTTATACCCTGACGCATCACAGGCGCTTACCCAAATTTCCTTCTTATGGATACCAGAAATAAACGGATACTGATTGTCGACGACGAAGAGGATCTATGCGAGATCCTTCAGTATAATCTGGGCAACGAAGGATACCTTACAGAGGTGGTCCATTCCTCAGAAGAAGCCCTTAAACTGCCCCTGGGCAGCTTCGACCTTATCCTTCTTGACGTCATGATGGGTCCCATGTCGGGGTTCAGGTTCGCCGACAGACTGAGAAAGGAAATGGCTGTCAACGTCCCCATCATCTTTCTCACCGCCAGGGACACTGAAAATGATATTCTTACAGGATTCAGTCTGGGCGCCGATGACTATATGGCAAAACCATTCTCAATCAACGAACTGACGGCAAGGGTAAAGGCAGTGCTTAAGCGCACCAAAAGCGACAGGACAAAACAGTCATCAGTAATAAAATACGAGGATCTCGAGCTGGATATAGTCAGAAAACGGCTTATTATCAATGATAAAAAGGTTGAGCTGACAAAAAAGGAATTTGAGATACTTAAGCTGCTGCTCGAGAACCAGAACAGGGTTTTTTCCAGGGATGAAGTATTGACGAGCGTTTGGGGGAAAGATATAATAGTTACCGAGAGGACGGTTGACGTGAACATCACGAGGCTCAGGACCAAACTTGGGTCATACGGCCAGAATCTTAAGAACAAAACAGGTTACGGGTATTATTTTGAGTTCTGATCAAACCGGAGTATGCTCAGGAAAAGAAACAAATTCAGGAATACTCTTCTGATCTTCTATTCGGCGATCTTCCTGGTGATTGCCCTTCTGATTATTGCGTATCTCTTCAACAGGGAAAAGCAATACAAGGTAACAACCCTGAATGACGAATTGCTGAATATAACCATGATCACCAACAACTATATAAATATCAATTCAATACAACAGTCAGGGAATTACCGTCTCCTGGATTCCCTGAACCGTCTTCTTCCGCATGACAATATGAGGTTAACAGTGATCGACAAGTCGGGAAGTGTTCTTTATGACAGTTTCGTAGCTGACTGGCAGAACATGGAGAATCACCTTGAAAGACCGGAAGTTGCCGGATCGCGTGAATCTGAATTTGGGACTGATATCAGGCGCTCGGAAAGTACAGGTCAGAAGTTTTATTATTATTCCAGGTCGTACGGAAAATATTTCATAAGATCCGCACTCGTTTATGATGTAAGCATATCCAATTTCATGAAAGCCAACATGAACTTTATGTTTCTGGTTGTGGGTTGCTTTCTTGTGATCGGTGCTATCCTGCTTCTGGTAACCAAGAAGTTTGGAGAATCTGTCACCCGGCTGCAGGACTTTACGCTCAGCCTTAAGAACGATGAGCCTTTTGATTCAGACTTTCCAAAAAATGAACTTGGGGAAATAGGTTCTGAGATACTTGGCATTTACAAAAATCTTCTGGCTGCTAAGAACGAACTGCTTATAGAAAAGGGAAAGTTCTTCAATCACCTGAATGCACTTAATGAAGGAGTAGCGATTTTCTCAAATGAAAAGGATATCATTTTCAGCAATAACCATTTCATAAATCAGATGAATCTAATTTCGGGAGATTTGAAGATCTTCACCTCCAATTTCTTTGAAATCGCTGAATTTATTCCCGTGGGTGACTTCATATCAAAACATTCCGGAACAGAAATAAACTCGAACGATCTTCCCAAGATAGAGTACCAGGTATCGAGAGACGGAAGGTTCTTCAGTGTGCAGTGCGTAATATTTCAGGACAAAAGTTTTGAGGTGATCCTCAACGATATAACCAGGATTGGAAAAAACAAGCTCATAAAGCAGCAAATGACTTCCAATATTGCCCATGAGCTGAAAACTCCTGTTTCATCCATAAAGGGTTATCTGGAGACACTTATAGCCGATCCCGAAATCGAGCCGAAGAAAAAGGATTATTTCCTTGAGAAGGCCCTTGCCCAGACCGACAGGCTGACAGGTCTCATAAATGATATTTCGGTCCTTAACAGGATAGAGGAAGCCGGAGCTTCATATGAGCCGGAGAAGATCAAAATCAGGAAACTGATAAGGGAGGTTCGCGACAATTTCAAGTCGGCGATTGAAGCAAGGAACATGAATGTGGAAATAGATATTGATAATGACATCACTGTGAAAGGCAACAAGTCGTTGATAATGTCGGTATTTCAGAATCTTATTGAGAATGCGATAAACTACGCGGGCGATAATACCACCATAAGGATCCTGATATACAACGAGGACAAGAGATTCTACCATCTTTCCTTTTCTGATGATGGAGTAGGCATACCGCAGGAACACATCAACAGGGTTTTTGAGAGGTTTTACAGGGTTGATTCCGGAAGATCGAGAAAAAGCGGGGGCACCGGTCTGGGACTGGCAATAGTCAAGAACGCCATACTGCTGCACCGGGGTGAGATACTTGTTCGCAACCGTGCAGGGGGCGGAACCGAGTTCCTGTTCTCCCTTCCGAAATAGTTACACCCCCCTTTAGGGGGGCAGGGGGGCAAAAGAACTTTAGGGGGCAGGGGGGCAAAAGAACTTTACGGGCAGGGGGGCAAAAAAACTCAGGGAGGCAGGGGGATAAAAAAAATTTTAGGGCAGGGGGATAAAAAAACTCAGGCAACCTTTATGAGTATTGTCCTGATCGATTCCGTAATATCTTTTACCTGGTCGAAACACTTCATAAAAGTTTCCATAACCTTTTGTCTAATGGCAAGATGGACCATATCTCCGCCTGATGAAGTAAAATGCCTGGTCACACCGTCGTAAAAAACCTCCTCAGCCTTTTTCATAAGCCGGGTAATTGACCTGCATCCGTCAGCAATTTTATTTTTGGAGTTATTGATGCTCTTCAGCCGTTTAACATTTACAGCAATTTCACCTGATGCATCAGAAACAATACCGGCAAGATCAACGTATACCGGATTGATCTCACTGGTCTTTTTCAGCCCCGTAATTTTGGCGATCTGGTTGACATAATGGAGCAGATCGTCTATCCTGTTAAAAAGCTTATTAATATCCTCCCTGTCGAACGGATTAATGATTAGCGAATTGACGATTGAGTACATTTCGACTGCAATCCTGTTTCCCTCCTTTTCAATTTTTCCTATTTCGCTGATTATTGTCTTCCTCTCTGAAAGATCTGTTGTGTTTAACAGAAGCTTCAGTTTACCGGTTGACTTTATCAGGTTGTCTGCACTCTTTTCGAAGAGGGGGTAGAGTGCATGGTATTTTGGAGTGAATACCTTCAGGATGCTATCCTTTGTCATTGTACAAGATTTTAAAACTGACTGACTAAATGCACTTTAACAAGGTGCATTCCATGTTAAGCCGATACAGTAAAAATACTCCGGCTTGCCGGAATATTCCAAGTTTTTCGAATAAAAGATTGTTACATTTTAGTTACAAAAAAGCAGAAGGGAACGCAAAGGTCTGAGCTTTCAGGAAAGGCTGCATCAAGCTATCACCCTGACGATATAGAAGATCGCTGCGCCAATGATTGCCGATACCGGGATTGTCAGTATCCATGCCCAGAAAATCTTAGTGGTAACGCCCCATTTCACCGCAGAAGCCCTTTTTGTTGCCCCTACCCCTATTATGGAACCTGTTATTGTATGGGTTGTACTGACAGGGATCCCCAGCCCCGTAGCCATGAAAAGTGTAAGCGCTCCTGCTGTTTCAGCGCAGAATCCTTCAAAAGGCTTGAGTTTGGTGATCTTCTGTCCCATGGTTTTCACTATCCTCCATCCGCCGAAAAGAGTACCGAGGGCAATTGCTGCATGGCACGACAGAACTATCCATAATGCAGGATCGGAATCTCTGGGTACCTTACCCATGGCATAAAGGGCTACCCAGATAATTCCCATTGATTTCTGGGCATCATTCCCGCCGTGACCGAGGCTGAATGCCGAGGCGGATACAAGCTGGAGCCGCCTGAAGTGTTTGTCGACCCCGAAGGGAGAATGCCCCTTTACCACATGAAGAACCAGGATGGTAATAAGATATGACATCAACATCCCCAGCACAGGCGCAATAATTATAAAGGCTCCGATTTTAAGCACTCCGGAATATACTACTGACCCGAAACCGCTGCTGGCAATTGCAGCGCCAACCAGCCCCCCGACGAGGGTATGTGAAGAACTTGAGGGAAGGCCGAGCCACCAGGTAATAAGGTTCCAGATGATAGCAGCTAGTACTGCAGCTGCTATCAGTTCGAGAGTTACTACCTCGGTATTGATAACTCCCGATCCGATCGTCTTTGCAACCTTAAGGGGAAAAATAAGAAATGCCACGAAGTTGAATGTGGCTGCCAGGGCAACTGCAGAAAAAGGCGACAGCACTTTGGTTGATACAATTGTGGCAATCGAGTTGGCCGAATCGTGAAATCCGTTTATAAAATCAAAAATGAGAACGATTATAATAATAAAGACCAGAAATGTCATAAGCGACAGGCAATTTCGTTTAAGGAGAGATGAATAATAAGCATTTATATCTTGTGTTCAGGGAGTTACAGATTATAATCAATCCGCTATCAACATTCCAAAATTAGTTACTCCGTGTTGATTTCAATTCCTTTTGATGTTACGATATTGTTACATTTTTAACAATGCCGTTGGCAGCGGAAGTCCGTGGTGAACCACCAAAAAATTCACAATACCTGTAAACTCTAACTTAATTCTGAATGATTTAGAATGCGCAGATACTTTTCACCCTTTTCCGTGACCTTTCCGATGATCGCGGTAGCTGCCAGCCCTTCTTCCCTCAGAGCGCTGACAACCTCTCCGGATATTTTATCGCTTACGCACATCAGTATCCCCCCGGATGTCTGGGCATCCATTGAGAGCATCTTAAGGTTATAGTCCAGATTCCCCTCGAAATATGTATCCTCCTCAACAAAATCGAGGTTCCTGAAAGCTGCACCGGGGATACAGCCTTCGTCAGCAAGCCTGTAGGCATCACCGATCAGCGGGAGGGCTTCAAGACCGATTTCGATGGTAACATTTCCCGCCCTTGCCATTTTAAGGGCATGGCCGGCGAGGCCGAATCCGGTGACGTCGGTGGCCGCCTTCACCCCGAACCTCTGCATTACCATTGCGGCTGTGGCGTTCAGGCTTTTCATCAGCCGTAAGGCTTCATTCACATCCTCACCCGATGCCATTTTCATTCTCTGGCCTGCAAGTATCACACCTGTCCCGACCGGCTTGGTAAGTATAAGCAAATCACCGGGATTGGCAGCCGAGTTGGTGATTATCCGTCTGGGGTGTACAAATCCTATGACTGCCAGACCGTATTTTGGAGTATTATCATCAATGGTATGCCCGCCTATAATATTTAATCCGGCTTCTGCTGCCTTGCCGGCTCCACCCCTGAGTATGGAAGCATAAGCTTCGAGGGGCAGCTTTCCTGAAGGGAACATCATAATATTGAGTGCCATAACGGGTGTTGCTCCCATTGCATAGACATCGCTTATGGAGTTGGCTGCAGCTATCTGTCCGAATTCATAGGGGTCGCTGCATACCGGAGGAAAAAAGTCGGTGGTGAAAACAAGAGCCAGATCGTCATTTACCCTGTATACCCCTGCATCATCATGAGTATCGATGCCCACAAGTATATTGGGATCGGCTGACACTGGAAGATGCTTCAGAAATTCCTCAAGCAGCTTCGGAGATATCTTTGCTGAGCATCCCCCGGATTCAGTAAAATCGAGCAGATCTACTGTCATGGCCTAATTATATTGCCTGAAGATGCCATTGCCTGGGCGATCTCAAACATGTTACTCAGGACGCCTGTTGAGATGTCATCAGCGATCGAATAATGCCTTGCGCATGTTTCGCAAACAAGCAGTGTCACTCCCATTTTTTCAAGCTCCTTCAGATGGCCTGTAACCGGCGACTGATCACTTACCAGGTGAACTCCTGAATTATAAAACACCATTTTATCGGGAAGAAGATCAAGTTCCTTGATTGCCAGAATGAAATTCCTCATGAGCAGACTACCCAGATTATCGTCTCCATCACCCATCTTATCAGAAGAAAACACAACGATATGACTGCCTTTTGAAAAATGTGGTATATCTGTCGTACAGTATTCCGACGGATCGGTAATTTCTCCAATTGAACCTGTCTTTTTCACAGTCAGAGTCCAGATCCCGTCCGATTCGGTAAAGGAGAAAGCAGTAAGGTTGTCGCGGAGGAACCTTGAGATATTGCTGAATGAATTTCGGTTGTCGGTAATTACCTGAAAGCTTTCACCGTCGGCAGTTTCCCTGAGGGCTCTTTTTGTTGCAATCAGCGGAGCTGGGCACAGCTGGCCTGATGTATCTACAATAAGCATTTAGTGAGTATTTAGAACCTGCAAAATTACATAATTTCCATGAAATACGGCAGGTTCAGTTCCATGACAACTCTCCGTCGAACTCCGAATTTCCAGTTGCGAAAATATTCGCATTAATTATTCCGAATAATTTCGGAACCAACCAGCAAATCTTATGACGAAGCCCTGAGCCTCTTCAGAATGATCCGTCCCTTTGCAAGGATCCCTGCTGACTTCTCATCCTGAAGCAGGTTTATTGTTTCTGCCAGTTCAGCAGTGAGTTCGGGATAGACCTGTGCAAGCCGGTAAATAATTTCCATTGAATAAGCCTTTACCGCAATCGACGAAAACCCCGACCGCAGCATCCTGAAACAGTAATCGGCAAGGATGCCCTGATGTTTCCGGGTAACAACAGTGATGTCGCTGAGCGAAATAATCTTCATGAACGACCTTCTTACGCTTTCATTTTCAAGCCGGTCGAGCGATCCTATGATCCCAGGGATAAAAGGAACCAGGGTTTCAGGATGTTTGTCGTATACCTTGGAAAGACTCCAGGAAGCTTTTGATGAGAGCTTGTCATTGGCCGAAAACGAATAATTTATCAGTCTGGAGAGTACATCCTCTTTTTCAGCGGCCAGCTCAGCCAGCCATTCGGCTTCCTTCCTTCCATGTGTATTCTCCAGCATAAGCACTAAATCATCTTCTCTGAATGATTCAGCGGAAGCTGTCGGGATTTCAGGCATTGAATCCTCTTCAAAATTGATTGACATAAGGTATTCTTCTGCAACGGGAACGTCAGCTTCTGAAAACCCGACACCGCGAAGTTCGCCCGGGTCAAGCCATTTAAAGGCAACGTGCTCCGTGAGAAACGGAATATCGTCGAGTGTGTCGCACACGAAGGGGATGAGCCGGATCTTCTTGTGTCCATAATCGTGTTCGACTGCGGGCAGGCGGCTGCAAATGACCACGTTCATGTTAAGCTCTTCCTTTATTTCCCTGATAATGCAGTCCTCTTCACTTTCTCCATCGTGAAGCTTTCCCCCGGGGAATTCCCATTTGAAGGGATGATCGGTTTTTTCACCTCTTTGTACCACAAGGATCTCATCGTCCTCATTTCTTATTATGGCGCAGGTTACATCAATCATTTTTCCCTGCGATAAGGTCATTATAAACAGGTATTTCTAGCAGGTGGACATACTGATTCCGTTCAGGATCGAAACGGAATGCATAGTTTACCATTCCGTTGGTGACTACAGCAAAGGGCAGTTTAAGGCCGAGGTTATACCCACCGATCTGATCATAAACCTTGTCCTCATAAAAATCAGATATATTAATATCGGGCGATTTGCATTCCACTATCATTACCGCTTCCCCCCTCCTGTCATGCACCAGTATATCAGCCCTTTTCTTCATATTATTGAAACTGAACATCACTTCAATGCCTATTAGGCCGGGTGGGTATCCGCCTTCATGGATGAGATATCGGACGAAGTGCTGACGCACCCATTCTTCAGGAGTAAGTCTTACAAACTTCCTCCTCAGGGTATCCAGTATCATCCTGGATCCTTCTTTTCCGGTTATTGTAAAGGAATATGACGGAAGATTCAGCTGTTTCAACTTACTTTTGTACTTTTGAAAATCCAAATATATTGAGATAAATACAAAACAGGATAAGTGAATGAAGACCAAAGAGGAAATTGTTAATAACTGGCTGCCCCGGTACACCGGCAAGCGTCTTGAGAGCTTCGGCAAATATTTTCTTCTCACAAATTATCTGTACTATGTAGAGCTGTTTGCCAGGTGGAACAATGTCGGGGTGGAAGGCCGTGACAAGAACATGCCGAGTGCGACTGCCGACGGAATTACCATAATCAATTTCGGGATGGGAAGCCCTAATGCAGCTACTGTGATGGACCTCCTCAGTGCGGTTGGTCCATCTGCTGTTCTGTTTCTGGGCAAGTGCGGCGGGCTGAAAGCGAAGAACACACTGGGAGATCTCATACTTCCGATAGCAGCCATCAGGAGCGATGGAACCTCCAATGATTACCTTCCACTTGAAGTGCCTGCTTTACCTGCCTTTAAGCTGCAGAGTGCAATTTCGGCGGCAATAACAAGGCGCAACAAGGAATACTGGACAGGTACAGTGTACACCACCAACAGAAGGGTATGGGAATACGACGACAGGTTCAAGAAATACCTTGTAAAAACAAGGGCTATGGCAATCGATATGGAGACTGCCACGATCTTCACGGTTGGATTTGCAAATGAGATACCCACCGGCGCTCTTCTTCTCGTATCGGACCAGCCGATGATCTCAACCGGGATAAAAACCGAGGAAAGCGACAGGATGGTAACAAACAAGTTTGTTGAGATGCATCTTGAAATCGGTATTGACGCGCTGAGGGAGATAAAGGAGAACGGCATCTCTGTGAAACACCTGAGATTCTGATCATGCCGGTATCCTTTGATGAAATAATGTCCGACCTCAGGAACAGGATTTTCAAGCCTGTCTATTTTCTTGCGGGTGATGAACCCTATTACATTGATATTATTACTGATTTCATTGCGGAGAAAGTCCTTACCGAGGAGGAAAGAGCCTTCAACCAGGTAGTGTTTTATGGGGAGGATACTACTATAGCTTCTGTTATCGAGACATCGAGGCGTTTCCCGATGATGGCCAGCCACCAGGTGGTAATTGTGAAGGAAGGCCAGGTGATGAAAAAGATCGAGGATCTTTCCCTCTATCTTGAGAAGCCCCTGCTTTCGACAATACTGGTGTTCAACTATAAATACAAGTCGCTCGACAAGAGGACGAAGCTTTACAAGTCACTGGATAACCAGGGTTCCTACTTCGAGTCGGCGAGGCTTCGCGACTACCAGGTACAACCCTGGATTGAAAGATTCCTGATGACGAAGGGCATAAAGATAAACCCCGATGCGGCCGCCATGCTTACGGAGTACCTCGGCACTGACCTTCACAAGATCGTAAATGAACTTGACAAATTGCTGATTACGCTTCCTTCGGGCAAGCCTGTGATCACCTCCTCAATTATAGAGAAGAACATCGGCATCAGCAAGGAGTACAATAATTTTGAATTGCAGAAGGCCATTGGTGAAAAAAACGTACTGAAAGCAAATATGATAGCCAGGTATTTCGGCGACAATCCCAATGACAATCCTTTGCTTCTGACCATCGCATCGCTTTTCGGCTTTTTCACCAAAATCCTTACCTACCATTATCTGACCGACAAATCGGCCAACAATGCAGCCGCGGCGCTCAGGATACATCCGTTCTTCGTTAAGGATTATCAGACGGCTGCTTCAAGGTACAGTGCAGGCAAAACGATCAGGATCATTAATCTGCTGAGGACCTACGATCTAAAGTCGAAAGGATTCGGGGATGCGGGAACCGAGCCCGGAGATCTTCTCAAGGAACTGGTTTACCTTATACTTCACCTATAGGATGCCGGCGATATTACCCGGAAAGACAGTGAGGTTCAGTTCATGTCGGGCGAATCGGGAAAATCGGCCCATACCCTGTACTTATTCTTCAACGATCTCAAAACACGTTTCCAGCTGTCGGATTCCCTGCTTTGCATTATTGCCTCGGGCGTGACCCTTGCTGTCACCCAGGAATTTTCCTTAAGTTCCCTTTCAAGCTGCCCTTCCGACCAGCCGGAGTAACCGAGAAAGAATCGTATTTGTCCCGGAGCAACGGTACCGGTTTTGATAAGGTTCCGGATACTGTCGATATCTCCTCCCCAGTAAATATTGCTTTCCACCTTTATGCTCCCGGGGACCATATGGCCGAGATTATGTAAATAATGCAGGGTATCAGGCGAAACCGGTCCACCCATATTCAGGTTCTCTTCCCAGCTCTCAAAACCGGTGACTGCATCGCAGAGTTTTATCTCCAGCTTCTTGTTCAGGATAAAGCCCACCGAACCTTTGGGATTATGGTCGGTGAGATACACGATGCTGCGATTGAAAAAGGTGTCCGGGAGGAAAGGTTCTGAAATCAGTATCTTGCCTTTCTCCGGGACCTTGTCTTCGGGTAAGATTGCAAAAAGATCAATTTCCGGTTCCATAGTGTAAATTTACCAAACACAAATTAAACACCAATAAATATTATCAATAAAAATCATGCCAAATGTGATATGAAAAAATAGCGGTATCATAAAACTATGACGCTCCTTCCGGGGGCTTTAGCCCCCCTGGACCCTAAGGGGACTAAAGTCCCCGACTTCAGCACAGTGGTAGCCCGTTACCGTCAGCTGAAGCTGACGGTAACGGGAAGAAACCGACAGGGAATATTCAAGCT
>CAYSBL010000022.1:0-12776 GCA_964429295.1 uncultured Rikenellaceae bacterium
CGCCCTGTGCCCTGCGCCCTGCGCCTCCTTACCAGCTTCCTGAAGCCCCTCCTCCTCCGGACGATCCCCCGCCGCCTGAGAAGCCTCCTCCTGAACTTCCTCCGGAGCTCCACGATCCGCCGGAGCCTCCCGAAGTAAGTGTGAAACCTCCGATCGAGGCAGATCCTTTGGTACGTAGGTCATCAGATGCCTTTTTATACCATGGTGAGTGTTTGAGATAAATCTTGGCGGCCGGATAGATGAAAAGGTACAGGAAGAAGATTATCAGGGTTCCTCTGGTCCCGATTATGATAATCGGGAATGTGGCCCAGAAAGGTATCAGGAAAAGATAAAGGAACCATCCAACCCCGGGTGTCATTATCCCGATAATCGTGAAAAGTCCTATTATCCCGAAGATGAATGCTCCCATGAGAATACGGGTGCCAAGAGGCATGTCGGGACTTTCGATACCGGAAAAGAATGAGTTTCCCTCAGTGCTTTCCGAATCTGTGCCGCCTTCATATGCCGGTTCTTCTCCACCTTCGAGAATGCCAGTCACTGCGACCACTCCTGCGGTTATACCCCCGTTATAATCCCCTTCCCTGAACCGGGGCGCCATGATATTCTGGATGATCCGTCCGGCAACAATGTCGGGCAGAACGCCTTCCAGTCCGTAACCGACTTCAATCCTCATCCTCCTTTCATCAGGAACCACGACTATCAGAATTCCGTTGTCACGGTCCTTCTGTCCCAGTTTCCATTCGTTGAAAACCCGGTTGGCAAAATCCTCGATGCTTTCGCCCGCGAGAGACTGGATGGTAAGTACAACCACCTGGTTGGAAGTGCGCTGTTCGTGGTCCTTCAGGATAATTCCAAGTGAGTCGGTGACACTTTCCGAAAGTATCCCTGCATAGTCGTTTACGCGTCCCATAAGGTAGGGGATATCAGCTCCCGGAGCAGTCGTTGCCGTGCAAAGCACAAGCAACGTGATCGCCATTGTTTTTTTCATACCCCTTCCTCCTCAATTATCTGATCAGGCAGTTCATTTTTGTTTGTTGTTTCCGATACCGGCGGCCGCAGTGCTTCAGCCAGTCCCTTCAGTCCGGTTTCCATTGCCTCCCTTAGGGTTCCTGTTCTGAGAAGCGGTTTCATGCCGGAAATAATGCCGTTCATTACGTCCTGGTTCAGCCTCATTGTCAGTCCTGTGTCGGGGAGGATCACCACATGCCTCTCAAAAAGGCCTGTCATAAGGAGAACTCCCCTCCGGCCATGGGTGTCGAAAAGCTCATGCGACAGGAAGAGCGAACCGGCATATTGCCTGGTTTCTGCTTCACGCTGGTATCTGGTCAGGAAAAGCCGGGCGAAAGATGGTAAAAGAATTGACAGCAAGGCAGTTGCTGCTCCGGCGGCCAGGATGGCTGTTACTGAAAGCAGGATGGCCTGACCGCTTATCCATATAGGGAAAAAGATGCGCAGGGCAGCAACGGCCAGTCCTGTCAGCGAGGCCCCGAGCGCAAAAGCTTTCCATGGTATCTCAGCATAATTGTCGCAGCGCCTGATGACAGCCAGGACGATCTGCGCCCCGGTTTCAATCTCCGCTGCCCTTATCTGTTTTTCAAGATAAGACTTGTCTTCTTCGGTTAGCAAAAGTTTCATCGGTGGAAGTTTCGTTTATCGGTCTTCTTAAGGCTCAAAGTCATCAGGGACCTGGAGATACAAGGTGTCAGGGAGTGATCCTGGCAGCCTTTTTCTGTGCCGTAAGTGCCAGCCAGGTGGCAAGGAAGCAGTGATCCTGTGTCATGGCTGTTTCTGTGCGGTTGACGACATCGTCGACCAGTTGTTCGCCGTAGGGCATATAAACCTGTGAACAATCGAAGTACAGGGTTTCCTTCTGATTGATGAGGAACAGGTGGTTGCCTCCTTTTCTGCCGGCAATGTCGATGTATTTACGCATCTCGATGTAGCCGTCGGTACCAAGGATGAAGGTTCTGCCGTCGCCCCATGTGGCAAGGCCGTCGGGGGTGAACCAGTCGATCCTGATGTAGCCTGATGCCCTGGGGCTGCGAACGATCATATCGCCGAAGTCCTGATAGGCAGGATATTTTGTGGTATTGAAATTGCCAATTTGTGAAAGGGCCACTTCAGCCTGTGTTGATCCGGTGTAGAACAGGAACTGGTCGCACTGGTGCGATCCGATATCACAGAGAACTCCTCCGGCCTTTCCGGGATCAAAGAACCAGTCGGGACGGGTGGATGGGTTCATTCTGTGAGGTCCCAGGCCTATTGTCTGGACCACCTTTCCTATCGCACCATCGCGGATAAGCTCGCCGGCTTTTACCGAGGCCGGGTTTCCAAGGCGTTCGCTGTACATTATCGAATAGATGCGCCCGGTTTGTTTCTGTGTCTTTTTCACCTCTTTAAGCTGGCTCAGTGTAACTATTCCGGGTTTGTCGGCCATGAAATCCTTTCCTGCCTTCATCACCCTGATCCCGAGAGGAGCCCGGTCGACGGGGATTGAGGCGCTGGCAACAAGCTGGATGGAACTGTCATCAAGGATCTCATCCTCGCTGCGGGCAACCTTAACATCGGGATAGCGCTTTGTGAACCCTGCAAGCAATTCCGGCTCCCTGGCGTATACTGAAACCAGTTTTCCCCCTCCTCCTGTGAGGGCATCCGTCATGCCATAGATATGGCCGTGGTTGAGACCTATTACCGAGAACTTTATGGAGTTGGCCGGGGAAGGCCTTTTAACGGGTTTCAGAATCACTTCTTCAGGGGTATGTTTTTGCTTAAAATCCCTTGAGAAGATGTCCGGGGGGAACATTGACATGGCTGTAAGACCTGTTGCTGAGGCCAGAGATTTCCTTAGGAAGTTGCGACGGCTCGTAGACATGATTTTTTAAATGAATTGATTAGTGATAAAATCAAATTAATTTTTCAGCTTAGTCATGAGAATAAGAAATATTCCCTACCCCGGTTATCTCCCTTCGTACGGCAGTTGTACTGAAAAGCTTTTTAAGGTCGGACGCGGTTAGAGGATACTTCGGATTGAAACTGTCAGATGAAACATATTCAAGTAATCCGGAGTAAAGCTGCCGTGCTTCAGGCTTTTCCTTCAGTTTTCTCAGGTCGGACATACAGACAAGAAGCTTTCCTTTTCCGACGGAAAATTCAAAGATAAGTCCGAGTTTATGATTCCGTTCAATATTATCAATAACCTGTACTATGGGTTTGTAGCCGGCGGGTGTATTGTCAAGTATGAAGGGGCGGCTGTTCTTTACCACCGGCCACCACTGCCAGTTGGAATGGAATTCGGTGGGGAAGTTCATGAAAACAGGGTGTGACGGGTCGGTGAGGATACCCATGGTCCCGGGTGAAACAGGCTTTTTATTGGCTTCTGATATCCCCTTGAACATCCTGTAGTTCCAGTAGTCAGAAATAAACAATCCTCCGACCGACTGTTCTCTGATATCATTAAATTCAGGGAACAGCAGAACCCTGCCTCCGCTTTGCAGAAAGTCAATAGTTTTATTGTCAATATTTTCTGAGATCATTATCCCATCGGGAACAGTGGTGTCGGTATCTGAGGGATAGATCCAGAGAGGGTAGGAGTTTTCGTATTCCGAATCTTCGATTTTTATAATCAGGATAGTTTTTTCAGCTTTTTGTACCGGCGAAAGGTCAATTTGAATTTCCGGCAGACTGGTCAGTCTGCCCTGAGGCAAGTCGCTTATTCCGGATCCCTCTGTTACTATTTCATTTTTTGAGTTCTTGAGAGTCCAGGATACTTTTGCGGATTTCATATCCTTCTCCGAATAATTTGCAACTTTTATTGTTCCTTTCAGGATTTCGTCGTTTGTGAGGCAGTATTTTTCAGTAATGAAAAGAGGAACGATCTTATTGTTGAAGTGACTGAATTCGCCGGGGGTGATTAATCCCTTGCTGTCCATAAAAGCATCGAGGATACCTATTAAGGCTGTACCCTGTCCGGGAAAATCCTGGAGGTCGAGAAGGTGAAAACCGCCGAAGCCGGGGGTTCGCATAGCCATTTCAATATCTGCCCTGTAGCATATAACACTTAGGGCGCCTGAGGCTTTGAAGAAATCCATTGCCTGATCACCCAGATTGTTCTCCTCAAGTCTAAGCTTGAAAACCTCGAAGTTCCATGGCTTCAGAACCCCTGTATATTTCTTTATCTCATTATAGTCGGGATAAATCTGATATTGACCCACCTCTGTTCCGAGGGCAGGCACGGTACATTTCGATATTGCCTCCGAATAATCAGGAAGTGAAGAGGGATAACGGGCGTTGATATAGCCGCCGTCGTATGCGTCGGCGAAGGAGAAGGAGGCCCTGATATGTGTGCTGAAAGTGGTATCGGTATCGCGTCCTATCCTGCAGCCGGCAAAATAGTCCTCGCCTTCAGCCTGTCCGCGGAATCCGAGGTAATTGTTTGATCCGTATGCCATAAGTGGGCGGTTATCCGTCTTTCTGAAATGTGAGAGGAAATCCTTCATCACTTCCTGATCGCCCGAGAGCTCGTTCCCGAGGGCGAACATCACGAATGAGGCGTGATTTCCATAGGTTTCGAGTATCTCATCCCCGGTTTTCAGGAGAAATTCATTAAGATCTGTGTTCCGGGTTTTGCTTAAGCCTCCCCAGAAAGGCAGTTCGGGCTGAAGGTATATACCTTCAATGTCGGCTGCCGCGAAAGCAGCTTCGGGCGGGGTCCAGGAATGGAACCTGTAGAAATTTATGTTGTATGATTTTGCGATCTGAAAGACCCTTCTCCAGCTATCGACATCCATTGGAGGATGACCTGTAAGCGGAAACACACATGCATCGTGTTTCCCTCTCAGGAAAGTGGTTATGCCGTTTATTGCAAACTGGGTACCGGCTGTGCTGAACCGGCGCATCCCGAAATTCACTGAGGTGCTGTCGGCCATGTCTTTTCCCGACAGGGATACTGACAGATTATAAAGACCAGGGTTGAATTCGCTCCAGTTAATGACTCCTCTGCCCATGGGGTAATCAAGTTCAAAGTCATTTATGCCGGGCTCCAGGTTCAGTTTACAGGTTTTAGTCCTTGCCGAATGTTTTTCTTCACTGTTGAGGGAATACGCCTTAAGACGCATGGATATATCTTTGTTCTGGTTCCCTGATGAGAATATACGGATCTTAACGGTGACATTTTTCAAGGAGCTGTCGGGAAAAACCTTTACTGATTCGATATAATCAGGATTTGAGGCCTCGAGGCAGAAGTCCCCGATGATCCCGTTCCAGTTCGTCTGCGTGTGTTCTGTCCAGGCATGAGAACCGGTGATGCCTGGCGGAACGGATCCCGGTCCGTTGTCGACAAGGATAGTAACTGCATGCTGCCCGGGGCTCAGTAGGGCTGTCAGGTCGTAGAGCTGGGGAGTAAGGATGGACATACTTTTTCCGGCCGGCAGGGTATCGATCCATACTTCGGACGGCTTTGTCCTTTCCATCCTCAGAAGAATTCTTTTTCCCTTCCATTCGTCCGGAACGGTAATCGTTTTCCTGTACCAGGCCCATCCTTCATAAGTGCGTTCCCTCGACAGTCTCATGGTCTCTCCTCGGTTCACATTCGGGATTCCCTTGTTGTTTTCATCGAGGGTTCCCGGCAGGGTGACCGTTTCCTGCAATGATACCGCATACCATTTTTCATAGATGCCTTTTTTTAAAGAGTCGGCCGCAAACTGCCATTCGCCGGCGAGAGATTGTTGTACGCGGAAGGGTTTTTCAGTTTTAACTGAGCAGGAACAGGCCAGAAGCAGGGCAATGACCGGGATTGTAAGAACTGGTTTCATTTTTCAACTTTTGAGGACAACCTGTATACAAAGTAAAGATAATTACGGCATAAGGAGAAGGGCACTGTAATAAAAATCAACCAGTATTTAAGATCTGTTCCGGACCGGTCAGATTTATTTCTTTGTGAATTCGACTCTGCGGTTCATTGCCTTGTTTGCCGGAGTATCGTTGGGAGCGACCGGTTTGGTTTCACCTGCTCCCTCGGTATCCATCCGTGAGGGTTCGATCCCGAATTTTGAGATAAGTTCCTTTTTTACTGATTCGGCCCTGCGTTTAGAAAGGTCGAGGTTCAGGTCTTCTTCGCCGTCGCCGTCGGTATGGCCGACTATCTTTACGGTTATGCCCGGATTTTCATTAAGTACATCGGCAATGTTTTTGAGGGTACCGTATGATTCGGGTTTAATATCGGCTTTGTTCACTTCGAATGTAATGCCGTAAGTCACAAGTTTCCCTTCGGTTATTAGCTTGCTTCTTATGTCTGGAGATGCGGTTGTGATCTTAAGGTTGGTAATCATTGGTGTGCTGTTCCTGTCCCATCCGGTGAAGAGGAACTTGTTGAATTTTGTATGGGCATAAATATTTGTCGGAACATCAAGTGTTTTTGCTCCCTGATGGTAGATCCTCACTCTTCTCTTCTGTATCCAGATAATGACATGGTTTAGCTGTTCACGCACCACAGGATTCTTTTCTGCCTGTCCTTCGATCCAATCCCCCTCAGGGTTATTTGTATATCCCTTTGTTTCCCAGGCATCGTATTTTAGTGCAACATGAAGCCCGCTTTTACCGGGATAGAGATCGCTGTTGATCTCTTTAGTATCCTCAGGATCTTCTTCATAAAGTGCAAGGTCAATTCCATATGTATATTCCTTGTCAGGTATTATATCGAACTCGATAATGAAATTGTCAGGGAAGGTTACCTTCTTTGAGTAACAGTAAACGGCATCCTCTCCGTTCATGTGGAACCATTTTCCCGGAGCAATATTCACGGTTTTGACTTCACCGCTTCCGTTGGAAGTCCAGAGTGCCGGGAAGTCGCCTGTGTTGTCCTCGCTGAAATCCTCGAAAAAGAGGATCTTGTCGCCCGGGACAAAATCATACTGGGTAAAGCTTTCTAGTTTCTGTGGTGCCTGTGATGCCGGTGACCGTTCTGATTCCTCATCATTCGCTGCAGAATCATGATCTGAATTATCTTCTTCAGACTCTTCTTCCTGGTTGTTTTTCTTTTTAAAGAGTTTTGCTGCTCCCTGTTCAAGTTTGTCAAATCCTGCGTCAATTCCCTGATCGATCCTGGAGTTCACCCTGTCGTTGCCCTTGTTCTTTACAGCTTCCTTGGGATTTGTTATCTGAGCCGCAACGATGTTGCTCAATAATAGAAAAAATGCCGTAATCAGTAACGGCGCAAGAATTTTTTTCTTCATACTACTAACCATTTAATTTAAATATAAACAAGTAAAACAAATTAATCAGGATGAGGGGGAATAGGAAAAACTCAAATTCTGCCTCTGCTGAATAAGGTTGACTTTTTTTCAACGCCGAAATTTATCCATTAATTTCGACAGGAAAGATGATTTTTGAACAACCTAAAGAATTTGTTGATGTATGGCAACAAAGCCGGTCATAAAATGCCCGGTAAAAGCAAACTGTTCGCAAACCCCCGCCGAATCAGGTTTGTTTTGTGTTTTGATGGATTTACTTTCTGACTTTCTGTTTTCCAGATTCCTTAGAAAATGATGTGGTCTCGAAGCTTACTCTTCCATGTATCAGATCATCAAGAGTGACTGTCTTGAAATAATTATAGATCAAACTATTAAGTTGTTTCCAAAATCCACTGGCCCGGCATCCCTCGCTTAAGTCGCAATGATAGTTGCCAGACAGACATTCTACAATGCAAATCCCCGGTTCAAAAGCCCGGTGGATGTCAAAAATTGTTATTTCCGACGGTTTGCGGGTAAGTATGTATCCGCTCTTTTTCCCTTTTGCATTGCTGATCAGCCTGGCAGTCTTTAGAGCATGAATAATGTGATCAAGGTATTTTATTGACAATGACTGGCTGGCGGCAATGTCTTTCTGAAAGACTCCTTTGTCGGGCTGGGCTCCGGCAATCTCGATCATGGTTCTTAATCCATATCTTGTACGGGTGCTTATCTTCATCGGGCGACTGCAAAAGTTTGTTCAGTCGTAAAATTAATCATTAAGCTGAAACTAACCGAGATCTCATCCCTGACTTTTATGAGTCCGTTAAGCTTTTGAGGAGGCGGTATATTGAAGTCAGTAAGCTTAAGAATTTCTGAACCTCTTATTGCGAAATTGTCACCGCAAGTGACAATTTCGCAATCAATTGCATACTCCCTGGTTACTCCTGCAATTGTTATCCCGACCATGTATTTCAGATGGCCTGAATAGTCAGCAAGTTCTTCGGCTCTGAAGTCAATGAACCTGATGGAGATGTAAGGGTACCTGCTTTCCTGCATTTGCTGAAGGAAATCCTTGTACATATGTGGATTGCTTGCTTCAAACTCTCTTACTGGGATAAGCACCTCTGTCCCGCTCCCCCTTAAATTTAAACCAGGATTGCCGGCCTTGTCAGCGGCGGGGTTCTTAAACGTGAAACTGAAGCGGTTGACATTTGATTCGCCCCTGATAACCAGGAAGCTGCTGCACGCAGAAGGGACTTCCTTTCCCCTGCTTTCAGGATGGGTCGAATATATTACTCCCCCGGTTAGGAGGAGTAATAACATCGTGGGCAATATCCTGAAAATCTCTTTCATGTCAGAATGAAATTGCTGCCTCTACCATCAAGCCCTCAAAGCCTGCCTCTGATCCGTACAGGGACGTAAATCCATTATAATCCTGGTTTACATATTCAAGTTTGAGCAGGACGCTTTCAAGCATATGCCACCCGGCGGCTGCCTGAAATCTTGTAATATCCTGTTCATTCCCGTTCCAGGCCTTGTTATACCGCAGTCCGCAATAGAATTGCTCATCACCGCCGAAGCGGTATAATCCTTCTGCAGCATACTGCGAGAATTCGACAGAAGAACCGGCAAGGTTTGTGCCGCTCATTTTCTCAAATGTCCCGAAGACTTCGAATCCCTTATAACGCGAGAAGAGGTTTATCATAAATGCATTATTCCTGTCTGTAAAGCCGGGGCCCCATGATCCGGACGTGTGATTTTTTGTAATGTCCACGTCGTTGGGACTGTTGGTTACCCTGTTCATGACCAGGTAATAGCGTGACCCCGCCCTGTCGCTGTTATAAAGCGATCCAAAATGATGGCTGGGAGAATGGTACCCTGAAACTGTAAGCCTCAGGCGCCAGTCGTCGGTGACCTGCCTGTCGTATCCTCCTTTCCAGTAAAAGGCCAGTTCCCGGTGAGTATCATAGGCTGTATATCCTGCGGAGGGGCTGTATCCTGCCAGTGCGGGCTTCAGGGATCCGGTTGAAAGTGCACCCATGAGAAGCAGTCCGTTTGACCTGAACATGAGTTCAGCCGCAATCTGGGTACTGAAAGCATCAATGATATAATTGCCGACAAAGGGATTGGATACCACATGACCGTTATCAGACCTTCTGAAATGGGCATCTCCGAAGTTGATATCCATATCCCCGACCTTGAGGGTAAGATAATCCATGGCCCGGTCAAGCCTTTCAGACTTTATAAACGGGAGTTCATCGATTACAAGATATCCGCCTTTGACCCATGTTTCATTATGATGCCGTGAGGACAAATATGCAGTAAGGTTGACCTTTATGCCGGGAGCAAGAACGGATTCTATTATCATATTGGCTGTGGGAAGGTTGAATCCTGTTCCAAGAGGTATGAGGGCACTGTCGGCGTGATGGTTAATCATCTGATACTGCATGGCAAAATCGGCGCCCAGCCTGACCTTGAGTTTCTCGAAGTCCTTTCCGTCAAGTTTGGACTCCTCAAATTGCGCGGTTACTGCAAGCGGAAGAATTGCAGCAAGAAGTGATATTGATAAGAATTTTTTCATTTATATATTTATTTGTTAAGTGCCGAAAAAATCACATGATCCGAAGAAAGCTCAAAAGAAACATCGAATGAAACGGTGACATCGTTCCCGGTTTTAAGGGTTCCCATTAATGCAGTGGGAGCCTTGATCTCAAAATCGCTCATGCTCAGAAGTTTTTCACCTTTTATATGAAGTTTGCCGCCTTCCAGGCGGCCATCCACCGGAACTGCCACCTGTTTCGCAATTCCGTTGATTATGAGCATGCCGGAGATTGTTGATGAGAATTTCCCGTCCACTACCCTGAGAGCAGATTGTTTTTCAGATGAGAAATGAATTTCCGGGTGTTTTTCCACGTTGAGGGCATTGTGTGTTTTGTTTGTCATAATCGAATTGTCGCTGGTTATTGAAGCAGCCTTACATTTAAAAATAACCATGTCGATCATGGGCATTGAGGCGCCATCGGTCGAGAGCTTCATATCAATACTGAACTCTTCTGCTGCCTCCTGCCAGTTGTGAAGATTTGATGTTCCCCTGATACTTACCTGGCTCTCTTTTTTGATAAGAACCGGATTCTGTGCTGGTACTGCAGAACAAAAGACTGCCAGGATAAATGCAGTTAGAATATTCCTTATTGTTTTGTTTTTCATGATACCTTTATATTAAAACTATAAATCCTATAGAAAAAGTAGGATAAAATTATGTGAAAAAAATAACACTAAAAAATGCACGACCGTATTTTTAAATAAAAGTTGTAATTATCATAACTGAGGCCTGTTTTTCAGGAAAAGGGAAACATTTACAAAACCAATTGGACAGTTTTTTGTTATTTACCCGTGTAAAATTCAAAATTCACCCGGCTGAAGCTGTTTTTATCATTATTTTGAAATGATCGGAAGAATAAAAATCCCCCTGACTTTGATTCCCGTTCTGATGGGGGTCCTTCTGTTTTTAACCGGTTGCGGAAAGAGTGACCAGGATGATCCTTTGGAATCCCAGGTTCCTGATGTTATTTCACTTTCAGTTACTGATATTCAGTCGGCCGGAGCCACCCTGAAAGCTGTTCTGAGGCCGGGTATTTTACCGGTCGAAACGACCTTTGAATATGGCTCCACCGCCGAATTTGGAAACAGTGTTCCTGGTGCGGCCGATCCTGCAATTCCTCATGGTATTAAGGCAGAGGTTTCTTCGCTGGTCAGGGGAACGGAGTATCATTTCAGGGTTAAGGCGGTCAATTCTGCGGGCACAACCTACAGCAGGGTGATGACATTTATTGCCTCATTCGGTATGGGAGAGGCCTATGGAGGAGGTTTTATAATCTATCTGGATGATAGCGGTGAACACGGGCTTATTGCTGCGGAGACTGATCAGAGTGAGGGGATAATATGGGATAATGGAACAGACTGCAAAAAGACAAATGTAACAACGTTAACGATAGGTGCCGGGCAGGCAAATACAACACGGCTGGTTTCAGTCCTGGGCCTGGGCAGTTATCCTGCAAGAAAATGTGATGAACTGGTTTTGAACGGATTCAGCGACTGGTTTTTACCGTCACTTGAGGAGCTTGATTGCATGCAAAAAGCCCTTTCCGTGTTTGACAGGGAATACAATCTGAACGGGATTTACTACTGGACTTCCTCAGAGGCTCCGGAGACTGAAGTATCTCGAAGCTGTTCCGCCTGGGTTCAGAATCTTTTCACCGGAGAAAAAAGATCGTGGGCGAAAAACGACCCGACTCCTTACGTAAGGGCAGTTCGTGCATTCTGATCCCCGGGGATCCCAGATGATCCTCTTAGACAAACTGAATATCTGAAATTATGAGCCCTCTTATATCTGAGAGAGAATTCTTTCCCCGAATACAGGGTGCCTCTCGGCTGCCATCATGACAATTCTTCTTGCCATCTGGCCGTATGAGTAGTTACCTGCTTCAGCAGCGAGGGCAAAGCTGGTATCGAAGCTGATGTCGTTGTTGGGGTTTATATCCAGCAGGTAGAATTTATCATCGCGAAGCCTGAAGTCGAACCTTGCATAATCGAGGCAGCCGAAACCGTGCCATGTGGCCAGTGCCTTGTTTTCCAGCTTTTTATATAACTTATCATCAAGCGGAGCGGGGATCAGGGTTTCTATCTTTTCATAATGGCCCGATCCGGGAATGAATTTTGATTCATAGGTGCAAAGCCTTTCACTTGTTTTGCTGAAGGCGGAAAAGTCCATTTCAGCCAGGGGAAGTATTTCGGGCGGACCATTATTCCAGACTGAAACGTGGAATTCGCGGCCGTCTATGAAATCCTCGACCATTGCCGGCTGATCCAGTTCTTTGTTTACAAGCCTTATTTGTTCCCTCAGTGAAATGTTATCAAAAACTACTGATTTTTCGGTTAGTGTCAGGCTGCAGTGTTCGCGTGATGGTTTCACAATGGCGGGGAATAATGTCCAGTCGGCAGCTTCATCAGGAGCGATTAGAGTTCCGTATGGAACCCTGATGCCAAGGGAAAGAAGAAGCTCTTTGGTCTTTTGTTTGTCGTAACTCAGTTCAATCACTTCCGGGACGTTGCCGGTATAGGTGAATCCTTTTTCCCGGATGATCTCGGCTACTCTTCTTTCGCTGTTTGGGATTCCGGGAAGGGCTTCGCAAAGGTTGAAGACAATTGTTTCTTCAGGAGCATGTTTTTCCAGAATGATTTCGAGCCGGGGACTGCTTAGTTCTTCAAGAAATGTTTCTATGCCTTCTTTTCTCAGGGCTTCATACAGGATCTGCCCGGAATTGCGGGCATCATTTATTTCATTCCTGTCCCAGGTTTTTTCGATGTTATATACTACAAGGACTTTCAAAAAAATGACTTGTCACGGATTAAAAATTGTTATTTCACTAAACTAAAAAAAATGTTTTGAAACATGGGTAAACGCGGCTTTTTTTTATCCGATTAGTGGCGTTTTTTATCAACCTAAGTTCAGCCTGTTTTTCCCTTTCCGGTATTCAGTATTCGGTATTC
>CAYSBL010000022.1:12876-54797 GCA_964429295.1 uncultured Rikenellaceae bacterium
TATCAACCTAAGTTCAGCCTGTTTTTCCCTTTCCGGTATTCAGTATTCGGTATTCAGTATTCAGTATTCGGTATTCAGTAATCGGTATTCATTAAGTTTGCCTCTGGCTCCCTGCTCCCTGCTCCCTGCTCCCTGCTCCTTTCAGTTAGCCAGCAACCAGTCAGAAATATTCAGCAATCGTCAGTCTTCGCCAGGGCTATGGCCGTTTAATATTTGCCCTCTTCAGGTATGCATTTAATGGTTCGAGCCCGATATCTTTTCGCCATTCATCAACCCTCGACGCATCCTCGAGGGGATAAAGTTCATTTGTATTTCCTTTGGAAGGATCTAGATACGCATGTGTGCCGTATCTCTGAGGCTTGTTCTGGTTCATCCTCATCCTGTCGAACATCAGAGCAAATTGCTGGCAGTTTCCTTCATTATTACGGCAGGCAGCCTCGAACATCCCAATGTATTTTTCCTGAGCTCCTGCATTGGAATGCTGAAGTATATAGAAAGCAGCGCTAGCTGCCAGACTGCCAACCTGACTTTGTTGTGGCCATCCTTTTGATTCAATCAGCACTACCAGTTCGGCGAGGTTCTTTTCATTCTGCCACGACTGCAGCCTCCTTAGTGCAGTAACTACAGGGGAGTCGGGTCCGAGGCTTCTGACAGCAATACCGACTTCATAAAATCCTGATTCTTCCAGGCACAGGAGTTTCCACAGGGATTTTGCATATGGAATATCCTTTATACTATTGCCGGTATTCTTATTCAAAGCCGAAATCAGCTCGTTTTCAAATTCCTCCCAGCCCCCGGATTCTCTTACCGCAAGGAGGTCAGGATCAGTGAGAACGGAAAATGAAGGTTCAATTTTCACCGCTTTGTACAAGTACCGGAGCGAACTGTCTGCCTGTCCCGACCGCGACAGGGCACAGGCATAATTATAGATTATCTCCCGGTCGTTTTTGTTCAGGGCATATAATATTCGGAACTCTTCAACCGAAGCTCTTACTTTGCCGGCCTGGAAAAGGCTGTCAGCTTTGTTGATTTTTACTGAGCCGGCAGGTGCGGGAGGCGGAGGAGGTGGCGGCGGTGGTATCTGAGATTCAGCGATTATTGGCACCAGCGAAAAACATAAAGTGAGCCAGATTATTCCTGATTTCATCTTAGACATTGGTTTATTGTATTTGCAGTTAGCGATATTTGGTTTGAAGATTTGGCTTATTCAGCAGCATGAATTATTATTTCTGTAAAAGTTAAGAAATGTTTTTCATATATCAATTCCTCAACTCTCCATCTTCCCGTGCATCAGCAGGTTGAGGGCTTCATCGAATGATCCTGCCGCAATAATCTCTCCTGAATTGACAAAAAAGATCTCATCGGCGTTCTCGATTGTGTTAAGGCGATGTGCAATGATAACCCTGATAGTCGTTTCAGGCAGTTTTTTCAGAATTGCTTCAAGTTGTTGTTCGGTCACCGTGTCAATATTTGCAGTTGCCTCATCAAGAATTAGAAGCTCCGGCTTTCGCAGAATGGCTCTCATAAAAGCAATGATCTGCTTTTGTCCGAGACTTAATCCATCACCACTGGTCTGAACGGGAGTGTCCAGACCCTTGTCAAAGCGCTTAAGCAGACCGGCAAGCTGAACATCCGTAAGGGCCCGTTCAAGCTGATCGTTGGAGAGACCTGCACATTCAGGATTGCCATATGTAATATTCTCACGCACCGTTCCTGAGAACAGCAAAGGTTCCTGAAGTATAAAGCCTATCTTCGAAGCTCTTTCGCAGGAAGTGTACGACCTTATATCCCTGCCATCGAGCAGGATAGTTCCCCTGGTTGCATCGTAAAGCCTGGCAATAAGGGAAGCCGTGGTTGTTTTTCCTCCCCCCGTGGGTCCGACAAAAGCATATGTCCTGCCCCTCTGCAGATCAAAGCTGACATTGTGCAACACCTCTTTGCCGTTCGGATAGCTGAATGAGACATCCCTGAAATGCAGGTAGGGTGCATTTCCGTCATTACTCCTGTCATCAATGACCTTGAGATTATTTTCAAAAGAGAGCAAGTGAGAGATCCTGTCCCATGCTGCCAGAGCCAGCTGGAAGTTTGCCCACAGGGCAGCCATCTGCCGCAACGGATTATAAAAATTGGATATGTAAGCGATAAAACTTATTAATAGTCCTATTGAGAAAAATCCCTTTATTATCAGCCATATACCAAGGGAAAGTACTATGAGCTGACCGATATTTGATGCGAAGGTATAAACCGGTGTCAGTATAATATTGGCAATGCCGGCCTGTACGGATCTGCTGTAATTCTCATTGTTAACCTCTTCGAACCTTCTGCGGAAGTAGTCGCGCCTGTTGAAGGCAACCACCACCCTGAAGTTTGCCAGGCTCTCCTGGATTTCTGCAGACAGATTGCCCAGGCTTACAAGGCTTGCCTCATTCTTCCTCCTGATCCAGGGAGAAACACTTTTAGTAAATATCAAAAGCAGGATTGCAGGTGAAAGTGCTGCAATTCCAAGGGGCAGGTTTATCGCCAGGAGAAGTATCACTGCGCCTGTCATTGTAATAAGGCTGCCTATGAACTGCATTAATGACTGGGAAAAGAACTGGTTCACCTTGTCAGTATCATTATTTATACGGGATATAAGATCACCTGCCTTATTCTGGTTAAAAAAATCGAGAGGAAGTTCCTGCAGCTTATTGAAAACCGAATTCCGAAGACTGAAAAGCATCCGCTGACCTATACCGCCCATCATGCGCATCTGCGCATAGTTTACAGCAAATGCCAGAACATACATAACCAGGAGTAATCCGGCAAAGAAGAGCACACCATGATAATCTTTCGCCTGAACATGATTATCTATTGTGTAACCGACAATGTAAGGCCCCGCGAGACTTAGTCCGGCATTCAGAAATATAGCTGTGAATGCAATGATCAGGTTGCGGCGTTCCCCACTGATAATAGAAACAAGCTTCCTGAGTGATGCCAGCACCGGGAGTTTTCCCGGCATTTTATCCGTTGCCTGACTCAGATCATAATTCATAATGGCGGGTGCTTTTTTGTGAACTGTAGATCTGAATATATTCAGGTGAACTTTCAAGCAGATCTTTATGCTTACCCGAGGCTATTATCTCTCCCTCCATAAGAAGGATTATCTGATCATAATGTTTTACCGGAGCTATTTTCTGAGTAACTGAAAGGAGTGTAAGGCTGGGGTAATTGGCCTGGATGTTGCACTGAATCTTGTCTTCTGTTTTCCTGTCAACCCTCGATGTGAAATCGTCGAGCAGCAATATGGGCGGATTCATTGCCAGGGCTCTTGCGAGCATAATCCTTTGTTTTTGTCCTCCCGAGAGACTTGTTCCTCTTTCTGTGACTATTGTTTCGAGCTTACCGGGAAGTGAATCAATAAAATCTTCCAGCTCAGCAGTTTTGACCGCTTTTTTCAGGGACTCCTCAGTTACAGAATCATTGAACGCTATATTTTCCCTCAGGCTGAGGTTGAAAATTATGCTGTCCTGAAATACAAAGCCAATCTGTTTATGGAATACTTCCCTTGAATAATTTTCAATTGAAATGCCGTCGAATTCAATATTACCGGAATCAGGAGGTATTAGGTTTGTCAGCAGGTACAGCAGCTGACTCTTTCCTGCGGCTGTAGGACCGATAATTGCACACTTGCTGCCGGCTTTGACAGAGAATGAAATATTTTTCAGTATTGGTTTCCCGTCATAGCTTAAGTATACATTTTTCAGCGCAATATCTCCCCTAATATCCGATCTTACCGTTCCTGACTCTGCCGGCGGCAGTTCATCCAGGACCTTGTTTATCCTGCCGTATGAAGCAGTGGCTGACGCTATTATGTTACTCATAAAACCGATCATCATCACAGGGAATATTAGCATTACCAGATAACTGTTGAACGCGGCAAAATTACCAAGGGAAAGTGACCCAAGAACGACGTAATGACCACCCAGGGCAAGTATTGCAACAACTGCCAGGTTTGAGACAAACATTATTATCGGGATAAGGACAGAAAAGAGTCTTACTATGGACAAACCCAGTTCCCTTGACTCAATATTCTTTTCAAGGAATTTCTGACTCTCCGGCTGCTGTGAATTCAGTACTCTTATGATAGCTGAACCTAATATACTCTCGTTTATTACCCTGTTAAGAGCATCAATTACCTCCCTGCTCTTACGGAAAAGCACCCGCACTTTCCTGAAAACTATGTAAAAGGCGGTGGCGATGAAAGGCACCATCAGAAGAACAGCAAGTGCCAGTTTAAGATTGATCATTATCAAAAGAGCTGATGCGCCGGCGATGATAAACAGAGAAGAGATGATGTTGACAAAGGCCTGAGAAACAAACATTTTGACCGAGTCCATGTCTGAAGTAAGGTTTGTCAGGAGTTTTGCCGGGTTTGCCTTCAGGATATAGGAATAACTCTGATCAGATAATTTGGCTGCAAGCCTGCTGCGCATATCCTTTGCCACTCTTTCAGCTGTCAGGGTCTGCACTGCTCCCTGGAGAAAAGTTAATACAAAAATCCCGGATGCGGCGAGAAGGAACTGAACAATAATCTTTCCGGCGTTAAACCTGTTTGCGGAAAAATCATCAATTGCACCTGCTATAATCTTGGGAATGAGCAGGTTTATGCCACTGCCTCCGAGCGCAAGGAGGATCAGCAGAATAACCATCCCCCTGTAAGGTCCGATCACACTGAACAGACCTGATTTCTGCCCTGTGCCTGTTTCTGCTTGTCCGGTGGGTCTGCGCATTCTGATCTGAAATAATCTGTAAAGAAACTTATTTCAAATCAATTTTTATCAATAAATAGAAAGATGACCTGGTTTAGACTGACTGCCAACTGTTTGCTGCCAACTGCCAACCAGTTGAATTGGGAGTAAAGGCAAGAAGGCATTTAGCTGGGAATGTCCGGTAAATTTTTTTGTCTCGTATCTGGTTGTTTCCTAACTTTATAATAATTATCACCCGGAATTTAATCTTTATGGCAAAAGATGTTTTTATCAGCTACTCCAGCGTCGATAATACTGCTGGTGAAACTGTCTGTTCCATACTTGAGCAAAATGGCATAAGCTGCTGGATAGCGCCGCGGGATATTACCCCCGGACTTGATTTTGCAGAGGCCATCATCGATGGAATTAAATCATCGAAGCTTTTCATCCTGGTATATACAGCAAGCTCGAACAATTCCAGACAGGTCATAAGGGAGGTGGACCGGGCGGTGCATACCGGAATCCCTGTTATTAACCTCAAGCTCGAGGAAGTACCCATGTCAAAACAGCTTGAATATTACCTTAGCAGTGTTCACTGGCTCGATGCAAGAATCCCGCCGCTGGAACAGCACATTACCCGCCTGTCAAAAGTGGTTAAGATGCTGCTGTCGAAAGATGAGGTGAGAGAAGATGACCTTAAAAAAGCCATAAGCGACGGAACCCTGCGGATGGGGCATGAAGAAAAATCAATTGCCGTTCTACCCTTTATCAACGACAGTCCCGACCAGGAGAACACATATTTTATCAACGGTGTGATGGAAGAGATTCTTAACAACCTCCAGAAGATTAAGGATCTTAGGGTCATATCACGTACATCTGCAGAGAAGTATAGGGGACAAAACAAATCCATATCAGAGATTGCTGATGAGCTGGGGGTGAACTATATTGTAGAGGGCAGCGGACAGAAATACGGAAGCAGCTTACGCCTTCGTGCGCAGCTCATCATGGCCGCGAAGGAAACCCATCTCTGGGGAGAGTCTTTCCAGCAAAAGATAACCGATGTCGAAGATGTTTTTAATATTCAGATTAAGATTGCGGAATCAATAGCTGCAGAGCTCAAAGCTGTCATTTCACCTGAAGAGAAAAAGCTCATGGAAAAAATACCAATTGCCGATTTTGAGGTATATGATGAATATCTGAAGGCCCGCTCTTACTTTACTGATTTCAGCAGGGAAGCATTGGATAAAGCCCTGGAATTTCTTAACCGCGGCGTTGCAAAAAACCCTGACTGGGCACCTCTATATGCAGGACTTACAGAAGTCTGGATGGTATTACAACAATTTGCATATGAACCACCCGCTGTGGCTGGTCCAAAAGTCATGGAAAATCTGAACAAAGTCCTCGAATTGGATCCGGATATTCCTGAAGCTCATTATTTCAATGCCATGATTGCTCATTTAGTAGAATGGGACTGGGAGAAGAGTGAAAAGGAATTTTTGAAGGCTCTTGCATTAAATCCCAATGACTCCCTCTCAAGGATCTTCTATTCACAATTGTTAGCTGCGACCCTGCACAGGTATGATGAAGGGTTGGCACAAGGAGAACTGGCATTTAGCCTTGATCCCTTAAATCCTAATATGAAGTGCTGGTATGCAGCAACATTAATGGCAGCAGGTGATTTCAAAAGAGGTTTGTCTGTTGCGGAAGAGGCTGCGTCAACTGATCCGGGTCACTTAATGGCTTACAGTGCTATTATTATGGCCGCATACAGATTTAAGGATTACGACAAAGTTATCGAATCAGAAAGTTACCTGCTTCCTTCTATATTAACAGAAGAAAATACATTTAAGGAGTTTGAGAGTATTTACAGCGATTCCGGGATTGTTAAGGCATATGAATATCTTCTTGAACGACTTGAGAAATTTGCTGAAAACAATTACGTTAGTTTTCTGGATATGACATTCAGGTACCTAATTGTAAATCTACCTGATAAAGCCCTGGACTGGGTTGAGAGGGGAATTGAGATGCACGATCCGCAAATGGTATATATATCCTCAACCTTATATTTTCTGGATCCATTGTTCGGAAATCCCAGGTTCATTGCAATCTGTGGGAAAATGAAGCTTCCGATTCCAAAACCATTATAAATTATGGCTTAACGGTATAACAGCGCAGAGGTATAAAATGTGTGAAAGGGCTATAGAGGGATGGAGCGCCATTCGGCCTTTGACCGTATCCAGAACGGCATCTGTTTTCACTCTGACTAATACATAAATCCGAACAACCATAAAGGAATCTTATTATTGCAGGGGAAGTCAATATCATCGGCTGCAATAAAGCTGTCCTTCCTGCCCGACAATTGTGCTGACTTTTTACTTTTTCCTCCGACCTCGATCAGATACTTGCCGTCGGCCAGGAAATCCCCTGTTTCGGGGTATGTGACTTTATGTTTTACCTGCAGCTGGTTAAGCAGGAAAGTCTCGCGCAGCGTCCCCTTATCTGGCTTCTCGCTGTTCAGGGCAAACATCAGATTTGTATTATTAAGGTATATTTTATCCGGTTTGTTAAGATAGTTAATACCAAATGCATCTTTTGTCAGCCATTTGATAATATCAGCCTTTTCGAGGTAGGAGAGATACCTCAGCAAAGTGTCCCGTGTAGTGCCCGCCTGCCTGGCAAGCTTTTCTATATTTGGTTTGTAGGGCACAATTCTTGAAAGCACAGCAAGCATCTTTTTAATCTTCAACACTGAATAGTAATCGATATTGAAAATGGTTGGCAAATCATTTTCCAGGACAAGATTCAAAATGTTTATCAACCGCTCCGGATAATTCCTTTCCGAATCAATAAAGAAAGGATAATACCCTGTTTGCAGGTATTCTTCAAAATATTTCATTGGCCGTATTTTACCTGTTATCTCCCTGGCCATACTTGCTGAATCATGCAGTATTTCATCGAGATTAACGGCCTGAAATTTAAGGCCGTACTTCAATTCAATAAACTCACGGAATGATAATCCTGGTAGATTGTATACCACAGCTCTGCGACTCAGGTCATAACCTCCCTTGAAAATATCGAGCGCAGAAGAGCTGGTAAAGATAATCTTAAGATCAGGCAGGTTATCATAGATATTCTTCAGCTCACGTGACCAATCAGGATATTTATGAACTTCATCCAGAAAAAGATATTCGCCACCTCTTCTGGAAAACTCTTCCGCAAAATAGACGACCGGATTACCAGCGAAATAAATATCATCCAGACTTGCATAAAGGGCTTCGGAACCGCCAGACAGTCTGCTCTTCATCTGCTGCAGCATGATGGTAGTCTTTCCTGATCCTCTTGCCCCTGAAATGCCAATCATCCTGTCGTCCCAATATATTTCATCCATCAGGGACCTTTTAAAACCCGTCTTAACCTGATGTAACCTGTTCTCTGATATTTGCTTGAGTCTTTCCATTTCACCCGAATGTTTACGCAAATATAATTAAAAACACTTACATATTAGTGCTATTAGATCTAAATATCACTTATAAATAATTGAAATAAATATTAAATATCACTTATAAATAAGTACTTATATCTATTATTAACAAACCTTTTCATATCACAGCGTAATGGTTTAAATCCCCGGCGGCTTATACTATTGAATGACAACCGAATGACAACCGAATCATTCCTCACTACTCATCTTCTGTCTTCGGCCTTCCGACAAAATATTATTGACTCACACCCATTTGTTTCTTACCTTTAACATATAACTGAAGCAAAGGCTTATCCGTTTTGTAAAAAAAATCATGAAATGGCAAAGGATGTTTTTATAAGCTACTCCAGCGTCGATAGTACTGCTGGTGAAATTGTCTGTTCCATACTTGAGCAAAATGGCATAAGCTGCTGGATAGCGCCGCGGGATATTACCCCCGGACTTGATTTTGCAGAGGCCATCATCGATGGAATTAAATCATCGAAGCTTTTCATCCTGGTATATACAGCAAGCTCGAACATATCAAAGCAGGTCATAAGGGAAGTGGACCGGGCTGTTCATTTCGGGCTCCAGGTCATAAACCTCCGGCTTGAGGATGTACCGATGTCAAAACAACTTGATTATTATCTGAGCAGTGTTCACTGGCTCGATGCAAAAACCCCACCGTTGGAACAACACGTTACCCGATTGTCAAAAGTGGTTAAAATGCTGCTTTCTAAAGATAAGTTGAGTGATGATGATCTTGAAAAAGCCATAAGTAATGGAGCACTGCGGATGGGGCAGGATAAAAAGTCCATTGCCGTTCTTCCTTTTATCAATGACAGTCCAGACCAGGAGAACACCTATTTCATCAACGGGGTAATGGAGGAGATACTGAACAATCTTCAAAAGATAAAAGATCTGAGAGTCATATCACGAACCTCGGTTGAGCAGTATAGGGGACAGAAGAAGCCCATACCGGAAATTGCGCAGGAACTGGGAGTAAACTATATTGTTGAGGGCAGCGGTCAGAAATACGGCAGCAACTTCCGCCTCAGGGCCCAGCTAATCATGGCCGCGAAGGAAACCCATCTATGGGGAGAGTCTTTCCAGCAAAAGATTACTGACGTCGAAGATATCTTCAGCATTCAGATAAGGATAGCTGAATCAATAGCAGAAGAGCTCAAAGCAGTTATTTCCCCGGAGGAAAAACGACTCATCGAAAAAATCCCGGCTGCGGACCTTGCAGTATATGACGAATACCTGAAGGCACGGTCTTATATGTCTGACTTTACCAAAGAATCGTTATTCAGATCTGTTGAATATCTGAACAGTGCAATCGGGAAGAACCCGGACTGGGCACCTCTGTATGCAGGTCTGGCTGAGATCTGGATCTGGATACAGCAGGCAGGTTGGGAGGAACCTTCCATTGCTGGTCCCAGAATCGTAGAGAACCTCGACAGGGCGATGGAACTGGATCCTGATCTTGCTGAGGTTCATTATCAGACTGCCGTGATGGCTCAGCTCGTGGAATGGGACTGGGAAAAGAGCGAAAGAGAGTTTTTAAAGACCCTTGCCATTAACCCCAACCATGCTCTGGCAAGGCTGATGTATGCACAGTTATTACTGATCCTGAACAGGCATGATGAATCATATGCGCAGAGGGAGCTTGCAATTAGCCTCGATCCGATGAATTTCAATACAAAAATGATTTATATAGGAACGCTTGTGCAGGCAGGTGACTGCAAAGCCAGCCTGCCTCTCTTTGAAGAAGAGTTGCTCGCTAATCCCAAAGACCTTAATCTAAATGGAATGCTTGAACTTGCAGCTTACAAGTGCGGGGATTATGACATAGTAATCAGATCGTTAATATCCGGAGACCCGTTTTCATTTGAAAGAGAAGTATATTTAGAGATTGAAAGAATTTACAGAAAATCAGGGATCGATGCGGCATATGGAGAATTGATGAAACATATGGAGAAATATGCTGAAAATAACTACATAGACTGTATCGATATGGCCTATAGATACATTATCGCAAATCAACCGGATAAAGCCATGAATTGGATAGAAAGGGGATTTGAATTACATGACCCTTTGATGACATATATAACCAAATCGGCTCAAATTTTTGAACAATTGTTCGGAAATCCCAAGTTCATTGCCATTTGTGAAAAGATGAAACTTCCGATCCCGGAGTCACAATAGAACATTAAAAGCCGGCCCCGGTTGCTAAGGCTGCGGCATTACTTTTATTTCAAACGAGTTCCTCCCGTCAGGAAGTGTTCTGATGAGTTTGTTGTCTTTCGTCCAGTAAAAAAGATAATTGCTACCTGCATAGAGTCCCGGGAATGAATCAGATCCCGTTATTACTCCTGATACGGCCTGATCCTGCTGACCGTTCTCCCTTATCCGGCGGATGCTGCCATTCCTCGAATAATAGATCCATTCATCAACAGCCATCACTATCCGGTCATCCTTTGTCAGTAGAGGAATTTTAACCGTTTTGCTGAGTTTCTGTAAAATGATTCTATTCGTCCTTTCCTGAGTTGACATATTTTGCATCAGGATCATTTCAGCGGCTTTTTCCTGAGCAGACATTACTGAAAGATCGAAGCTGAACCAGCCCTGGGGAGCTTTGTCAGAAGATGAAAAGAGATCAAATTTAAACGGCAGATTTACATCATGATCGGTCGTTCCGAAATAGATGGTTTCCTCATTATCCCCGAAAACAAGACCATAAGTATTCCTGTTAACCGAAACATACTCCTCCCTTTTATTTTCTTTTATATCATAAAGGAACAGTCCGCCGCCGCCCTGAGGCTGAGGAATGTCTTCCCAATGTCGGTTGTAAACAATGTAGTAATCATTCACAGCCATCGAGTAAACCGGTTTTTCATCAAACATTTTCCGTCTGGGTTCATTGGGCTTGTGGGTTCTTAAAGCATAAACTTCATTATCCCCGTTAAGGTAGTACATCCATCCCTCCCGGTTTACCCTGAGATAAGAAACAAAATCATTGTCAATAAGACAGGTCCGCATTTTTCCATCAACTGACATCCTGTAAACACCTTTCTGCGTGTCATCATTTAAATTGTAATAATACATCCACTGACCTGTAACATTAAGGTTGGCAGGAACATCATCCGATAATTTCGTCAGAGAGCTCCCGTTGATAAGCACCTTGTAGAGTTTGTCATTATCAGCCTTATTTGAAAAGTATACCCATGGTTCCTGCACTACCAGCCGGTCCTGCCCGGAGACACATCCCCATTTTAATGGTTTCGTAACCGTGACAATGCATTTCCCGGTTCGCCTGCCATCAGCAGTCTGTGCCCATACTGTTGTGCTTCCGGGGCCGGCAGGCTCCACGTAACCATTCTCATCAATCCTTGCTATGGCCGGATCGTCGGATATCCATCTGACAGCAGGGGGTATCTCTCCACTGGCTGATCTCAGAACAGAAAGTCTTTCCTTATCTCCTCTTTCAAAAAGATCCAGACGCTTTTGGGAAAGCTCAAGAACAATTATTTTTCGTTCCCTGGCCTCTGCAGGCTGTTCGTTTCCCGTTTCTCTTTTAACTCTTGAACGCTGTTCCTGGGCAGCCAGGGAAAATGTCAGCATTGCCGACAACAGAATTATTAAAGTGTACTTCATGTGTGAAAGGGATATACATTATTCCTTTTAAAACTGATGAATGCACTTTATATTATGGTTCGTACCGGGAAAACACAAAGGGCATGGATTTTCAGACTGCTGACCTCTCATACTATTCTTTTATTCCTGGTACGAATGGCAGCAAATGGGACTTGCTTCCCCTGACGAGGCGGGTCCAAGGATAACAGAGAATGTCGAAAAGGCTCCTGAACTTGACAGCACACTGGCCGAGGTTCAATGTACGTTGGCAGGTAATTATTTCCTTTCAGAATGGAATTGGGAATCTGCTAAATCAGCATTCAGGAAAACCATTGAGATCAATCCCAAGCATCCGGAAGCACATGCAATATTTGCGCATTTGCTAATCATTCTGGGACTAACTGAAGAAGCGATGGTACATGCTGAGCTGTCGTTTAAGCTGGATCCGCATAATCCAATGATAATTATGTGGTATTGTTCAGATCTTTTATGTGGACATCGTTATGAAGAGTGTATCTCATTCTGCAGTGAGTTTTAGGGAAAAAATCCCACCACCTTCTGGTTTCTCCAGATTGGACTTTATATAGCAATTCATATGGTAAAAAGATATGACGAGGCTTTTGAAGCATTGAAGTTGGCCATGACCATCCAGTACAAAGATTTTGACCATGTTTTTGATCAATAAGAGAAATTAGGTTATATCGGCACACTAAACCTTGAAGCTGACACATTCCTTGAGCAGTCAAAAACAAAAGGAACAGCTGCGCAAAATGAACCTGCCGCTTCCAAAATCATTATGAATAAAATTCGTAGGTTCGTTGCATGCAACGAACCTACTCAATTTACCCAATATCTTTTTTATTTGTTTCAGTGCAATTTCCAGGACACAAAGCTAATATTATGTATATATAATACATAAATTGTGTTTTATTTATTACCTTTGCGACATGAAGAAAAGGATTTCAGAGCAAATTGTAAGGGATCTGCTGAAGGGATTTCCCTGTGTGGCAATTATCGGACCCAGGCAGGTTGGCAAAACCACCCTAGCAAAAAAAATTCAAAAAGGATATAAGTCTGCCTTATACCTTGATCTTGAGTTTCAAAAAGACTTTATAAAGCTTGAAGATGCTGAAACATACCTGAAACAATTTGAAAATCATCTTGTAATAATCGATGAGGTGCAAAGGAAGAAGGACTTGTTTCCTGTCCTGCGTGCACTGATTGATCAGAAAAGAAGCCCCGGCAGATTCCTGATTCTTGGATCAGCAAGTCCGGATCTGTTGAGAAACAGCTCTGAAACACTGGCAGGGAGAATAGCTTACCATGAACTGACCCCTTTCCTTTTACCGGAACTGGGGAATAGTTATAAGATTGAGGATGCATGGATGTATGGCGGTTTTCCCGATGCCCTCATGAAAAGGAACTACTGGCTAAGCTGGATGAACAATTATGTTAAAACATACTTTGAACGCGATCTTCCGAATCTTGGATTTCCGGCCGACAGCCTTACCGGTGAGAAGCTCTGGACGATGCTGGCTCATTATCATGGTAATATGCTTAACTATGCGGAACTTGGCAGAAGCCTGGAGCTGAACATAAACACGATTAAAAGCTACATAGGATTTCTCCGGAATGCTTTCCTCATCCGTTTAATTGAACCATATTATACAAATATTAAGAAACGCCTGGTGAAATCTCCAAAAGTATATATCCGTGATTCAGGTATTATGCATTACTTATCAGGCATTGAAAACTTTGAACAACTTTCCGGCCATCCTAAGAAAGGGGCATCATGGGAAGGCTTTGTAATTGAACAGATCATCCCCCTGCTGCCCGCAAACAGAAAAACCTGGTTTTACCGGACCCACGATGGAGCTGAACTTGATCTGGTTTTAACAAAAGGCAATCGACCGGTGACTTCAATAGAAATAAAATATGGTTCAGATGCCAGGCCGACAAGGGGTAACACTGAAGCGGTACAGACTCTTAAAACACGCCACAATTATATTATTATAAAAGATGATGAAGATTATTTACTGTCAGGCGGCTTCAGAGTCTGCGGATTAAGAATTTTCCTTGAAAAGTATTTGTATAGTCAGGAAGGCGATAATGTATAAAATGAATAATGTTCTAAAAGACTGAAAGGAGGGAAGGTCGTGCAGGTTGTTTCAACTGTCAAGGACTGGCAGGACTGGCAGAACCGGCAGAACCAGCAGAACCAGCTAACGAGGAACCGGAAACCAGTAACTGGCCACCGGCAGCAAGCGACCAGTAACAAGCAACAAACTCTGATTATTGTTGTCTTCTTTCTTCGGTCTTCGGTTTTCTTGCAGGGGGCCTGGGGCAAAGGGCAAGGGGTAAACGAAACCTCTGCGCTTATCTGCGGGTTTTAACTCTGCGGAAATCTTCGAGAATTTCTTTTTTATTTAAGGGCAACGGTCTGTATATTAAGAAGGAAGAAGATGGCATGGGTCGAAGGGCAAAATATTTTTGACTCACATACATCTGTTACGTACCTTTAACATATAACTGAAGCAAAGGCTTATCCTTTCTTTAAAAATCCCGGGAATGGCAAAAGATGTTTTTATAAGCTACTCCAGCGTCGACTCGACCGCCGGTGAAACTGTCTGTTCCATACTTGAGCAGAATGGCATAAGCTGCTGGATAGCCCCGAGGGATATTACCCCGGGACTTGATTTTGCAGAAGCCATCATCGATGGAATAAGATCATCGAAGCTGTTTATTCTGGTCTATACAGCAAACTCGAACAATTCCAAACAGGTTATAAGGGAAGTGGACCGGGCGGTGCATGCCGGAATCCCTGTTATTAACTTCAAGCTTGAGGAAGTACCCATGTCAAAACAGCTTGAATATTACCTGAGCAGTGTTCACTGGCTCGATGCGAGGACTTCGCCGCTGGACCAGCACATTATCCGTTTGTCAAAAGTGGCTAAAATGCTGCTGTCAAAAGATGAGGTAAGGGATGATGACCTCGAGAAAGCGATCCGGGATGGAACGCTGCGGATGGGGCGGGATAAGAAATCAATTGCCGTCATGCCTTTCAGGAACATGAGCAACGATCCCGAACAGGAATATTTCAGCGACGGAATGATGGAAGAAATCCTTGACCGTCTCTTCAAGATCGGCGACCTGAAGGTGATCTCACGCACATCATCGATGCATTACAAGAATACTGACAAGCCGGTAAAGGAGATTGCCCGGGAACTGGGAGTTGCCAGCATAGTTGAAGGCAGTGTTCGCAAAGCTGGGAATATGGTGCGTATTGCCGTACAGCTGATTGATGCCGGGACTGACGCCCATTTATGGTCAGAGATTTATAACGGAGATATTAGTGATCTGTCCCATATATTTAAAATTCAGAGTGAAGTGGCGCAATCAGTTGCCAAAGAGCTCAAGGCTGTCATCTCTCCTGAAGAGAAAAGAATTATTGATAAAATGCCAACTAATGATTCTGGCGCATATGAAGACTTCCTTAAAGGCAGGTTCTATCTCTATAAATTTACATGCAATGATTTTGAAATTGCCATAAAATATTTCGAATCAGCCATTTTAAAGGACCCGGATTATGCTCCGGCTTATGCAAATATTGGACTTTCCTGGGCAGCATTGGTCCAGTTTGGTTTTAAATCTCCTGAAGTAGCTGGTCCATATATCCAGGAATCACTTATGAAAGCTTTGGAACTGGATAGCAGCAATGCTGAAGTACTATATACCCTGGCTGGAATGTCCATATGGGTGATGTGGAACTGGGAAGGAGGCGAAGAAGCTTATAAAAAGACATTTGCCATAAATCAAAACCATGCAGAAGCGCATGCCTATTACAGTCATTATTTGCTAATTATGGGAAGACCTCAGGAAGAGGTGACCAAGGAGATTGAAACAGCGCTTAAACTTGATCCTCTGAATCCGTTGATACTCTCCCTATGCGGTGTCTCGCTCTTTATCCTTGGAAGACTCCGTGAAAGTATTCAACTGTTTAATGATGCTCTGAAAATCGACCCTAATTATAATTTTGCTGTGAGCAATCTTGGTGAGGCACTTTATCTGTCAGGCCGGGCTGAAGAGGCGCTGGAAAAATATAAGGCATATTATACCATAATGAGTCTTTTCGATGTGGCAGAATCAATTGAAAGGGGCGTAAAAGAGGGGAGCTGTGAAAAGGCATTTGCTTATATGGCTGAAGCTCTTGAGCACAGGTTCCGGGAAGATTATTGGACACCGGCAGAAATAGCCTGGAGATTTGTCCAGGCCGGAGATAAGAATAAAGCCCTCGACTGGCTGGAAACCGGATATGAGAAACGTGATCAGAACATGCCATATCTTTGCTGGCCTCTGTTTGATCCAATCAGGGATGAGCCACGTTTTCAGGAGATCGCCCGAAAGATGGGATTGCCGCATAAAAAAGGATGAAGGGGAGAATGGGAGCTAAGGGGCGAAGGGACAGAGAGACTATGAGACGGAGAGACTAAGGGACTGCACGACTGCACGACTGCATGATGGTATGACTGCAGGACTTTTTTAACAGGGTTGGGTTCGCAGTAGTGACAGCGAATGCGCGGTTAATTTATTTGTCCCGTATGTGCCAGTTTATTAACTTTATGATAGTTGTTCCTGAGAAATGCTGTTACAATGGCTCATGATATATTCATAAGCTACTCCAACCAGGATAAGACCACGGCCGATGTTGTTTGCTCCATACTTGAGCAGAATGGCATACGATGCTGGATGGCTCCCCGTGATATCAATCCCGGAACACCTTTTGCAGAAGCTATAATCGACGGGATAAAAGGATCGAAAGTTTTCATTCTCATCTACTCTGCCAACACAAATAAGTCCGTCCAGGTTATCAAGGAGGTGGACAGGGCGGTACACCATGGACTGGCAATCATACCTTTCCGTCTTGAGGACATTCCCATGTCAAAGCAGCTTGAGTACTATGTCAGCGATGTCCATTGGCTTGATGCTCTCACTCCTCCGCTCGAAAGGCATGTCAGCAGACTGGGCAGTGTGGTTCAGATGATTTTGAATTTGGATGAGGCTGGTAAGGATGATATAAAGGAAGCAATAAGGGCCGGAATAGAAGGACAGGAAAAACGCGGAAGACTGAGCCATCGAACAATCCGGAAATATATCCTTATTCCGGCTGCAGCAATGATCTTACTTGCCTTTACAGTTCTTTCGGTTTTTCTTTTCAAACGGCAGGCAGATAAACGCTGGGCAAGAGAAGAGGCATTGCCTGAAATAGAAAGAATGATTGAAGAGAACGATGTCTGGAGGAATCTTACTGAACCTTACGGGCTGGCCGAAAGGGCGGAGGCTGTTCTCGGCAGGGATCCCCGGCTTGCTGAATTATTCTCGCTTATATCCCTGAATATTGATGTTACCACAGATGCCCCCGGAGCGAATGTATATGTCAAGGAATATAGTAAGCCTGACGATGAGTGGAAATTTCTTGGTGTCACACCATTGCAAAAAGTACGGATTCCTGTGGGGATTTTTAGGTGGAAATTTGAGAAGGAGGGCTATATTTCCGTTATGGGAGCTGCATCCAGCTGGAGAATGCTTGGAGCGGAAGGGAAACCCGGAGAGGTGGGACCGAGTCCGCTGGTAAGAAAAATGGACTTGAACGGCAGCATACACGACAGAATGGTTCGTGTTCCTGCGACTCAGACACCTGCAGGCCGGGTGAACGATTTTTTTATAGGGATGTACGAAGTGACCAACAATGAATATAAGGCGTTTATTGATGCCGGAGGCTATCGGGAGCCTGAATTCTGGAAGCACAAATTTGTAAAAGAAGGTAAAGAACTCAGATGGGAGGAGGGCATCGCGCAGTTTGTTGATCAGTCCGGGCAGCCGGGACCCTCGACCTGGATAGGCGGCGACTTCCCATCAGGTCAGGGTGATCATCCCGTGTCGGGGGTAAGCTGGTATGAGGCTGCTGCCTTTGCCGGATATTCCGGGAAGAGCCTTCCGACAACAACTCACTGGAACGTTGCAAGGGGAGCATTTACTCCAATGGTACAGGTCTATCAGCTTGGGGGATTCGCTCTTCTTGCACCTTTCAGCAATTTCGGGAGCACAGGTACTGTTCCGGCAGGATCACTTCAGGGAATAACGCCTTATGGTGCATATGACATGGCAGGGAACGTCAGGGAGTGGTGCTGGAATCCTACACCAGCCGGAAGAGTGATAAGGGGAGGCTCATGGGAAGACAACACGTACGAGTTTGGTAACCAGAGGCAGGCACCGGAAATGGACAGGTCACGCAGGAACGGATTCAGACTTGCATACTATCCTGAACCTGACTCAATTTCACCTGAGTTATTTTCCGCGGTTACTCTGCCGGAACAACCGGATCCTATGAAGATAAAACCTGTGAACGATGATATTTTCAAGGTTTATCTGGAACTCTTTTCATACGATCCGTTTGAGTTGAACTCCCTGGTTGAATCTCGTGCTGAGAGTACCGGCGGATGGATCAGGGAAAAAGTCTCCTTTAATGCAGCTTATGGTGGTGAACGGATCACAGCCTTTCTATTCCTCCCTCAGAATGCAGACCCTCCTTATCAGACAGTGATATATTTCCCTGGCAGTGCAGCAACACGAATGAAATCAAGTGACCAGATTGAAGAATACTATGAATTCCCGATGTTTCTTTCATATTATATCAGGAACGGGAGGGCAGTGCTGTGGCCTGTCTATAAGGGGACTTTCGAACGAAGCAAACCTGAGCTTGCGGCCATCCACCCGGGAAACGATTCACATGCCTTTACGGAATTCATGGTTCAGCTTATAAAAGATTTACGTAGAAGTATAGACTATCTGGTTACAAGGCCTGAAATCGATACAGCCAGACTAGCCTTTTATGGAATGAGCTGGGGAGGATGGTTAGGTACAATAGTGCCTGCTGTTGAAGATCGCCTTGCCCTGAATTTAATTGTTGCGGGAGGTTTGAATGCAAGAGGCAGGCCTGAGGTGAATGCGGTAAATTACATTGGCAGGATTACTATTCCTACCCTGATGCTTAACGGGAAGTACGACAGGGGGATCGACCAGGAAATCTTACCTATGTACGAACTTATTGGAACACCTCCTGAACATAAGCAGCTCATCCTCTATGAAACCGATCACATACCACCGAAGGCCGAATATATACGGGAGACACTTGCATGGCTTGACAAATATTTCGGACCGGTGAGGTAAGCGTGAACAGTTTAAGGGGTGAAAAGGAGAGGCGTCAAGGAGTTTTACCATTAAAGTGTGAAACATATTGGAAAAAGGTATCACAGACGGATCCCATACTGGAGGGGTAGGGGTTGTTGTTGCATAGATTGGAAACAGTAGTAAACTCCCATGGAACTTGGTGGTTTTTAAAAAGTCATGCAGTCAATCCATATGACTTCGCAGTTAAAATAAATCGTCAACAGATAATTATTTTGTTTACAGTTTACTTATGTCATAACTTTGATATTGGATCTCCTCAGTCTTTAATTCTAATCTTCTAAAAGATCAGTTGCATTATGCTTTGTTAACATCATATTCAACAAAAACAGAGGTGCGCCGACAAAGATTTAGCAAGTTCAATTTATGGCTGGAGAAGAAGCTCTCATTTCCGGGTTGCACCGGCAAACAGCTTCAGGGCAATATTACCGTGTTTGAAAATCATATCTTTCTTTCCGTCGCTTCTCTGATTATAGGCATTTCCCTTATGATTTTTGCTCCCGGGGCAACGATATTCATAAATTACATGATCGCCTTCAGCAGCCTGTATGCGCTGTCGCTCCTGCTTCAGATTCTTTTCCCAAGAAACTACATGCTTACTCATACTTTCATCAGTTCGACGATGCACCTGATGACATTTTATACTATCATAAGGCTGGGGGGAATACCTACTTCAGGGGGACTCATTCTGTCGGGTATTACCAATGTCCTTTCCACCATCCCGCGGCAAAGAACCTGGTTACCGACAGCAATGTTCCTGCTTTATTCCGTTATTGTTGTTCTTCTGGTGGTGCTTAAACCCTGGTTGCATATTCCTGAACAGATAACTCCGGCATTAAACTCCATCATGTGGATGATACTGTCAATAATTCTGACAGGATCAGCTCTTGCCTTTGTCCTCCGTTTCATAAGGCAGCAAAGGAGGCTCGAGGAGCTTGAAGCAAAGCATCTGAAAGAAATAAGTGAGTTCAAGGACCGTTTTTTTACCAACATCACCCATGAATTCCGCACTCCGCTGACAATTATTGACGGGATGGCCGGCTTAATGGAAGCTCAGCCGGAACAATGGTCGGGGACAGGCCTGCAGAAAATAAAGGCCAACAGCGGCATCCTGCTTCAGCTTGTGAACCAGATGCTCAATCTGGCCAGGACGGAAGCCGGGGCCATTTCCGTTAACTTTGTCAGGAGGGACATAAATAAATACCTGGCATATCTGGTCGAACAGTTTAGCTCTGAAGCCGTCAGGAAGGGAATAGAGTTAAAATTTGAATCAGCCGGAGAATTCTTCGAAATGGATTTTGATCCTGAAAAGCTGATGCACATAACAAGCAACCTTGTTTCCAATGCACTGAAGTACACTCCCGCGGGTGGACGGGTTGAAGTAACAACCTTGGTGACTGATAATGGAAAAATGTACTCGATCAGGATCAGGGACACCGGAATAGGAATTGAAAAGGAACACCTGGGACATTTATTTGACCGGTTTTATAGTCTGGAGCACCAATTGTCACCGGTTGGGACCGGTATTGGTCTTGCACTGACAAAAGAGCTGGTGCATATTCTGCACGGTACAATTTCTGTTGAAAGCGTTAAGGAAGAGGGTTCAGTATTTACGGTTAACCTGCCTGTTATACACAGTGCTACACTGTCTGATACTCCGGGAGCCGAATATCTTCAACTGACTCCGTATGATGAAAATATAAATCTCAGTTTCTCAGGTGAATCGTCCTATCCATGGCAATCAGGAGGTGAATTGATTTCCTCCGCATCAAACATTCCTTCAAACCTTCCCCTGCTTCTGATAGTAGAAGACAGTACCGATGTTGTGCTTTACCTTCAGGCCATCCTGAAATATGAATACAGGACAGAGGTAGCCGCAAACGGTTACATTGGTATTGAAAAAGCCCTGAAACTCATTCCTGATATCATCCTGAGCGACGTAATGATGCCGGTTATGGACGGGATTGAGCTTCTTGGAAAAGTAAAGAACGATTTCCGCACCAGTCATGTTCCCGTTGTCATGCTGACGGCAAAAGCCGATATTGAATCGCGGCTGGCGGGACTGGAGAGAGGGGCTGATGCCTATCTTGCCAAACCTGTGGATGAACGTGAGCTGCATTTACAGTTGAAAAACCTTGTGGATCTCCGCAGGAAGCTTTATGAAAGGTATTCCAACCCTGGAAAAATTCCGGAAACAACTGATAAATTCCTGAAAAAGGAGGATGAGTTCATTTTAAGGGTAAGGAAGATCCTTGAATCAAACCTTGGAGATGATGAATTCGGCATTTCACGGCTGTGCGACGAGATTGGGGTGAGCCATGCCCAACTCTACAGAAAATTCAAATCGTTGAGCAACAGAACTATAGGAGATTATTTTAAATCGCTCAGGTTGCATAAGGCAAAGGAGCTGCTCTTATCCACGGATCTGCTTGTATCTGAAGTCACATATATTGTAGGATTCAAGAACCTCTCACACTTCAGCCGGGAGTTCACTCATGAATTCGGGAAACCGCCCAGTGAATTCCGGAACCGGTAAGCTGAACCGGACCTTCAGACCCGGTAAAAATCATGACTGAGATTTTCAGCTTATCATTGGAGATCTGCAGCAAAGCTATGGAGATTTTCAGCAAACCTTTGGAGACTTGAAGCAAAGCCATTTACAAAGCAGTGGTTTAATTTTGTATAGGGATTCCTTTCTGACAGCTTCATAGTTAAAATATTCGGATAGTATCTAACCAAATCCTCAGGCAATGAAAAAATTGAAGTTTCTTTATTTGTTTTTGCTGATCCTGATTTGTGCTTCCTGCACAAAAGATCAGTGGCTTGATCCACCCCCAAAGGGTCCGGGCAATAATAATAGTCCGAACAATCTGATTTGTCCTCAGATTAAGATTGCAGTTATTTCTGACATCCACTACCTGGATCCGGCTCTGATGCCGGAGAATTATGTTACAAACGAGGATTTCCAGAAAATGATGACCGGAGACCGGAAACTCATTGAGCTGAGTGATCCGATCTTCAGAAAGGCAATGGAGGAGATTATTGATGAAAGTCCGGATATTCTTATGATTCCGGGTGATTTATCGTTTAACGGAGAGTACTCCAGCCATTTAATAGTCAGCGGTTTTCTTGAGGAAATTGAAACTCATGGAATCAAGGTTTATGTAGTGCCGGGCAATAATGATATCTGGAGTTCTGAAGCATTGAACTACAAGACCGTACCTGCCTCGGAGACTCCCAATATCAGCCTGGATCAGTTTGCAGACATCTACCAGGACTTCGGATTCAACGAAGCTATCTACAGGGATGCCAACTCACTGAGTTATATCTGTCAGCCTGATGAAAACTTGTGGATACTGGGCATTGATGCCTTCACATATAAAGACAATGGCGATGGGACATATACTTACAAGGCGGCTTTCAATGCAGGTACAATGAACTGGATCCAGGAAAAGATGGCTGAGGCGAATTCTAAAGGCATAACAGTCCTAGCAATGCTTCACAGCGGTATTCTTGAGCACTATGCAGGTCAGAAAGGCCTTGAAGGAGGCTTTGTATCAGGTTTTCCTGCGGGGGCTCCAGCCCTTTTGGATGCAGGTATACAACTGATATTAAACGGTCATCATCATGGGAACGACATAACTGAGCTTTCTGTTGGAGGAAAGACCCTTGTTAATATCGAGACCGGCTCCCTTGTTACACCGCTGAGCCCTTACCGCATTATGAAACTGGATGACAATTTCCTAAAAGTTGAAACCCGGCGTATAACCAGTATCGATTCATATCTGCCCTCAGGAATGGATTTCCTTTCGTATTCTGACCAGACAATCAAAGACCGGCTTGACAAACTTTTCATAAATGTCGCTCAGAACTGGTTCGGGCATACGCCTGAAGAAGCTCAGATTATTGCTCCTTTCGCAACAAGAGCCTGGCTGGCTCATTTCGCCGGAGATGAAAAGATAAGCCCTGAAGAGCTGAAGGGTATTGAAGAGCTGGCAGAATTTGCCAACCCGGCCCTGATCAGCGCAATTCACAGTATCTGGACCGATCTTCCGCCATACAGTGATAATAAAATTCACGTCAAACTGAAATAACAACACCCTGAATGCATCTCTGAAGTTTACAGAAAATACTGGAAACAGACAGAAAAGGCATTGATCCGTTAGTAAACAGGATCAGTGCCTTTTTTTCGCATAAAGACAGGTCTCTTCATTCCAGCATAACCTGAATTATTACCGGATTGTGGTCTGAGTTGGCAAAACCAAGATTATGGCATTTTACCGAAACTGATTCCAGGTTAGGTGAAATAAGGAAGATGTCACAAACACTTGTGGGGGTTTCTGCAGGATCGTATGCTGCGGTGAGGGTTCTTACCGTTGGTGCTGTGGGATCATAAATCCATTTCCAGGCTCCCGGCATGTAATCCGGTTCAATTCCCGTGAGGTTGAAATTTCCAATCTTGCCGGTAAAAGCTTTGTTATCCGGAAAATCAGGTTTGAAATCAGGGGGATACTGGTTCCAGTCGCCTCCGATAATTACGTAATTGCCTGAGTTATATTCATTCAATACAAACTCTTTAAGTCTTTCCATCTGGGCCTTTCTTATATTTCCTCCCTCGTCAAAAGCTTCGTTATGAGTGTTGATCAGTACCAGTTCCTTTCCGTTCTCGATCCTGTACCTGTTTACCATAAAGCATCTGTCGAGATAAAAAAGCTGGGTCGGGAATCCGAAATCCCCGGGTAAAGAATGCCTGATCGAGGAAACAGGAACATATTCTGAACAAGTAGCTATTCCTGACACCACCTTTCCCATGGGATCTGAAGGCGGAACCGGAACGAAAAAGACGTCATAATTCTTTGCAAAAAAAGGAACATGACCGGACAGGTTCTCTGATATTTCCTGGTATTGATCTGTGCGATAGCTTCTTTTGCTCTCCCTGTCAATCTCCTGCAAAAGTATAAAGTCAACTGTGTCGTTATTCGTCAGGAAAGCTTTGATTGCTCCGATATTTTCCTGCAGATTTTCCTCCGGCGTGAAAACCCTGGTTCCGCCGTCCTTAAAAAAATCCATATTCTTATCCAGTCCGGCATAACCTATATTCCAGGTCAGAAGACTGTAGACAGATGAATCCTTCAAAACCGAAGGATTTTCCGGACTGGCCAGTAATTCTTTTTCATCAGGCTTATAGTCTGAGACTATTGCGTACAGAATAAGACCGATAAAGCCAAGAACCAGAATAATTATTAAACTCAGAAAGATTTTAAGAATTTTTTTCAGTGTTTTCATAGGTTACCTCCCGGTTAGATATCAAATTTACTCAATCAATTATACGAAATCAAGTCAATATCGCAATCACAATCCGAGATTGCCTTTAAATGCCTGATTTTGCAGCCTTTTTGTGCGGAATTTAAATTGAGCAGGAAGAGATTTTTTTGAAACCTCCTTATTAAAGGGGACAAATATTTTATATTAATCTTTTTGTAACTTTATTAAAGTGAATGTGGTATCTTGGCAAGCCCTGTTTCAGGTCCTTGAAAAACATAAAAAAAATCATAATGAAAAACCTCACTGGTTTAATGCGCGACACCCTGTCTTCAAATTATTCAGGCAAAGACCATTATGACCTGGTCATCATCGGCGCAGGATTAAGCGGACTTGCATGCGGATTAATGTGGCAGAAGAATACAAGAGGAAAGAATACCCTGATCATTGAAAAGAATCCTTACCCTGGAGGCTATTCCACTGCTTACGAAAAAGGGGGATATGTTTTTGAGACCTCCCAGCTTTTCCCTGATATTGTGGATATACTTGATTATCTCGAAATCGATCTGCCATTGAAGAGATATGAGAAAAATTTCATGCGCCGGCTGGTAGTCCATGGCGACCAGGTGGACGAATACAAGATCCCTGCCGGTTCAGAAAACTTCACAGCTTATCTTACGGAATCATTTCCGGAGGATTCGAAAAAAATAAAGGCGCTGATGGATTATTCAGTTGACCTCTTCAGGCAGGTAAGAAAGCTGAAAGCAAATGCCACACTTACAGACAATCTCGGAACAGTAATTAAGGCTCCGAAAGTGATAGCGAATCTTAACCGTACTTATTCCGGACTCCTCGACAAATTCATGATCACCGATCCGAAGCTAAGGGAAGTTCTGGAGACCTTTACCTCTTTTTCCGGTGTGCCTTCCGACCGTGCCTCGGCAATTCTTGCAACTGGTGCCATGCTGTCATCAATGACCAGATGTTTCCGTCCCTATGGATTTTTCGATGAATATCCTTCAAAACTAGCAGCAAAATTCCAGTCACTGGGAGGGGAAATTCTTTTTAATGCAGAAGCCGAAAAAATTGAAGTCAAGAACCGCATTGCTGAAGGAGTGAGGATAAACGGCTTTCCATCCGTCATCAGGGCTGAAAAGGTTATCACTACAGTTGATCCTATGCTGGCTATGCACAGTCTCGTGGGAGACGAACATCTTCCGGAGAAATATTTGCAGAAACTGGCAAAAACAATAATGTCACCCTCATCAGTCAATGTTGCACTTGGACTTGATGACAGGATTGACATGGGGAAATTTGACCTCGATTATCCTTATAACCTTGTTTCTACCGGACTTGGAACAGCTGAAAAGCTTTTTAATGCATTCCTTGACGGGAATCATGGATTTTCAGAAGATTGCTTTCATGCAGCAGTAATATGTCCTTCATTGACCACCGGTGCAAAGAATACGATTACCATCCGCAGCACACCATGGGCAATGAACGGATGGAAGGATCTTCGGGAGAAGGATTATGAAAAATACAGAGCGGAAAAGGAAAAATGGGGAGATTTCCTGATTGACATTGCAGAGAAATATTTTATCCCCGGTCTGAGGCAGCATATTGTGGTAAAGGATATATCCACTCCTGCCACCTATTCACGTTTTTCGGGCTCACCGACCGGAAGTATTTACGACATAGCCTCGCTTGTCACCCAGTTCGGACCGAAACGCCTGCCGATGAAAACCCCTGTCACTAACCTTTATCAGCCAAAATTTGCGCACGGACTTTATGGTACAATGATGGGTGCCGTACAGGTGGTGGATCTGCTTCTTGACAGAAAACTCAACAATGGAAATTCTTTATTTGTTCCTGCCAGGTAATCCGGCCATATTATATTATTATCCTGCGACCCTGATCATGGGTGCAATCCACTCAAAAAGAAAAATATTGGGAACCAGGTGGAACAGATTAATTTTTTTTCTGCTGTCATTGGTCTTGCTCCTGGTTGTTTCATGCAATAACCCTACTGAAATTTCTGACAATCGAGCAAGTTCATTTGATGAGAACTGGCTCTTTACCAGGGACACTCTTTCAGGTGCTGAGTTGCCCGGATTTGATGATTCCGGCTGGAGACATGTCAGCTTACCTCATGACTGGAGTATTGAAGATCTGCCCGGACAGAATGGTATAGATATCATCGGACCCTTTGACAAATCTGCCATAGATAAGGGCAGTTCCGGGTATATGACCGGGGGGACCGGCTGGTACCGGAAACACTTTACTATCGATAAGGAGGATGGGGACAAAAAAGCTTACCTTCAGTTTGACGGGGTTTATATGGCATCGGATGTCTGGCTTAATGGCAGGCATCTGGGATTTCATCCTTATGGCTATACTCCTTTCTGCTATGATCTTACTCCATATCTTAATCCTCCCGGACAGTCGAATGTTGTTGCTGTCCGTGTTAGAAATGAAGGGATGAATTCGCGCTGGTATTCAGGATCAGGCATATACAGGCATGTGTGGCTTGCTTTAAAACATCCGGTTCACATAGATGTAATGGGAGGAATTTACATTACAACGCCTGTCATTACTGAAAATATGGCGGAAGTGAAAGTTGAGACGGCTATCGTAAATTCCGGCAATGATGATGAAAGTTTTGACCTGCGTACAGAGTTGTCCGATCCTTCAGGCAGGGTAGTTGCAACAGTTACCGCCAAATATGAAGCTGCATCAGGTCAGACAATCAATGCAATGCAGGAAATACTTGTCAAAAAGCCATCACTCTGGTCGGTCGATGAACCTGAACTGTATACTGCAAAAACATTTGTGCTGATACAGGATAATGTAGTTGATGAGATGGCGACTCATTTCGGGATACGCAGCATCCAGACAGATGCACAAAACGGATTTACTCTGAATGGTAAATCCGTTGAACTGATCGGAGGCTGCATTCACCATGACAACGGTCCGCTGGGGGCTGCCTCCATCGATCGTGCCGAGGAGCGAAAAATTGAGGTCCTGAAAAGCAGCGGATTCAATGCGATACGTACCGCCCACAACCCTCCTTCGCGGGCGCTTCTGGATGCCTGCGACCGTCTTGGAATACTGGTTATCAACGAAATCTTCGATACCTGGGAAACTGCAAAAAGGAATCAGGATTATAGTCTTTATTTCCGCGAGTGGTGGCAGAAGGATGTTGAGTCGTGGGTAAAGCGCGACAGGAACCATCCTTCCGTTATAATCTGGAGTATAGGGAATGAAATCAGGGAGGCTTATGATACATCAGGATTGAGAATTGCCAGGAACCTGACTGCTGAAATCAGGCGTCTCGATCAGACACGTTTTGTTACGGAGTGCTTTATGGACTTTGATTGGATGAGAGGACAAAAAAGCAAGTGGGATGATATCCCTGAACACATGGCCCTTCTTGATCTTACAGGCTATAACTATGCTTACAGGAGGTATGAAGAAGATCATGATAAATATCCTGACCGGGTTATGATCGGAACTGAAACTAATCCACCCCTCGCCCTGGAAAACTATGAGATGGTCAGAAAGCATCCTTATGTTATAGGATATTTTGTATGGACAGGAACTGATAACCTTGGTGAGGCTGGCAGAGGCATTCCGCAGCTGGTGGACATTTCACCTGATGGCGGCATCTCACGATCAACTGGAGGCGGATTCAGCCGCGACTCCTGGCCGGTATTCACAAACTACCAGGGCGACATTGACCTGACCGGAAACAGAAAGGTGCCTTCATATTATCAGCATGTAGTCTGGGGCAGAAGCAAGGTTGAAATGTTCGTGCACCGGCCGGTTCCGGAAGGCAAAAGAGAGGTCACCAGCAGCTGGGGATTTCCTGACGAGCTTAAAAGCTGGAACTGGTCAGGCCGGGAGGGTGAACTTATGCAGGTGCATGTCTATACACGAAGTCAATTGGTCAGGCTTGAGCTTAATGGCAGGATGGTCGGAGAACAGACTATAGATACCGCCTCATCGGTGACAGCAACGTTCGAAGTTCCCTATGAATCGGGTAGACTGAAAGCCCGTTGTTATGACAATAGCAGGGAAATTGCATCGGAAACAATCCGTACGACAGGCAAACCCAGGGCGGTGAGACTTATTGCTGACAGAACTCAGATTAAGGCAGACCGTGATGACCTGTCATATTTAAGGGCGGAAATAATCGATTCAAAAGGAAATATTGTTCCCGATGCGGACGACATACTGGTAACCTTTGAGGTGAAGGGCAGGGGTTCGCTAGCTGGAGTTGGGAGTGGCAATCCCGCTGATATGTCAAGTTTTCAGCAGCCATTGAAAAAAGCCTGGCAGGGAACATGCGTGGCTATTATTAGACCGGAAAAAAGCCCCGGAAAAATACGCATCAGGGCCAAAGCTGAAGGATTGAGGGGAGCTTCATTGACAATTTCCACCAAGTGAGCCTTCACAGATTTCCTCCGGGGAAGGAGAAATGGGCAAGGCTTTTCCCCCCTGGGGCCTGTCTGCCGTAGCGGCAGCGCAGGCAGGGAAACGGGAAAGGGGGTAAGTGAGATGTTCCAAGAAGAAAGGGTCAAAAGAATTTAAAGCCAACTTATTTATTATTAAAATACTGAGATTAAAATAAATTATTGCTAGCTTTTTATGCATGAGCACCGACACTCATTTTTTTAAGAATATAAAATTAATACTATTACAATATCATAAATATATCATAAATATATCATTATAATATCATATTTTTTTTGCTGATTTCCAACTCTTATTATTTTCATTAAAGATTTTTAGAAATTTTGAAATGACTGAAACATCACCTACTTTTAAAGAATACTAAAACTACTGATTTTGCTTCCTCCTGAACCGGAGGAACAAACACCACAGACCAATAGATCCGTCATTCAATTAACCTACTAACCCTACCATTATGAAGAGAAGAAATTTCGTTAAATCGGTTGCAGCTACCGGTACAGGACTGATAATCCTCCCGGGAGGTTTTCTTTCCGCAAAAAGTCCAAGTGATAAGCTTAATATTGCCCTTATCGGGGCGCATGGACGTGGCAGCCAGCATTATGGAGCACTGGCAAGTGAGAATGTAGTTGCCATCTGTGATGTACATGCCGGCAATATGGCTCTGGCAGCAAAGCAGTATCCGAATGCCAAACAATATATAGACTGGCGCAAGTGTCTGGAGCAAAAGGATATCGATGCTGTTTTCATTTGCACACCTGATCATCACCATGCATTTATAAGCATCTGGGCCATGAACCGGGGGAAGCATGTCTATTGCGAAAAGCCGCTCGGTGAATGCGTTACGGAAGCTCGTGAAGTCCGGAAGGTCTATCTTGCAAACAAGACCAGGCTAGCCACCCAGCACGGAACACAACGACATGCCAATGAGAATTTTGACCGTGTCTCGGAACTGGTCCGCGGCGGTGCTATCGGCGAACTGAAAGAGGCAATAACATGGGGCAACCGTACCCATGACAAGACAGGTTATCTTCCTGCAGCAGGACCTGCTCCGGCGGATATTGACTGGGAACAGTGGATCGGTCCGGTTCAGATGCATCCCTTTAACCCGGGATATTTCGGAGCACGGCCGGGTGCAGGCTGTCTGCTGTGGAATATGTACCACGATTTCGGGAGCTGGCAGATAGGGGATATGGGCAGCCATACAATGGACCTTGCCTGGAATGCCATAGATGCAGGACAGCCTACCACTGCCTGGGCAGAGGGAGATCCCTTCAGTCCCGAGGTTGTTGCATCGAATATGCATACCAAATTTAATTTTCCCGCAAACGACTGGAGAGGACCTATTACAGTTGAATGGTACCAGGGGACATTAAAGCCGGCCATCCCGCATCCTGCCATTGATATCAGTAAAATAGGCCATGGAGCAATGTTCAAGGGAACAAAGGGAACTCTTGTAGCTGATTTCACCACACGGATACTTATCCCCGATCGCAGCGGGGCAGATATGACCTACTACAAATCACCTGCCGCCAATCAGGTTGCACCTCCTCTCGGAGGATTCGTTGAACAATGGTTTAATGCATGCAAGGGAAGCCTTAAAACAGACTGTGATTTTGACTATTCAGGCAGAATGATAGAGACATTGATGCTCGGGCTTGCTGCACATCAGGCAGGTAAGGAACTGCAATATGATCCCGTTGCCGGAGTTGTGACAAATGATTCCGCTGCCAATGCCTATCTAACCAAAGAATATCGCAAGGGCTGGGTGCTTAACGGATAATGATTGAGATCCGGAATTTGTCTTGCCAGATAATTCCGGATTGTTTTAAAACATAATTAAAGTGCTTATGATGAAGAAAAAAACCATTGTATTGATTTCAATATTATTTATTGTCACTGCTGCTTATTCCTTTACATATAGCCAGGAAACAGGTTCCTTCACTGATCCACGGGATGGAAGGGTTTACCGGACTGTCAAAATAGACGACCGGGAATGGATGGCTGAGAACCTTGCTTTTAAAACTGAAAGCGGCTACTCGGTTTATGATAATGTCAGGGACTATGAAAAGACTCATGGTTACCTGTATACCTGGGAAGTTGCAACAAAAGCCTGTCCTGACGGCTGGCACCTGCCCTCGATGCAGGAGTGGTGGTTTTTATCCAATTCTCTTGGAGGTGATGAACAATCAGGCGGGAAACTGAAACAGGCAGGAACGGCATCCTGGGCAAGCCCGAATACCGGTGCAACAAACTCAAGCGGCTTTACAGCCCTGGCAAGCGGCAGCGGCAATGACAAGGCCATGGAACATTTCGGAAAAACAACCTTTTTCTGGACTAATGTGGATGATGATGATGCTACCAGCTGGTGCGGGGCCTTATACCACGACAGGGCAGATCTGGCTCTTTATCCGGTTGAAAAGAAGAATAGTTTTTCGGTTCGCTGTATAAAGAATTCCGAGAGTAACGAGAAGGCATTTGATTTCTGGTGATCGGTTAGGAAAGATAAAGAGACAAAGAGACAAAGAGACTTAGAGACGGGAAGGCGTGAGGTATGAGGTCTGAGGTCTGAGGTGTGATTTTTCTATCAGGGTTTATTTTCTGTTGTTTTTTATTGGATATCAGAATTTAAATATGCTGCATATGAAAAAAATCCTGTTGCTCTTATCATTCCTTTTCCTGGGTATATCCCTATTTCCCCAGAAATACGGACTTACATCACCCGACGGTAAACTAACGGCCGGGATCGAGATCGATGATGGCATCTATGTCGCACTTCTCAGGGGAAGAAATGCCGTTATCAGGCTTGGCAATATAGCCCTTGAGAATTCTTATGTGCCTGAAATGAATTACGGTTTCAGGGTACAAAGGACCTCTGACAGATCGGTTGATGAAACTGTAACTCCTGAGATCCGTGAGAAGGAAGCCGCTTACGTTAATTCATACAATGAACTGGAGATAAGGTTCAGGGGCAACTATGCCATTACATTCAGACTCTTCAATGAAGGACTTGCATACAGATTTACCATTTCCGGAAAAGACAGCCTCCGAATAGTAAAAGAAAACCTTGACCTCTATTTTGAAACAGGCGATTCCCTGAGATTCCAGTCATCCGAGACCTTCAATTCCGCATACGAAACCCCCTATGAACACCAGGGAGTTCAGGATGTTAAATCAGGCAGGCTGATCAGTCTGCCGCTGCTTGTGGAAAAAACCGACGGCACCTTTCTTATGATAACCGAATCGGATCTTAATGATTACCCCGGTTTATGGTTTCGTGGTACCGGCGAGTCAAAGCTTTCTGCCGTCAATCCCCCGTATCCCGGATCACTGACAAATACAGGCAGCACTTATGTAAGAAACCAGGTTGCGGAATCACTTAACTATATAGCCTGGGTGAAAGGTGCCAGGACCTTCCCGTGGAGGATACTTGCAGTGGCAGACAATGAAGAAGCCCTGATTGGGAACAGCATGGTCTGGCTTCTTGCATCACCCTGTGTGCAGAAGGATGTTACATGGATCAAACCGGGTGTGGTGATGTTCGACTGGTGGGGCAAGCACAACATTTACGGTGTGGATTTCAAATCGGGTGTTAATACAGAAACTGCAAAATACTTTATCGATTTTTGTGCAGAGAACGGCTTCAGGTATTTCCTGTTTGATGACGGATGGAGTTCACGGGAAAACCTTCTGCAGGTCGTTCCCGGGCTGAACATGGAAGAAGTTACCTCATATGCGAGGTCCAGAGGTGTCGGCGTGATGCTGTGGATGGTCTGGCATACACTGGAGAAGCAATGGGATGAGGCTTTTAGCCAGTTTGAAAGATGGGGGATAAAGGGAATAAAAGTCGACTTTATGAACAGGGATGACCAGCCAATGGTAAGGTTTTACGAGAGAGTGGCCAGCGAAGCAGCTGAAAGAAGACTGATAGTGGATTTCCACGGGGCGTACAAGCCGTGCGGATTGAGCCGGAAATACCCCAATGTTCTTACCCGTGAAGCACTTATCGAGTTTGAATACAACGGATGGACAAACCATGATGATCCTGTACATCATAATCTGCTGCCTTATATAAGGATGTTTACAGGAGCCATGGATTACATTCCTGCCACAATGAGGAACTCGACAAAAGAAAATTTCCGTGCGGTTGGCGATTATCCCATGGGTCAGGGAACACGGGCTCACGCCATTGCCTTGTTTGTTGTGTTGAGCAGTCCGCTGACAATGCTTCCCGACTCCCCCTCTGACTATTACCGTGAGAAGGAATGCACTGAGTTTATCCGGCTTATCCCTGTAGAATGGGATGAAACAAAGCTGCTTGAAGGTAAGATAGCAGATTATACTGTCATTGCACGGAGGTCGGGAAATGAATGGTTTGTGGGCGCAATCACCGACTGGAATGATAGAGAAATAGAATTACGGACCGATTTCCTGCAGAAGGGCAGATACAGGCTTGAAGCGATTCAGGATGGCGTTAATGCGGGCAAGCGGGCGGAAGACTATAAACGGATTGAGACTGATTTCCGGGCTGGGGATATTCTGAAACTGCATCTTGCTTCCGGAGGGGGATGGGTGGCAAGGATAACACCAATGTGAAGATGCGGGGGAGTTGAAAAAGAAGAGGAGAAAGGGAGAAGATGAGAATGGGAGAACAAGAAGTGTTCAGCTCCTTGTTAATCCGTGGTTTACAAGAAATCCGCAGAAGTTATTATAATCCATAAAAGGCATTAAGCCCTGAAGGCATTTTCCTTTGTGCGAACCGTTTCAATTTTTGAAATGATAAAAACCAAATCCTATGAAGAATAAATTTCTTGACCTGTGGAACAAATACTTCAGTGAAGCTGAACTGCCTGTAATCTTCTATTATACGGATGATGACGGCGGAGCTGAATGGGTCGAAAAACGGGAAGGACACAGCTGCATTATCTGTGACCTTGGAAAGGTGAGAAACGGGAAATCCCTGGTATTTAATGCTGAAAGAGTCAAATGCGGGGGTGCCAGGAGAAATCTTGGTTACACTGACCAGATGAGACCGGGATTTGAATATTTTCTCTCATGCGGAAACGACCGGATGGAGGGGGAAAGGTACCTTCGTACTCCGGAACTGGTCAGGGAATTCATGAATAATCAGCAGACAATCCCGGGTGCTGGAAGGAATATAGTCTTTAAAAGATGGGATAAAATGGATGAAAATGACATCCCTGATGTTGTGATCTTTTTTGCCACACCCGATGTGTTATCCGGACTGTTCACCCTTGCAAATTTTGACCAGCCGGAGCCAAACGGTACATTCACGCCATTTACGGCAGGATGCGGATCTATAGTTTATTATCCTTACCTGGAAAGCAAGTCCGACAGGCAAAGGGCTGTCATCGGAATGTTTGATCCTTCCGCCAGGCCTTGTGTTCCGGCTAACGTCCTTACTTTCTCGGTACCATATTCAAGATTTGAAAAAATGGTCAGTTATATGGAAGAGAGTTTTCTGATTACCGGTACATGGGATACCATAAAGAAGAGGATACTGTCAAAAACAGGATGAACCTGCTGATTGCAGGAATGGCTCATGCGATAATCCAGTTAATTATCTTTTGGTAAACGCTCAGCCTTCGGGAATCGCTTAAGGGTTCTTACTGTTTTTTTCTCACTTCTACTTCTGCCTGACCTTCATAATACTGTATTATGCCACAATGATCATCTTTCCCTTTTCCGGTAAGTTGAATTGTCTTCATGATTTCCAGGACCTGATCTGTAAGTGTTACAGGCACTCCGAGTTCCCTTGCTGTGTCAAGTGCATTTGTCAGATCCTTAATATGAAGCTCAATTCGGAAACCTGGCTTGAAATTACCGTTGAGGATCATGGGCATTTTGGCATCCATGGCAGTGCTGCCAGCCAGCCCACCCCGAATTGCCTGGTAAACCTTTTCCGGATCAACACCGGCCTTTGTTGCAAGAACCATTGCCTCTCCCAGTGCTGCAATATTCAGCGCAACAATTATCTGGTTTGCCAGCTTGGTGATATTGCCGCTTCCAATTTCACCCACCAGTTTAACTGATGATCCCATGGTTCCAAGAATATCCTTAACCTTGTTGAAAGTCGGCTCGTCTCCTCCGACCATTATAGCCAGGGTACCCTCAATTGCTTTCGGTTCCCCTCCGCTTACCGGAGCATCGAGCATTACAACCCCGTGCCGGATAAGCTTTTCCGATATTTCCTTTGATACAAGAGGTGCAATAGAGCTCATATCGATAAAAACAGATCCGGATTTAGCGCCATGAATAATGCCATTTTCACCAAGGGCGACTTCCCTGACATCAGGCGAATTGGGAAGCATCGTGATTATTATTTCGCACTGCGATGCCACATCTGAGGGCGACTTTCCTTCTCTGGCACCTGAATTTACAAGTTCCTTTATTGCAGTTGCATTTAAATCGTATACAACCAGATGATAGCCTGCTTTTAGCAGATTTTTTGCCATGGGCTTGCCCATTATACCCAGGCCGATGAATCCTATTGTGTACATAAGACAGTCTTTTAATATGGGATTTATTATGGTTTCAAAACTACTTTAACTGCATTTCTGGTTTCAAGAAGATCAAATGCTTGTTCCCATTGATCAATGCCTAATTCATGTGTAACTATCTTCTCCAGGTCTATCATCTCCTTTCCCATAAGTGTGAGACACTTTTCCCACACATCCCAGGTATGGCTGAAATGACCTTTGAAGGTAACTGATTTGGAAATCAGCGGATCGAGGCTGAAATTCACAGGCTGTCGTCCCCATCCGATCTTGGTAATCTGACCGGCAGGCCTGACAGCATCCATACTAAGTTTTAGTGTCGGTGAACTCCCGGCCAGATCAACTACAAGATCAGCTCCATAACCATCTCCGAGAGACAGTATTTTTTTCAGCGGATCTTCAGTTGAAGAATTGATTATTAAAGTTGCTCCGAACTCCTGTGCCAGCTTAAGGCGGTAGTCATCACCTTCGGTTCCGACAACCACAATATCACTTGCACCAGCCATTTGGGCGAGCTTTGCACTCAAAATCCCGATAGGTCCGGGGCCAATTATCACCACTACATCCCCGGCTTTTATATTGCTGTTCGAGATCAGCGCTTTATATGCCACGCAAAACGGTTCGGTTACTGAAGCGGCTTTCAATGAAACATTATCCGGGACTTTGTGCAATATCCTTTCCGGTACTTTTACATATTTTGTGAATGCTCCGTCGACATGGAAGCCAAATCCCTTTCTTTCCCTGCAGAGAGGATAGTTATTCTGCCTGCAAAGTGCACATTTCCCGCAGAATTCAGCGTGGGTTTCTGAAGTAACCCGATCACCTTCTTTAAATCCTTTGACATCAGATCCGGCTTTTACAATTGTTCCGGCAAATTCGTGTCCAAGGATAAAGGGACGCACAAATTTAAACACTGTAGTATTCCTGTGTAAATGCGGATCCGTTCCGCATACGCCGGTATAGGCGACTTCAACAAGGACATCCGTCTTCGTGATTTCCGGTACAGGAACATCTCTCAGCTCAGTCGCACCCGGTGAGTCAGCATATTTGACAACAGCTTTCATTGTGTTCATGTGATGATAAATAAATTATTATTAATTGAATATTAGCATGGCAATCCAGATAATTATACCCGCACTTACTCCCAATATCAGGGTTCCGGTACTTTGAAGCTTGTAACCTGTCCTAACATCCATTCCTGACATTTGGGTGACGACCCAGAAGAAACTGTCGTTGGCATGGGAAACGACCATAGCTCCGGAACCTATTGCAAGCACGATCAACGCTTTTGCCACTTCCGAACTGAGACCCAATGATGACAGTAACGGGGCGATTATGGATGCGGTTGTTATAATTGCCACAGTGGATGATCCCTGTGCTGTCTTTATGGTCGCTGCAATAATGAACGGCAGCCATATACCAAGATTTGCATTTGATAGAGCACTTCCGATGGTATCTGCCAGTGAAGAATTCTGCAACACTTTTCCAAAAGCTCCGCCGGCTCCGGTTATAAGGATAATTGTCGCAGCATTCAGCAGACCTTCTCCAACCCATCCTTTTACCGAGAAAATGCCCTCCTTTCTTTTCTTTGGAAGGAAAAACGCCAGCAATACGCCGATTAGCAGTGCTATTGTTGGCTCGCCGATAAATCCGAGAAACAATTTAGTTACTCCGTCTCCGAGAGGTTTTGTCGGGAAATCCGAAACAGATTTCAGTACGATCAACAAAATAGGAATAAAAATAGGCCCCAGTGCCTTAAAGGCGGATGGAGCTACTTTCATCTTTGATGTTATCTCCTCCTCAGTCACATCAGGACAGGGATCTATGGATACTCTGGCTGCAACTTTAATGCTGAAAAAGTAACCTGGCAGCATTGCGAGAAAACTTACAAACAGTCCAAAAAGAATGACCAGTCCCAGGTTCGCTCCCAGAATACCTGCAGCGGCTATGGGCCCGGGAGTCGGAGGAACCAGGCAATGAGCTGATGTAAGTCCCAGGCTTAATGCAATTGCGGAAGCTGCCAGCGTGATTTTCGCCGATTTGGAAAGTGCCTTATTCAGGGGTGAAAGTATGACAAATGCTGAATCAGCAAATACCGGTATGGAAACAAGCCAGCCAATAAGAGCCATAACAAGCGGAACACGTTTACTTCCGATTATTTTCAGTATGCTGGCCGCAAGCGTATAAGCTCCACCCGAGTGTTCAAGAAAAGTCCCGATGATAGTTCCGGCAACGATCACGATGCCTATATAACCTAATGTACTCCCGAATCCGTTATTAATCGAAGCAACAATCTGTGTCAGGGGCATACCTGTAAAGAGGCCAAAGGCAATAGCAGCGAACAATAAAGCAAGAAAGGGATGCAGTTTGATCTTTGTTGATGAAATGATGATAAACAGTATACAGATCAGAAGCACAATTATTAACAGCATCTGGGAGTTCTTTTAGATAATCAATTCTGGTCAGCTGATCAGTTCACGGGCTGTTCTGGATATGTTTTCCGCAGTCAAACCATATGCTTTTAGCAATTCATCATAGTCATGTCCTGACTGGCCGAATTTATCTTCAATGCCGATTGCCGAAACAGGAATTCCGCTGCCGCGAAGGATATAGGTTATCAAGTTTGCCAGACCACCGATCAATGAGTGTTCTTCAGCTGTGATAATCCCTTTTACGCCGGCAGCAAATTTCTTAATGCTGTTTTCATCGACCGGCTTCAGTGAGCTTACATTCACTACTCTTGCAGAAATATTCTCCTTTTCAAGCTGTTCGGCAGCCTGAAGCGCCCTCGAGACCATTATTCCATTTGCATAGATAACTATATCGCTGCCATCCCTGATAATATAGGGTTTACCTATCTCAAAATCGTGGTCTTCAGGGACTACATCAGGAAGATCGTTTCGGTTTATGCGCATATATACCGGGCCGTTATACTCACATATTTTCCTGGTCATTTTTCTTACTTCGGTGCCGTCGGCAGGTACCAGAACCGTCATATTCGGTATGGCTCTCATAATTGCTACATCTTCCACTGACTGGTGGGTGGATCCATCCCCAAAATCTGACAGTCCGGCGCTTGATCCGGTTATTTTCACATTAAGCTTTGGAATGCTTATACTTTGACGTATCTGATCGTATGCTCTTCCGGCGGCAAACACAGCAAATGAATTCGTGAAAGCGATCTTCCCTGTCAAAGAAAGCCCTGCTGCAAATGAGGTCATATTAGCCTCTCCTATTCCCATTTCGAAAAACCTCTCAGGGAATTCCCGTTCGAAAAGGCAGGTCATGGTTGTTTTCCCCAGATCTGCTTCGAGGACAACTATATTTTTGTTTTTCCTTCCCAGGTCAAGAAGTGTCTCACCATAAACCTGTCTCTGATTCTGTGTTTTCATTGACTTCCTGTTTTTAATTCAGTTCAGTGCATGCCCGGTCAAACTGTTCCTTTGTAAGCTCTCCGTTATGGAATGCCACAACGTTCTCGGCATAAGATACGCCTTTTCCCTTTACGGTGTGGGCGATAATTATTTTCGGTTTACCGGCAACCATTTCTGCCTGGACGAGAGTATCGATGATCTCCTTTATGTTATGTCCGTCTGTTTCAGCCACATGCCAGCCGAATGCCTTCCATTTTTCAGGAACAGGATTCGTGTCATAGCGTTCAACTACAGGTCCCATGGCCTGCAGTCTGTTCTTATCAAGGAAGACAATCAGGTTATCAAGTTTATAAAATGACGCTGCCATCGCAGCTTCCCATATCTGTCCTTCGGCAATTTCGCCGTCGCCAATGATGCAATAGACCTTGTTTTTTTTCCCGTCGATCCTCAGTCCTGCTGCCATCCCGCATGCTATGGAGAGACCTTGTCCCAGCGAGCCTGTATTGGCTTCAATGCCCGGAGTAGTCAGCATATCGGGATGTCCCTGCAGCATGGCGCCAAGGCTTTTGACTTTAAGGAGCTCCTCTTTCGGGAAGTATCCAAGTTCTGCGAGGGCTGAATATTGTATCAGGGCAGCATGACCTTTGCTAAGCAGGAACCTGTCACGTTCCTCCCACAACGGATTTTTTGGGTCATGCTTCATCTTATGAAAATAGAGCACTGCCACTATATCGGCTAAAGAACAGGATCCTCCAAGATGCCCTTTTTGGCCGACTCCGATCATTTTGATAATGTTAAGCCTCAGAGTACGGGCTGTTGTTTCAAGTTCAGCAATCGTCATATCTTTTTTTTAATAATAAAGATATAAATATTCTGCTGATGCGTTAAGTTTTAAATATACATAGTACCACGAAGTGGTACAACGGACTAGGACAAACTGAACATCTCAGCCCTGAAGGGGCTGAATATTAAACTTATACACTTAATCTAATATTCAACCCCTCCGGGGTTGCCGAAGAATTATCCTGTTTTACCGTGGGTTGCACCCACGGTTATTGGAATTAAATCCCTTCGGGATTAGCAAATCAATTCAAAATAAAAAATCAAAGAACAACCATACTATATTTATTACCTGTTCATTACAATGATTTTTAAAAATTTAATGCATCAATGATAATATAAATAACAGGATACTTATTTCTGCATTTTAAATCCAGCCCGTGATATTTTCCTTTTAATGAGTGTCGGTAATCATAAATAAGAGATTGCCATGATTATTTTAATACTCTTATAATTATAATAACCAATATGTTATCCTTAATTTAATTGACCCCCTTTCCCGTTTCCCTGCCTGCGCTGCCGCTACGGCAGACAGGCCCCAAGGGGGAAAGGCTTCCCGCTTCGTTCCCCCTGGGGGAATCCCGAAATTTCGGGAGGGGAAGGGGGTATTGATAAGAGTAATTATTAATTATCGCCGATAGTCATTTTTCCTTTTAATAAACTTATGACAATCCATTGAAATTTCAAGGTAAATTTCGATCCCTTATCTGTACAAGATTCCCCTGAAATATGATCAATAGCCAGATTAATTGAATTATTTATCTTTAGTGAACTAATTTAAAGAATGTGAGACAAAAAAAACTACTAACCGGATTATTCTTGTGCCTGGCATTTATCTCATGCATGACCGGAAAGAAAATTTCAGACCAATCAGCAACTAAAGGAACTGCTCATGATTATCTGACAATTGACGAAGCTATCTCTGCCCTGAAAGTCCATGAAGCGGCGGCTCCGTTGGCTGCTGATCCGGGAGTATCCTCAAAATTGCCAGCTTCCTTTAGTCCCCCTTATATTTCTGTTGAACCAATAAAACTCTTTGACAATCTGTATTTTGTAGGCACAACCACTGTTGGAGCGTTTATTGTGGATTCGGGTGATGGATTAGTTATGCTTGACACCGGCGTTGGTGATACAGACATTGCAATGATGGTTGAAGATATGAAAAAGCTGGGACTGGATCCTTCCAGGATAAAACTCATATTTATCTCACACGAACATTTTGACCATTATGGTGGAGTCCAATATCTTAAAAAGAATATATGTCCTGATGCTAAAGTTGCGATGAGTCTGGCAGGATGGAATTTATTGCAGACTGTTCCATCGGAATGGGCTTATATTGGAACAAGGCCGCAGTCAATCGACATTTATCTCCTTGATGGGATGAAAATTAAAACCGGATCTGTGATCTTTCAGATTATTGCAACGCCAGGTCATAGTCCGGGATGCTTGTCTTTCATCTTTCCGGTAACCGACAATGGAGAGACTCACATGGCTGGAATTATGGGGGGATCTGCCATTTGGCCTACTCAGGTTGAAACAAGACTTTACAAATCGTCGATCGAATATTTTAAAGCATTTGCTCAGGCGGCAAAATGCGATGTTGGCCTGGCATTTCATTCGCAGGAGTCAGATTTTGCTCAACTTCGGATACGAAAACAGTCCGACCCTAATCCATTGGTGATAGGTCAGGAAAAGTTTGATAAGGTTTTTCTGCAAAAATACAGAGACAGGTACCAGAAAATGCTTGAATCGGGGGATCTTTTTCCATACAAACCTTTATAAAAAGATGAGTCTTTTCTTATAAACCCAAAACAATATTGATTTCTATTACAAACAGGTAATGCTGATGTCAAACTATATTCTTTAAAATCAGGATTGCCGGCTTTGTCCGCACGGTCTTCTGTGCGGACTTGCTTCAGGCAGTTTTCCCCGATATCAGTATTCTTGCAGTCAGTGGTAAAGATACCTGGAAGGTATTGGTGTCGGATCTCCGGCCCCGGGTTTCAGGTATATCAACTGGAGCCCGGGATTTGCATCCTGACTTGTGACGTCTCGTGAAATTAGTACAGTTATATTTTATAACACGCTGAATATGAGTAGGACAAAAATCTTAAAATTGGGTTTTACCGCACTAACTCATATTTTTTTCTGAGCGTTGAAAGAAGCCTGTCGACTTGAGAATAAGTTCAGAGGATTTTAGTGCCAATCAGGTATTTAGTGTATCTTTAACAGGATGATATCTTATCTCGTAAGTTTCCCCTCCTTTCGAAGGAGGGGTGGCCCGGGCAGTAGTTTTGTACGGGCCGGAATTCGGTCCCGGGCCGGGGTGGTTGAGGAGAACCTCATGGTGATTATATCCAGATTGAAAAAGACAAAATACGGGACAAGT
>CAYSBL010000023.1:0-13992 GCA_964429295.1 uncultured Rikenellaceae bacterium
GGAAAGGCTCCAGTTGGACGAATTACCCCTTGTCCACTTCCACTGGGGCGCTGCTGCTGCCTTGCCAAACTCGTCACTGACCGATTTCACACCAAAGTTTATGAGATACTTGTTCTTTTCCACAGTTACCTTATCATCAAGGCAAATAATTGCCGTTCCGGGGATTGCATCTGCCTGCACCGTTTCAACAGTGACTTCGGGATAGGGCGATGCTGAAGTTACGACAGGAACCTTTGCCGACTGTGATGAAAGAAGAAAACTGTAACTGTGGATATCAGGATTGAAGCCCGGTATCCTTTTACCGCTGACAGTGATTGCTGACGGCTTAAGGTCGGGCATGACCTTGAGAGGATAGCTGTCGGAAAGTGTTTTACCGTTTATGGTAACAAATGCAGTAACCGAGGCTGTTCCTGGTGCCTTTGCAGTCACGGAACCTTTGTCATCCACACTCACAATCTCGGGATTGCTGCTCCTGTAGGCTATCCGGGCATCTTTCAGGTCAAAAAAGCTGTCATCCGACATGGCTGCCGACACGCTAGTCTGAACCGTATTGCCCGGTTCGAGAACAACCTTTCCGCATTCAGCAACCACGGTCTTGAGAACCGGATTGTAAGAACCCGACATGACTGCCTCAACCTGTCCCCTTATATCTTTGGAAGAAGCCCCGATTTCAAAGACATACCGTCCCTGATCGAAGGTTATCCTGTCCCTGTCTCCATCCCAGAACCAGAGATCAGAGCAATTGATATCGATTGCAACTGTCCTTGTCTGACCGGCAGCAACTGTCACTCTTCTGAATCCCTTCAGCCTTTTCGCCGGCCGTTCCAATGATGCGGGCGAATCGGGTGTTTTCAGATAAACCTGAACTACTTCGTCTCCATCAACGGTTCCCGTGTTTTTCACATCAACACAAACCCTGAGCTTGTCGTTAGGAGTGATTGAAGTCTTGCTTATAGTGAAATTGCTGTATTCGAAAGTTGTATATGAAAGTCCGTAGCCGAATTCATAGGATACATCCTTGTTGAAGTACCAGTAGGTCCTGCCATTGCCGCCCTTTCCGGGCCTTAGGTTATAATTGGTGATGGGAGGCAGATCGTTTACAGATTTGTACCATGTGGCATTCAGCTTTCCACCCGGATTGGCATCGCCAAAAACAATGCTGGCCATGGCAGTGCCCTGGGCCTGACCATTAAAGCCTGTCCAGATTATGCCACCGATGTTGGGGTTGTGCCTGAATTGCTCAACCTCCACCATCCCAAGACTTTGAATTATTACAATGGTATTGGGATTAACAGCAGAAACGGCATTTATAAGATCATACTGATTTCCTGGGAGAACCAGCGTCAGCCTGTCTCCTTCCTCACCTGCTGTCTGATCGTCGGTGCCGGTGAAAACAAAAGTCACATCGGCTGATTTTGCCATCGCTATGGTTTCTTCGTCGATTGGGGCCAGAGTTGTTGCCCTGTAAACAAGATATACCGTCTGAGGGCCCGTGAGTCCGAGTTTGTTGATTTTTCCTTCCAGAGTCCTTGCTCCTCCGTATGGCCCGCCAAGCATGCCGCCAGGAGTGCGCTGTGCATCAAAAGTTGCCAAAAGGTTACCGGTCGGTGAACCCACCCTGGCTTCAACAGTGCCCCCGTCGGCCGGGATATTGAGCCTTAGTTTCATATTTTCGATATTGGTCACATCGACATCATTATAAGATGTCCAGTTGCCATCCTGGATATTCCTGACCGAATTCTCGTCGCTCATTCCGGAACCGATAACAATTCCTTCCGATGATGAGGCAAACTTTGTGGCATCATATTTCGTTGACAAACCGCCGCTTTTTATAACCTCGAAATCCAGAACAAAAAACAGGTTGCTCCTGCTCGAGGTATTTGCGCCGGCGCTGTAAACTACCTCGGCATTTATCTTATTCTCAGTAAGGTAATTCTTAACTCCTGCAAAAAACGAAACCATGTATTTGGGATCTGGCCGGCCTGAATAGGGGCCAAGCTCAACCTTATCGGCCTGGGGGCCTATTATCGCAATCTTCTTTACATCTGCTGCATTTACGGGAAGGGCTTTTTTACCGGTCTTCTGAACAACATTGTTTTTGAGCAGAACAGGAGTCTTTTTCGCGACTTCCTCTGCCAGTGTAACATGCGCCGGTGAGTTTACCACACTGGTATTGATGAATGAGTAAGGCACCTTTCTGCCGGGATCGAACTCACCTATTCTCATTCTGACAGTGAACATATTAACCAGGGCCAGATCCATATCTGCCTCTGTTATCAGCCCTTGCTTAAGCGCTTCCAGAGCATAGGCCTGGTAATAATTTCCGCAATCAGTGTCGACTCCCGACTTCAGCCCCATTGCCGTGGCTTCAGCCCCCGATTTGGCGTAGTAATGCCCTGTCTCAATGTCCTCGATTGCCGAACAGTCGCCTGTAACATAGCCATCAAGTCCGTATGTCCTGCGTGCAACAGTGTCGACAAAATAACGGCTGGCCGACATCGGAACACCTCTTACTGCATTATAGGCGGTCATGATGCTGGGAAGTCTGTCCCTCTCTATAAGTTTCTTATATGGTGCGAGATAAAACTCCCTCATGTCCCTGTCGTCCATTTCAGAACTGCTGACATGACGGTCGAACTCACTGTTATTGGCAAAATAGTGTTTTCCGCAGGGAACCGCTTTGAGGTAGGTGGGATCATAGCCCATCAGACCGCGTACGAATCCTCCTCCTATCTCGGAGATAAGAAAAGGATCCTCGCCGTATGATTCCCCGGTGCGTCCCCACCTGGGATCCCTGACCGGTTCAACCACTGGCGACCAAAAGGTAAGTGTTGTTATTACCTCATGGTTGAAAGCACGGGCCTCGTCAGAAATGGCTGCGGCTTCAAGCTCCATAAGGTCAGGATCCCATGCAGAACCCAGTGATGCGCTGCTGGGAAAAGAGGTTGCAGCTCCTGCATTGGGATTGAACATACCCACCACACCATGGAGAGCCTCGCCCCATACGTTATAGGCATTGATCCCAAGCCTTGGCACGGCAGCCATGGTGTTCCCGAGAAGACTCTGCTTCTCTTCGGGTGTCATCCTGGAAACAAGATCCGCAGCCCTTTCTTCAAAAGTATAGGCAGTGTTCAGATAAACGGGCTTCTTCGGGCTGTCGCTTGCAGGCATGAAAGCCGAAGCAGTATAAAAAGCGAAGATCAAAAATACAACTTTGAAAATACTGATTTTCATTCCATGAAATTTTATGATTAACCAGATAACAAATCACTTAAGTGCCGGGTTTTTGGTAAAAGAGGGTGCCAGACCGGGACACCCTCTCCTTTCTAACTTACAAACCCATAATCACGCGAATTTTAATACCCCCAGTTCTGAAGCAGACTTGGATTTCTGTCAATTACGGTCTGAGGTATAGGATTAAAGTATTGCTTCCTGTTAAATACGTGAGGATGGTTTAGTGAGATCTTCGTATAGGTCCATACTCCGGCATTCGTTTCAGGAATAGTGTTTTCAATAAGCATGCCGTGAAGGTCAGCATTCATGTTGATCTCAGCTATCTTCCACCTCCACAGGTCAAACAGCCTCTTATGCTCGTATGCAAATTCTACGCGCCTTTCCCGGCGTATTGCTTCACGCATCTGATCCTGTGTCATTCCTTCGGCCAGCTCGGGCAGATCTGTCCCGGGTCTTGTCCTGATCGCATTGACTGCTTCATAAACAGATGCATCCGGTCCAACAGCCTCATTCTGTGCTTCAGCATAGCCAAGCAGAACCTCAGCATAACGGTAATAAACATGGTTCATGCCGCACATGTTGCCTCCCCTGGGATGAAGGTTATCGAGCCTTTTCTTGAAATAGTAGCCGGTGTTCCCGACGTCATCACCTCCGAAGTCGATCTGGTTCTTTGAAGGATTGACCTTATCCACACGGGTATAGATTATGTCGGGCGTTGCCATCCAGTCCTGCTTGTATTCAGCACCATCATACACAATGAAATCATAGAACCTCTTTTCACGGCCTACGTACGGATTCTGCGGATTATAGCCTGATGCAGGATCATCAATATCCAGGCCGTTTGCCATCTGGTAGTCATCAACAAGCTCCTGAGTCGGACAATAGTTGCCCCAGGTGTAATAAGTTCCATGGATCCACACCGGCCCTCCATAGGTATCAAAGGTATTTGCCATGGTTGTCGCAACATGCTGCCTGTCCCATATGACCTCCGAATTGTACTCGTTTGCCTCATACCAGAAAGCAGACATGGGACTGAACAGCTTGTAGCTGCCTGAACCCTTGTGGCCCCAGGTGTCGATGAAGTGCTTGAAGGTAGCAGCTGCTGCAGCCCAGCGTGCAGGATCGGGGGTGGCGAAGCTCTGCATATCTTTATTGCTCGCTTCATTAGGGACTGCCGGTGAAGCCGAGTTATATGCAGGACTGGCAGCAAAAAGCTGGAGCCAGCCCTTAAGCATTGAAGCAGCTCCGAGGGTTGCCCGACCGGCATTTGCATTGCCGTTATTGTACTTCACAGGCAGGTATTCGTTGCTGATAATTGAGCTCAGTTCATCGACCATATACTTGAGCGTCTGTTCGAATGTGCTCCTTGGAAGAAGCATCTCAGCTTCCTCCATGGTCATTCTGTCCTGGGGTTCAGAAAGAATAACAAGTCCTCCCAGTTTGACGAACTGTTCGCTGTAAAAATAAGCTCTAAGAAAACGGGCTTCATCCATTCTTTTATTATACCAGTCTTCAGTGTAATTGGCTTTATTCTCGGTGATCTTGGCGATAAAGTTATTTACCTTTCTTACTTTGGTATAAAGAGATCCCCATCCTTCATACTGGTCGGGACCTCCGGTGCCAAACCAGACTGAGGTATTAGCTCCGCCTGATTTTTCAACAATTCCCTTTTTCCAGTTCCAGGAAGTATAGTAGAAACCGGCATCGTTGTCATCAGTGAAATTGTCAAGGTTGTCCGGCTGGTTAGATTTGGACGGCAGCTCACTGTAACAATCATTCAGATAGATGTCAGCATTGCCTTCGCTTGCCCACATGGTAGCATCGGTAAGCCTCGATTTGTCGACAGTTTCAAGGTAATCTTCCTGATCACAGGAAGCTACACTGAAAAGTAGCAAGCCTATGAATGCAATGTTCCTGATTATGTTATATTTTATCATAGCAATAAGTTTTAAATCAGTTAGAAGGTTACATTTGCACCAATGGTAAAACTCCTCATGTTGGGATAGCCAACATCCGTAACAGCTTCAGGGTCAACAAATTTCAGTTTACTGATAGTCAGAGCATTCTGACTTGCGACATATACCCTTATACTTTGCAGACCTATCGACCTCATTACGCCGGCGGGAAGTGTGTAGCCCAGCTGAGCATTCTTGAGCCTCAGGTAAGCAGTGTTCCACTGCCAGAAAGTGCTTGCCTGCGTGTTGTTCGCCGTGGGACTGGTATTGGCAATGGGGTATTTGGCATCCTGATTATCCTTGGTCCAGTGATCATTGTAATATTCATAAGCAGCATTGCTGTTGTTATTATAGAATGGTATCACCTGGAAATTGTTGTTGAAGTTATAGGAGGTCATTCCTGAACCCTGGAAGAAGAGGCTGAGATCGAATCCCTTGTAGGAAGCATTTGCATTGAGTCCGAATGTCATCAGCGGATAATAGGTCGGATAGCCAATCACAACTTCATCATTGCTGTCGATCTTGCCGTCGGGAGTGCCCTCAGGTCCGCTCACATCCTTGTATTTTATGTCGCCGGGATGAAGAGTACCCCACTGTGCAATATTGTAACCGTCATCGGCATTGATTATTCCGTCGCTGTTCTTGTCATCAGAAGTGCTGAACAAACCCATTGCCTCGTAACCAAACACAGTCCCGTATGGGCGTCCCGTTCTCCTTCTGTTCGGATTATCGTAAGTGGCTGCCGTTTCAAAGGTTTCAACCATCTTATTCCTGGCAAGACTAATGTTGGCCATCACATTGAAATCGAGACCGCTCTGCAAAGACCGCCTTGTACCCAGCTGCAGCTCAAAACCGTAGTTGTCCATCTTTCCTGCATTCTCCTGAGCCAGGTTCAATCCGTATTCATAGGGTACAGTTATTGAAGGGCTGAGAAGCATCCCGCTCCTCTTTTCATAGAAGAGGTCGGCTTCAATAAGCAGAAGGCTTTCCCACAGGGAAGCTTCAAAACCCAGGTCACTTTTCTGGGATATTTCCCAGGTGATATTCGGGTTATTCTCTGTGGTCACATATGCTTCCTGCACCATAGTCCCTGAACCGAAGGCATAGCCGTTGCCAGCAAGCGTATAACCGGAAAGGTACTGATAGGGACCTCCTGCAAGGTTACCTGATTTACCCCATGAAGCCCTCAGCTTAAGGTTGTCAAGCCACTGAAGACCCTGCATAAAGCCCTCTTCCGATATCCTCCATCCTACTGAAAAGGCCGGGAAATAACCCCATCTCTTACCGGGTGCAAAATAATAGTGACCGTCGTAACGTCCCGATGCTTCTGCAATGTACTTGTCGGCATATGACCATCCGAACCTGTAGACATATCCTACCTGGGCACCTACTGATGATGAACCTCCATTGTCGTAATCATTCTTGCTCGAACTTCCGAGACTGAGCTCATCTATTCCGACTGCAAAATTGTTCCTGCGTGCATAGAGATAATCATAGTCGTTGTCCCTGGCTTCTGCGACAACAAGACCGGTAACGGAATGCTGGCCGAATACCCTGGCATAGTTGATGTATCCCTGATAGGTATAACTCCTGCGCCTTGAATCCTGCTGGGTCAGATATGTATAAGCAGGTACGTTTCCTTCCTGGGTTGAAATTTGCTGGGCAAAAGAATAAGGAGTATCATTGAGGTTTATTGCATAATAATAAAAAGGTGTATGCCATCCTTTCTGATAATCGAGCTTGGTGTCGAAGCTGAATGTCCCCTTTACACTTAAACCCTTGACCCACTTGATCTGCTGTTCTACCGAGAGTGCAGTCATAATGGTGTTGGCGTCCACATGTTCATATCCGTCACCCTTAAGAACAGCGACAGGAGAGTTGCCTGCAAACTGCCCCCAAAGCCCGTTCGAATAATAAATAGCTTCGGTGGGAATGAATTTGTAACCGTTTCTGAAGAGCTGGGAAGCCGATGATGCAACATCAAGGTCGTTCGTCCGCTCATGCGATCCGATGATTGAAACAGATACCCCGGTGGTGTTGGTTACCTTGGCGTCGAGATTAAGATTAACGTTGAACCTGTTATAATTAACTTTTTCAAAGAGACCTTTCTGCCCGTAATATCCTGCACCGGCAAAATACTTCATCTTTTGTGACCCGCCGCTTATTGAAATGTCATATTTCTGTATCGGGATCGACAGGTTGACAAGGTCCTTTGTGTTGCTTGATGGATATTTGTCAGGATCACCAGCATTTAGTGTAGCATAATTGCTGATTACATCCGGATCGAAGGGAAGAACGGCACTGGGATTTTCATTCAGAGTAGCTTCGTTGCGAAGCTTCATGTAATCCACGGCATTCAGCAAATCAGGGTAATAAGTCGGCTGATGCACACCATAGTATGTATTAAAGGTGAGGGTTGGTAATCCTTCCTGTCCTTTCTTGGTGGTAATGAGGATTACACCATTGGCAGCAGCCATACCGTAAGGAGCAACGGCAGCTGCATCCTTAAGGACTGTAACCGATTCAATGGTCGATGGATCGAGCTGATCAAGATTGCTTACCAGTACATAACGGCCAAGCGAGGAATTATATTCCGACCGGCTTCTTATAATCCCGTCAATAACAACAAGAGGCGCTCCCGAACCGGTTGTTGCAACACCTCTTACAAAGATCTCGGCATTGTCGGCGCCGGGTTGTCCTCCCGACTGCCGGGTAAGAACACCTGCAAGCTTGCCTGCCATTGCATTGGTTATGTTAGATACAGGAACCTTCGATACCTCCTCGCCTTTAACCACACTCACCGAACCTGTCATGGTGGTACGTTTCTGAGTACCGTAACCCACCACAACAACCTCTTCAAGGCTTTCGAGGGTTGAGCTCAATACAATGTCGATGGTTGTCTTTCCGGCAACAGGCACCTGCTGCGTAATATAACCAACGAACGAGATCATAATCATTACATTGTCATTAGGAATGTCAATGGTAAACCTGCCATCTCCGTCAGTGAGGGCACCGGTAGTAGTACCAACAACCTGAACTGTGGCACCTACAAGAGGATCACCCAGTTCATCCCTGACTGTTCCGGTTATTCTCCGCTGAGTGTAAACCAGGCCTGCACCGTCATGCCCTCCTGTATTTACTTCAATTGCAAATGATCCTGCCGGTGAAGGAGTATAGGAATCCTGCGCGGCAGCATCAAAGCGGATCAAACCGAAAAAAACCAGGGAAAAAAGAAAAATCCAGAATCTTAAAATCCTGACTGGTCTTACACGACAGGAATCAGATCCTGACAATAAAAAAAGACTAGTTTTTTTCATGTGTTAATAATTTAAGTTTTTTAGATCGCATGTCTGCCAGCAGGCAGACAGGGAATCCATATGCCCGGATAATCGTTGCTTTTGCGGTCGCCCGAGCACATGCGGGGTTCATTGCTAACTTTTAAAGAGTCATTCAACTACTTAATCTTCTGCAATCGGTTGCAGTAAAATCATTAGAAACGGGTAAGTCAGTTCGGGAAAGCACTAATGTCATTCTTCATAGGCAAATCAGGTTAGGTTAGAACTATAGTAAATCTACTTCAGGCAAAAGAGATCAGGTCAAAAAGCATGTCAAAATGCTAGTTGTAAATTATGATAAATTTTTATAATATCCAAACTTAGCGTAAAAAATACGTTAACTTTTATTAACTTTTTTTATTATTCCTTATTGTCATATACCTGTTTGTAATTCTGTCTTTTAAACCATCCTGTCGAACATTAGATGAACAATTTTGGAGAAAATTTTTCTGCTTACGATTTAAAAGTTCGAGAACAGGACGCATTTTTTGCTACTGAGTGTTATCAGCATAATTGAAAAACATCAGAATTATTTGTCGGAATCCCCAATCAGGTTTTACCAGCCTTTTGTTCCTGCAAAAACTCAAATTGCCCTAAGAACTAAAAACTCTTCTTTTCCAGACTGCGGGTAAACAAGTAAGGATTCCTGAACAACCGGGGATTATTCCTGACGGTGTCCATCCAGGCCCCGGTTTCTGACCGGGGCAGATGCATCGCGACATTTATCCGTGCATTCATGAATTCTTCCGCAAGACCTGCATTGGCCGGTAAGGAGAAGTCCTCGTTCAGAAGGGCTATATCTATGCCCTGTTCATTGATCTTTATCCCCCTGTAACCATCTGTCTTAAACGGATCAATGTCGCCGGAATGAAAAATGGCTCCTGCCCTGCCCCGGATAAGAAATGCAATATGCTCAGTGCCGGCAAACCTTTCTCCTCCGACATGCGGAAGTCTGCAGGCATGGATTTCCAGACCTCCGGCCAGGAGGCGCTGTGATTCGTTAAGATCCGGGCTGCATTGAATCACCCTGTCCTTTATCATATCAAATGAAAATATATCAAGTCTGAGACTGTCGACAGCCTGACCCGGACAAATAAGCTTCGCACCAGGATTATTGATCATGCATGCAGTAACCAGATTCCTGTCAAAATGGTCGACATGCGTATGGGTAACCAGAATAAGGTCGATTCCGCTGAAGGGTTTCATGCCTGATGTCATCATACTTATAACAGCAGTGTCCGGCGTCTCATAACGATTGTGACCATACCGGAACAAACCATCCACGATGATCCTGCTACTATCCAGCTCGATCATGAAACCGCAGTTGGCAATATATGTAAGTGCTATTTTATCATCGCTGCACCCTGAGCAGACAGACTGCCCAAGTAGAATAAGCGAAACAGTCAGGTATTTTCCTGCACAGGTCATTTAAACCTGCTCTTTGCCCAGTTGATGAAATGCGTCATATTGGGAGTGTCGGTATGCCCTCCGTCGTGCTGGCGCCATGCCAGATCTCCGTCAAGCAGACCGGTCAGCACCGTAGGCATCGGTTCCACCATATAATCATCTGAAACACCCAGGTCTTTGGCTCCAAGGAGCCTGAATACAGGTCCTGCGGCAACCGCAGCCATCCAGCTTCCCCTCTGGTCGAGCCATTTCGCATCACCTTTTTCAGGTATGCCATAACTTATGAAGACCAGCCTGGGTGCACACATGGCAAGAAGCATGTGCGAATCGACAGGCATATGGCTTGCATTCATTGATCCGAAAGCACCCTTCTCTGCTCCGTATTTCAGATAATTTCCTGCCATCCAGTGGTATTCACCCGATGCAGTAAGGCTCTCGACAGCTTCACCAAAGACCCTGCGGTGAAGGGTTGCTCCTCCTTTTCCTGACGACCCGACCAGTACCATTGCAAAGCGGGGCTCAAAAGCCATTGTCACCAGAGCAGCTTTTCCATAACGCGAAACTCCTTCTATTCCCACCCTTTTTGAATCAACTGCAGGATCCGTTTCGAGATAATCAAGACCCCTTGCAGCGCCCCAGGCCCATGCACGGAGCGAACCCCAGTCATCGGGCTTCCTTGGCTGGCCCTTGTTGACCAGCCCTATTATCCCCCTGGTCAGACCTGCTCCATTGTCAGCCTGAATGCTCGAAGGATCTATCATGGCATAACCCCAGCCGGCTGCAAGAAGCTGCTGATTTGATGGTACTTCTCCTCCCTGGGGCCCGAATCCGCCAAACATGGGAGTGGAACGGACCATTGGGGTGTAAGCAGGGTATTTCTCAAGAATGGCCTTTATTTCGGGATCACGTCCAAGTAATTCCCTTAAAGCTTCATTAAGCCTTGCCAGATCGTCGGGATTGGGCTGAACCGGAGACGGCAGTGAGGCAAAACCGAACATCATCAGCACCGGAACAGGGCCTTCGGCATTGGCAGGAGTCACAAGAGTCATTTTGATATTCACATCGATGAGCGGATACTCCGAATTGTCGACATGCCCTACAAGCTGTTTGGCAATTACAGGCGTCATGCCCACATATTCCCTTTCCTGGATCTGAACCTTCCAGTCAACACCCGGGATGTTTTGCGGAAGCCGGCCGTAAACCTCACTTTCAAAGCCTTCAACGATCTCAGGCCTTCGCTGCTTCCACCATTGCTCCGGTGTTGTTGCTTTTTTACCGTTCTTCATTGTCAGAACTTCCGGCAGCAAAGGATACGGATTTGCCAGCGACTCATCATAATTTGCATGATCAGGTGCAGATTCATTCCCGCTGGGACCGGGCCTTAATTCCGTTATGCCAAGCTGGGCCATCATGTTCTGATGATCCTGCTGAGTGGTGAATGTTACAGGTTCCCTGTATTTCTGTGCGGTAACCTGGGCTGCTGCACTGTATGACAGCAGGATGAGAAGGGAAATGAAAAAATGACGCATTGTTTTGGTGTTTTTGTGATGTGAATTAAATGTTGTGTTGCTGGTTGCTGGTTCCTTGTTGCTGGTTGACCCACCCCTACCCCTCCCGGGAGGGGATCCGTGATGGCGCAACCCTGCCGGTTTCTTCTCTGCGCTTATCCGCGTCTTCTATCTGCGGAAATCTGCCAAAAATTCTTCTTTTTCCTCCTCACTCCCGCTCTCACACTCACACTTCTTACCCACCCCTACCCCTCCCGGGAGGGGATCCGTGATGGCGCAACCCTGCCGGTTTCTTCTCTGCGCTTATCCGCGTCTTCTATCTGCGGAAATCTGCCAAAAATTCTTCTTTTTCCTCCTCACTCCCGCTCTCACACTCACACTTCTTACCCACCCCTACCCCTCCCGGGAGGGGATCCTTGATTGCGTAATCCTGCCAGTTTCTTCTCTGGGCTTATCTGCGTCTTCCATCTGCGGAAATCTGCGAGAAATTCTTTTTTTTCTTCCTCACTCCTGCTCTCACACCTCACATCTCATACCTCAGACTTCATGCCTTTATACCCTGACTACTTTACTGCCAACTGCCAACTGTTTACTGCTTTTACCTGTACCTGTACATTTTAAAGCGTATTATGCTGTATTCATCTCCGGGCTGAGGCTGGAAATTCAGCCTTCCGGATGTCATCGACCGGCCCGTTCCGAACCCATAATCTCCCCCTCCTGTTCCTTCATCTCCGTTAAGCCTTCGCGTTGTAACCCATCTCCCGTCGGCGAAAGTGCCTTCATCCATAAATTCCACATCGATGAATTTCCTTTCAGGATCAGGCCTGACCGGGTCGAAGGAAAGCATAAAGTTCTTTCCTGCAACAACAAACTCGTCAGGCCCTGTATTGAAAATTATACCTCCTGCACATGACTGACGGTGCGATCTGCCCGACGGATCCAGAAACGCAGCATAGAATCCCCCGCCAAGCCTGGCTTCAATACGGAACCCTCCGAGTTCAAACTTCTGTACCGGAGTTACCGTATCCACATAAATCCCGGTCATGGTCCCCTTTCCCTGGTGCTTCAATATGAGATCACTCAGTTGTCCAAGCACTGCATATGTTTTTGTGATCCCGTCATCTTCAGGTTCCCAGTCATCGATTCCGAACGGTGCAAAGGCCATGGCATCATGCTTCCCGTACACCCAGAATGCGAAGCTTGCTGATTCATCGCCATGCCTGAACTCAGGAATAAACAGTGGATTGCCTGACCGGCGGTATTGTTCAATTGTATATCTGGCAAGATCGGCCGATACATAAATGTCGGGGGCGATAAAATCGACCGACGGGGCTGCCGCCCTCCAGATATCGAGGGTATGAGGCACAGGGCCTCCGTTGGGATATTTTCCGGGATATCCGCCCCGTGGCTGCTTGATCCAGGCATTCACATACATAGGCAGGGGATACTCCTTCTTGCCTTCGGACGCAATTGCTTCGATGTATCGGGCATAATGCCAGACAGTAAAAAGCTCTTCGGTAAGGGACGAAAGCGTTTTCCAGTTGCTTTTGTCCACAATGCTTTTCCCGAATACCTCATCCCATTTACCCGATTTCCTGTATCCGTTTGCTTTCCAGATGCTGTCGATCTCAGGCTGAAGCTTTCCCTTACTGGCAATCATATAGTTCATCAGACCTTCCGGAACCGGTTCCCTGAAAGCCTTGTTTGCAGCTTCGCAGTAATCGCGGTCGGTCATGAACAGTCCCATTTCATTTTCAATCTGAACCGTTATAACAGTCTGTTCAGCGGCATCCGTCTCACGGATATGCTTCATCAGCGCCCTGAAAGCCCTGGCGTCAGCCTTCATTGATTCCTTACCGAAAACGGACAGCATCTGGAATGATTCCCCGTCGCTTCTCATCGCCCTTGGAAATCTTTCCTGGTCGTTCTTCACCCAACCGGGAGCATACATCGAGTAACCATTCTTCCACGATGCAAACCAGAGCAGTACGAGATGCAGATCCTGCTTCCTGGCTCCGGTGATCATCGAGTCGACAAGGGTGAAATCAAACTTCCCTTCTTCCGGTTCCAGAAGCTCCCAGTATACGGGAGCAATAACGGTATTAAGGTTCTTCCTGCGCATCTTTTCCCATATGGGACGCATATAAGCTGTACCTGATGTGCTTGAGTTGTGAAGCTCGCCCCCCAGTATCAGGAAAGGGCTGCCTTTTATTATGAGCTTTGTTGTATTTCCCTGCTTTTCAAGCCTCGGGATCGACTGAAACTGGGCAGATAGCAAAAATGAAGGAAGGATCAGGATGCAGAGCAGAAGTATCTTCTTCATGGTTTGAATATTGGTATGAAGGTATATACTACAAATCTAAAAAAAACAACAAAAAGTTGCCCTGTGACGATAAGAAAACATATGATTAACGATAAGTTTTTTACCTGAAACGATATGGTTTTTGAAGAAGACGGGAGACGGAAGACCGAAGACGGAAGACCGAAGACGGAAGAAAGAAGACGGAAGAAAGAATGGGAGAAGGGGAGAATGGAAGAGAATGGGAGAAGGAG
>CAYSBL010000023.1:14092-31136 GCA_964429295.1 uncultured Rikenellaceae bacterium
AATAAGGATCCCCTCCCGGGAGGGGTAGGGGTGGGTTAAACTTGTTGCTATTTTGGATTAGGTTAAAAAAATAAAAATCCTGAATTTTTTTCTTCGAATAATAATAATCAATCATCGAATAGTATAAATTTATGCTTTTTAAAAGCCGGGAAGTTATTTTTTTCAATCATTCAATATTAAACTGTAAATGGAAAACAACTATTCAAAGGCGCAGCTTACCTGGCTGGTCATACTTCGCCTGTTCATCGGATGGAACATCCTTTTTGAGGGAATGGTAAAGGTGTTAAACCCTAACTGGACAGCCAAAAGCTATCTGCTCGACTCGCAGGGACCCTTCAGCTCAATGTTCATAAGCCTGGCAGGCAACGAGGGCCTGATGCGATATGTTGATTTCCTGAATGAATGGGGACTGGTGCTGGTCGGACTGGGATTGTTCATAGGTTGTTTCACCCGCCTGGCTTGCATTGGCGGTATGCTGCTTCTTCTTCTCTATACTTTGTCACATCCCTCCCTCATCGGGATCAGCTATATGATGCCATTTGAGGGAACTTACTTTCTTGTCGACAAGAACCTGATTGAATTTGCAGGACTCGGTGTCCTTTTTGTCTTTCCCGCCGCAAGGGTAATAGGTATTGACCGCTGGCTGATCACTATCCTCCCCGAAGGTTTCAGAAAATTCGTCATCTAAATATGGAAAAAGAAAGATCAGATATGGCTGCGGACAATAATAAAAATACCGGTAAGGCACCAAAGGTTGGCCGCCGGGATGTTATCAAAACACTTGCCACTGTACCCTTGCTGGGAGCTGTGGCCTACGGACTTGTAAAAACCAGGAAAACTGCTTTCCTCGACAGGGATATCTCCGGTGTTTTCCAGATAAGCAACAAGAATGCCGTATTCCTCAAACCTGTTCCCGACGGAAAGCAGATCAGGCTTGGAGTTATCGGATTCGGAATCAGGGGGAAACAGCTTATGAGAGCGCTTGGATTTGCCGAGCCTTCATATATGGATACCCTTATCAAGGCAAAGCAGGACAATCCGGATGATACGCGCCTGGATGTTTTCCTCGAACAGGATGACCTTAATGTTGTGGTAAACGGAGTGTGTGACATATTCGATAATTACGGTGAAGCAGCCCGGCTTGCCTGCTCAAACATCAACAGGGAGGGAACCGGCGGAAAGTTCGGAGCTGCCCCGAAACGATACCTGAACTACAGGGAAATGCTGGCTGCCGATGATATTGATGCAATTGTAATTGCCGCTCCCGACCACTGGCATGGTACAATGACCATCGACGCCGCCAGGGCCGGTAAGCATGTGTACTGCGAAAAACCAATGACCTGGACAGTGCCTGAGACATATCTGGTAAGACAGGCCGTCAGGGATGCAGGAATCGTGTTCCAGCTTGGTCACCAGGGCCGCCAGACGGCCTGCTACCAGAAAGCAGAAGAGATTATCGGGAATGGTCTGCTCGGACACGTTAACCTGATAGAGGTGTGTACCAACAGGAATACTCCGAACGGCGCATGGGTGTATGATATCATAAATGGTTCCAATCCTCAGACCATCGACTGGAAACAGTTCGAGGGCGAACCTGAAAGGATCGCGGAATACCTCGACTATATGAAATCATTCGGACTGGAAAGATATGTCGGACCCGAAGCGAGGGACAAATTCAGCCTCGAGAGGTTTTTCCGGTGGCGCTGCTGGTGGGATTACAGCACCGGATTGTCGGGAGACCTTTTAACCCACGAATATGACGCTGCTAATCAGATTATGCATCTTGGAATTCCGGATTCCGCCACATCCTCAGGAGGAGTATATTTCTTTAAGGACGGACGGACGGTCCCGGACGTTCTGCAGACAACTTTTGAATGGCCTTCAAAAAACCTTACCATGCTCTATAGCGCTACACTGGCCAGTTCGCGTAACAGGGGAAAAGTTTTTATGGGCCATGATGCCTCTATGGAGGTTTCCAATATCCTCCAGATAACAGCCGACAGAAACTCCGACAGGTATGCTGAAAAGATAAAACAGGGCGTCATCCCCACCGATACCCCGTTCTTCACCTATGTCCCCGGTCAGAGCAAGGTTGATGCAGTAACATCAGCGACTGAACTATATTTCGCCCAGCGCGGATTGCTTTACACCTATGTCGACGGCAAGCGTTATGATACTACTCATCTGCATATGAGGGAATGGCTCGAGTGCATACGCCAGAACCAGACTCCTTCGTGCAACATCGATCAGGCATTCCAGGAGGCAATGACTGCGCACATGGGAACAAGAGCCTGGCTCGAAGGACGTACTATGTACTGGGATCCTGACAAGGAGGAAATAACCAGGGGCTAGATAACCCTGCTTATTTTAAAGGCAACTGCATGGGAAGAAGGAAGCTGCTCCCTACGGTTTGCTGGTATCAGGATCCTGAATGATTCGGCTCCTGAAACGTACCTGAACCGGGTATTATTTTTGCCCAGCATGGTTATTGTCGCTTTTTTAGCAGGAATAAAGCCTTTTATGGTGATCTCTTCCGGAAGCGATTCATTTTCGTCAAGAAGGTAAATGACATAGGCCGATCCGTCCTTACCGCGGGTGAAGCGAAGTTTTCCATCAAAATATGGATATATTACCCTGGTGCTGTATATCGCCTCTCCATTTATCCGGAGCCATTCTCCGGTCTCCTGCAGCCGGTCATAAGCCTCTTCATAAATAGCACCGTCAGGACCCGGACCAATGTTCAGAAGAAGATTTCCTCCCTTTGCAACAATATCGGCCAGCATGTGAATGACCTTTCTTGCAGGCATCATAACGGCATCCTTCCTGTACGACCAGCCTCCTCCCAGTATGATGCACGATTCCCACGGATAGGGGAGCATGGTATCGGGAACCATGTTCTCGGGTGTAAGATAGTTCTGGTTCTTTCCTTCAACGGCACGATCTACAACAATGGCTTCAGGCTGCACTGACCTTATCCGGCTTACAAGCTCATCCATCCGGATGTCCTGGTTGAATTCCTTTTTCACAATCATTCCCGGAATGACAGGAGCCTCTCCCGCAGGCTGCCTCTTCTGAACCCAGCCTCCGTCAAACCAGAAGATGTCTATCTTCCCGTAATTGCTGCTAAGCTCCATTACCTGATTATGAGTGAATTCCACAAAACCATCCCACCTGCCGGGGTATTTGTCAGGATCATAGTTTACATTCCTGTCAAAGGGAGGAAAATGAGGCCACCAGTAATAAGGGCTATGCCAGTCCGGCTTGGAAAAATAGGCTCCTACCCAAAGCCCTTCGTTGCGGAATGCAGTGAAGATCTCCCTTGTAACATCTGCCCGGGGATCGGTATGGAAGGCACAATCCTCACCGGTGATCCTGTAATCGGTGTATTTTGTGTCAAACATGCAAAAACCGTCGTGATGCTTGGTTGTGAATACCACATACTTCATACCTGCATCCTTTGCTGCCCTGGCCCATCTCACTGGATCGAAGGCAACCGGATTGAAAGTCCTGCCAAGATCCTCATATCTTTTTTTATAGGCAAAATAATCATTAACTGTGTCGGGCAGGGCCCACGGCACATCCTCCGGGCACAGGGTCCATGATTCCACTATTCCCCACTGGCTGTAAGGCCCCCAGTGCATAAGAAGCCCGAACTTTATGTCCTGCCACTCCCCTATCCTCCTCTGAATTACCGGATCCGGATCCGGAACATAAACCTGTTTATGGTCCTGAGCCTTTAAACCCGGACACAACATAATAATCAAAAGTGAAACAATACCCGATCGTCTCATCGAAATGAATTTTAAGATTTCCCCAATTAGCAGACCTCAAATATAATTCAAAGAAGAAAAACTCACGTATCAGAAGCAGATAAAACAAAACCGGGATTTGTGACAATGACTTTTTCCGGCATAAGATCAGGGTCTGTTTCCTTGCCTGCCGGCTAAAGGATGCAAATAATCGCACCGGAATTTCAGATTAATGTTAAAGGATGTTAAATTTACAAATGGATTATTGCATTTATCATACCCTGTAAGTGACTCTTATGGTATAGTTTTTGAATTCGTACATTAAACCATTCTGGAAACGGGCATTGACCTGAAAGACCAGAACAAGACTTTTCCGCTTGTATTCAAAAAATATTGATCATGGATGCATTATCTGAAAATACAGGTCCATTCAGCAGGAAACGCATACGGTTCGCTTTATTTATTCTGGTATGGATAAGTATACCGGGAGTTGTTGCAGAAGCTCAGTATTTCGGAAGAAACAAACCCGGTTACCGGAAATTCGAATTCGATGTGGTTCAAACTCCCAATTTTGAACTCTACCATTACCTGAAGAATGATTCGCTGGTCGGATCATTATCTCAATGGAGCGAGAACTGGCACAACATGCACCAGGCTATTTTCAAAGACACCTTCCTCACCAGGAACCCGGTCATATTCTATAATACACATGCTGATTTCCAGCAGACAAATACTATCAGCAGTCTGATAGGAACCGGCACCGGAGGGGTTACAGAAAGCCTGAAAAACCGCGTCATTATGCCTGTTGCCTCATCCCTTGCCCAGACCGATCACACTCTGGGGCATGAGCTTGTGCATGCCTTTCAGTACAACCTCTTTCTCAACCCCGACACCATGAGGAAGCTTTCGATCAATAACGTCCCTCTATGGATGATTGAAGGTATGGCGGAATACCTTTCAATAGGAAGTGTCGACCCCCATACCTCTATGTGGATGAGGGATGCTATTCTGAGCAATGATTTCCCCACGATAAAGATGCTTTCAACGGATTCAAGGTATTTCCCATACCGGTACGGGCAGTCGTTCTGGGCGATGGCCGGAAAGACATGGGGAGATACCATAATAATACCTCTTCTGAAGAAGACAGGTGAACTCGGATTCAATGAAGCTGCAAAAAAAGTGCTGGGTTATGAGGAAAGTACCCTTTCGGCATTATGGAAGCTTGCTACTGAGGAACATTATAAGAAATACCTCGAGGGAAAAAACGATAATCTTGCCGGTAGAATGGTCGTATCCAGGGCAAATGCAGGTGAAACAAACATTTCCCCTTCCATCAGTCCCGACGGAAAATATCTGGCATTCTTCAGCGAAAAGGACCTGTTCACCCTCGATCTGTTCCTGGCCGACGCCAGCACAGGGAAGATAATTAAGAAACTGTCGAGCGTGACAAGAGATAACGAGATAGATGACTTCAATTTTATTGAATCAGCAGGAACATGGTCGCCCGATGATAAAAAGTTTGCCTTTGTTGTATTCAGCAAGGGGATAAACAAACTGGCAATATTGGATGTGGCAAGATCAAAAATAACAAGGGAATACAGGATACCGGGCGTTCAGTCTTTCTCCAATCCCGCCTGGTCGCCTGACGGAGAAAAGATTATTGTCACCGGACAGGTAGATGGAATAAGCGACCTGTATCTTTTCAACCTGAATACCTTCGAGGCGGAAAAGCTTACCGATGATTTTGCATCCAACATTCATCCTGCATGGTCGCCCGACGGGAATTATATAGTCTTTTCCCAGGAGCGGGTAAATGAGGTCCCGGGGAAAAAGAAGTTCAGCTTCGACATTGCAATCTACGATCTCAGGAATAAAACCACCAGGATCATCGACCTCTTCGGAGATGCCTTCAACCTGAATCCCCACTTTTCTCCCGACGGAAAAGGCATTTTCTTTCTTTCAGATGCCGACGGGTTCAGGAATCTTTACAAATACGAACTGGAAACCGAACGTGTTTACCGTCTGACTGACTACCCCAGGGGCATCAGCGGGATCACTGCTTATTCCCCCGCTTTAAGTGTTCCCTCCGGAGGAAAGCTGATCGCATACAACTATTACAGAAGAAACGATTACGAAATATGGACAGCCGAAGAAAGCCAGTTCAGCAAAACCGAGGTCGACCGCAACTTCACTGATATGAGTGCTGCCACACTTCCGCCGTTGAAGCATTCTGAGCTCAACATTGTTGACAAGGCGCTCTTCAACAGGGCGGAAATGCCCAAAATGAATACCGATTCAATAAAGACTATACCCTATAAGCCCCGGTTCAAACTCGATTATATTTCCAACAGCGGCAGCATCGGAATGTCGACAGGAATTTACAGAAACGGCATGGCGGGAAGTGTCAATGCCATATTCAGCGACATGGTTGGCAATAACCAGCTTTATACATCCCTAAACCTTAACGGGGAGATTTATGACTTTGGAGGACAGACTGCATTCATTAATCAGAAGGGGAAGGTAAAATGGGGAGGAGCCATCTCCCACATTCCTTATCTGACAGGAGGAATGAGTCTTATCCTTGATACCATCACATATAATGATTCTGAACTCCCTGTTTACAATTTCATGGTCGACTACATAAGGATGTTCGAGGACAATATCTCGGTGTTTGCATCCTACCCCCTTTCGCAGACCAGAAGGTTTGAATCGCAGGCATCATCATCATGGTATTATTACAGGTTCGACAGGTACAACTACTATTACACGATGGATGAGATCCCCGTCGGCGGGCACAAGGAAAAGCTTAAAGCGCCAAAGGGAGATAACTTCCAGCAGATATCCCTTGCTTACGTTGAAGACAATTCCTATTTCGGCATGACCGCCCCGATGCAGGGACACAGGGCCAGGCTGCAGATCGAAAAGTACTTTGGTGCTGCAAACATCCTGACCACTCTTGCCGATTACAGAAAGTACTTCTATGCCCGGCCTGTAACATTTGCAGTGAGGCTTTACAACTATGGCATGTACGGGAAGGACGCCGAAGATGGGGTTATTACACCATTTTATCTTGGATACCCCTGGCTTGTCAGAGGCTATGAGAATGTAAGATACGATCGTGCCGAAGCTGATGAGAACAGGTTCAGTGTATCATGGCTCTCGGGTACAAGGATCGTGGTTGGAAATGCCGAACTGAGATTTCCATTTACGGGGCCCGAAAGGCTGGCACTTATCAAATCGAAGTTTTTCCTGACTGACATCAACCTGTTCGTCGATGCCGGCCTTGCCTGGAGTGAAGGCACCAGCGTTTCAATGAACCTGAAGCCTGAGACCGTAAATATGAGTATTGTTCAGGATATGCCTGAAGAGAGGCCGGAAAGCTCTCCCCTGATAAGCACAGGAGCATCGTTAAGGGTAAACCTTCTGGGATATCTCATTCTTGAACCCTATGTTGCAGTACCTCTACAGAATGGCGGATTCAAAAATATCCAGTTCGGTCTGAACTTTACACCGGGCTGGTAGTTATTTTGTGTTGATTCTGTGTTACCCGCTGACTTCCAATTACTTTAATTCTAAAAGTTAAGCCCCGGGATCCCCGGGGCTTTTGTCATTTATATGTTAAACAATCATAAAAAATAAACCGTTGGTCAAATAAATATGCGTCTGTAATGTTATAAAAAATATTTTTGGTTCTTGATCATTAACCCTAAAAACTGTTTTTATGAATAAAAGACTTTTATTTTCTGTCCTGGCCATTTCGATGGTTTTTACAGCGTGCAAGAAAGATAAAGCTGATACGCTGGGCGGTATGCAATCACCGATGGGTGAGGTTGGAGAGACCATCTCATCATCATGGGGAACTGTTGCCGGAGTAAGTTCAATAGAGGCCGAAGTCGTTTCCCTTGAAAACGGAGTATCATCATTTTCAGGCACTGCCGTAGTTACAAACAACACAATCAAGAATATCCTGCAGAATCACCCCCAGACAACTGTTAACGGCGACAATGTAACCATTACCGACATCGAATTCAGAATAACCTCCGAAGGCATTGAAAGTATAAACGGACTTGAGCCCGGTGTAATAGTGAAATATGATTCAAATGTCGGCGACACTTACACAATCAACGGAGGCAAAACAAGGACTGTCACTGCCAAATCGACCGACAATGACTATTACTGGGGAGGAATGGATATTAAGGTCATGCAGATTGAAGAGAACACTAACAAATTCGGTGTAAAAAAGACAGTTTACTGGGCAAACCATCGCTTCGGGCTTGTCGGCATTGAATTCACCTTCGACGACAATTCTACTGCAAAATTCCCTGTGTATTCCAGTACCCAGAACGACTGAGGACCTGTTTCCGGGCTAATGGCAACAAATTGATTTTTCAATGAAGTATCTGTATATCGGAGGAGTAAAGAAAGAGATCCCCCGTTATCCCCATCATAAGGATTTTATTTACAGGCTCTACCGCTATTTTGAGGTCAGGAACCTGTTCGACTTCCTTACTATTGACGGACTTTTCTACATTCCAAAGAGACTTTACCTCAACAGCAAGTACAAAACGGTCCTGCCGCGGCTTCTGATGATCGATCCTACCAGCGCCTGCAACCTGAAATGCAAGGGATGCTGGGCGGCCGACTACAGCAAGAACATGAATCTCTCATACGAAAAACTCGATGAGATACTGGCTGAGGCAAAAAGGATGGGAGTTATAGAGATACTGATGACCGGCGGGGAACCCCTCATGCGTAAGAATGACATTCTCAGGCTTTGCAGGAAGCATTCCGGACTTACCTATGGCCTTTTCACAAACGGCACCCTTGTCGATGAGGCCTTTGCCGATGAGATGGTCCGGCTTGGAAATCTGAATCTCTACCTCAGCATAGAGGGATTCAGGGAGGAAACCGACATGAGACGCGGAAAGGGGACCTACGATAAGGTTATAGCCGCAATGGACATCCTGCGGCAGAGGGATATCGGATTTGGATTTTCAATTTGTTACCATTCGGGGAATTATCTTACTGTTACTAGCGACGAGTTTCTCGATTTTCTGCTCGAAAAAGGAGCCTGGTTCGGGTGGATGTTTACCTACCTTCCAATCGGAAGCGATGCTGATACATCGCTCTGCTGCACCGCTGAACAAAGAGCATATGTAAAGGATAAGATAGAGGACTACCAGAGAAGGAGAAATTTCACCATAATCGATTTCCCCAACTCCGGTCATAAATCCATAGGCTGCGTGGCTGCAAGCAATGATTTCGCCCATATCAACTCGAACGGGGATCTGGAGCCATGTGCATTCTGCCATTACTCCGACTCCAACATTCACGATATGTCGCTTCTGGAAGCATTGAGGTCGCCGTTCTTCAAAAAATTCAGAGGGCATAAACCCTTTTCCGACAACTTCCTGCGCCCCTGCCCTTTCTTTGACGTACCGGAAGCACTTTTGCACATAACCAAAGGCGGCAATGTAAAATCTACACACCTTAGCTATCCCGAAAGCCCGGAGGAACTCGTGTCAAAAACAAAGCCGATTGCTGAAAAATGGAAATCTGTTGCCGAAGAACTGTACTCAAAAATGCCCCGTGAAGAAAAAAGAAGATTCGGAATATTGAGACAGCTTATGTTCTGGGGAAATGATAAAATAGCAAGATGGTGAATTCTGAAAAAGACAATATGCTCCTGCCCCATAAATACAGGATCCCGGGATATATCCTGATCGCTGGAGGCATTATAATGGCCATCCTGTATTTCGGTTTCAGCTTCAGGTTCGAACTGCCGGTTTTTGCCGTGATCTCTTCCTATATGGAAACAAGAGCATTCGCAACATTCAAAACCAACTTTGCTGATGAGCTTACCATGCTTCTGCTCCTTTCCGGATGCTTACTGCTTGTTATGTCGCGGGAAAAGAAGGAAAACGAAGCAGCGATGGCAGCCAGAAGAAAGGCAGTAAGATATACGGTGATAATCAACAGTGCTATATTCGGATTCTCTGTTCTGTTCCTTTACGGAAGCGCATTTATGGCAGTGGTGATAGCTAACCTCTACCTGCCATTTTTCATATATCTTGTGTCGTTCAGCATCCTGAGAAGGAGGCTTTCCTGATCTAATTATTTCGCGGTTTCGATAAAGAGCCTTATCCTGTCATTCTTCAGGCGCGTTTTCAACCAGGATGAGATCTTTTCCCTTTCATCGCCGCTCAGATTCCTGTTCCTGACAGTCAGAACAACCACATATTCATTTTCCGGTTTGGATGCCCCTTCCTGAAACATCAGCGAATTGCCGAAGGTGCAACTGACAATATCCGGATAGATAGTTCTTATCTCATCCAGGATCTCCTTCCCTGCATTGTTTTTCGAACTAAGCTCATCCAGTTCCCTTTGGTTTTTCTGCAACTCACCCTGAAGCCTGGTCACCTCAAGACGAAGGTTGCTCATCTCCTCATTACGGCCGGTGAGGTGATCGAAAGTAAGTCCCTGCCGGAATTCAATACTGGCGTCCTTAATGGCAAAATCGACAGACCTGGCCCTTATCCCGTTTTTCTGCTCATCGGTAAGCTGTGTCCCTCCGTAAACAAGGGTGATGGTCCTGGTCTTCGGATTTATCTCATGTTTCAAAAGGTAATTCCCCTCAACAAAACCAATGTTATTCACGTATCTGGAAGCATTCTCATTGAATTTCTCCTTCTGTACCAGCCTATAACCAAAAAATATACTCGGTATCAAAACCAGGGAGATCACAAAGGAAATCCACCTGTTGACCCTCTTTTTCTGAGCGCTGTCGACCAGTGTGGTGATAGGGAATTTCAGAATCTGGGATACCACCACCGAGGAGATGGCAATAAATACCGTATTGATGGTAAAAAGATACATCGCTCCGAAAAAGTATTCAAATTGTCCTGTCGCAAGACCGTATCCCGAAGTGCATAATGGGGGCATCAGGGCGGTCGCTATTGCCACACCCGGAATGACGTTACCCTTATGTTTGCTGCTAATTGCCACTATCCCGGCCAGACCGCCGAAAAGAGCAATCAGAACGTCGTAAATGGTAGGGCTGGTCCTTGCAAGAAGCTCCGAGTGGGCAGTTGAAATGGGACTCATCGCAAAATAGGCCGTCGATGCAACAAGACCTGCTATAACTGCAAATGTAAAATTCTTCGCGGCCGTGCGGAAGAGCGTAAAATTATAGGTCGCAATACTGTATCCCATCCCGTTAATGGGGCCCATCAGCGGCGAAATAAGCATTGCCCCTATTATCACAGCAGTCGAATTCATATTCAATCCCACCGAGGCTACAATGATGGCAAATACCAGAATCCACAGGTTTGTCCCCTTGAATATCATGTCCGCTTCAATAGTATTGTGGATCTTGTCGTAATCATCAAGTTCCGGCTCCAGATTGACCAGATGGAGGAACTTACGTATCAGAACATTTATATTCATAATTACAGTATTAGCTATGCCGGTCAGAGACCTGTAAAACATTAAAGCACAAGTGCGAATATAGCGTATAAAAATTTAATCCAAGGCGTTGCCGATGTTACAACCTATGCCGGATTATCAGCAGAAAAGCAAAATTTTTGCTATCTTGCATGATCTCAAATATTTTGTTTTTATCATATACTGAAAATGAAGGAGAATCTTATTATCTGGACCGACAAAATAATCCCCTGGCTTCTTGATCATGGAATAAAGATTTTGTTCATAGCGGTTTTTGCCTATCTGATCAATATCATTATCGGCAGGATAATCATAAGAGCAGTAAGGCTTACCGTTGTGAGGGATGAGAATATGTCGGAGGAAGCTGAGGTAAAGAGGGAAGAAACTCTTATCCATATTTTCAAAAATGCCCTTAGGATTATAATGATAATTCTGGCCATTCTCATGATTCTTCAGGAGGCCGGCCTGAAAATAGGACCCATTCTTGCAGGTGCCGGTATTGTTGGCGTAGCTGTCGGTTTCGGCGGTCAATATCTGATAAAGGATATAATAACAGGACTTTTCATGATCATCGAGAATCAGTACCGTATAGGAGATATTGTTAATATCGATGGAACGAGCGGGGTCGTTCAGGATATTACCATGCGCAAAACCACTTTAAGGGATCTTGACGGAACGGTCCATCATATCAATCACGGATCAATTACCCTGGTTTCCAATCTTTCGAAGGATTTTGCCAGGGTGAACTTTAATATAGGAATATCCTACGACACCGATCTTGATCATCTTATAAAAGTAATTGACAGGACGGGAATGGAGCTTGCCGAAGATCCCGGTTTCAAAGACAATATAATTTCTCCCCCAAGATTCCTCAGGGTTGAAGAATTTGCCGACTCGGCTATAGTTGTGAAGATCCTGGGCGATACCAGACCCCTGAAGCAATGGGAGGTTGCCGGAGAAATGAAGAAGAGGCTGAAGATCGCCTTCGACAGGGAAGGTATAGAAATACCCTTCCCCCAGACTGTCATTCATAAGGCTAAAGAACCTGTTATCAAGTAATAACCGTATCAGACTCCTGCTATCCTTCTCTTGTATTCGGCAAGGGCTTCATCAAGCCTATCCCTTTCCTTGCCATCACCTGCAACATTATGGGAAGGATGGATATAGAGCTTTACTCCTCTTTCAGCCAGGATCTCTGCCACTGTGGTGATGGTCATCCATACACAGGTTACAAAAGCCATTGTCGAAACAGGTCCTATCTTGTCGGGGTGGTTCATAAGCGGAACAGAAGCATCTTCAATGGGAGCGCAGGTGTCGACCACCACATCGGCCAGATCGAAAATAGTCTTGCCGCATGAATGCCTTGTCTTTTTTCCCTTTGCAGCCGCGGCCGAACCGAATACGACAACCTTCATCCCCTTCTTCTTAGCTTCAATTGCGATATCAATATTAACATTGTTTATTCCCGAATGGCTGAAAAGCCACATGACATCCCTCGGATCGAAATCATAGCCTTTCATTATCTCCCTTCCGTATCCTTCCACCCTTTCAAGGAATACGAACTGGTGTACTCCCATCTCTCCTGTGATCCTGGTAAAAAAGGTAAGGGGAAGTTCTATCATAGGATGAAATCCGACAAACCCTCCTATCCTGGGGTACATTTCTTCAATCGGTAGCGTGGCATGACCGCATCCGAAGGTGTGAACCCATCGTTCGGCCTGGATACTGTCAGCCATAAGGAGTGCAGCCTTTCTTATGTTTTCTTCCTGCGTCTCTTCTATACACGTCATCACGTCCCGGGCATTCTCAAGCCATTGTTTTGCCAGTTTCATAGTATTGTCTTTTTGTAGTTTTTAAATATCAGTAACCCAAGTAATATCATTATCAAAGTCTCAAAGGTAATTACAAGCACAAGGTTGCCTATTCCGGTAAGCTCGGAAATTATTCCCATCATGTAGTTAATTATCATATTCCCAAGGAGTGCAATGGTAAGCACAAAGCTGAAGGCGGTCCCCGACAACTTCTCATATCTCTCCCCTGCCAGGCCGAGCATGACCGGAAATCCGTTAGCAAGTCCGGTACCGATAAGGAAAAATCCGATATGCGCATATGATGCAGTTCTTCCCGCAAGTAACAGAACCAAACCTGTTATCAACAGGATAAATGAAATGGCAAGCATCCTGGCAGGCGGCATGTTCCGGATCAGTATCCCGGTTACAAGCCGCATCGAAACCATTCCTCCCACAAATAGCGACAAACCCATAAGTGCCTTGGGCTGCGACAGGAAGAGATGATCAGAAAGGTAACTCGTTGTCCAGTTGTTCATCAACCCTTCAAAACTGCTCTGAAAAAAGAGATAAAAAGCAATAAGTAGCAACACCCTGTCACTGAAAAAACCTCTAATCCGTGAAAGGGGGATCTTCTCCTGAATTTTGGGAGGAGGAAGCTTTATCATTGCGTAAATACCAGCGCCAAATAGTGAAATAAGTCCTACTGAGGATACTATTCCTTCAAATCCTGCCTTCTCTCCTGCAGATCCCAACAGAAGGGGAATTCCCAGGGCTCCTATTCCAAAGAACACCCCCAGAAGGCTTATATTTGCCGTCCGGTCTGAGTTACTTATGTCCGAAACGAGCGCATTGGTTGCTCCGTTAAGCACTCCGCCCGATAATCCGATAAGAAAGATTGAAAGCTTCAGCAATACCGACGAGGAAGAAAATGCAACACCCTCAAAACCGGCACCAAGAAATAAACAGGTGATTGTAAGAAGAAACTTGTACCCGTACCTGTCGGCAACAGGTCCGAAAATAAGCGACCCGACAAGGATACCGAAAGGAAGGATTGAAAACAGTGTGCCTGTTTCTATTTCGCTCATCCCAAGTTTGTCCTTCAGGTCGGTAGCAATCGAACCAAGGGTAATAAGCGCCACCCCGAAAAGCAGCATGCCGAAACAGGCTGACCAGAACACTCTCTTCTTGTTGTACATCTCCATGGTTTTTAGTGATTCAGGCATTCCGGATTCTTCATTGCAAGGCAGCCTGCACCGTAAACAGCAGCCTCTCCTCCTAGCCCTGACGCCTCAATCTTTACCTTACTCATGCTTACCGGCTGCGCCCAAAGCTCCGCTTCCTTCCTGATCTCAGGCAGGAATCTCACAGCGGGACCGAAAACTCCGCCTCCAAAAATGATCTTTTCAGGATTCAGCAGACTTACAAGGTTTGCAACAGCCATTCCCCAGAATTCGATGCACAGAGCTAGCACCTTCTCAGCCAGTCTGTCGCCGTCTTCGAGGGCTTCAAAAACATGCCGGCCGGTAATGGTCTCGGCTTCAGTCCGGCTCAGCTGCCCCTGGTAACTGCTGTCTGATTTCAGCAAATCCCTTGTAACCCTTGCAATGCCGTCACCAGATGCATGATATTCAAAACAGCCATAGTTTATGTAAGGCGGCCTGAATGGCCTGTCGAGAGCCATCCAGCCGATTGCCCCTGCAATATCATCACTTCCCCGCAATATTTCACCACTTGCCAGAATACCTGCGCCGATTCCCGTGCCCACAGAGAGGAAGACTGCATCCCTGCAACCCCTGGCATTGCCCATCCATACTTCACCGAGAATGGAACATGCCCTGTCGCTGTCGATCAACACCGGAATATCGCCTGCAGCGTCCCGGATTTCCCGGTACAGCGGATAATCGGTCCAACCTTCTATATTGGGAGCCCATACAGTGCCGGTTTTAACCATACTGATCCCTGGAACCGAAACTCCGATGGATCTTATATCATATCCCTTATTACGGGCTTTTTCAATTTCAGAACCGATAAAGGAGCTAACAAAACTGCCGGCCTCCTTTCCCCTGCGTGATCCAAGCGGCACGCTCCCGCTTGCCACTCTCTCACCGGCACCGGTAAAAACTGCAGTGGCAAGCTTCGTTCCTCCAAGATCAACTCCAAGTACTTCCATCAGCTGTGGATTTTTGTAAATGTACCATTAAGAAGGTCATCAATTCTTACAAACCGGTAATCCCTGGTTTTCAGCTCCCTCACCAGTTCCGGAAGCATAAGGTAGAATTTGTCAGTCCGGCGGGGATCCGTTCCGGCATGTGCTAGCAGAATAAATCCGTTAAGACCTGTCCCCTCCCTGCTTTCAAAAGATAAAATGGAATTGAAGATTGTCCTGCTGTCAACATATCCCGTACCCATCTCAGGAAGCGTGTAATCTGCATTGCTCCTTGTCCCTGGTGTGAAATTTATAAGCTGAAGCCCAAATTCCCCGGTCCATGAGGCAATGGCATCATTATACCACTCATATGGAGGAAGGAAATAAAGTGACTGTTCCTTCCCGATTCCGAATTTCTGTAATTCGTCATATGAGGCTTCAAGATCATTGAGAAATTCCTTCCGGGTAACGAGAAGGCTGTCTCTTTTTACCCAGTCGCAATACAGCAGATGATTGTCGGAGTGCGAGCCGAGGTAATTGCCGCCTGCAGCAAGCAGTCTTATCCATGGCTCAAATTCCATATTCCTGTAAAACTTCCCTGTGAGAAAAAAGGATGCTTTGATATCTTCGTCTTCCAGCATCCGCGATATAAACTCAAGTCCGTCACCGAATTCATCACCAGTGAAAACAAGGGCAATTTCCTTTACTGAAGTATCTCCCCGGATTATTGCACCATGGTTGATTATATATCGGGCATCCTTTCCTGAACAGGCCGAAAGGGCCGTCAGGAAGAGTACTGTGATGACTAATATTGGTTGCCTGGACATTAGCCTGGCTTTTAATTTAATACAGGGTGGATTTCAAATCAGGCTGCCATTCAAACAAACCTTCCGAACCTTGAATTCATCATCAAAAACAACAAGATCAGCCCGGAAACCCGGTTCAATACTGCCCCTGCCGGCGATTCGCATAACCCTGGCCGGGTACAGAGTTGCCATTCTCAAAGCCTCCTCAAGGGGAATGGAAACATTCTTTACGCAGTTCTCAACAGCTTTCATCATGGTCAGGGCTGATCCCGAAAGAGTCCCGTCGGGCAGGGTGAACCTGTCTTCCTTCCTTATGTGCATATAGGCTTCCCTGCGGTTTTCCTCAACAGCATCCGAAATAAGGAAAAGTCTGTCGCCCAGGAGTTTTTTTGCAATGGATACCATGTTGTAATCAACATGTATTCCGTCGGCAATAATACTGGCAAAAACTCCGGGTGTCTGGAACACTGCTCCCGGCAAACCCGGATCGCGGTGATGAAGCTGCGACATTGCATTGAACAGATGGGTAGTTGTCCGTATGCCATTCCTGAAACCTTCAACTGCCTCTTTATAAGTAGCGTTACTGTGGCCTGCAGCAACAACAATTCCGTAACCATTTAACAGTTCAATAATCTCACGGGTGCAGACCTCCGGCGCCACTGTCATCATTCCAATAATCCCTTTTGCCTGAGAAGCAATAGCTTCCACAACCTCCATGGCCGGAGTTCTGATATATTCCTTAATATGCGCGCCCCTCCTCGCCGGATTAATAAACGGCCCTTCGACATGCAATCCGAGAAGGGCAGGATTCGGATTCTCAGCCGCTACCTTTATGACCTTTCTGTAAACCTCCATCGAATTGGTCGGAATTGCGATCAGAAAACCTGTGGTGCCTGTGCGTACAATGGCCCCGGTGATTGCATCCAGTGCTTCAGGTGTCGGTTCAGCTGAAAAGAGATACCCTCCTCCGCCGGCAATCTGAAGATCAATGAATCCGGAGCATAGATAATGTCCCCCGCAATCAACTATTTCACATCCTGAAGGGATATCCCGGGAAGATATTATTGAATCAATAATCCCATCCCTGACCAGCAGGGCTTTCCCTTCTAT
>CAYSBL010000023.1:31236-53948 GCA_964429295.1 uncultured Rikenellaceae bacterium
AAGATATTATTGAATCAATAATCCCATCCCTGACCAGCAGGGCTTTCCCTTCTATAGTTCCGGTGCCGGTGAAGATTCTGGCATTTGTAAAAGCAAGTGGCATAAATTTTCAACAATTCATTATATTTCTAATTAGCATTAAGTTAGCGTTTGTTATGCTTAACCCCCTTTCCCGTTTCCCCCAAGGGGGAAAAGCTTCGTCACTGCTGTTTCCTGACTTTATCCCTCCCCCAAAAAACCTCCGCCCTCAACGGGCTCCTTCCCCTGTGGGGGAAGGTCGGGAAGGGGGTCTGAATTACAATAATTGAAGGTTATCTCATCATTGTGGTACGCAATTTTACTTTTTGACTTCTAATCCTGCATATGAAGCCGGCACATTCCATCCCGATACCTTCAGCATTGGAGTTCCGCCCGAAAGTTTTGCCTGCGGACATGTAAGGGTAAGCTCGGTTGCCTCGCCCGGGGCCAGTGTGAAATATCCCTGCGACCAGAATGAAGGCAGTATTTCTTCTCCTTCCATAAGTAACTGCGGCCTGATGAAGAAAGCTATCCCTGCCTGGTTGTTCCTGATCCGGATCTTCCATGTCCGGTCGCTCCCGTCCGCTTCCGAATTCAGAACCATAGTCTCCACTCCCGAGGAAGCCATGCCGTCAAGCGCCCTGTAATCGCCTGAGGAGGAGATCCAGTATGCATTGTGTGAGACAAGGTTCCCGGCCTTGTCCCTCAGGTTCAGAATAACAAACGAGATCCCCTGAGCATCTTTAAGTGTCTTGTCAAGGTCGATTGATTCCCTTACGTCAGTCGGGCTAATATCCTGGGCTGCATTCGCGGTGAAGATCCTTTTCGAATCCATTGAATACACATCAGCCTGTACTGTTAGCCCTGAAACATTTCTGTATGACCTGTTAAGGACAGTAACCCTGTTGTTGAGCAGGTTAAGCTGCACGTGCACCGGTTCGCAAGCATTCTGCATGAAATAGTAACCGGCATTCGGCATAAGGAACCAGTCGTACACCTGCCATACGAGGCTCGGGAACGCTGCATTGAGCTTCCAGAGCATCACGCCGCCGATGTCATTCAGTTTATGCCCGGCGGCTTCGAAGATACCCTGGTAACCGACTGCATTCATCAGCTGCATCTTGTCGCAGAACTGCTCCATACTTTCAGGTTCTCCATGGAGCTTTATCATGTCGCGGTAATAATTATCCCAGCGCCCGTTGCCAGTGCAAACGTCGTGGTATCCCCAGGTGTTGTTGAGCGGATATGGCAGGGTCCTGTCCCATACCAGGTCGGGTATTATCCTTGGCAGTATATTATAGGGCTGCATTGAGGGCAGTCCGGTTTCATCCTTGAAAACCCAGTCCTTTGCCGACACCGATCTCTTGTAAGAGCTCACGGGATCCTGCCAGGTATAGGGACCTCCGCTGTAAACGCCGCTGGGATTATTATCGGGCCAGGAGGCAGGCCAGCCTTCAGGCAGTCTGGCAAAACCCGAAGAGCTCGGGATAAAAGGCCGGGTGCCGTCGAGCGAAATAATACTGTTCCTCATGAAATCGTAAAGCCCTCTCCTGGCATGGCCTTCATTTCCTCCGGTCCAGACTAGCAGGCTCGGATGGTTCCTGATCCTCAGGATGGTACTCTCAACATTACGCTTAAAAACCTCACTCTCGAACGGCCAGTCGGGCGATCCCTTGAATTCTCCCTGGGTATCGCCGGTGATCCAGAAATCGGACCAGACAAGAAGACCGTACCTGTCGGCCGCATCGAAAAACTCATCGCAGGGGGTGACACCTCCCCCCCATATCCTGACAAGGTTAATATTCGCATTCCGGCAGAGCCGCATCTCATAATCATACCTAAGCGAATCGCGGTTAAGCATAAAATCGGGGACCCATGCTCCTCCCGTAAGATGGACTCTCCTTCCGTTAACATAAAAATCGCGGCGCCAGTTTCCTTCATTTTCGACCGACTTTGATGATACTGTCCTTATACCAAAAAGGAAGGTTGTATCGTCAGAGACTCCCGACTGCCCGGAATAGCTCAGGCTTATCCTGTAAAGGTTTGGCTTTCCGTACCCGTTTGGCCACCATACTGCCGGCTTGCTGATGGTAAGTTCCCTGGTGTTTTCGGGATTCAGTTCCACTGTATTGGATTTATTGGCTCCCACTGCCACATTCCTTGAAAACTGAACCGTTTTTCCCCTGAAATTCTCAGGAGAGATCTTTACTGTCAGTTTTCCCATGTCATTTGAGCCGGCATGGTTGAAAAGAGTCAATCCAAGAGTAATTTTTGCGACCGATGTATCCTGCTCTTCCGGAAATGAAGCAGTGATCTTTGTATTTCCAATGGTAATGCCGCCCGTTGTCCGGAGATATACCGGCAGCCAGATTCCTATGTTCCGGTCGCGCACCGGAGGCACCCAGTCCCACCCTGCCGAACACAGCATGGTAACATTTTTTCCGATATCGCCCGTCGGACCTCCGTTGGGGTAAAAATCACCGAATGCCTTCAGTTGTTCATCGGATGGCGTACCCGGGTAATCCAACGGATATATCCTTACTGCAAGGGCATTCGCTTCACCTGGATTAATATATTGTGTCACATCCAGGCTATACTGGGCAAACATCCCTGCCAAAGCAGTGGAGTCGGCAATCTGACTGCCGTTCACCCAGACTGCCGCACGGTAATTTATACCCTTGAATATTAACTGGAAATGACGCCCGCGATCAGCAGCCGGCACCCGGAATTCAGTCCGGTACCAATAAGGCTTCTTCCAGGGGTTGGGATCATTGGGCAGGAAACTGAATTTCTCAAGGTCGTATTTCCTGTTGAACTCATCCGATGCATCGGGGATCAGCATGTTGTTGAGCCCGATGTTGGGGTCGGGATAAACCCCATTGTTTACAAGGGCCGAAAGAACTGTTGACGGAACCCGGACAGGGTACCAGTAATCCTTTGAAACGTAGCCGGGAAGGGAGATCTCCTCTCCGCCTGCCACAATAACAGCAGACGATTGCATTTCAAAATCGGTAAGCCTGACCTGCCTGACATTGCCCGTCTGCGAAAAGACAAGAGGCTGGCTGATCAGCAGTAACCAAAATATCAATCTGAATTTTTGTATCATAATAATTAGAATATTTTGTATATGAGAACTAACATAACCATTGTTATTTGGGAAACATGAATATAGTCAATTATTGGCAGGTATGTTTTCCGGCAATCCGTCTTCCGGCTTTATCAGCAAGTCAGGCTTTTCACTTTTTATCACCATATTGCCCACTGTCATTACCAAAATAGTGAGAAGTATAACAAGCGTTATCACTTCCTCATTAATAAGGAAAATCCGGGATGAAGCAGGTATGCTGATGAAGAGAAGAATGGTGATCAGCCCTCTGGGTGCAAACAGTACCAGCGGAAGAGGCCTCATCCTTATGACTGAAACAAAAAACAGGAATCTCAACAGAAATATCCCCAGAGTGATGACTCCGGCTGTCAGAAGATTATGCCACTCAAAAAGACCATCAACACTTACGTAATAACCAAAGATTATAAAAAAGAAGGAACGAACAAGAAATGTAAACTCTGTAAGGATCGTTCCGAATGACTTAATATCGCTCCGGAATTTTTGAAAATCAATAAATTTCTTTACAAAATCAATTTCAAGAAAATGATTGTTCGATAAAATAAGTCCGAATATCAGGACCAGAAGAAGTGCCGGAAGTGCAAGTATCTTAGCAACAGTGTAAATAAGAATGATCGAGGTCATTATCAGGACATAGTTCACATGATATGTAATCTTATGAAGAAGGGCCGCCAGAATCAGGGAGGTCAGCATTGCTACCAACACTGTAATCAGACTCTTGATTCCCAGTTCAAGCAGACCGTTTCCGATTGTTCCCTCACTGAGCAGAATATAATCGAATAATATAATCCCGAAAATATCTGAGAAAGAACTCTCGTATACCATGAACTCCTTATCGGAGGTCTTCAGCAGAGAAGATGAAGGGATAGCAATAGCGCTGCTTATGATTCCGAGGGGCATGGCGTTCAGAAGCGAAACCTTTAGTGAATAACCATAATACCGGTTGAGGATAAGCGTTAATACAGCTGAGAAAACAACAAACAGTATAAGAGCTGATGAGATGGATTTCAATATCATCATTCTTTTATGATTCTCGAGCTTGAGATCGAGACTTGCATCCAGTACTATCAATATAAGCCCTATAGTGCCGAGAATCGGGAGGAGAGGCTGAAGATTGGGAAGAGCAAGGTTAAGGGATTTAACTGCCAGTTGAAGGGCAATGCCCATAAGTATCAGGAGGATTACCCCCGGTATCCTGGAATACTTACCTGTGATGTCGAATAAATAGGATAGTATAATTAAACCGCAAAGAAACAGGATTATGTAATTTGTCATATGGGGTGTTACTCTGTTTTGTCAACTCTCCATGAAACTCTTGCCCTGTCTTATCCAGAATCCTGTCATTACCAATACACACGGAACAAGAACGTTTCAAAACTGAAATATACAGAATAATCCGGTTTCACGCGTTATCCGGTTCCCTTTTTTACAGACCTGTAACCTGTCCGGTTTGCCCGGAGAAACATACCGGCAGCTGTCCTGCCTGTTTCTGAATTATGTGAGATGTCCTGAAAGAAAGGATCTACTTTCTGATAAGAAGCCAGGTGTCGGAATAAGCAGGAAATTTTGTCCGTATCCTTCCGATCTCGCTTCTTGCTGCAAGGATGTCATCGGTTGCCATAACCGAAACCCTGTACAATCCGGCATCATTCTTCAAAACTTCTGAAACAAATCCGTCATTTCCGACGAGCGACTGATGCCCCTTCGCATTTTCAGGATCCCTGAAGCTTCCGATTATTACATAGTATTTCCCCGGCGATGGTTCCTTGTTTTCGTTTGCTACAAGCTTCTCCTCAACCTCCTTTATGGGAACGGAAATTGGAGTTGCAGGCATAAGAACCGAAGCTTTGATAGAAGTTCCTTCCGGTTCCTTTTCTGTTTTCCTGCTGCCAAACAGGCTTGTCTTGCTTACGTCGCATGAAGCTGCAGTAACCATTACCGCCACAAAAAGAAAAATCACTCTTTTCATATTCCATTGTTTTTCATGATGCAAAGTTGCAAAAATTATCGCAGATACACCAGCCGATGAATTTCAGAGGAAAGATTTTTGATTATATTGCATTTCCGCCGGATATGGTTTAAGGCACTTTCCCGGAAACCGTTCCCCCGGAAGCAGACTGTATGTTTATAACCAGTCAATAAGAATCTGAAAGACATACTTATGTTCCGAATACGAAAAATAACCAATCCCTTTCTGGAAGGAAACAGACAGGTTGCAGACAGAATAAAGGACATTATCAGCCAGCAATTCCCTGCCATTTCAAAGAGCCGGATTGAAAGCATCTTCACCCAGATGAGAATTCCTGTTGAAAAGAAGTACCAGACTTCACTTATTACGGCGGATGACCACAGGGGGAACATCAGGGGATTTGCAGTGATAATGTACATGTCGGATCTTAAGTTCCTGTTTCTCGATTTTCTGGCCGTCACCCCGGGAAGACCAACGTCGGGTGTAGGAGGATCGATCTATGAGAGAGTAAGGGAAGAGGCTGAATCAATGGGCACAATAGGGATATTCTTTGAATGCCTTCCTGATGATCCTTTACTGTGCCTTGACAAGACATACATAAAGCAGAACAGGAAAAGACTTGCCTTCTATGAGAGATACGGGGCCATGCCTGTCATAAATACAAAATATGAAACCCCCGTGAATCCGGGGGATGACTGCCCCCCTTACCTTGTTTATGATGACCTTGGATCAGGAAGACCATTGAGGGCAAATGAACTTAAAAAGATCATCAGAGCCATACTGAAGAGAAAATACGGGGATTATTGCCCGCAGGAATACATTAGATCGGTTATTGCAAGCGTAAAGGAGGATCCGGTCAGACTGAGACCTGCCCTCTATAATAGAAACAATACGGCCGAAAGCCTCCGGTCAGTAAGCAGCAAAATAAAAATAGCCCTGTTTGTCAATGGAAAACATCAGATACATCATGTCCGGGAAGTCGGGTATGTTGAATCCCCCGTCAGAGTAAAAACCATACTCAGGGAGATCTCCAAACTGGGATTTGTCTCGGAGGAAAAAGTTGAAGAGTATCCTGACAGGTTCATATATGACGTACATGACCGCGGATATGTAAGGTACTTCAAGACAGTCTGTTCTTCTCTCGAGCCGGGTCAATCGGTTTATCCTTATGTTTTCCCGATCCGCAACTCTGCCAGGCCGCCAAAAGAACTTACTGTAAGGGCAGGTTACTATTGCATTGACACCTTCACCCCGCTGAACATAAATGCCTACAAGGCAGCAAGATGGGGAGTAAACTGTACGCTTACGGCAGCCGATTCCATTCTTGAGGGGAAAAGAATGGCATATGTTCTCACCAGGCCTCCGGGACATCATGCAGAACGATTCGTTTTCGGCGGCTTCTGCTATTTTAACAATGCAGCCATTGCAGCCAGCTATCTGAGCAAATATGGAAAAGTGACTATACTCGACCTGGATTATCATCATGGCAACGGGCAGCAGCAGATCTTTTACGACAGATCCGATGTGCTTACAATCTCGATCCATGGTCATCCGTCATTTGCCTATCCATATTTCTCGGGCTTCAGCGAAGAAAAGGGTAGCGGAGAAGGTTCAGGATTTAACTTCAATTTCCCGCTCAGGGAAGTGATCGCCGGGGAGGAATACAGGGATACTCTTGCCCAGGCCCTGAAAATAATAAGAAAATTCAAACCCGACTTTCTTATCATTTGCCTGGGACTGGATACTTCAAAGGGAGATCCTACAGGCACCTGGCTTCTATCACCGGAAGACTTCCTTCAGAACGGAAAAATGGCCGGAAGTCTCAGAACACCTGCTCTTGTAATACAGGAAGGAGGTTACAGGAACAGGCACCTTGGTATCAATGCCCGCTACTTTCTGAGAGGACTTTATGAAGAGTACACGCAAGAATCACCCCTTTCAAAAAACAAGAATCCATGAATACACAAACCGGAATCAGACGATTTGGAACACTGCCTGTCTTCCTGACTGCAATATCGACTATTGTGGGAGCAATACTTTTCCTGAGGTTCGGTTTTGCCGTTGGCACCCTGGGATTCTGGGGCACCCTTGCAATAATTATACTGGCCCACTCGCTTACCATTCCCACAGCTTTTGCAATTTCAGAACTTGCAACCAACAAGCGGGTGGAGGGAGGCGGTGAATATTTCATTATGTCGCGCTCCTTCGGTCTGAATATCGGAGCTACAATAGGCATGGCCCTGTACCTTTCGCAAGCAATAAGCGTGGCTTTTTATATTATCGCTTTCACCGAGGCGTTCGAATTCGTATTCAACTTTTTTGCCGAATCGCTGAAAGTTAATCTCCCGAGGCAGGTCATAAGCATTCCGGCCATGCTGATCCTCGGATTTGTGATTCTCAGAAAAGGGGCAGGAACAGGAATTAAAATGCTGTATGTTGTTACCGGGATATTGTTGCTGTCACTGATCCTCTTCTTCATCGGATCAACTGATTACCAGATTACAACAGGAGGCAAACTTCCCTCCGGCGACATGAGAAACATGGATAAGCTGTTCATGGTGTTCGCAATAGTATTCCCCGCATTTACAGGAATGACAGCAGGCGTCGGTCTTTCGGGAGACCTGAAAAATCCGGCCAGATCAATTCCGCTGGGTACCATAACGGCAACAATTACAGGTCTTTTTATTTACCTTTTTGTGATCTGGAAGCTTTCTATCTCCGCCAGTCCCGCCGATATGCTTGAGAATCAGCTGATCATGTCGCAGATAGCTGTTTTCGGACCAGTCATAATACCAATCGGCCTTGCTGCATGCACACTGTCATCAGCCATCGGATCGGTTATGGTTGCCCCGAGGACCCTGCAGGCCCTTGCACTGGATTCATCATTCCCATCCGGGAAGATTAACAAATGGCTTTCATCCGGCAGGAAAGACGACAACGAACCGGTAAATGCCTCGCTTGTAACAGTAATAATCGCCCTGTTCTTCGTTGCCCTGGGAAACGTAAATGCAGTTGCTGAAATTATTACCATGTTCTTCCTTGTTACCTACGGATCACTGTGCCTGATATCATTCCTCAACCATTTCGGATCCTCACCTTCTTACCGCCCTTCGTTCAAATCCAGATGGTACCTGTCACTTACCGGATTCCTGATTGCCCTTTGGGTCATGTTCAAAATCAACGCTCCGTATGCCATCGCATCCCTTATCCTTATGACAGGGCTTTATTCTTATATTAAAACATACCACAGGGAGAGGGAGGGACTGGAATCACTCTTTGCCAATGCCCTTTTTCAGATGAACAGAAACCTTCAGGTCTATCTGCAGAAAGCCGGGAAAACAAAAAAAATGAAAGAATGGAGACCAAGCGCAATTTGCATCTCCAAGGATTCATTCGCGCGTTCAAAAGCCTTCAGACTTCTTAACTGGATATCTTACAGGTACGGATTCGGAACCTACCTCCACAGGATCGACGGCTACTATTCAAAGGCAACCTGCGAGAAAGCCGACGAAGAACTCACAAGGCTCATTGACACCTACGACACTACCAGCAACCACGTTTATATAGATACAATCATTTCTCCGTCATATACCTCGGCTATCGCCCAGGCCATTCAGGTTCCGGGTATCTCCGGAATGGAAAATAATATGGTAATCTTCGAATTTGACAAGGAAAATCCGGGCAACCTCAGGGAAATAATTGAAAACACCGGCCTTGTCAAGGCAGGCCGCTTTGATATATGCATACTGGCATCAAGCAGAAAGGATATGATCTTTAAAAACGGCATTCATGTCTGGATAGACTACAGATACCCCGAAAACTCAAGCCTGCAGATACTCCTGAGCTTTATAATCTCGGGACACCCCGACTGGAAAAAATCGACCATAAAGATCTTTGAGACATGCAGCCAGGATAACTACGAAGAGATAAGAACTGGGCTGAACAACCTTGTTAAAACCGGAAGACTGCCAATCACAGAAAACAACATTGAAATAATAAAAGAAGAACCGGGCATGACGTTGAAAAGCCTTATAAATGAAAAATCCTCAACTGCAGCACTTACCATGATAGGCCTCAATACCCATTCCATTAAAAACCAGGGCGAATCAGTTCTTTCTGGTTATGAAAGACTGGGAACCCTGCTGTTTGTTAATGCTCATAATGAGAAAGAAATTGTCTGACGCCTCGCAGTCAGGCTAATCAGGCAATGATTTTTTAAAATACATGTGAAAAACATACGAATATTTATTGTTTTACGATAAAAAACCATATGATATTCGACAAATTTTTTACCTGAAACGATATGTTTTTTGAAGCCTGAAGACGGAAGACCCCCGCCTGACTGACGTCAGTCGGGCAGGGAAGACCGAAGACTGAAGGCGTAAAAGTACGGATCCCCTCCCGGGAGGGGTAGGGGTGGGTTTTTTTTTAAGACCGTACGACAGTATGACTCCTTACTTCAGGTACTTCTTAATGTTGTAAAGCTTATTCAAGGCCTCCATTGGAGTCAGATTGTCGATATCGAGATCGAGGATCTCATCGCGGATCTGTTTCAGGACCGGGTCGTCGAGCTGGAAAAAGCTGAGCTGGTATCCTTCCCTGTGACCTGCCAGACCGGCAATCGGCTTGGCAAGCTCCTGCTTCTCATGACTCTGCTCAAGTTCCTTAAGTATGTCGGATGCACGCGACACTACGCTCCGCGGCATCCCGGCCATCCTGGCCACATGGATCCCGAAACTGTGCTCACTTCCTCCCCTTTTAAGCTTCCTCAGGAAAATCACCTTGTTGTTGAATTCCCTTATCGAAATATTGTAATTCCTTACCCTCGGAAATGAGTTCTCCATCTCATTCAGTTCATGGTAATGGGTGGCAAAAAGCGTCTTTGCCCTGTGTTTATTCTCATGGAGATATTCAACCATCGCCCAGGCGATTGAGATCCCGTCGTAGGTACTGGTCCCGCGCCCTATCTCGTCGAGCAGGACAAGGCTCCTGCCCGACAGGTTATTCAGGATGCTGGCCGTCTCGTTCATCTCAACCATGAAGGTCGATTCGCCAAGACTTATGTTGTCGGATGCCCCCACCCTGGTGAATATCTTATCTACAATGCCTATTGTTGCTTCACGTGCGGGTACAAAACATCCTGTCTGGGCCATAAGTACCGTAAGGGCAGTCTGACGCAGAAGCGCCGACTTACCCGACATATTCGGACCCGTCAGTATGATGATCTGCTGGTCGTCGGTATCAAGCCAGAGGTCGTTCGGAACATACGATTCACCGGGAGGAAGCTGTTTTTCTATCACAGGATGGCGCCCGTCCTTTATATCGAGACTAAAAGTGTCATCCATGACCGGCCTTATATAATGATTCTCCACCGATACGAGGGCAAACGAATAAAGACAGTCGAGACGGGCTATAAGCGATGAATTCAGCTGTATGGGCGGTATGTATTCCACAATTGCCTGGACAAGGTCGTTGAACAGCTTTGTTTCGAGTGCAATTATCTTCTCTTCGGCTCCCAGAATTTTCTCTTCATATTCCTTCAGTTCTGTTGTAATATAACGTTCGGCGCTCACCAGTGTCTGCTTGCGTATCCACTCCGGGGGAACCTTGTCCTTATGGGTGTTCCTCACTTCAATATAATACCCGAATACATTATTGAAACTCACCTTCAGCGATGTGATGCCTGTACGCTGGATCTCCCTCGACTGAAGATCATTGAGATAATCCTTGCCGCTGTAAAGGATTCTCCTTAGTTCATCAAGCTCTTCAGAGACGCCTTCTGCAATCACCTTCCCCCTGATAAGCTGTGCGGGAGGATCATTATAAAGTCCCTTTTCTATCCTGTCGGCTATGGTCTGGCACGGATTAAGCTGTTCACCAAGCCTTTCCAGGGGTCCGCATCCGCTTTTTTCACAGATCTCCCTGATCGGGACCACTGCCCTGAGAGCTCTCTTCAGCTGAACCACTTCCCTTGGATTCACCCTGCCGACAGCCACCTTGGAGACCAGCCTTTCAAGATCGCCTACCTGCTGTATCAGTCCGGCAATTTCATGCATTACATTCCCGGCGGAGATGAGGTATTGAACTATATCATGCCTGTCGGTAATGGGCTGCATATCCTTAAGAGGAAGAGATATCCACCTTCTGAGCATTCTCCCTCCCATAGGCGAGATGGTGCGGTCGATGACATCTATAAAGGTACGGGCTCCCTCGTATGGCGTGTGGAAAAGCTCAAGGTTCCTGATGGTGAACTTGTCGAGCCATACGTACCTGTCCTCATCTATCCTCGACAGGTTTGTGATATGTCCCAGCTGCGAGTGCTGGGTAATATCGAGATAATGCAGCACAGCACCTGCGGCGATCACTGCCAGTGCAAGGTTTTGAACTCCGAATCCTTTCAGCGAGGTCGTCTCGAACTGTTTCAGCAGCCTGTCGCTTGCAGCTTCCGGGGTAAAGATCCAGTCGTCGAGTTTGAATGTATAGAATCTGGTCCCGAAATTTTCTGTAAAAAGCTCATTCTTTCTTTTCTCATAGAGAACCTCCTTGGGCTGAAAGTTATTCAGCAACTGGTCGATGTATTCAAAGGACCCCTCGGATGCAAGGAACTCACCCGTGGAAATGTCGAGAAATGCCACTCCTGCTGCCTTTTTATCGATATGAACTGCCGCCAGGAAATTGTTCTCCTTGTGAGTCAACACATTATCATCGAGAGACACACCAGGTGTCACAAGCTCCGTAATCCCCCTTTTTACAATCTTCTTTGTCAGTTTAGGATCTTCAAGCTGTTCGCATATGGCAACCCTCTGCCCAGCCCTTACCAGTCTTGGAAGATAGATGTCGAGGGCATGATAGGGAAATCCTGCCAGCTCGACTGAAGAGGCTGATCCGTTCGCCCTCTTTGTGAGGGTGATACCCAGGATCTCAGAGGCCTTTATGGCATCGGGACCGAATGTCTCATAGAAATCGCCGACCCTGAACAGCAGAATAGCGTCAGGGTGCTTTGCCTTGACGTGGTAATACTGCTTCATCAGCGGCGTCTCAACATATTTCTTATCGTCGGCCATGGGGAACAGCAGGAAACATTTCAGCAATTGGTCAAAAACAAAGATAATCTATTTTGGAAGGCTGTGGCTGCCGGGAAAGGGTTTTACCCGGTAACTTATAACAATTATCATTGTTCAGAACCCAGTCTTATCGTAACTTGTACAAATTATAAACAAATATCTGACGGAAATGAAGAAAGTCCTTATCCTGGGAGCGGGGATGGTTGTAAAACCAATGGTTGAATTCCTGCTTGATAACAATTATGCCGTAAAGGTTGCAACAACCACAAAAGAAAAAGCTGACAGGATGATAAAGGGCCATCCCAACGGATCGTCGATGAGATGGTCGTCAGATGAGACCGAAGTACTGGAAAAGCTTACAGGCCAGCACGACATAGTGGTTTCATTCCTTCCGTACAGGTATCATGCAGTTGCTGCAAAAGCATGCATAAAATCAGGAAAACCTCTTGTAACTACATCTTATGTCCAGCCCGAAATGCAGGCTCTGAACGAGGCTGCAAAACGCTCGGGAGTACTTCTTCTCAATGAGATAGGGCTTGATCCCGGAATCGATCACATGACCGCCATGAAGGTGATCGACCATATTCACTCCTCTGGTGGCAGGGTCGAGAAGTTCTGGTCGTTGTGCGGTGCGCTGCCTGCACCTGAGGATGCCGGCAACCCTATGAAATATAAATTCTCATGGAGCCCGAAAGGTGTGATCCTTGCAAGCCGAAACAGCGCCCTGTACCTTAAAAATGGAGTGAAAGTCAACATAGAACCTGTTAACCTCTTCAAGGACAGGTTCTCCTATAGTTTCCCCGGAGTCGGTGAAATGGAAGTATATCCCAACAGGGATTCTATCAGCTATATAGATATTTACGGGATACCTGAAGTATCGACCATGTACCGCGGTACATTCAGGTTCAGGGGATGGTGCGAGACACTCGACGTGATGAAGACGCTTAATATGCTCGACGACACCATTATAGATTACACAGGAATGGACTACGCAGAATTCCTTTCCGAGCGGACAGGACTGGGTACGGCAAACCTGCGTGAGAATATTGCCCTCAAACTTGGGATCCCGGTATCCTCAGTTGCACTCGAATCCCTCGAATGGCTGGGATTCTTCAGCAATGAAAAGCCCGACTGCACAAAGACATCTCCCTTCGAGATCACATCGGGAAGGATGATAAGCAGGATGATGCTTTCGGACAAAGACCGCGACATGGTGGTTATGCAGCATATCTTCCTCGCTTCATACCCCGGCGGTAAGAAAGAGGTTATAAAATCATCCATGCTCGATTACGGATCGCCAGAAACAAACACGGCAGTTGCCAGGACAGTCGCCCTGCCTGCATCAGTGGCAGTGAAGATGATCCTGGAAAAGCTTATAACACTTACCGGCGTTTACAGGCCGGTGGTGCCGGAGATATACAATTTGGTCATTGATGAACTTAAGAAACTCGGTATCGGGATGAAGGAGGAATACGGCCTTCCCGAATCAGAAATCAGGGGTATGTGAATCTCCCGGCTGATTTCATGAAGCAGTTAAAAGATTATTCCTTTGCCCTTAAAACCGTCCTGAACGAAACAGGCTCTCCGCCGGGATCTACACCCTGAATATTTATCTCATAATCAACAGCGTAATCCGACGACCAGAATTCAACCATGAATCTCCCATCATCTCCGGGCCTGACTGACGGGTTCCAGTAAAGCGTGTTCCGCAAATCGGGTATCCGGCTTTGCCTGCTCTCCGGATCAGGATATGAGGGAGACCAGAATCCGGGCTGGGGATCAAAGATCCTGTAGGGCATCCTCACGGCATACCCTGGCAAAACCACGCTGCTGAAATCACCTGCTTTGGTTATTATATTTAAAAGACCGAAGAACAGATAATCACCCACAACGTAGCGGCTTCTTAAAACATCTATCTTTTCAACCATTGAGGGTTCGAGTCCGGCTATGACCGAAGGATCGCTGATCACAACGCCATCAACGAACATAACAGGGGGCTTTTCGTAAGGCTTCCCGTAGACCGGATCGGTCATGGAGATTTCATAGCCCGACCTTCTGCTTCTCAGCTGAACTCCGTCAAGCAACTCAAAAAACACTTCTTCCATAAGGGGCAGATCTATGTAGTCTTTCAGGAACAGTTCGGTCTCAGGCCTGCCGTAGAATCTTTTTGTTTCCCCGGCCTCCGGTTCCGGCCCGTGTGGCGGTACGACACTGTCGGTCCTGAAAATCCTCCTGAGCTGATAATTTACTCCCCATTTCATGATATTTGAACCGGACGTCGAAGGACGGGAGGCGGACAACCTTTCTGATGATGCCTGTAACCAGCCGGTAAATGCCGGCTCCATTCTGATGACATCATCCGCCAGCGGATTTTCAGGCTGTATTATAATATCGGTTATGCCATTCTCAATCGGGAGCGTGAATTCGAACCATCCTCTGTCATCCGTGAGGGAATACTGGAACATGGCATTCTTCCCGGGAATTGACAGGAACATATAACGGCCGGCTGCCAATTCCTGTCCGCTCCTGTTTAGAAGCTGACCGCGAATAAAATGATACTCTTTTTCAGGCTTGTAAATCAAAGCGGGATAATTTCCGGATGACGCAGAATCCCGGTCGGTCCGGCTGCTTTCAGAAGCTGAGAGCAGGTATTCAGCGATGCCCGGAGCCGGCTCGCTTCCTGAAGGATAAACAGAAATGCTGAGATTCCCATCCTGAACGGGATGCTTTTTCCTGCCTGTTAACCGAAATTCAAGAACGACTTTTTCCCTGATCCCGACGGGGCCCGGATCATAAAATTCCATAACCTGATTTACAGCCATCGGTGTAGTTCCCCTGTTTTCGTACAACGGCTTACTTTCCGAAGGACTATCAGGAGCCCCCTTTCCCCCGGATTCCGGATACAACCCTGTTGCTGTCCGGAAGGTACCGGCATTCAGGGCATTGTAAATATCTATTCCTTTGCTGAAGCATTTGAAAGGCATGAAGTTCTTCATGCTGTTAGTATAAGCCCTGAGTGTATAATGGCCTGAACCTAAAGTATCAGAAAGTACTGCCATCCCTGAACCCAGGCCGCCGTCGAGCTTAATTTTTTTCTGAACAACAGGGGATTTTCCTGAATTAAGAATTTCCAGGTATGCTATGCCAGCGGCTGACGACAAGCTGCCACTCTGCCCATCGAACAGATAAAGCTTAAACCAGATGTTTTCACCGGCAATATATTCCTCCCGATCGGTGTGAACGTAAATTTCCTCGCGCGGGAACATGCCTCCATACCTAAGGAATCTTGCAGTGAGTGAATCCTGTGCCACAGCCGGGCTCTGTCCCTTAAGCTGTACGGATCCCAGCAGGAATAGAATAACCAGGATATAATGCATTCGTTTTATCCCGGTGCAGGAATTATATGTTTTTTCAAAGTTAATCTTCATCCCAGAAATCCGGTTTTATAGTTGTACCCCTTACAGTACAGTCCACACAGCCTTTTTTTGAGGTAATATTCATGGCCTCACCCTGGGTATACCTGTCATATGTAACCTCCCATATGGTCACACCGAAACCTGGAGGAGGGGGTTCTCGGGGAACGGTTTTCTCAACACAGCCGTCATAATAGTAAGGCTGCCCCCCAAAACTGTCATTAATAAAAATCCTGCGCGAACTCCTGGCTGAAACACTGAAATAACCCAGCACCTTTTCATCAGGATCTTCCAGGCAGTGTATGTTGCCGGAAACAGAAGCCGGAATAATATCGTAAAGACTTCCTATTTCCTCGGATACATTCTGTAATTTTTCCCAGTAACTGTATTCATCCTCGGTAAGGCTATACTGGTTAACCAGCATGCTGTACTTCAGGGTCAGCCTGTCGGTCTCGTTTGAAATTAGATTCACGGGCTGCTTCATAATGATGTTGTCAGTCAGGATGGAGGTGTTCTTAATGTTTATGGAGGCGGACCTATCTGTTATCCAGCACTCGTAGTTGTCAACATCGTAGGGAATGCGGAACACCCAGGTCTCGGTAAAATCCCATCTGAAATACCTGCACAGGCCTTCGGGATCGATTGTGTTGAGAAATACCCGGCATCCTTCATTTGGAGTTCCGTACAACTCATCTTCCGATAATACAACCTTTTCATACCAGAGTGTGTCGATGGGTGGAACCGGTTTCATTTCCATGGGCATTGATTCGTACGAGCGGATTATATCCCCTGCGTCCATCTCATAAATGCGAAGCGTGTACTTGCGTCCTGTTATGCCCCTGAAAAAATGAGGATCGGTGACATAGGTCCCCGGTTCCGTTTCTTCCAGTTCGTAATGATTTTCATTATTGTCACTTATGATCACCCTGCATCCTTCAAGAGGAAAGGATTTTTCCTTCAGTTCAAGAGAATGCGATCTCGATAATCTGACTGAATTGATCTCTGGCTGATCGGTCAGAAGAGCCTGAACAACAAGAAGGGATTGAGTTTCATCGGTCTTCGGGTAGAATTCGGATATGCAACCTGTAAATGCCAGGAGAACTGTTAAGCCGCTTATGGAAATAATTGACCTCATGGTGCTAAAAATCAAAGCTGAATGTTACTGATGGTATGGCATTCCCGAAAACTGAAAGCTTGTAGCCTTTAACAACGCCATCCTTATGGGTGAAATATATAGAATATACATTCTGACGACCCAGCAAATTGTAAACGGAGAATGTCCAGTAAGGATGAGCTATCTTTCGCGACCTGAGATTGCCGGTGACTTTCAGGGAAATGTCCACGCGCATATAATCGGGGATCCTGTAGCGGTTTCTGTCGGAGTAATGAATAAGCTCAAGTCCCTCCAGCTCATATCCCGAAACGGGATAGGTAATCGGCCTTCCTGTGCTGTAAGAATAAGCCGCCGAAAGGCTTATCCGCCGGGTGGACAGGTAATTCATAGTAACTGCAAGATCATGAGGCTTGTCAAAATTTGCCGGGAACCACTTTCCGTCATTTATTATCTCGCTGCTGAACTTTCCCGTGCTTCTAAGAAGCGATCTGGAATATGTATACCCGGCAGTCCATCTAAACCTGCCTGATTCCTTCCTAATCATTAATTCCACGCCATAAGCCCTTCCATCCGCATTGACAAGATCCTGTTCAATGTGCTCGTTCATGATGATCCTGGTACCGCCCTTGAAATCGATCAGGTTTTTCAGACTCTTGTAGTAAAATTCAACTGAGGTTTCCACCCTGCCTTTGAAAAGAAGCTGATAGAATCCCAGGGCATACTGGTCTCCCGACTGAGGCTTCAGATAATTATCGCTGAGCTTCCAGTTGTCGGTAGGAGAAATGGATGCAGTATTTGATAAAAGGTGCAGATATTGCCTCGTCCGGTTGTAATTAACCTTGATGGAACTGTTATCTCCTGTCATAAAATTAACAGAAAGCCTGTATTCCGGACCGCCCCAGGTCCTGTAAAGCTCCCCGCGCCTGTATTCAAGGGTATCCACTACCGACGACATTTCCCGGGACACTGTCGGGTCGTATACCGCAACGTTTCTGGGCCCAAATGCAAACAGGGATGATAACCTTATCCCCGCCTCGAGTGTAATCTTTTCAGTCAGACGGAACCTGTCATCGAAATATAAAGCCGACTCAAGAGCCTTATCCTGCTGGACACTCCTGGCAACAACAAGGGATGAATCAGAGTAAGGCCTGTAATTACCCGGTGATACATTGTAACGGGTGGCATCCAGACCGAAGTTCATCTCATGCCTGCCCCTGTACAGATTGAAACCTGCCTTCAATCCCGTGCTGTTTACTATGTGTGATAAAATGAATCCCTCTGTGACAATCCTGTCACTTGAAATATCATATTTATAATTGCTGTTGTTTACTGAAAGAACGGAGAAAAAGTCGGGCGAGAAAAAGTGACGCCACCTCAGGGCAACAATGTTGTTGTTGTATGAATAGAGGGTATCCGAATTGAACCTGAAAGAATCGTGGCTGAAATAAGAAGAAAGGTCAATCTTATTGTTCCTGTCAATATCGTATGTGATCTTCCCGTTAAAATCGTAGAAAGACGCTTTGCTTCTTTTCAGCGAAGGGTAATCGATATAATCAAAAATCCAGTTGGAATAGGTTGTCCGGCCGGCGAGCATGTAGAAAAGAGTATCCTTCTTAAGCGGTCCTTCGATCATCAGCTGGGTCGTCACCGGACTGATTCCTGCCTTGCCCGCAAATTCACTGCGCGAACCGTCCTTTGTTTCAATGTTCATAACCGATGAAACCCTGCCTCCGTAGCGGCTTGGTATTCCTCCCTTGTAAAGCGTCACATCCCTGATGATGTCGGAATTTACTGAGGAAAAGAACCCGAAGAAATGTGACGGATTGTAAAGCGGCGCATCATAAAGAAGAATCAGATTCTGGTCGGCAGAACCGCCCCTGACGTTATAACCTGCCGAACCTTCACCAACAGATAAGACCCCGGGCCTCATAAGAAAATTCCTGAAGATATCCGACTCTCCCATTGAGGCAGCAAACAGACTGAATGATGTCATATTTACCCTCTCAATACCGACACCCAGCCTCTGGATCATGCTGTTGTCCCTGGAAGCGGTTATTACAGTCTCTTTTATCGGGATCAGAGTACCAGACATCCCTATGTTCATCTCGCCGCTGCCGTAAAGATGAAGATCGACAATCCGCTCCTTCATTCCAAGGAATGAAACTTTTACCAGATGCATCCCGCGAGGCAAAGTAAGTGAGTAATGACCGAATTCATCAGAGAATGCGCCCACTGAAAGGTTCTGAACATAGACGGTGGCTCCCGTTAAAGGTTCCCTGGTGGCCGCATTGGTAATAAATCCCGAAACCACGGCAGTTCCTCCTGACTGCTTCAGGGAGGGATCACCAACCTCGACCAGGAGATTCCCGGAAGCCTCCATGCTGCCCGCTGCACTGACTACATCCGAGGGGGCCAGGTACTGCCTGCCGTCAACAGCCCCGGTTTCAGTTACCTTTACGGTAAAATCCCTGGTAATATAGATATTCCACTTGTCATCGATGTAATAATAAAGAGCCGTGCCCCTGAAGAGTTCATCCAGAAGGTCGGTAAGACTTCTGTCCCCGGCTGAAACAGTCACTCTCAGATCACTGATCCACTCATCCCTGAAGAAAAACCTGACGGGCAAAACGCTTTCTGTCCTTGCTGCAAACTCCCTGAATGATATGCTGTCGCACCTGAATGTTATAATCTTTTCATCCTGGGCGGTCAGATTGCCGAAGGAGAAAAATAAAATGATCAGTATGAGGAACCGTGACTTCATCCTGGCTTGGCTGCTATTTAAGACCATCATAGAATTCCAGGATTGGGACCATACTTCCCGGATTGGTTCTGGATATCCGGATCTTCTCCGACCTGATAAACTTTCTGACCTGTATCTTCTTGTCGGCTAATAATTTCATAAGGCTTGCCCTTCCGCTTATCCTGTTAACGGCTCCGTCCCTTACCAGATATACAGTGTGAGACTGGATGAAGGTATCACGTTCGCCGACCGAGCTCCTCAGCCGGAGCTCTTTTCTATAACTTACATACAGATTTGCTGATCCTGAATACAGGATGTGGAAATATCCTGACAGGGAATTGATACTGTCAGCTTCAAGCCTGACAAAACGGAATGTGGCGCCTTCAGTTTCAAGAGTGAAAAAATCAACCATTTCCTTGTTGAGCTGGACAACCGTGCTCATATCGGCAGAAAGCAAAAGTTCATCATTGACCAGGTCGAGCTTAAACCTTAAGGAAGAATTGTTAAAGATTTTACTGCTCATACTTACAGATCCGGGAAGAAATTCCCTGGAAGAAAAGAACTGGTGACCTTCAGTCGCATGATAAAGGTTGTTCCATATCTTCCCGTTGAAAAGTATTTGTTTTTCAATTGAATCCCCGGACATTGACATCCGGATCATGTATGATTTACTTGCAGATGTTCCGGCTCCGGCAGTATGGAAAACCGAAACCAAAATAAACGACAACAGATACAATGCTTTTTTTCCGGCAGGCATATCCACGGCAATTATTCAACTTTTTAAAGTTAATATAATACGTAAATCATTTTTGTCAATTTGTTTAAAAGAATGAAAGAAACCTTATGCTTGATAACATAACTTCTCTGAAAGGGTTTCGGGTAGATGGATCATTTATTTGAATCCTGAATGATGCCAGGTCAGAATTTCAGATAGAAATCCCTTACAAGTTCAATGAATTCGGGAGTGTATTCATGCCGGCTGCCCTTTTCTATTGCCAGGTGGTTTTCGGATATCGCAGCTTCCCGCCTGCCAAGACTTATAACCATTCTTTTTGGTAAGGAAGACTGAGTCGGGCTGACATGGGTGATTCTGATGCAATGCATCTTTTGCTTTAGTGCATTTTCAATAAATATCCTGCCCTCTGTTACCGGCATTATCACCTGGAGGATGCCATCATCAGTGAGCAGCCTGAGAGCTCCTTCCAGGAGTTCGTGCTGTGAAAGAGTGTCGTCATGGCGGGCACCTGACTTTGCCGGATCGGGGCACCTGAGTGAATCGATGAACCATGGAGGATTTGAAACAACAAGGTCGAAAACCATATTGCCCGGATTGAAATCCTGGAGTGAGCAGTTCACTACCCTTATCCTGTCAGCCCAGGGACTTTGAGCCGTGTTCGTGCAGGCCTGATGGAAGGAATCCCGGTGAGGTTCCAATGCAACAATTTCAGCATCGCTTCGCTGTGCAAGCATAAGGGCTATTAGGCCGGTCCCGGTGCCGACATCAAGTATGCTTCTTCTTCCAGCCGTGTCAGCAATGGCTCCGAGAAGCACTCCGTCGGTGCCTACCCTGAAGGCTGACCTGTCCTGTTTTACAGTAAACTGTTTGAACTGAAAGTAGTCGTTGCTCATCGACTGAAATTTATTATTGTGGCATGGTATTCCGTCGCGCCCAATTTCGATATTAATCTGCTGAAAACCATTAAATGAAATTAATTTTTTATCTTAAGCCGATAAAACAAACTGACCGTCCATGAGAACAATTAAGATCATTCCGGTCGTTATTGCATCGGCAATTGCCGGAGTATTTCTGGTTTCGGGATCATCCTGTCCCGCCACCGGGGAAAGGCTGCAGGAGAGAAACACAGCTTCGGGTAATTACCAGAAGTATTGTGCCGGCTGCCACGGCGCAAACCTCGAGAAATTCGCCGCAAAAGCCTGGATGGATGAGGAAGGTACCGCTTCCGTCTTCCGTAGTATCAAAGCGGGCATCGAGACCATCGGAATGCCTTCATTTGAAAAGACCTTCAGCGATGCGGAGATTGAAGAACTTGCTGCATACGTTAAAAAGGGAATCCCTGAGAACAGGAACATCCTGAAGCCGGCTGTAACACCCGGAGGGATTGTTGAATCGGAGGTTCAGAAATTTGTCGTCGACACAGTTGTTTCAGGACTGAAAGTCCCCTGGGGAATGGCTTTCCTTCCCGACGGCAGAATGCTGATCACTGAACGTGCCGGGACTCTTCATATTTTTTCTGAGGGAAAACTTTCGCAGCCCGTTGGCGGCGTCCCTCCCGTCATGGCTATCGGCCAGGGCGGATTGCTTGATGTCTGCCTCCATCCCGACTATGATAAAAACGGATGGATCTACTTTTCATATTCCTACATTAACAACACAGGGAATAAGCCGGTTGGCAACACAGCGATTATGAGGGCCCGGCTGAAGGCCAACACTCTTGCCGATCAGCAGATCATCTACAGGGGAACACCCGAAACCGACAGGAATTACCATTTCGGATGCAAGATAGCATTTGACGGTAAGGGGCACATCTTCTTCGGCAACGGTGACAGGGGACAGCATTTCGATTTTCCGCAGAAGCTTGATAACACAAACGGGAAGATACACCGGCTTAACGACGACGGCACAATACCCGCCGACAACCCATTCGTTAACACACCAGGGGCCATAAAATCAATCTACAGCTACGGGCACCGGAATCCCCAGGGCACATGTATCGATCCGCTTACCGGTGAACTCTGGATATCGGAACATGGACCAAGAGGAGGGGACGAACTGAACCTGATCAAACCAGGACTCAACTACGGATGGCCGGTTATCTGCTACGGAATAAACTACGACGGAACGGTTCTCACCCCACTGTCGGAAAAGGAAGGCATGGAACAACCTGTTTTCTACTGGCTGCCTTCAATAGGGCCCTGCGGAATGACCTTCGTGACAGGTGACCGGTATAAGAACTGGAAAAACAATATCATGCTGGGCTCTCTTCCCCTGAAACACCTCGAAAGAGTGGTTTTCAAAAACGACAGGGTTCTGCATCGCGAACCTCTTCTCGAGGGCATCGGCAGGGTAAGGAATGTTGTGATGGGCAACGACGGATATATCTATTTTGCGACCGAAACTCCGGGAACCATTATGCGGCTTATTCCCGTTGAGTAGATGAACTTACAAATTGATAACAATCACAAATCATTATATCCTATGAAAATTTTCAAACACATTACCCTGTCAATCTTTGCACTGGGTTTTTTCAT
>CAYSBL010000024.1:0-2166 GCA_964429295.1 uncultured Rikenellaceae bacterium
TTCCTGAAGGAAAAAGACAAGGGGCTGATCGTTTTAAAAGGAGATAATGAAAAAGCAGAGGTAATAGTTTCACCAAAGTACCAGGCTAAAGTGTTTACCAGTACTGCAGGCGGGCCCGGAGCAACCAGTCTGGGATTTATAAATCACAACATTCTGAATTCGGAGGTCATCGATGATCACATGAACGGTTATGGAGGAGAGAACCGTTTCTGGCTGGGACCGGAAGGCGGCCAGTTTTCTGTCTTTTTTGAACCAGGCAGTGAACAGGTATTCAATAACTGGCATACTCCCAAAGCTATAGATGTTGAATCCTGGGATGTAAAAGAAGTATCTGCCACAGAAGTTACCCTGGCAAAAGATCTGGAACTTCTTAACTATCAGGGAAACATATTGAAAATCGCAGCAGAAAGAAAAATCAGGCTTATATCCTCCGGGCAGATTGAAAAGGAACTCGAAGTGCAGTTACCGGAAGGGATAAATGCAGTGGCATATTCCACGGTAAACAAAATCACCAACCTTAACGATTTCAAATGGGATGAAAAGACCGGAACCGTTTGTATCTGGATGCTCGATATGTTCAATCCTTCCGATTCGGCAGTAACTATTGTCCCTTTTAATGAAGGTGATGAGAAAGAAACGGGAGTTATTGCCACCACAGATTATTTTGGTGAAATACCTCCGGACAGGATTCAGTATGAAAGCGGAATACTTTTTCTGAAAACGGACGGAAAATATCGCAGTAAATTAGGAATGAGTGCGAAACGCACAAAAGAGATTGCCGGAAATTATGATCCGCTTTCCAAACGATTGACAATAATCACTTTCGACACAGATACTACGTCAACATATCTCAGTCAGGGATGGGATCCAGGCCTGGATCCGCTGGAAGGCGATGCTTTAAATGCCTATAACGACGGGCCGCTGGAAGACGGGAGTATAATGGGGCCATTCCTTGAACTTGAAAGTTGTTCGCCTGCGGCATTCCTGAAACCAGGCGAATCACTGTCGCATAAACATAATGTATTTCATTTTACCGGTGAGGAAGCCGTATTATCTCCAATCAGCGAAAAACTGCTTGGAGTGAGCCTGGAAAAAGCAAAAAATATCTTTTGACCCGGTCCGGAAAACGAGAAAAGACCGAAGATTATAACTTCCTTACAACCAGAATCGTTCAACAGCGCCCAGTCCAAATAATGCAAAATCATACTTTACGGGATCTTCCGGGTCAAAACTCCTTAGTACTCCATCCAGTTCGGCAACTGCCTTTGCATCATTCTGTTTGCGCTTTAACAGACCAAGTTTTCGGGCCACATTTCCTGAGTGTACATCAAGAGGGCATGATAAGATTGAGGGAGATATTGAATCCCATATCCCAAAATCTACTCCTTTGTTGTCTTTCCGGATCATCCATCTCAGATACATATTTATCTTTTTTGCCGCCGAACCCTTGAACGGATCTGAAACATGCCTTTCGGTCCGCTTTTCATGCGGCAGCTCAAAGAATATTTTGTGCAATTCGTGAATCGCAGGCTGAAGCGAATCCGATGTTTTATAGGTTTCAAATATTGTCTCAAGTCCTCCCCTGTTTTTGTAAATATGCCGGAGAGCCTTCAGAAAATAAGCAAGATCAACCAGGTTGAATGTCCTGTGTACGAACCGTACGGCCTGATCCAGTTCGCAATCGCTTGAATTCACTATGAAATCATAAGGAGAATCCTCGAGTATCTCCATCATCCTGACGGAACTTCTCAGGATCATCTTCCGGTTTCCCCAGGCAATGGTGGCTGCAAGAAAGCCGGCTATCTCGATATCGCCTTTTTCTGAATACCTGTGCGGGATACTGATCGGATCAGTTTCTATAAACGAAGGCCGGTTATAAAGATCAACCTTCTCATCAAGGAATTCTTTCAGCTCTTCCCTGGCTAAAGGCATTGATGAAATATCATTCATTCGTTAAAAAAACATATCGTTTTGGGTAAATTATTTGTCGTAAAACAATAAGCAGGATATCGTTTTACGATAAAAATTCGTATGGTTTTATTCTCTCTCCCGCTCTGTCAAAACCCACCCCTACCCCTCCTCGGAGGGGATCCGTTCGGTTCATCATTCAGTACACCCTACTCGCTCTCACACTCACACTGTCTTAACCCACCCCTACCCCTCCGA
>CAYSBL010000024.1:2266-35875 GCA_964429295.1 uncultured Rikenellaceae bacterium
GCTTCTGCTACATCGGACTGATCACAAATCCAAACCTGTAACTCTTTTCCTTAAGCTGGTATTCCTCATGAACCCTGGGCGACCAGCTGTCGTCGCCTCCAAGCCCCATCTGTTTAAGGTCTATATTAACATAGGTCTTGTCGCCGCGGCTTAGCTTCTTTGACGGCTTAGCCAGATTCAGTGCATCCTGCGAATAGTTCTGAACATTCACCTCCATAAGCGGAGTTCCTGTGATCTTCAGGCCGGTTGCTGCATCATCCGTTATTTTTATCCAGCGGACATCGGTTTTGTTGCCGTTCTCCTGATGCATGACATACGGGAAATACTGATCGGAAACGGATCCCGACCAAAGTCCGACATGAGCGCTTTCCTTCCTGTCCTGGTAACTCTCGAACGGCCCTCTTCCATACCATTTTATATAATCATAAGAAGCTGGCATTGAAAACTGCATTCCCACGCGTGCAAGCGGAGGAAAATCGCTGATCATGTTCAGATCCATCGAGAACACAATGCTGCCGTCTGTCCTGAAGGTGTAACTGCCCCTGAAATCCATGGTCCTTTCTCCCACGAACACCAGGTCGGACGAAACGTTCATCACCAAATCACCGTTGTCCAAAGTGCGGAATGCAAGATCCTTAACCCTGACACTGTAGCGGTCAAGACCGGCTTTCCTCCATCTTCCTGCAAATCCCCAGCTTCCTCCTCCTTCATCATTGTCGGTCGGCACCCTCCAGAAACAGGGCTGAAGGGGATCGGTAATAAGCTCTGAACCCCTGAAGACATAGGAAATTATCGATCCTGTTGACTTTCTGACCTTTATTGATATTTCTTTCCCGCTGATTGTAACTATGTCTCCTTCAGTAACCTGAAGCGGTTTCCCTGCAACATCCACGTCAGGGACAATCGGAGTCTGACCTTTCAGTAATATCTGTTCCGATGCGATGTCAAATCCCTTTGCAGCGAATGGAAGATCGGTCTTTGTCCGGAATACCAGGTTAAGAAAATATTCTCCATCCTGGCTCAGCAGATCGCTGCCCAGAGGAAGGCTTATTTCGGCAGAATCACGCGGATTAACATTCAGGTCTTCGAGAGAGCCCGATCTGACCGGGTATCCGTTGCGGATAACTTCCCAGTCCATCTTTACATTCTTCAGATCTGTGAAGAAGAACAGGTTGCTGATGCGCAGCTTTCCCTTTCCCCCGGAGACATCTTTAACACCTATGTTCTGGATTATCTTTTTGAATTCATGTGTTTCGGGCTGAGGGATCCTGTCGGGATTTATAAGACCATCATTTGCATTTGCCCCGTCAACATAGTTTACAATATTCCAGTATCCGTCACCTTTGCCGTCAGATCTCAGCCCCTGGTCAACCCAGTCCCAGTTAAAACCGCCCTGAAGCCTCGGATACTTGTAGAAAAGGTCCCAGTACTTCTTGAAATTGCCAAGCCCGTTACCCATTGTGTGGGCATATTCGCAGATAATAACCGGTCTGGAGGGATCCTGGTTCATAAGCGAAACAATATCGTCGAGAGAAGGATACATGGTAGAGATGATATCATACCTAGAAAGAACATTTGCATAAGCCGGCGTTTTGCTTTCGTAATGTACCGGCCGGGTCGGATCGAGGGCCTTCATCGCCTTGTACATTGCGTCGAAATTGGCTCCCCAGCCAGTTTCGTTGCCCATCGACCAGCTGAAGATACTCGGATGGTTTCTGTCGCGCATCACCATCGACACGCCCCTGTCGATCCATGCAGCTTTCCATTCTGGTTTCTCAGCAATATAGTATCTGCGGTTGGCCCAGAGATCATGGCTTTCTATATTAGCTTCATCCATAACATACAATCCGTATTCATCACACAGTGAATACCACAGCGGATCATTCGGGTAATGGCTTGTCCGCACGGCATTTATGTTAAGCCTTTTCATCAGGACAATGTCGCGTATCATCGATTCGCGTGTCAGGGCCCTTCCCCTGTCGGGATCGAACTCATGACGGTTGGTTCCCTTAATATCTATGGCTTTGCCATTGAAAAGCAGCTGCCCGTTCCTGATCTCCACTTCACGGAATCCAATCCTCGAAGATATGACCTCCAGAACCTCTCCCGAAGAGGCGACAAGCTCCAGGGTGAGTGTGTACAGATTGGGGGTTTCGGCTGTCCATTTCAAGGGATCCGTTACAGGCTCATTCAATTTGACCAGAGTTTCTTTCTTTGCACCTGCAGATCCGACCTTTAGGACTTTTTCCAGAACAGGTTTCGACGATGCATCGCTGAGTGTCATTTTTACTGACAGGCCTCTGGCTGATGCCGCAGCATAGTTCTTTACCGAAACCCTCAGGTTAAAAGTCGCATCCTTGTACTGTTCGTCAAGATCGGTGGTCACAAAGTAATCCCTGATATGCTGGGAAGGGGTTGCAAAGATGCTTACATCCCTGTAGATACCGCTGAGACGCCAGAAATCCTGGTCTTCCAGCCAGCTTCCGTCCGACCAGTTCAGAACCTGTACTGCCAGAAGGTTATCGCCGGGCCTGAGCATCCCGGTTATATTGTATTCAGCCGGCGTCATCCCGTCCTCGTTATACCCAATCTTTTTGCCGTTCAGGTAAACTGTGGCATTCGATTGCACTCCTGCAAAATGCAGGAATACCTGTTTCCCTTTCCAATCATCCGGCACTGTGAAAGTCTTCCGGTACAGCCCGGTCGGATTGTAATCCTGGGGAACGCGCGGAGGATCGGCCATGAACGGGTGCCTGATGTTGGTAAAAACCGGAGGATCGAAATTCCCCTGGAGCTGCCAGTTTCCCGGCACTGAAATATTTGTCCACCTGGCTTCATTTATTGAATCCGCAGGAAAATCCTCAGGAGTCTGAGAAGGATTCGTAAGGTATCTGAATCTCCAGGTCCCGTTAAGAGATTTGTAGAAAGAGGAATTTGCCTTGTCGAATGTAAGCGCCGACGCCTTATCAGCGAAAGGCATCAGGGTAGCATGGGCAGGTTCGTTGTTGATCCGGAAAACTCCGGGATTTTCCCATTCCGGAAGACTCTGGGATGTTAGAATCATACACGGAAGAAAGAGAATCAAAAGGATTAAGGCTTTTTTCATCAGTATATAGTTATTTTGAGTTTAAAATATTTCCGGCCTCAACTGGCTCCTTCCACCGTGTGGGGAAAGGCTTCGGCTTCTGCGTCAGGTTCCGTTAATGATAAGTCCGTCCTTTATCCGGAGGATCCTGTCGGACATGCCGGCAAGCTGGGTATCGTGTGTCACAATAACAATTGTCTGGCTGAATGAGTCCCTCAGCCTGAAAAAAAGTTTGTGCAGTTCATTCTTGTTTTCTGAATCCAGGTTCCCGGAAGGTTCGTCGGCAAGTATGACAGAAGGATTATTTATGAGTGCCCTGGCAACAGCTACCCGCTGCTGCTCACCTCCGCTAAGCTCCGAGGGCTTATGACTGAGCCTGTCAGTAAGATTCAGGAAACCAAGAATTTCTGCAGCCCTGGATTCGGCTTCAATCCTGCCCTTGCCAGCAATATAAGCCGGGATGCAAACATTTTCGAGTGCTGTAAATTCGGGAAGCAACTGGTGAAACTGGAAGACAAAGCCTATATGGCTGTTCCTGAAAGAGGAGAGCGCCTTGCCCCTTAGCCTGGAAGTATCAGTCCCATTGAACATCACTGTCCCGCTGTCGGGCTTGTCGAGTGTCCCGATTATCTGAAGAAGAGTGGTTTTTCCGGCACCGCTTGCACCCACAATCGATACAACTTCACGGTCCTGTATTTCAATGTCAATCCCCTTAAGGACTTTAAGATCCCCGTAGGATTTTGTTATGCCCTGTGTCCTTATCATGCCGGAATGCCGAACCACGTGACTGCCTCAATCAGTATTATGGTAATTATAGTAATTATCGTCGGGTTCGTTGATAGTCCGCTTATAGGTGTTTTGAGGTTCACTGGCCCTGGATTCAGGGTTGCCCTCAATCTCCTCCGCCTGCTGCTCAAGGTTTGATCCGATTTCATCCGCCTGCTGTTCAAGATTATCCCTTATCTCCTCAGCCCCTGATTCCAGGTTAGTCTTTACTTCATTCACCCCGCTTTCCAGATCGGTTTTGAAATCGTTCACCTCATGCTGCAGGTTATCTGTGATATCATCCACGTCTTTCTGAATATTATTGGAGATATCCCTTACTTCGCCGGATATTGTGTTTGTAACTTCCTGGAAATCCTTGCGGATCTCGCTGGTACTTTCCTCAAACTCCCTTTTTATATCGTCGGTGGCTTTGCGGAAATCGCGCATGCCCTTCCCTATTCCCCTGGCTATCTCGGGAAGTTTGTCTGCTCCGAAAAGGAGAAGAGCTACTATTATGATTATTATAATTTCCTGACCGCTCATCTGATCCGTGATTCTGTTAATGCAGACACAAAGGTAGAAAAAAAACAGATTAATCTGTTATGGAGAAAATCATATATGACTGTATAAAAGTCAGCCGCCTCCCCCTGGCATTGCAGGATGGGAGGCGGCTGTATCTGTCAGATCCGGATATTCCCGGTAATTCTCAGACCTTCAGTCCTTTCTTTCTTGTCGTATCATAAACCAACGAGGTAGCAACGAATATAGAGGAGTAAGTTCCGACTATGATACCGATTATCATTGCGAAAAGGAAGCCCCGGATGGTTGTGCCGCCGAAGAAAAACATGATCAGCAACACCAGAATTGAAGCAATACCTGTGTTCAATGTGCGGCTTAGTGTATCGTTCAGAGCAAGGTTCAGTACCTCCCTGACCGGGCGCTTTCTGTGCAGGGGAAGGAATTCCCTGAGACGGTCAAAGACCACAACTGTATCGTTTATCGAATAACCGATCACTGTAAGGATTGCAGCAATGAACGACTGGTCGATTTCCATAGAGAAGGGCATTATTCCCCAGAGCAATGAGTAGATCCCAAGCACAACCAGTGTATCGTGAATAGTTGAGGCAACCGCTCCAAGTCCATACTGCCAGTTCTTGAACCTGATAAAAATGTAGATGAACATTATTATCGTGGCAAGTATGACGGCCATGACTGCCCGCGATTTAATATCAGCAGCTATTGTCGGACCAACCGTCTCCGAACTCTGCCTGTATTTCGACAGAAATACTTCCTTGGTAACATCACCGCCAACCATATCTTTCAGTCCTTCATAGAGCAGTGTTTCAACCTCATCATCCACCCCCGTCTCGTTTATTTTGTACTTGGTGGTTATCCTTACCTGATCATCCGATCCGAAGGTAACAACCTGAGGGGCTTCCCCGAATGCATCAGTAAGCCGTGAGGAAACATCCGAAGTATTCACTCTTTCATCAAACCTGATGACATAGGTGCGCCCGCCGGAGAAATCGATACCGGGGTTCAGTCCTCTGATGAGAAGCGATGCCAGGCCAATTACAGTAAGGGCAATAGAAATCCCGTAGAATATCTTTCTTTTCCCGATAAAATCTATTTTGGTATTTTTCAGGATATTGGCAGTCATCTTTATAGAGAAGGAAAGCTTTGCATTCCTCTTGAGCTGCCATTCATATATAAGGCGTGTGATATAGATCGCGCAGAAAAGCGAAGTGAAGATACCGATAACAAGGGTTGTTGCGAATCCCTTGATAGGTCCGGTACCGAATACATAAAGGATGACCCCTGTAAGAAGAGTTGTGAGGTTGGAGTCGAGAATGGCTGAAAGGGCTCCCTTGTAGCCGTCGGCAATAGCGAGCTTCATTCCTTTCCCGGCACGGAGTTCCTCCCTTATCCTCTCGAAAATAAGCACGTTGGCGTCGACTGACATACCCATGGTGAGTACGATACCGGCGATACCCGGAAGTGTAAGGATGGATCCAAGAGAAGCAAGGATACCCATGATCAGGAAAATGTTCCCGACCAAGGCAATATCCGCAATGGTTCCTGCGCTCCGGCTGTAGTAGAAGATCATGTAAGCCAGCACAATAATGAAAGAAATGATGAACGACACCATTCCTGAGTTAATGGCTTCCTTTCCAAGCGTCGGTCCGACAACCGTATCGGACACTATCCTGGCCGGGGCGGGCATCTTTCCTGACTTGAGGATATTTGCAAGGTCGTCTGCCTCTTCAATGGTGAAGTCGCCGGTTATCTCTGTATTTCCTCCCGTTATTTCGTTTATTACCCTCGGGTAGGAACGAACGTAGCCGTCAAGGACCACTGCAATACAGCGGTCGATATTGTCGCGGGTCATTCTGGCCCATGTCTTGGCGCCTTCGGCGTTCATGGTAAAATCAACCTTCACTTCTGATCCGGTAACTCCGGTGGTCGGTCTGGCTCCGGTAATCACGTCTCCCGTAAGGGGAGCCCTTCCATCGCGGGTTGTTATCTTGATGGCATGGAGTTCATAAAGACTGCCGCTCGGATCATATTTATAAGGATTCTGGCTCCAGCGAAAGAAAAGGTCGCGCGGGAAAAGCGCCTTCACCTGGTTCATAGAAAGGTACCTGTTCACCTGGGCAGTGTCGATCCCGGCTGCAAGTCCTACCATGCTCGAAGGAATGGGTTCTCCCTGTTCGGTCACCCTCGGATTGAGAAGGCCGAAAAGGGGATTCTGAACATTGAATTCCTCGCGTGTGGAGGCTGCCGGCTGTGTGCTGTCGCTGCTTATAAGGTCCTCGAGTGACTGACCTGTTTTAGTCGTATCAGCAGGAAGCTGTGATGATCCCGATGCTGCCAGCGAAGTGTCAGCCTTGATTGTATTGGCTTCAATTTCCCTCAGCAGATTATTTGCCTGGATAAGGTAATTGATTACTTCAGGATTATCATAAGTTTCCCAGAATTCAAGATTTGCAGTTCCCTGCAGCAGTTCCCTCACCCTCTGGGGATCGTCCTGCCCCGGAAGCTCTATGAGGATGTTGCCTCTTGTTGAAAGAGTGGTGATATTGGGCTGAACAACGCCAAAGCGGTCGATCCTGCTCCGTAGAATATTGAATGCATTTGAAATGGCGCTTTCGATTTCAGTATTGAGGACTTTCAGGACATCTGCATTTGATGAATTGAAGTTGATCTGGTCGCGGAGCTCAACCGTTCCGAAAATAGCAGCAAGCCTCGCATTGGGATCAATTTCCTCGAAGGCCCGGCCGAAGAGGTTAAGAAAATCAGCTCCCGCCTGAGTCTGATATTGCGCCTTTGCACGGGCAATAGCTTCATTGAAGGTCTTGTCGGGGTTGTAATTTGAAAGTGCTTTGAGAATGTCTTCAACCGATACTTCGAGGATCACGTTCATCCCACCCTTAAGGTCAAGACCGAGGTTCATTTCCTTTTTCTGAACTTCCTTGAATGTGTATCCCAGATAACTCCATTTTTCTTTAGGCAATGACGATATTGAATCAAGGTACTTGCGCTGCTTCACCATGTCGCCTTGAGCATATTCCCTTGCATCTTTCCTGACTTTCCATGTCGCACCGGTAAACGACAGCTGGTAGATCGATACCAGGGCCAGTGCGATTGCCAGAACGATAATAGCTGCTTTGTTTTGCATTTCTCTCTAATTTGGATTATTGAGGTCTTTTTAAGATTATCCTTTATTGAGGCGCAAAGATATTAATTTTTTGCAAAAACATTAAAAATTAACAGGGACATTGCATTGCAGTGTCCCTGTTAACCTTACAGTTGGTACTAACCTTTACTCCAGCAGTTTCTCAAATTCAGTCTCCAGCGGTTTTCTGTTAACGAAATCGTACAACGCCAGCGACCGGATGTTGTAGAAGTAGTTCCAGTAGTTCTGAAGTGCCTGGATAAACGCCCGCCTGTTCTGGTCCTTCTTGGTATCGGCATTGTTCAGTTCAAGTATTGATATTTTACCAATAAGGAACCTCTGTTTTGTAACATCGTACATCTTCATTGCCACTGTATCGGATTTGGCAGCCACCTCGACCTGTGCCTTCTGAAGGTTAAACTGCTCGACATCCAGGATCAGGTTCTGCTCGAAATCAACCAGTGCCTGGTCGGATGTAACCTGGGCAAGTTCAAGGTTCGAAACTGCCATTCTGTATCTTCCCCTGCCAAGGCCCCAGTCGAGTATAGGCACAGTGACTCCCAGCCTTATATTCTGCTGCTGGTTCGATTTTGAATAGGCAAGTCCGAAATCCTGGTCCTGATCCCTGGTTCCAAATGAGGCAATAAGGTTTGCATTAAGCCCCTTCTCGGCTTTTGCCTGTGCAACATTGCTCTGTGCAGTAAGCACTGTCAGCTGCTGATTAAGTATTTCCGGATTATTTGCCATGGCCATTTCAAGCACTTCCTGTGGACTGACCTGCAGCTCGGGAATTTGTGTCGGAAGTATGAGTTCTATTCTGACATTCTCATTGAATCCAAGGAAAGACTTCAACCTGATCTGCCTGTCGCGAAGGTTCATTTCTGCTTCCTTCCTCTGGGTTTCGGTGTTCAGCCAGGTAAGCTGCAGTTCAAGAAGTTCATTCTCGGCGATGGTTCCCAGTTCATACCTGCCCTGGGCTATCTTGTAAAGCGTGTCGGCATTGGCAAAGTTCATCTCAGATATCTGCTTGTTGGTCTGAGCAAGGGCAAGTCCGAAGAAATACATAACCGCCTGGGAATGAACTCCCTCAATATTTGACAGATAATTCTGCTTTGCCGTCTCATACTGCAGTGGCTCCGTTTTTTTCTGCCATTTGAGAGAGTTATATCTGAAAAGAGGCTGGGTAAGTCCGATACTTATAGGTACAGTAATATAGTTCCTGTTGTCCCTTTCAAAGTCATTTTCAAGTGTAAGATCCGACTGAAGGGATATTGTACCTCCCGTAAGGCCTATATTCTGAGAAAGGGAAAGTGATCCGAGGTTACGCAATACGTTTGTCGATTTATAATCCCAGCTTTCTGTAACCGAGTTCCATACCCTTTCAAAAGCCGTACTGTAAAATGGCGTTGTTCCAGTGAAAGTCAGCGATGGCCTGTACTCAGCCTTGAAAGTACGGTAACGCCAGTAGCTTGCACGGAACCTGTTCTTTGCCATCAGGGCATTGGGAGACTGCTCCTCGGAGAGTTTCATAACATCTTCAAGAGTTAGTCTTTTTAGTTCCTGCGAAAAGGAATTTCTTACCGGGAACAGCAGCAGAACAGCTACCGTCAGCAATAATAACTTCTTCATCTTTAGTATTTTATTCGTATCTTAATGATTCTATGGGATCTTTCTCGGATGCATTTTTTGCCGGACGGTATCCGAAAATAACACCGACTGCGGCTGAAACTCCGAAAGCGATAAATATTGAAAAGAAGGATACAATGGTCATGATCCCTGCAACCTGTTCGATGAGTTTGGCCATGATGACCCCCAGGAATATGCCGATGAAACCACCTGTAACGCTGATAAGAACTGCCTCGGAAAGGAACTGAACCACAATATCCATCTTTTTGGCGCCGATTGCCATCCTGGTGCCTATCTCCTTGATCCTTTCCATCACCGAAGCATACATTATATTCATGATACCTATACCTCCCACCAGAAGTGAGATGCTGGCTATAACCCCAAGCACAATGTTGAAAATGTCTTTGGTCCGCTCCTGCTGTTTAAGAAGAAGTTCGGGAACTGTGATCTCAAAATCCTTGACATTTGAGTGGCGGCGCGTGAGCATCCGGCTGAGTATCTCGGTGCTCGGGTTCAGCTGTTCAGTTTCGGTTACCTGAACCACTATCCTGTCGAGCTGGTTATAGTTTGTTTCCACGTTGGAGGCATCCGAACTGCTTACAACAACACGCGACATCCCCATCATTCCGCCAGGGCCGCCCATGATCATCATATTTGATGAAGCTTCCGACACAAGTTTGGTGTTCACCAGAGCCCTGTTCTGAAATCTCAGGAGCATGGTCTGTATCGGTATGTAAATGTTATCATTGTAAACATTAACTCCCTTCTCCTCAAAACCGGTCAGGCTTACGTTTGTTTTCTGAAGAACACCTATCACCTTCAGCCAGATTCCGTTAAACTTGATATACTGCCCTATCGGATCGACCTTGCTGAAGAACTTTGCTCTGATGTTGGCTCCGATTATGCAGACCTGAATACCGTTCTTTTCCTGGTATTCGTTGAAGATCGTTCCGTCAACAAGCGGCAGGTTATAAAGGTGGAAATAATCATTTGACACTCCGACCAGCTTTGCAGTATATTTCACCCCGTTCATCATTGCAACAGAGTTGAATGATATCTCCGGACTGATCCTTTTAACCGAGGGCAGTGTTTCACGGATGGCTTCCACATCGAGCATGCTCAGCCCGCGCGAGAATTTCTTCGTCTGCTTCTCCGTGTCTTCCGAACCGGATGAGGATGCTTCCTGTATAATGGGATTGATAAGAATGTTGTTCACCCCTACCATTTTCATCTGCTCCATTATCTCCTGCTTTGCCCCTTTCCCAATGGCAAGCATTGCAATAACCGCAGCCACTCCGAATATGATCCCAAGCGCTGTAAGCATTGACTTCAGCTTGTTGGAAACTATTGATTCAACGGCAATTTCTATGTCGTGAAAATATCTGAAGAAGAATTTAAACATATCCTTAGTGTTTGTGGATTAATTTTGATTGGCAGCTCCGGGAACCTGTCCCTGCTGACCGGATGTCCTGCCGCGTGCGGAGCTGTCCCTGCCTGCCCCCTGCATTCTTTGCCTCATTGCAGGATCATTTCTCATCTGTTCGAACCTCTGCCTCATTTCAGGATTGCTTTCCATCATCCTCCTGAAAGCTGCAGTGTCCCTCTGACCTCCGGGTCCGCCGGGCATCATCATACCCGAACCCATGCCCGGCATGCTGCCTCTCTCCCTTGCCCTGGCAGCATCCTCCCTTGCCTTGATTTCCTGCTCTTTCTTCAGCCTTGCACGTTCCTGATTTGTTGCGATAAGATCCTCTCCGGCCATCTTGAACTTATCAGGTTTTTCAGGGGTGCTCAGATATATCTGGGTGCCAGGTTCAAGGCCCTGCTCGACAACAACATTATTTTCATTTTCATCGCCGGTGACAATGATCTGCTTCAGGCCCTTACGTGTATAAACGAAGGGGATGCTGTCGGCTCCGAGCTGAACACTCTCTATAGGAATATAAGTCACATCATCGAGAGTCCTTGTGACGATCTGGTTACCGGTGGTCATCGAAGGCCTGAGGATTGGATCCGAACCATCAAGTTTCACCACAACCTCGAAAACCTTGGCATCAGCATTGGGAAGCTGTTCCCCGATGTTGGCAACGGAAATTACCGATCCGGTGTATGACTTTTCAGGAAAGGCATCAACAAGGATATTAACCTTCTGCCTGACAGCAACTTTGCTTACGTCTATCTCGTTGACATAGGTCTTGGATATCATCGATGACATATCAGGAAGTGTCGCCACTACATTGTCCCACGGAGAAATCGACGATCCGACCTTTCTTTTTGCGTTTGTCCTGTCCCTTTTATAGATGACCATTCCGTCGGCAGGTGCATAGATTACAAAATTTGCCAGTACTTTCTGAAGGTCCCCAACCCTTTCGCGCTGTTCCGAAAGGTTGAATTTAAGTGTCTTCATATCCGACCTTGCCTGTTCTACCTTGAGAGAATAGCCCTTGATAGCCTGTTCGAGCGAACGCTTTGCCTTATCGAGCGAAATCTCAGCCTGCCTTATTGTTGTCGGCGGCTCGAATTTCGACTGCTCAAGCGTTATCTCAGCTTCTTCGACAGAAAACCTAAGGTTTTTGATATTGTCACGAAGGTCGCTCAGCGTAACTGCTGTATCGAGCATCTTTACCTCCAGGTTTGCCTCCTGTGTTGTCAGCCTTTCAAGCTCATCCTTAAGAGTATTGTCGAAGGATGTCCTGTCGAGGGTACAGACATAATCACCTTTCTTTACCTGGGTGCCTTCCGGTACCAGGTCAGTAATCTTAATTTCTGCAGCCCTTATCTGCCTGCTCTGCGTGAAATCGGGACCAGTGATATCCATCGAATTCTCGGCCTGGAGCTCACCCGTGGTGGAAACAATTATTTCGAATTTCCCCTGCTTTGCCTCCACGTACAGATTGGCCAGGTCTTTCTTCTTTGCAGCCTTTCCGATTAGTATCAGGGCTATTATTGCAGCAACTGCAACTATCCCTATAATGACAACTGACTTTTTCATACGAAAATTATATTACTATTTTTTGAAAGTTGATTGCTCCGCAGTAAACCCTCCTGATCCGGGAACGCCTCCCCGGATTTTCTTTTTTTGAAAGATGAAGGTTTCATTGATCATGCAATTATTATTTGAATTTCCTTTTTTTATAATTGTGCAAAAGTATTCATCTGCCTACTACCATTAAACGATTTAACATCTTTTAATGTTTAATGGTTTGTTTCCTCCGGTTTAAAGACACTTATGGACTTCCTTTTATTCCGCAGAGGATATAAAAAAAGATTCCTATTTGACTTTTTTAACAATTCCGATTACCCTATCAGCCAGGCTTTCAGCCTCCTCCGGCGTTGGCCCCTCCGAGTATATCCTCATTATGGGTTCGGTGTTCGATTTGCGGATCTGCACCCATCCGTTTGGTTGTTCGATCCTCATCCCGTCCCTCTCATCTATCTCATGTCCTGCGAAATTTTCCCTGACCGAGTCGAGAATCTTTTCGAAACTTAATCCTTCCGGAAGATCAAGTTTCTTTTTTGCCATGAAATAGTCGGGATAGGTTTTTCTGAGTCCAGAACATTTCTTCCCGCTTAAAGCAAGGTGAGACAGGAAAAGTGCAATGCCTGCAATGGCATCCCGGCCATAGTGAAGCACGGGGTAAATGACGCCTCCATTGCCTTCACCTCCGATTACAGCGCCGCGCTGCTTCATCTCCTCAACCACATTCACCTCACCCACTGCAGCCGTAAAGTATTGTCCTCCATGCTTCTCTGTAACGTCCTTAAGAGCCCTGGTGCTGGAAAGGTTCGACACAGTATTCCCAGGAGAGGCAGTAAGAACATAATCGGAAACAGCTACAAGTGTATATTCCTCTCCGAACATCGAACCATCCTCGCATATTATTGCCAGACGATCGACATCGGGGTCTACAACAAAACCGACATCTGCCCCTGATGAGGCCGTTAGTGAAGATATTTCCTTCAGATTTGCGGGAAGAGGTTCGGGATTATGAGCAAAATGCCCGTCGGGCGTGGTATTCAGCTCAATAATCTTATTTACTCCCAGCGATTTGAGAAGGGCAGGCACTATTATGCCGCCAACCGAGTTCACACAGTCAATGGCCACGGTAAAATCAGCTTTCGCAACAGCTCCCCTGTCGACCAGGGGCAATGCAAGAACCTGCTCGATATGGATGCTGCTCCACGAATCGTCATGAACATAGGAGCCTGTATCGTCAAGAGGAGCATAAAGAAAATCTTCAGATCCGGCAATTGTCAGCAGCTCATTCCCGTCAGAGCCTGAAAGAAACTCGCCTCTCTCATTTAGAAGCTTCAGTGCATTCCATTCAGCGGGATTATGACTGGCGGTTATTATAATGCCTCCGTCCGCACCGGTCCCGGTCACGGCCATCTCAACCGTAGGAGTAGAGGCAAGGCCAATATCGGTCACATCAATGCCAAGGCTTCTAAGGGTATTCGATACCAGCGAACTGACCATGTTCCCCGACCTGCGGGCATCGCGGCCAATAACTACCATAAGCTTCTTTCCCCTGTGCCGGCGCCCCAGCCAGGTTCCATAAGCTGATGCAAATTTCACTATGTCGACGGGAGTGAGACTCTCTCCCGGCCTCCCTCCTATTGTTCCCCTGATTCCCGATATTGATTTTATCAATGGCATATGCTTCTGTTTTTAGTTGAGAAAACTGCAAAAATAACCCTAAATAGTAATATTGTCAAATAATTGTACCTTTGCAACCTGAATAAAATCCAAATGGAAGAAAGGAGAAATCTCCGGCGCTCCGGCCCGAAAAGGGAAAAATCCGGAGCAGGGAAAGTCGCTGACAATAAGCGCGAAATGCGTCTGAACAGGTTCATTGCCCACAGCGGCATCTGTTCACGGCGCGAAGCCGATGAACTGATTGCACGGGGCCTCATAACAGTCAACGGGAAGGTGGTAACCGATCTCGGGACCAAAGTCGTGCCTGGTGACGATGTAAGGTATGGTAAAAAGAAACTGAGCACAGAAAAAAAAGTATATATCCTGCTTAACAAGCCAAAAGGTTATGTAACGACCGTCGAAGATCCGCATGCCGACCAGACAGTGCTTGACCTGATCGGGGATGCATGTCATGAAAGAGTATATCCCGTCGGACGTCTCGATAAATCCACCACCGGTGTACTGCTGCTTACCAACGACGGCGACCTGACTGGCAGACTGACTCATCCCAGGTACAAAAGAAAAAAAATATATCACGTGTTTCTCGATAAGCCAGTCACACGGAACGACCTTGAACAGATTGCCGGAGGAATGGATATCGACGGCGAGATAGTTGCCGCCGACGCTATTTCCTATGCCGACTCCGAAGATAAAACACAGGTCGGAATAGAAATCCATTCAGGTCAGAACAGGATAGTAAGAAGGATATTTGAAAAACTGGGATACCGTGTCCTTAAACTCGACCGGGTGTATTTTGCAGGTCTGACCAAAAAGAACCTTCCCAGGGGAAAATGGAGATTCCTTTCAGATAAGGAGATAAGCATGCTTAAAAGGGGTATATTCTAAACCAGCATCATGAGTCACAAATCAGGCTTCGTCAATATTCTTGGCTTTCCCAATGTGGGCAAATCGACCATCATGAACGCCATGGTAGGTGAGAAACTGTCCATCATAACCTCAAAAGCCCAGACCACCCGGCACAGGATAATGGGCATCGTGAACGGTGATGATTTCCAGATAGTTTATTCAGACACCCCCGGCATTCTGAAACCTAAATACAAGCTTCAGGAATCAATGATGAACTTCGTGGACCTCGCCCTGACGGATGCCGATATAATACTATATGTAACCGATGTAAAGGAGAATGCGCCCTTTGATTCCGGCTATCTGCAAAAGATACGCGGAACCGGGATCCCGGTTGTTGTGGCCGTGAACAAGATAGACCTCAGTAATCAGGCTGAGCTCGAAATTGTTACCTCCAGGTGGAGGGAAATGTTCCCAGGCGCGGCCATTATTCCTGTTTCAGGACTGAAAAATTTCAATCTCGATACTCTGCTTAATGCCATCACCAGCCTGCTGCCGGAAGGAGAGCCTTACTTCCCGAAAGACCAGCTGACCGACAAGTATGAAAGGTTTTTTGCATCAGAGATCATCCGTGAGAAAATACTTATGAACTATCAGAAGGAAATACCCTATTGTTCAGAGGTTGAGATAGAAAGCTTCCAGGAAGAGGGTAACCTGATAAGGATCAGGGCTCTGATACATGTTACACGAGACACCCAGAAAGGGATTATCATTGGTCACAAGGGTGAAAAGCTCAAGAAAACGGGAAGGGAAGCAAGAATCGACATGGAGGATTTCTTCGGAAGGAAGATCTTCCTTGAACTATATGTTAAGGTCACCAAAGACTGGCGGGAAAAACCACAGATCCTAAAAAGATTCGGATACAGGTAGTACAAATTTATCAGTTATTCAGGAGTTTTACAGGATCAGGGACCAGCGAACGGAATATCAGGAAACCATGATCCTCATAATATGAAAGATGAGTAAAATTGCAGCAATAGTGGGAAGACCGAATGTGGGAAAGTCAACCCTCTTCAACAGGCTTACCGAATCGAGGGAAGCAATTGTCCACGAGGTGAGCGGAGTGACGCGCGACAGGAATTACGGGTCCTGCACCTGGAACGGGGTAACGTTCTCGGTGATAGATACCGGAGGCTATGTAAAAAACTCCGATGACATATTCGAGGAGGAGATAAACAAGCAGGTGATGCTTGCCATCGAGGAAGCAGATGTAATCCTGTTCATGGTCGATGCTTCGACAGGCATCCATGATCTTGATACCGGCGTTGCCGATCTTCTAAGGAAAAAATCAGCAAAGGTTATTCTTGTTGTCAACAAGGTCGATAATCATGAACGCCTTCTTGAAGCTGCCGAATTTTATGGTCTCGGCCTTGGCGATTACTACCCTGTCAGTTCAATGAGCGGAAGCGGCACCGGAGACCTTCTTGACCATCTGGTAAAACTTCTCCCCGACCATCCGGAAGAAATCCTTCCGGAGATCCCGAGAGTTGCAGTCGTGGGCCGGCCCAATGTCGGAAAATCTTCTCTTGTCAACTCCCTTATGGGAGAAGAAAGGAATATTGTAACACCTCTTGCCGGTACTACCCGTGATTCAATATTCACCAGATATAATAAATTCAATCACGACTTCCTGCTGGTTGATACCGCCGGACTGAGAAAAAAATCGAAGGTCAGCGAGAATATAGAATTTTACTCCGTTATGCGCGCCATCAGGGCGATTGAGAGTTCAGATATCTGCCTTATGATGATCGACGCAACCAGGGGGCTGGAATCACAGGATATGAATATTATTTCCCTGATAGTCAAAAATAACAAGGGGATGATACTGCTTGTCAACAAATGGGACCTGGTTACAAAGGACAACAATACCGCCCTGGCCGTTGAAAAAGAGATAAGGTCGAGGACCGAACCCTTTACCGATTACCCGATCCTGTTCATTTCTGCTACAAACAAGCAGAGAATCCACAGGATACTCGAGGCAATCGGCAGGGTAAACGGAAACAGAAACAGGAAAATCCCCACATCCGAAATGAATGAGGTTTTCCTCAGGATAGTGAATGACAATCCTCCTCCTGCATCCGCCGGACGGCATATTAAAATCAAATATGTGACACAACTGCCGGTCTATGCTCCCACTTTTGCCTTTTTTTGCAATTACCCGGACAGCATAAAGGACCCCTACAGGAGATTTATAGAAAACAGGATAAGGGAAAAATATGACTTCTGCGGAGTGCCAATAAGAATATATTTCAGGAAAAAATAGCTTACTTTGGTGTGATTTTTGTGCCTTATGAGGTATTATCAACAACATATGATGATCAGATCAATCACGGCTGCCATGCTTATCTGCCTGGCTGTATTCACATCATGCGGAAAGCTTGAGAGCCTCCCCCCCGAACCCTATATCGAATACACAAGCTTCACTGTTTTTGACACGGTCGACCTGCTTGGTAATGAAGTTATGGCCGGCCGGCTGAAGTTCTACTTCGAGGATGGAGACGGCGACCTCGGCATAAGCTCCCCTGAAGGGATTGAAGAGGCAGACACCATTAACCTTTTTGTTGAACTCTTCAGGATGGAAGGTGGAGAAATTACTCCTGCACCCGATGACGATCCGCTAAAAGTTGCAGGTTTCAGGATTCCATATATGGAAAGGGAAGGAAGAAACAAGATACTCAGGGGTGACATCTCTGTCGATTTCAGCTACTTAATTTATTCAGAGGAAGACTCGGTAAGGTATGATTTTTACATCCGCGACAGAGCAGGGAACTTAAGCAACACCGAATCAACTTCCGTGATCCCGGTCTTCTATCCCGGGATCTATGCTGAATGAAGCGCCTACACCCTGACTCCCATGAACAGTACATCATCGACCTGGTCATAATCTCCTTTCCACTCGGCAAAGAATTTTGCCAGGGCGTCTTCCTGATCCTTTATTTCCAGATTGTAGATCTCTTCAATGAATGACTTGAGGCGGGCGATTTTCATTTTCTTCCCTTCCGGACCACCAAACTGATCGGGCAGACCGTCGGTGAAAAGATAGATGGAATCTCCTTCGCTCAGATAGTACTCCTGATCGTCAAAGTATTTTTCCGCGACCATCTGTCCTCCTACCGAAGCCCTGTTTCCCTTGATGTAATAGGATTCTCCGCCGATGACAACGAGCACGGGCCTCATTGCAGAGGCAAACCTTAAATGCCTGTTATTCATTGTAAATTCGCAGACTACTATGTCCATACCGTCATTCGATACTCCGATTTCGAGGTTCTGGTTAAGTGTCGAAAAGATCTGCTTGTCAAGCATTGAAAGGATTTCCGAGGGTTTGGTAATACGCTGCCTCGTCACTATATCCTGAAGCAGGGTCGAACCGATCATCGACATGAATGCTCCCGGGACTCCGTGGCCTGTTGAATCGGCACAAACCAGAATGAAATGATCCTCATCGAGCTGGTCGAACCAGTAAAAATCACCACTGACAATATCGCGCGGATAGAAAAGAACAAATGCATCGCCGAAGTGCTCCTTCAGACGTTTAAGGTCAGGAAGTATGCTCGACTGTATTCTCCTGGCATAGTTGATGCTGTCGGTTATTTCAAGGTTCTGGGCTTCAAGCTCGGATTTCTGCTTCATGACGACCTGAGTCCTGGCAGCAAGCTCCGATTCCAGATATTCCTGGAGCTTCCGGTGTGCCTTCTCCCTCTCCCTGATTATAAGCACAACCACTCCGGCCGACAATCCGAGAAGGGACAGGAGGAACCACCATGTCCGCCATACCGGCTTCTTGATGTTGATTGTAAAAACAAGCGGATTCTCCTGGGTAATTCCGTCCTCATTGACTGAAACCAGATTGAACCTGTACTTCCCGTCACTCAGGTTGTAAACTGCTTCGCGGGCAGGGGAAGGCGCCGTCCAGTCGTCGTCGTAATTCTCGAGGTAGGTGCTGTAATATACTTTTTCAGGCTCACTGAAATCTATTCCTGTATAACTGACCTTTACCACATAACGTTTCCTGTAAGGAAAGGAATACGACTCTCTGAAAGGATAGACCACATCATTTATTGTAACTGAATTTATGTTGTTGAGAGGGGCTGAACCTGATTTCCTGTCCTTTTCCCTGTCGTAGATAATCACTCCCTGTGTTGTGCCGATAAGTATCTTGCCATCGGGCGATTCATATATGGCTCTCTCATTGCAGGTTCCTCCGTTGGCAAAACTGGTACTGAATACTTTTGTCCTTCCGCTTTCAGGATTATACCTCGAAACGCCCTGCCTGTGACTCATCCAGATGTCGTCGTTGCTGTCGGCAAGGATGGCATAGGCATAGTTCGACATAAGACCGCCGGCAGTTGTAAGGGTTTTTACCGAATCGTCATAGAATTCAAACACTCCGTTGCCTTCGGTTGCCACCCATACTGCCCCCCGGCTGTCGCGGTCGAGAGCAAGGGCCTTGTTGAGAAGGGTGCCGTACATCACCAGTCCGGATTTAATTATTCCCGAATCGGGATCGATCCGGTCAAGCCGGTCGCTGTTGGTTGCAACATAACCGCTGCCATCCTCCAGCAGAAGGATCTGGTTTATGTAGTTGTGGGCAAGACCGGTGTTCATAACATAACTCTGCTTGAGAGCTGCCGTCTGCCGCGATACAATATACACTCCGTTAATGGTCGAAAGCCAGATATTGTCACCGAATATCCTGATGCCAGTAATATTGTCGGCCCCGGTATCTCCCGAGCGGTAAAAGCTTGTAACACCTCCTTTAGGACTGACCTTAAAAAGTCCTGTGCCTTTTGTTCCTATCCAGATTTCCCCTTCATTGTCAATATAGTAAGAACCTGCCTCGATACGGCCTCCCTGAGTGGACAGAGGAGTGAAAGATATTGTCCTGCGCTCCTTAAGGCTGTACATGTAATAGCCTGATGAAGTTCCCAGAATGTAATCCTCTCCCTTCTTTCCTGAAAAAATGATGTTCCGAGGCATACCGGCACCGCCAGGAACATGGAATTCGAATGAATCGGAAGTCATTATGGAAAGACCGTTCCCGTTGAAGCCCAACCAGATATTCTCTTCCGAGTCTTCAAAAGCAGTCATTACATAATCACCCTCGAGACCTGCCGATCGATCCAGAAAGCGTAAGGAGGAAATTGAGTCAGTTTCCTCGCTCAATTCCAGCCTTACTGCTCCGAATCCGGCAGTAGAAATCCAGTAATTGTTCCGTGAATCTTTCATTATCGATCTGACCGGAAGAGATGCAAGGAGTTCAGAACCTCCAAAACGCGACAGCGACACCGTATCGCCCTTTAACTGAAAATGAAACAGGCCGTTGCCGTCGGTACCAACGATGAAGCTGCTTCCGTCCCCCATCGGAGTAACGGACATCACCCTCGAATAATCAAATCCCTCCACAGTACCTTTAACTACAAGCGAATTCCCTTCTATCCGGCAGATAAGCATGTTCTCCTGTGTCCCGATAAGAAGTTCGCCGGTGGAGGCCAGTGCTGCTGAAAACATTGTAGGATCAGCCTGGGATTCTATCCTTTGGCCTTCACCGGGATTACCGGGATCGACCACAAACAGTGGCATTCTTTGAGAGATAACATATATTCTGCCGTCACTTCCCTCCAGTACAGAACTTATACCCGAACCTGAGGAGTTCGGCAATACCGTTTGATGAAGCTCATTTCCCGCAGTGTAAAAAAGCGTTCCATCGTTACACCCGAACCACAGCATTCCCCTGCTGTCCCTGATCGAAACCGTCGGATAACGGCCGGACGAGGAATCCTGATAACTCACCCTGAAAAAGCTGAATCCGTCGAAACGGGCAAGTCCTTCGGTAGTCCCAACCCACAGGTAACCATTGTTATCCTGAACGAGTGTATAAATCACTTCGCTGGGCAAATCATTCTCCGTACCGTAATTCCTGAATCTGAAAGCCTGCCCGGATGAAATTTCCGAAAACAATACCAGGCATATCATGATGCCAAACCTGATCCTATGAACAAACATCATTTGAGATAAAACTATTTTGTTTTTTTCCTGACAGAGATCACCGGCTGGTATACCGGCACGCCGCCGATGGGCGAACTGAAGAACTGAAGGGCGTCGCCCCGCTGGTTTTCAAGCGACATTACCACGTTATTGTTCCTCACCACATAATCCTGCTTCTTGTGAAACTGAAAATCAAGTGATTTCCCTATCTCCGCCGTTTCAACGGGAATCACAGATACCTTTTCATCATCTTCATTTGACACAGGCACAGGCAAACCCTGCTTGTAAGTCGAAACAACGAGAATAACACCATCATCATCCCAGTCGAAATTCCTTTGTTTTATTGACACAATACCCGTATCGACATAGGGATAGATATGAGATACGCTCTTATTGTCGTTCCACATCCTGAAGGTATACTCGTAAGTGAAAGCATTGGCTCCTTCAATGGGTACCTCATTGTTCTTGTCGCTGCTCAGGAAATACCTGTACAGATTACCGTCGTCCCCTGTTATTCCTTCACAGACTATCTTGAAAATATAGCTTCTCCATTTTTCATTGTAATCCCCTTCGGTAGGGTTAAATGGCCCGAATTCATAATAGCGGTTGTCATATGCAGCTTCGCTCCCGAAAACCCGTGACGCCAGAAGATTCCCCTGCTTGAAGTTATCGGAATTCCTCAATCCCCTCGACTCAATGTTCCTGTCCGGATCGACTCCTTTGCCTCCATACACTGAAAACATTGTCTTTGAATCAAACATCCCCTGAATCTCGTCGTTCTGCCCTCCGCAGTCCGGGTCAAAAACCTTTATATAGAACTGCCTGTTGAAGTCTTTGGGTATCGTAAAGAAGAAAATGGAACTGAAGTCATCATCACCCCACGAAGTTTCCCCAAACTTACCGAAGGTGACCAGAAAGGGTATGTTTTCATCCTTTCCGGGAACTGCCTGTCCGCTGGCCGTCCCAGGCGGAAAAGCCATGGCAAGAATTAGAAAGACAACAGACTTTGTTAAAACACTCCCTGATTTCATGAATAATATATGGTGTTTATAAATATTTACGGATTTCTTCTGTTAATAATAATTTTCTTCGTTACACAAGCTTCACGAACAATACCTCCCTCACCGGGCTTTGAGGATACGATCAGCTGTACGTTGTATGTCCCTGGCCTGGTGAATGCCTTCTCCACATTCTTTCCTATCCCGATAGTTTCGTCGCCAAAGCTCCAGTAATACTGTGAAATATCCCATCCGGGGAGATTGGTGCTGTCAGCGCTGAACTTCAACAACTCGCCTGTATCAGCAAATCCGGGACAAGAAATATAAGGCTGCTCCACTGCCTCAACCACGAGCATCTCCGATTTTTGATTAAGCTTTACCTCCTTTGTAACAAGATTGGTTACATCGAGCTGAACAAGATATCTTCCCGGTCCTTCGTAACAATGTTCCACAATCCGGCCGACTGCCTTGTGGCCGTCGCCGAACTTCCACTCATACCTGAAAGGCATGGTATCATACTTCACAGCATTCTCCTCAACGAACTCGTAGCAATAGTTGTTTATCTCAAGAGTGTCGCAATCGGCCTTCCTGATTATTGCCGAGGTGAATTCATAAATATCGTCATTCCTTCTCCTGTTTGATGCAAAATAGCCTTTCCTCAGGTCGGGCATAGCGACAAATGCAAAGTCGTCGGAAGAAGAGTTCACCGGAGCCTGAAGTCTCAGCGGGGCTCCCCATTCACCATCAATCCTGTCGGAATAGTAAACGTCGAGGCCGCCGGTCCCTCCCTGCCGGTTGGATGAGAAATACAACCTGCCCGAAGAATGGATGCAGGGGAAATTGTCAGCCGCTGTTGAATTTATTGCGGCACCGGGATTAACCGGAGCATTCCAGCTGCCATCGACCCATTCGCAAAACCAGATGTCCGAACCTCCCAGCCCTCCCGGCATGTCGGATGCAAAATACAGGAACCTGCCGTCATCGCTTATTGAAGGCTGACCCATGTCATAATCGGTTCCGTTGTATTTGAAAGGTTCGATCGAAACAAGCTGGGTGCCTGACAGCTGCGCAGTGAATATCCCGCTGTGATTGCGGAATTTCCTGCTTCTTGAGGGTACGCCTGTCTCTGTTTCACTTGTGAAATACACTGTCTTTCCGTCAGGAGCGATACAAAGAGGGCCTGCATTGAACTGGGCTGTCCTGTCACTTTTAACCGGAACCGGTTTCCTCCAGTCGGAAGTATCCTTCTTCTCCGCAATGTAAATATTGTAAAGCCTCCTGTTGTCAAAAGAGGTCCTGTCGGTGACTGCACTCAGCCGCCTGTCGGAACAGAAGATTATACCTTCTCCTGTTATCACGGGTGAGATCTCACTGAATCCCGGCAAATTGAATGAAAGCCGCCTGATCTCAAAAGGTGATTCTTCCTGTGCCATGACTCTGGTCCCAGTCAGAACAGCAGTCAATAGAATTAATATATGGAGAGCCTTCTTCATGATGATCAGAAATACCTTGGATTGGCGGCACTTACCTTGTACCTGAATTCATATCTCAGAACAAACTCGGTCGATCCCTTTGAGAAGGAATTCATTCGCCCGAAAGGATAATCGTAGGAGAATCCAAACATAAGCTGGTGATTCAGCTGAACCTGCAGAATAGCCACTGCAACCTGCTCCGTAACCCTCCATGAACCTCCTGCCCATATCAGATCAGCAATTATGAAGTTGCCATTAATGTCAAACTGCCTGAGCTTTTCCGAGTCCCCGAGTGAATAATCTACAAGGACCGAGGGCTTGAACTTCAGAACGGGAGTTATTCCGATCAGTCCGCCCGCTGTAACCAGAAACTCATACTGTCCGAAATCGTGGTATGGTGATGCAGTACCGTTGCCGTTTCTCCTGTAATTCAGGAATGATGGGACAGCCAGTCCTGCAAAAAATCTATCAGAGAAATAATAGACCCCGGCACCCGCATTAGGCAGCACCAGGGACTTTTCGTCCGACTGAAAGACAGGATCCCCCGGATCGTTCAGGAGCAAGCCCGTGTAATCGGTATTTGAAAGATCAACACCTGCTTTGAGTCCCATTGAGACCTTCCCTCTTTTAAGCTTTATATGATAGGCATAACTTCCGTAAAGGCTTGTCGACCTGGTTGCCCCGTATTTCATGAACTGAGCCGTCAATCCAAGTGCCACCTTGTCATTCTTCATCGGTGAATGCACTGAAAGGGACTGCAGAAGGGGAGAGCCGCTAGTCCCCATCCACTGCATCCTGTACGACAGGGTGCCGCTAAGAACCTCCCTGGTTCCCGTATAGGCCGGATTAATAACCATGCCGTTCTGGAGATACTGGCTGTAAACGGGGAATCCCAGGTTAATCCTCGATGAATCGGGAACCTGGGCTTCAAGAGCAGCTTGTGAAAACAGCAATGCAACAAACAATGCATGTTTCCATGAAATGATTCCTGAACGGATCCTATTTAAAATCAGATATTTCATCCAATCAATATCTTTTCAGTACAATGAAACCGCTTTTTTTGAAAACCTGACCATTTCCCCTTGAGGTGATCTTAAGCAGGTAATAATAAGTTCCTTCAGGGACCTCTGCCCCTTTCATGTTTCTTCCGTCCCAGTCGATCCACTCACTGCCGTTGATATTGGATGTCCGGAACACTTCCGTTCCGGCACCATTGATCACAGTCAGTTCAGCATCCTGGTTCCCGGGATCAAGGCCGTTGATCCTGAATGTATTATTGTACCCTCCGGCATCATTGTTAGGTGAGAATCCTTCGGGGATCATAAGATTCAGAACTGTGACCTGAATCTCATCCTCAAGCTTGCATGCACCTCTGGTAACTGTCCACAGGAAAGTATTAAGCCCCTCTGACAAACCTGATACTACGGCATCAGGTTCTGTATCATTGTCAAAGCTGCCTGAACCGTTTAGAAGGGTCCAAAGGCCTGTTCCTCCGTCGGAGGGTGTACTGGCCCGAAGCCTGATCATATGATCAAAACTGTGAAGTATGGTGTCCCTGCCAGCAGAGATTGAATATCCGTCAGGCAATGAGTCCTTTACAATTTCGATGACATTTGAAATACTGGAACAGCAATCGTTCGCTCCGGATGTGACAAGTCTCCTGTACATGATGGTGTTCGTCATGGCCGGAGGCTGATAAGAGCCATCGGATGAATTGCCGGTGCCTGTTGCAGAAGTCCACGACGAACCATCGGAGCTCTGCTGCCACAGATAAGTAAATGCACCGGATCCTCCTGATACGGATGGCCCGGAAGCCTGGGTAAGCAAGGCCGGAATATCCGACTTACAAACGATCTGGTCAGCTGCAATTGTATTGTTTGCTATCAAAGGCAAAACTGTTATCCTCACCGGTTCGCTTTCCGAGATACATTCACCCGAAATTGCCCTCCTCCTGAACCATGTGGTTGCCGTAAGAGACTCCGGCTGAAATTCAAGTCCGGTTTCACCGGCCATTTCCGTCCAGCTGGAGTTGTCGGGAGATGACGACCACAGATATGCATAGTCGCCTTGCAGACCTGTACCTCCGGAGGCGTTCAGACCGGTTATCCTGTGGGGAGTGCTGCCGCTGCAGATTGTTGTATCTGCAAGCCCTCCGTAAAGAAGTGATATTGTATTATCAGATATTGGGTCATGAACACTTATCCTTGCTGTATTGCTTATGCTGGTACATGCTGATGAGCGGACTATCCTCCTGTACTTCACAGAATCGGTCAGAACCGAGGTGGTAAAATCCCTTGACGCAACATCAATAAAACCCGGAATATCCGTCCAGGCATGGCTGCCAGTGCTGTCCTGCCAGGTATAGGTGTATGTCCCTGGTCCCTTGCCATCCAACGGAGTTGATCCTGTGAGAACTACCGGTGCAGATCCTGCACAGATTGTCTGGTCAGCAGGAATCAGGCTGTTGGAAGTGATTACAGGATATGAATTCAGAAGTACCGGTTCGCTTTCATTACGGCAGACATTGTTGCTTCCCGAGTACACCACCCTCCTGAAGTACTGCTGTCCCGGGAAATAAGACGCCGATTCGGCCGGATTGTAGCCTGAGGTGTTGCTGACTCCGGCTGCTGTAATCCAGACAGAATTGTCGCTGCTGCTTTCCCAAACAAACCTGTAACTGTTGTCTCCGCCAGAAAGTACAGGAGATTCCGTTCCTTCAAGGTTTGTAAAGGTCATTCCATCACAGATCTCCTGTGCAGCAGTAAGAATTGAATTGTTAGTTACCGGATTCAGAACATTTATCCTGACAGGAGAGCTGATATCAACGCATGCTCCTGAAGAAACGGTGCGCCGGTACCATGTTGTCTGAATCAGCGGCTGGGAAGGCTGATAGCTTTCAGTGACTGCAGACAGATCCGTAAATTCAACATTATCTGTGCTCATCTCCCAGGTGTAAGCATATATTCCATTGCCGTCCTGGATTATACCCAGAGGATTCAGTGCTGAAGCATTCTGTCCGTAGCAGAGTGTGTCGGGATTACCTATTATATTATTCTTTATGTTCTGATGAACTATGATATTAACCGGCAGGCTTACATCGGTTATGGCTGCCCCCTGGTCGGTTACCACCCTCCTGAACCATGAAGTTTGCGATAACTCTGCCGGCGGTGTGTAATGCTGCTGGTTGTTAATGCCGGGGGCATCTGTGAAACCTGTGGCAGCAGAGGTAGTGCTTACCTGCCAGAGGAAAGAGTAGGGAGGAGTCCCACCAACAGGCTGTGTACCGGTCAGCTGGCCGTAACGCACGTCAGAACAGACGGAATCAATCCTGTTACCCGTCTCGGCCGAGCGTATCGAATTGAAAAGAAATCCGTTAAGTTTTGGAATGAAGGAATATTTTAATTCCCCAAGTCCTTCTGAAGGAATTGTAGGGGCGGGAGTACCATTCAGCACAGATGTGCTTGTAACTGACACCGGCGTGGAAGATGCGCTTAGCCAGATAAGGCCACCGCCTCCTCCCCCGCCTTCACCGGATCCGCCCGGACTGATACCTCCGTTCCCCCCTCTTGCAGAAATCCTGAGACTGCTGTTGAATCCCATGAAGGAAAGAACCACTGATCCGCCGGCGCCCCCTCCTCCGGCTCCTGCATCAGCAACTGAATTCAGGGCCGTCACTCCGTCGGCTCTTATTATATGATTGTTCGCATCAATTGAATCAGCTATTATGAACACTATGCCTCCGCCGTTACCTCCGGATGATGCTGTTGCACCGGTTGCCTGGGTGGAAGCACCCGCACCGCCCCCGAGAAAGATTCCATCCTGGATAATCGAGCCGAAAATATTCATGCCGCCGTATCCGCCGTCCCGGGGATCGGTGCTGCACTGCAATGCATTTTCAATACCTCCGTCGGCACCTTTGCCCCGGTTTGAGCCTCCTCCGCCGCCAGAGTACCTTCCGTTGCCGCCTCCGCCTCCCGTAAAGTTCCTGCCCTGGCCCTTTGCATGACCCGGATACAACAACACTCCTGTATAATCGTGTACTGCTACCCCTTCACCCTTAAGTCCGGCATTGTTCCACGCCAGGTCGTAGGAGTCGTGACTGTTGGCTGCCACATTTGTATATACGCATTCGCCTATTCCACTTACCCCGGAAGCTCCCGCAAATCCATGACCTGTCACATCAATATCGGCATTAAGAGTAAGCTTTCTGCCGGCCATGATCGCAGCAACACCACCTGTTCCCGCAGTATTATTCCATGGCTGAGCAGAGAGAGTGGAGGTGACTACCGGCTCATTATAGAAAGGAACACTTATAAGCTGAACATTCCCGGATGCATTGTATGAGTTTATGTAAACATTCCGTGTAAAGCGGATCTCACCTGTCCCGGTATTCACCGACAGGACCTGCAGAAATTCATATGCACCAGGCGTGCCGATAAGCGATTGAACGTTAACGCCATAGGAACCCTGAGCTGTCTGAATGCCGACTCCCTGCATCTGGATAAGCAGGACATAGTCACCTGCAGCAAACTGAGAAGCCTGTGCCGGAGTTACCATAACAAAACCTGATCCAATGGAATTTACTTTTGCATAATGGTTTATCACTCCGCTTATCTCCTCCTGACAATGAATATGAATACTGCCGGCGGCAAAAAAAAGCACCAGCATAATCAGCAGTTTATTAATATGGTACGAAAGTTTATTTATCATCAGGAAATGATATTACGACTTATTAAACGCTAAAATTGCCAATTAATTGAGAGGTACTCCTAAATTTATCCCGGATAAGCCGGGAAATGCTATTTTTCAACGGTACGAACGAGGGGAAACTCAATGAAGAAGCAGGTCCCGTTTTCAGCCTCAGATTCAAACCAGATGGCTCCGCCCGCATTTTCTACATTCCGCTTTACTATTGAAAGTCCGAGTCCGGTTCCTGATGATTTTGTTGTGAAATTTGGAGTAAACATTTTTGACTTCAGCGATTCGGGTATACCTGTTCCATTATCGCTGACTGTAACGAGAACCCTGTCGCCCTTCCTTTCAAGATTGACCTTAATCACACCTTCCTTTCCCGGAGGGATCGACTGAATGGCATTCTTTACAAGATTCGAAAAAATACTGTTGACCTGTTCCTTGTCGGCATTGATCAGAAACCTGTCGTAGTGAGGGGCCACTATCCTGAAGGTAATTCCGTCGCTGTTCTTGAACAACTCCAGGGTGACCCTTATCTGCTCCAGAAGATCAAGCTCAACCGGATTGGCCGCAGGAATCCTGGCAAACGAGGAAAAAGCTGATGCAATTGACGAGAGATTATCTATATATTCAATCTGGTTTTTCGTAAATCTTTCCAGCTTCTTCTCAAACCCGGGCACTCCGTCGGTCCAGGACTTGAACAACTGCTGAACGTTCAGCTTCATAGGCGTCAGGGGATTCTTGATCTCATGGGCAATCTGCTTGGCCATCTCCCTCCAGGCATATTCCCTTTCGGAATTCGCAAGCTTCTGTGCACTCTGTTCAATCTCATCAACCATCCTGTTATACTGCCTCACAAGGTCGCCAACCTCATCATTGCCATTGTAGGATAGATGCTCGCTTTTCTTTCCAAGCTCGACCGAAGCCAGCCTGCTGCTTAGCATGGCCAGAGGAGCGGTGAGTCTGCCACTGATAATCACCGCCAGGCCGGTGGCAAGAACAATAAGGAGGAGAGTGAAATTTATTACGGCCACTATCATGTTTGAGATTTCCCTGGCCAGAACACTCTGCATCCTGAAATAAGGCAGATTGACATAGGTAAGAAGTTCATTATCTATATTATAAAAAGGAGCATACCCGGAAACATACTCAAGACTGCCTATTTTTTCCTGCTGAAAATACTCCGTTTTCTTGAGGATGAACATGTTGATAAAAGCAATGTTATCCATTCTCCTGCTTACCAGGTCACGGTAATAGATCTCAGGGCGCGATGAGGAAATCAGAAATCCGTAGGAATCATATAGATTAATGTCAGTGTTGAAGATATTGGAAAGCCTTACCAGGACTTCCTCCAGGGTTTTATTGCTGTCATCCTTCCAGTCGCGCGTGAGATCTTTCTCGGCTGATATCATGTTATCAAGCTCCATGTTAATGGAACTCAGCTTCTCCTTGATATTCTCATAATGCTTCTCCCTGTATTGCTCAATTGTAAGTGATGCTATCACAAAGCCTATAAGGGTGAATGAGATCAGTAATATCCCGATGAAGGACAGCTGCATTTTCTGCCTGAAGTTGAATCCCGACGGTTTTTTTATCGAAGGGCTTATCATCAGGAAACCCATGAGGTTTGAGAACAGAAAGATAAATACAAAAATGTAGGCAAAGGATATCAGGATATCCTGAAATGACACAACCGGACTACCAATGACCACAGTTACATTCCCATTGCGGTAGAGGGAAAGGTTATGCGAATCGGCCCTGAAGAAGCCATAATCCATTACATCGTCGACATACATCAGGTCGGTGGTGTTGAACGGGAAGTCGCCAGTCCGGATAACCAGGTCGCCGTTTATGTATTTTGCAAATGAATAATCCTTTAGCCTTGCATATCCATGATATTTCTTATCGAGAAGCAGTTCCGAATATCCCGGCTGAAAAACCTTGATATCGCTGTAAAGATCAATGAACAGGCCGTTATGCCTTGAATCTCCAAAATCATATACCAACCTTCCCAGGTAACTTGCCCTGCCCTGTTTACTGTCGATAAAGTAGAAACCCGTACCGGTAAGCTGATGCCCGTTCTCACTTATCCTATCCCCGAAGAAACTGTAGCAATCCTCATAAAACTGATTCTGAATTCCAACGCTCAGCGAATCACTCCTTCGGCAAAGAACAATGCTGAGGTTGTAGTTGCCCCAGTAGCCGTTGAAATACCTGTCATGTAGCCAGGTAAGGATATTGTTGAAATTTCCGCTTCCGAAATACGGAACATCCATCATCCTCCTCAGTGTCGTGTCGGACGAGATCACCGGCCACATGTCGAGCAGCAGATGCTCTGCAGTAGGATCGTTTTCGGTGGAATAGCTGAGAAGTTGTATCTTAATGTTTTCTTCGTTCTTCTTCGATGAAAAATAAGCAATTACGAAGAGCGAATAAACGGAAAGAACCAGGGAAAGAATCACCGACCTGCTAAATCGGCTGGTCCCCCTGCTGCTTAAAAACCACATAAGAAGTACCACAGAGAACCAGAACAATGAAACCGCAAGAACCGGAAGAAGCTCCCTGCCGAAGAAGACGGGAAACGGGATGAGAGATGCCAGTGCAGCTAAGAATACAGTGGAAAATGAAGGACGGCTTTCGGACCTGAATACCAGAAGCAGGTAAAGAAAGGGGACACTGAATAAAAGGATTATCACGATAAAACCGCCGAGACTGAATAAGTCGAGATTCAGTACCTTGTAAGTCTCGAAATTAATGTTGGAATTGAAAACCAGATGACTGAACACCTTGTGATAAAGACTGAACAGCAATGATCCCGGAAGGAGCAGAAGAGTCAGAATGTGCCACTTTGACAACCCGGTCTTTCTGACCCGTTCATGGTCCCTTAGAACCGAAAAACCCAAAAAGGAAAACATCGACGACAGGATGCCCAGAAGTATAAGATGCCCGAGTGAAGGCACAAAACCGTTCATGGTGTACCTGAAGGGAGAAAAGAGCCCTGTCTGCGAAAGCACAGCCGGTTTCCCGCCTGACAACACTATCAGGTAAACAATCAGAAACAAGCCTGAAGAGATAAATAATGCAATCCCATATTTTTTACGCCCTGCATATCGAAAGGCAAGGCACCGGACCAGGTTCAGAATGGCTATGAAAGCCAGTCCCCACAGTATAAGAGGTATATGGATAAATCCGGTTCGTCCTTTTTCCTCAGGATAGATAAGCGAGAAAAGAAAAGTGCCGTTGGATGAGTAAACATGATAGCCGGAGGCATCCTTGTCGCGGCTGAAGCCGGTGGAAGCCGGGATACGGAAATCCTCCTCAAATCCATTCCTGATGATATCATTCTCAAGACTGTAATCACTTCTGATCCTTAGCAGACCGAGAATATTCTCAGGACCTGCTTCCACCTTCCCCGTAAGAAACCAGCCGTTCTGGAGGAAAACGAAGGATTTATTGAACAATGAATCATGAAGCGCCCTGGGGGCTTCAAATTCTGTATCAGACCAGCTTATAAGCCTGTTTCCCATGTATTCGAGTATGGTGATCCCATTTTCATGGGCTCGTGCAAACAGGTTGTTTTCCACATCAGTACCATGAGGCACTCCGCTTGCAAGAATGGGTTTCATTCCCTCAAGGCACTGCTCCATGATCTTTTCCTTTTCCTTAAGGATCCTGTTGAACCTGCGGGTCCTGAACCTGTATTCAAAATCGCCCATATAGACCAGCTCGGCCGCCATGGCAAGAAGGATCAGAAACACTGCCAGCACAAACGGGGTGATCTTTAGCTTTCCTTCCTTCATTTTTGCAAAATTACTGCCTATTCGTGATGATATGGTTCTCCCCTGATAACGGTAAATGCCCTGTAAAGCTGTTCAAGGAACAATAATCGTACCATCTGATGCGAAAATGTCATCCTTGAAAGCGACATCGTCATGCCTGACCTGCTCCGGATTTCATCTGAAAAACCCCAGGGCCCGCCAATAACAAAGAGAATCCTCTTCTTGCTTATCATAAGACTCTTGCCGAGCCATGAGGAAAACTCAGTTGTTGATAACTCTTTTCCCCTTTCATCAAGAATAACAATAAAATCATCCTCCCTGAAGAATTTCAGCATCTGCACTGCCTCCTTCATTTTCTGTTCTTCTTCCGGCATATTGCGGGTAAGCCTTATTTCAGGAAGGCTCACGATTTCAAATGGCGAGTATCGCCTGATGCGTTCCTCGTAAATCGACAGACCCTCCTTCAAGTATCTTTCGGTGGTTTTTCCAGTCTGCAATAAGACAATCTTCATAATTATTGGCCCGACTTTTGCATGCAATCGTTTGTCCGGCCCCGCATACAAAAATAATAATTAATAACTTGCCCCGGCAAGCTTTATGCGGCAAAGGCCGGCAAGGGTTTTCTTTGTTATAAATTAATGTAAATTTGCATTCTGTAACCTGACGCAGAATAATAATAAACTGAAATAAATGAAATTCATAATTTCAACGGCGATCATCCTGCTTACAATCAGCACACCGGGCGCCTTTGCCCAGGAGGATCAGGCAAAGATCCCTGCAGGAATCTCCCTTTCGTTCAAAACGGGGAATGCTGCGGAACTGGCAAAATATATGAATTCAACTGTTGAACTTCTCCTCCTTGAGAAGGAGGATTTCTATAAAAAAGTTGTCGCCGAAACAATCCTTAAGGATTTCTTCAACCAGTACCATGCAAAGGATTTCGTTATACGTCACCAGGGTGCCCGGAACGATGCACAATATGCCATCGGCAACCTGAGTACCGAAAAAGGCAGCTTCAGAGTGTACTTCCTCCTGAAAAAGGTAGGGAATGACTTATTAATTCATCAGATACGTATTGAAGCAGACAATGCGCAATAGGATCCTTGAGAGATTCATCGCAGAATGTCTCAGGGAAGACGTTGGTGACGGCGATCATTCGACTCTTGCCTGCATACCTGATGATACCTCCGGAAAAGCAAGGCTGCTTATAAAACAAAAAGGTATCCTTTCGGGATGTTCGGTAGCAGAAGAGGTATTCAGGATCATCGACCCGGGATTGAAATTTGAGCCTTTCATAGGTGACGGCAGCAGGATATCACCAGGGGAAATTGCCTTCCATGTGACAGGGAAGGTCCATTCAATACTCAAATCAGAAAGACTGGTCCTCAACATCATGCAAAGGATGAGCGGGATAGCTACAAGCACAGGATTGTATGTTGAAAAACTTGCCGGACTTCCAACCAAAGTACTGGATACCCGCAAAACAGCCCCCGGAATGCGGTTCCTCGAAAAGGAAGCGGTAAGGTCAGGTGGAGGCATGAATCACAGAATGGGCCTTTACGACATGATAATGCTTAAGGATAACCATATTGATTACGCAGGAGGAATAGAGAAAGCCATCCTTAGAGCAAACGATTACCTTAAAAGAACAAAAAAGAACCTGCTTATTGAAATTGAAGCCAGAAACCTTGAAGATGTAAGAAAAATTCTGGAAACAGGGGGAGTCAGCCGGATCATGCTCGACAATTTCAGCCTGGCTGACACCAGGGAAGCAGTAAAACTCATAGGCAACAGGTACGAAACCGAATCCTCGGGCGGAATAACCCTGGAAACAATCAGGGATTACGCTGAATGCGGGGTGGATTTCATATCTGTCGGAGCTCTTACACATCATATTAAGAGCCTTGATATGAGCCTTAAAGCATTTTAGTACAAAATATCTGTCAGGAAATGAGAAAGTGGATTTGCCTT
>CAYSBL010000024.1:35975-51790 GCA_964429295.1 uncultured Rikenellaceae bacterium
TCTATCCGACTGAAAACATTATCAATACCACAACAATAAACTTTGGTGGTACACCCTTCGGCCTGGCACCCCTGCCGGCTGAGGAAGACAATTACAGGATCAGGATCAGAGGTATCCACGCCCTTTTTCATAGCTTTCAACAAGAAAAAGGCATTGATCCCAGGAGTTTCAACATAGTCATAATGGACGAAAAGGAAGCCCGCCTGTGGATGAAACTGGAGTGGAAAGCTCTCAGGAAAGCAATCATCACCGAGGGAGAGGAACAAACGCTGGCTATCAGGGATGCTCTCATATTCAGAGGATCGAACAGGGAATCATATACTCGTTATTCCCTTCTCGAAAACAATTTTGAAACCTATGAAGGTCTTGCTACTTTTACATATCTGCTGATGGGATCAGACTCCCCTGATGAATTCAGGGCCAGACTACTGGAATATCTCGACAGGATATATTCCTTCCAGTCGTACGCAAGGTCGTACGGTGCAATTCACGGGGCTCTCTATGCAACTCTCCTTCATTACAAGGGATTCGATTTCAAATCACTCTCACCTGATACGGCCGATCTTGGCAGCCTCGTAAAGATGCAATACCAGATAGAACTGCCTGAAAAATGCCGTGACGTAGCCGGAAGCATAGCCCTCCACTATAACATTAATGAGATTTACCGCGAAGAGGACCAGCGCCTGCTCGAAATCAAGGAAAGACTGAACGACAGGGTGAGCATCTTCACCGAGAAACCGGTAGTGCTCCTTGAACTCGAAAGTCCTTCCTTCGATTTTGAACCTGAAGACATTACCTACCTCGATACCCTGGGCACCCTGTATCACGGACTCCGTGTCTCGGACAACTGGGGAAAACTGACAGTAGATGAGGGCGATTGCCTGGTCTCAAACAATTACAAGTATATCAGGATCACAGCCAGGGGCATGAAAGAGGACCGGAACCACATTTACGGTGAGGGCTGGCAGATGATCCTCGGCGACGGCTGGGAAGTTGCAAAATCGGAACAAAGCTTTTTCATCAGGAAAAAAATCCATTAGAAAGAACCCCGTGCAACATCCCTCAGGCTGCTAACTTCCCGGTTCCAGTTCACGGAGTGCCTCTTCAAGCGATTTTATCCTGGACTCTGCATCCGCCTTTTTCTTCCTTTCAACATCAATGACAGCCTGCGGGGCATTCTCAACAAACCGCTCATTTCCAAGCTTCTTCATCACCGTATCCAGGAAACCCTTCTGGTAACTGAGCTCGGCTGAGATCCTGGCTTTTTCAGCCTTCGCATCTATCACATTGCCCAGCGGAACATAATATTCTGTGGTACCTATCATGAATGAAGCTGAATTACCGGGTTTTTCCGAAACAAACCGAACTTCCGACAGGTTACAGAGCTTTATGATAACAGGCAGAAAACCTGAATTGAATGATTCGCTTTCTTTTCTGATAAGAAGGCCGATCTGATCCCTGGCGGGTATCTGCTTTTCCTTCCTTACTGAACGAATTGAAGTGACAGTCTCCCTGGCGGTTTCAAACCTGGCCAGCAACTCCCTGTCATATTTCCTTGCTTTTGGCATTGGCGAAATCATGATGCTTTCACCATCCATTCGTTCTGAAATCATCTGCCAGATTTCCTCTGTGATAAAAGGCATGAAGGGATGTATGATCCTGACCAGACTGTCGAAGATGGTAACAGTGGCTTCATACGTAATCCTGTCGACAGGTTTTCTGTATTCGGGTTTGATGATTTCAAGGTACCAGCTTGAAAACTCGTCCCAGAACAGCTTATAGGAGTTCATCAGGGCTTCCGAAATCCTGAACTTTCTGAAATTGGAATCGATCTCAGCTATGGATTTTTTCAATACCTCATTCATCCAAAGGACAGCCTCAGCCGACGATTCGGGCTGGCTGATCGAATCATCAATCTTCCAGCTCTTTACCAGCCTGAAGGCATTCCATATCTTGTTAGCGAAATTCCGGCCCTGCTCTGGAAGGGAGTCATCATACAGCAGGTCATTGCCGGCCGGAGAACAAAGCATCATTCCAACCCTTACTCCGTCGGCACCATACCTGGCGATCAGATCAAGGGGCTCAGGAGAATTGCCAAGCGACTTCGACATTTTCCTGCGCTGCTGGTCACGAACAAGTCCGGTGAGATAAACATTGCTGAAAGGCTTAAATCCCTGGTACTCGTAGCCTGCAATTATCATCCTGGCAACCCAGAAGAAAAGGATCTCCGGGGCTGTGATAAGGTCATTGGTGGGATAATAGTATTTAAGGTCGGGATTATCAGGATTGTTGATTCCGTCAAAACAGGTAATAGGCCAGAGCCATGAGGAAAACCACGTGTCGAGAACATCCTCATCCTGCCTCAGATCGGTTTCCTTAAGCAACCCGTTACCGCTTTTCTCCCTGGCAAGCACGAGTGCCTTTTGAATATCTTCCGCAACTACAAATTCATTTGGCGAATAATACCAGGCCGGAATGCGGTGTCCCCACCAGAGCTGGCGGCTTATACACCAGTCATGAACATTCTCCATCCAGTGGCGGTACAGGTTAAGGAACTTGGCAGGATGCAGGTGCACATCACCATTCATCACTGCGTCGAGGGCAGGCTTTGAAATATCCTTCATCCTCAGGAACCACTGGACCGAGAGACGGGGTTCAATTACTGCGTTGGTCCTTTCGGAACGGCCTATCTTGTTATTGTAGGCTGCCACCTTCACTAAATCGCCGGTCCGCCTGAGCTCCTTCTCGGCAAGCTCCCTGGCTTCAAACCTGTCGGTCCCTGTGAACAATCCGGCTTCGTCGCTGATGGTGCCGTCGGGATTGAACACGTCTATCGAGGGAAGGTTATGACGCAGCCCTATCTCATAGTCGTTTATGTCGTGTGCAGGCGTGATCTTCAGGCAGCCCGTACCGAATTCCATATCAACATAATCGTCAAAGATGAAAGGAACCTCCCGGTTGGCCATAGGTACTATCACTTTCTTTCCATGCAGCTTCTGATACCTTTCGTCGGACGGATTTGCACAAACCGCCGTATCTCCCAGAATGGTTTCCGGCCGGGTTGTAGCAACCATCACAAAATCATCCTCACCAACAATTCTGTACCTGACATAATAAAGCTTTGATTTCTCTTCGGTGTAATTGACCTCTTCATCCGATACTGCGGTCATTGCCTGGGGATCCCAGTTTACCATTCTGATGCCCCTGTAAATCAAGCCCTTGTTGTAAAGATCAATAAACACCTTTATAACAGAGTCGTATCTTTTGTCATCCATAGTAAAAAGGGTGCGGTCCCAGTCGCACGAAGCTCCCAGCTTCTTCAACTGCTCCAGTATTATCCCTCCGTGTTTATGGGTCCATTCCCATGCTACATCCAGAAAAGCTTCCCTGGTAAGATCTTTCTTCTCAATACCTTCCGACTTCAGCTTCGCAACCACCTTTGCTTCGGTCGCTATCGAGGCATGATCAGTTCCGGGAACCCAGCAGGCATTTTTCCCCTGCATTCTTGCCCTCCTGACAAGCACATCCTGGATAGTATTGTTAAGCATATGCCCCATGTGCAGAACCCCTGTCACATTGGGCGGGGGGATGACAATTGTATAAGGTTCTCTCTCGTCCGGCACACTCCTGAAGAATCCATTCTTCATCCAGTAGTCATACCATTTGCCTTCTGCTTTTCCCGGTTCGTACTTGGACTGAATTTCCATTTTATGATCTCAATTGATTGCTTTTGAATGAAACAGCAAAAATATAAAAATTAGTCACATCTTAATTTTGATTTTTCAGGCATCAGACCAGGCTCTTCCGTATTAACATGGTTTGCGGAAACACAGGATTCATCTGCCAGTTACAGGAAATTGCAGGTTCTGTGACCGCAGTAACCTATGTTATAACATTGTTATAACGTTTCTTAATCAGGTTTTCTGTACCTCCGGAAGTTTTTAACATCCGGGCGGAGATACTCAGCGATGATGCAAATAACATCAAAACCTCTTTATTTATAAGTATTTTTAATAATTTTGTCATGCGTTGAAACTGAACAATAATTCCTTTAATATATGCCATCCATTTCCGCCAGAGGAAAGGTCATGCCCGCCTCACCAATAAGAAAACTCATACCATTTGCAGAGGAAGCCGCCCGGAACGGAGTAAAAGTCTACCGTCTCAACATTGGCCAGCCCGACATCCCGACTCCCGCTGTAGCTCTTGAAGCAATCCGGAAAATCGGACTTAAAGTAATTGAATACAGCCATTCTGCCGGGAATGAATCATACAGAAGAAAACTTGCCGGATTTTACCGTAATCTGGGGATAGAAGTGGACTATACCGACATCCTTATTACAACGGGAGGATCAGAAGCCATATCATTTGCATTGCTGGCCTGTCTTGATCCGGGTGATGAGATAATAACATCTGAGCCTTTATATGCAAACTACAACGGATTTGCCGTATCAACCGGAGTAAAAATAGTCCCGGTGACCTCAACCATAGCAAACGACTTCGCTCTCCCGCCGGTTGAGGAAATCGAAAAAAGGATCACTCCAAGGACCAGGGGCATCCTGGTATGCAACCCCAACAATCCGACAGGCTATCTTTATTCCAGGGAAGAACTAAGCAGGCTCAGGGCAATAGTTAAAAAGCACAATCTGTACCTGTTCAGCGACGAAGCATACAGGGAATTCTGTTACGAAGGAGAGGAGCATTTCTCAGCGATGAAGCTTGATGGAATTGAGGAGAACGTGGTTATGATCGACTCCGTTTCAAAAAGGTACAGTGAATGCGGAGTACGTATTGGCGCCCTCGTTACCCGGAACAGGGACGTAATCGAAACAGCTCTCAGAATAGCCCAGTCGAGGCTCTCCCCTCCCGGTCTTGGACAGATTGCTGGCGAGGCATCGATCGACACTCCGGCTGAATACTTCAGGGAGGTAAACAGGGAATATACACTCAGGAGAAACTTCATGGTAGATGCCCTGAATAACATGCCGGGTGTTTATTGTCCGAAACCCAGGGGTGCTTTTTATACTATGGCCAGACTTCCGGTAGACGATGCCGATAGTTTCGCCCGCTGGATCCTTGAAAAGTTTGAATACAAAAAGCAAACCGTGCTGCTGGCCCCCGGATCGGGATTCTATTCGACACCCGGCCTGGGAAGGAATGAAGTCAGGATTGCCTATGTCCTGAATACCAGTGATCTTAAAAATGCCATGGAAACACTGGCAGAGGCACTGAAAGCATACCCCGGAAGGCAATAAAAAAGGAATCAATATGGCGCTGAATACAATAAACTGCATTGCGATTGACAACGATCCTGCAGCCCTCAGGGTAATCAGGGAGTACTGCTCGAAAATCCAGTTCCTGAATCTCACAGGAGTCTTTTCCAATCCTTTTGAGGCAGTTCATGACATCAATAACAACCAGCCTGATCTTATTTTCATCGATGTTGTAATGCCTCAGATCACAGGACCTGAATTCATCAAAACGCTTTATAATCCTCCGTTTGTGATCTTTACATCATTCTCAGGGGAATATGCCATTGAAGGATTCGAATGTGATGCGGTCGATTATCTGTTGAAACCAGTCTCGTTTGAAAGGTTCTCAAAGGCAGTCAACAAGGCTTTCATGCTGATGAAGATGAAAAATCCGGCTGAACCGGCTCAGGGTTCATCCGCTGCAGCCCCGGGAGGTTTTCTGCTTGTTAAAGTGGAGTATACCACAATACGGGTCGGGCTGAATGAGATCCTTTTTATCGAAGGATTAAAGGACTATGTCAAGATCCATGCGGAAGGAAGGCTGGTACTGACCAAGACCACCATGAAGAACATTATGGACAGGCTGCCTTCCGAATCCTTTTTCAGGGTCCATAAATCATACATAATATCGCTCGACAAGATCGATATGATAGAAAACAGCCGGATTGTGATTGGCAACCAGCGGATCCCGATCGGGGAGTCGTACCGCCCCGGTTTCTTCGAACTGCTTAACAGGAATATGATCTAGTTGTACTGCCGTTTTCTGAACCACAGATCACGAAGTGAAAGATCGAGGCTAAGAGTAATGAAGTTTTCCCTGAAGAGATCTCTTTTCATTGTTCCGTTCTGACCAAACTCCAGAGTGGTATTGAGTACGCTGACCACTCCCTTTAAAGGAATTCCGATTCCCATCGACAAGGCGCGGTAATCGATCGGAACACCCTTGATAACCATATACGATTCGCGGTATTCTCCACCAAACCTGAACATGACCATCCTGGTGCTTCCCTTCCTCAGTCCCTGCGACGGAAATTCGACTCCGGCAGAAATCCTGTTTGAATTCCTGGTGTGGAGATAGGTGCTCCCAAAGTCAACTTCCTCCCATCTGCTCCATTCATAGTCGATACCGGCTTTGAAGAAGTCCTTTCGCACCGACAATCCGCCGCCCAGCGTCCTGGGAATGCTGTATCTGTACTTCCTGCTTTTAAGGACCTCCTTCTCATACTTTGTCTCAATGGTGGTGGTGTTCCTGGTATTCAGTTTCTTCCCGTCACTGTAAATAAGGCCGATGTTGTATTTCCAGTCCCTGATATCGACCTGGTAGTTCAATCCGTAATTGAACGCAAAGTTTGAAAGGTAGGTTATGTCTTCCAGTGAATACTCATAGATCTCCGATGCCTCAATATGGGTTACATCACCAAAAAGGTATGATGTGTTCACCCCGAGAGAAAGGTTCTTTATAAAACTAACCGCTCCTCCAAGATAGACCCTGTTGACACCTCCGTTGCCGATATAGGTCTTTGGGTACTCAATGTTTGTACCTTCGAGGAAAGCCGTGGAATTGATGTTGTAACCGACAGAGCTGTAAGGAGTGAAACCGAAACTCGTGGAAAGCCATGGTGCGACCCTGAAACCCATGGCCATGTACCTGAAATTGGCATTAAGCAGGGACTGGTTATCATGCGATGTCTGAAACATGGTATATTTTGAAAAGACTCCCACCTCAAAGATCGTCAGGAGGCTGTCCAGTCCGTCGTATGATGCCGGATTACCATAATTGATGGCTGTTTCCGAGAGGAAAGCAATATTGGTTCCTCCCATGCCCCTCGAAAATCCTGAAGCATTGCCTTCAAGGATCCCAAGCCCGAAGATTGAATATGGCGAGGTGGTGATCTGGGATGAAAGGGTGCCGGGCACCGAGATCATCAGCACAAAAGCAAGTGAATATAAGGCTACCTGTCTCCGCATCATCCTTTCAATATGATAAGTAATAAAGCTTCAGTTTAACCGGCGGCCGTCTGCCCTCAACAATAAGCCTTTCAAACCTGGCGCCCTGCTCCGTCATAGCCAGACCGAGTATAAGGCTCTGATCGGGGTTGAAATATGCGTCTGCCAGTTCATTCAGAATGAAATCGGTTATTTCGAAAGTATACCTGTTGTCCTCATGGAGGTAATTGTCGGACTCGAACGAAGCCATAAGCTGCTGACCCTTCCCGTCCCTGAGTGAACTCATGTTGTTTCGCTTGTCACCGGCGTAAAGATAAAGACTGTCAGGCAGTTCGAATTTTTCGTAACTGTACTTCTCAGGTTCAACAATAAGCTCGGCCTTGAGTATCTTCCAGCCATCGTCGGCCATAAGATTCTGAACTGTCGGGAATTTGCACTTGACATAAAGCCCGGTCATCCCCTGCATGAATGCCTTCTCGCCGGTCAGCGTTGCCGGAATTTCGTTCTTATTATCCCGGATTCCGGCCAGAGGAGTCCGTGAAAGATCAAAATCTATTTTATTATATTGTCTTCCTGTGTCACCCATCTTAATGGTCAGTACTTTCATTTCGGGCTCCTCACGGTCAATATGGTAGAATATCTTCAGCACCAGTTTTTCGGTGCCAGCGCTGAATCCAAGGATTGCATTGTTGACCACTGATCCTGAGGTTAAAACGAATCCCTTGATATAATCCCTGAAAAGCTCCTCATTCGATACTCTCTCATCCTTGCTTCTTATAAGGGTGAAGAGCTCTTCACCAAATGAGTTCACAGCAAGATTGACCGCCGTATCCCGTCCGTGAGGTTCAGGAAGGAACTCTACGGTCGACATCGGTTCGGGCTCATAATCAAAGGACGAAGTGTTGAACAATGCCGTCTTGTTGATCGGTACTATAAGCTCAGTCATCCTGTGGATGCTAACCGACATCGGGTACAGTGTGTCGCCTATGTTTTTGGAAGTGTAATGCAGCAGGAAGGCCGCCGAGTCGTAAACCGCCTTCTCCTCTATCTCACTGAAGACATCATATTTGAGGTCAAAGAACGACCTGCTGGTTATCAGGCCAAAGATGGTATCTTCGTAGTTGCCAACGTAGGCAATTTGCTTTGACGATGTTATAATAGAATCTACAAGGATGGTGGAAATGTCAACCCTGAAAGTGTCAATAACTTCCAGCCTGGTCTCAGGCGCCATGAAATCCTTGCCAATGGTAAATTCATTGGTCTTGGTACATGAACCAATCAGTACGACTCCCAATACAATCAACAATAAGATCTGTCTTCCTTTCTTGCCCTCACCAATACCCTTCATCAGTCTTATAAGGTTTATGCAAATGAATACTAAAACAGGATGTAAACAAAGCAAATATATACAAAAACCATAAAAGAGTAGACATAACGGCATTTTCCAGAGATATTTCCCAAAGACAATACGTAATGCACTGGAAATTCCGGGTAGCTTTTACTGCAATTAAGTTTTGTCGATTATTATTCATATCTTGTCTACGATTTTAAGGCATATATCTACAAAGCTTTTAATTAAAGGATGCTTCAGATAGTTTTGTGTGAATTATTAAAAACTTAATAAGGGCAAAGATGACATATAAAGAGGTTAAGATCTGGATTAAAGTACTGGTGTTGATTCTTGCTGTACCTTTCTTTAGTTCATGCGGAGAGGAAGAGGAGGAACTTGTTGGCAACTGGGTTGAGTTATCGGACTTTGATGGTCTGCCAAGGGCAGATGCTGTCGGCTTGGTGATCGGCAGCAAAGCCTATATCGGAACCGGATATGACGGAGATGATTTTCATACTGACTTCTGGGAATATGATCCTGCAAGGAACTCATGGACACAGAAAGCTGACTTTCCCGGAACTGCACGCAGCCAGGCAGTGGGATTCAATACCGATACCAAGGGCTTCATTGGAACAGGTTGGGACGGCAGATACAGGCTGAAGGATTTTTACGCCTATGATGTAGCTTCCAACACGTGGAGCCAGATTGCCGATCTGGAAGGACCGGCAAGACGTTCAGCTGTAGCCATGTCGATAAACAACAAGGGCTATGTAGGCACCGGCGACAGTGTTGCATATTTCAAGGACTTCTGGGAATATGATCCTTCATCAGATGTCTGGACTAAAGTGTCGAGCATAGGAGGCAGCAAGAGAAACAGCGCAGCCACCTTCGTAATAAGCGGAAAGGGGTATGTGATCGGTGGCTTTGATAATGGCGATTACCTCAACGACATGTGGAAATACGACCCTGCTACCGATGAGTGGACAAAAATGAGGCCTATTGCCAATATTTCCAACGAGACTTACGACGACGATTATTCCACCATTAAGGGAACCGGCAAGGTCGGCTTCACCATCAACGGTAAAGGTTACCTGGCAACGGGCGGAATGACTACAGGGATTGAAGTCTGGGAATATGACCCTGCAACCGATCTCTGGTCGGAGAAATCAAACTTCGAAGGCTCTACCAGATCAGATGCAGTGGGATTTGCCATAGGCAGCCGCGGCTATGTCACGATGGGGAAAAGCTCAGCTTACTACTTCGACGATATCTGGGGATTCGACCCTGATGCCGAGATGAACGAAGATGACTGATAATAAGAAAAAGGCATTACTGATATTTGCCCTCTTCACGGTAATAATAGCTGCTTCAGCAGTACTTGCCCGAAGAGGGCCTTTTTATGAGGTTGCACTGTACAGAAGCGGCAACGGGTGGGGATATGATATAACGGGCAAAGGAAAAGTCAGAATACACCAGCCCTTCATGCCAGCCATTGAAGGAGAGAAACCATTTCCCGATAAGGCCTCAGCAAGAAAGACAGCCCGCATGGTGATCAGAAAAATGAAAAACAGGGAAATGCCTTCGGTAACACCGGAAGAGATCAGGAAAATCCTGGAGGAATAGGAGGTTCGCGGCGTGCGGTACACGGTACGCGGCGAAAGGCAGGGAACGAGCAGTTATTGAGTGACTGCCAACTGCATTCTGCCAACTGCCAACTGCATTCAACCAACAGATGGTTCCTGGTTACTCATACAGCAGGTACTTATTTCTTATCAGTGCAAAGTTTTCAAGACCTGGTTTCCAGCTCTCCCTGATCCTGGTAGCGCTTATGCCTTTCTGAATCTGCTCCCTCAGAACAGGTCCGCCGGCAAGTACATCAAAGTAGGGTGTAAAGAATGTATTCTTATCCGGGTACTTGTTGTAAGCATCAATAACCCATCCAAGGTTCAGTTCAGGTGACGGGACAATACCGTCGGCCAGGGCATTACGCAGGTCGGTGCCATAGCACAGCTGCCCAAGAAGCGGAGGATTCCTTGCTCCGCTGACGCTTTCTGGGGTGAAGCTGAAACCGGTGTCCGGAAGTACCGGCGATCCATAGACCTGGAACGGAAAGGAGGTCCCCCTTCCCAGAGACAGATTAGTGCCTTCAAAAAAACAGATTGAAGGATAGAGATAAACCGAGTTCTGGTTTGGCAGGTTTGGCGACGGCCTGACAGGCAGTTCATAAAGTGTCTGATGATCATAGTTCAGGCAGCTTATGACTGTAAGCCTGCATTTTGCACCCCCGCTCAGCCATCCTTCCCCGTTTATCATCCGGGCATACTCTCCGATCGTCATACCATGAACGACCGGAACGGGATGCATTCCCACGAACGACCGGTACGCCGTGTCGAGAATATTGCCGTCAAAATAAAAACCGTTCGGATTCGGCCTGTCGAGAACTATACATTCAACATTGTTTTCCGCACAGGCTTCCATAACATAATGGAGGGTTGAGATGTATGTATAGAACCTCACCCCTACATCCTGAATATCGAAAAGAACCACATCCGTCTCCTCAAGGTCCTCAGGCAGGGGCTTAAAGTGAGATCCGTAAAGGCTGATGACAGGAATTCCTGTCGATTCATCTCTTCCGTCTTCAATATGATCACCTGCATCAGCAAGATCCCTGAATCCGTGCTCCGGAGCAAAAATAGCCTTTATGTCGAAGCCTGAACGTTGTAAGGTATCAATAAGATGGACAGTTCCTACCATTGAGGTCTGATTGGCGACTATCGCAATATGCTTTCCTGCGATCATATCACGGTAGGTATTAATCTGCCAGGCGCCCGGAACAGGAGGCTCAACCTGCCTGCTGCATGATACATGGATACCAGAGGCTGCCATCAGAAGAACAACAAGAAGTGACTTTTTCATTTGACTATGTTTAGCTTATGTAAATCTAACATTTTTATACTTATTTTTGACATGACTTTGCTTTATGAACCTTCCGTATTTCATAGCCCGGCGTCTCATCAGGGGACGGCACGAAAAGACTTCCTTTTCGAGGCCTATTAACGTCATTGCGATAATCGGCATCGCCCTGGGGCTTGCCGTAATGATAATTGCGGTTGCAGTCCTGACCGGTTTCAAGCAGCAGATCCGCGACAAGATAGTAGGGTTTGGCTCAAATATTCAGATCCTGAATTTTGACTCCAATCTTTCGCTCGAGACCACACCGGTAAGCGACACCCAGTCTTTTATCCCGGGGATTAAGAAAATGGACGGTATTAAGCATGTCCAGGTATTTGCCACGAAAGCTGGCATCATTAAAACTGAGGAAGCGATCCAGGGTGTGGTACTTAAAGGTGTTGGAAGCGACTTTGACTGGGATTTTTTCAGGAGCAGCATTATCGACGGGAGGATTTTCACGGTTTCCGATACAGGGCGCACAAACGATGTTATCATATCCAAAAGGATATCAGACATGCTTCGTCTGAAAACCGGCGATTCATTCGCCATGTATTTTGTTCAGGATCCTCCCCGGAGCCGCCGGTTCACGGTAAGCGGGATCTATGAAACCAGCCTGGAGGAGTTCGACAAGATGTATGTATTCTGCGACATCGGCCACATCAAAAGGCTGAATGGCTGGACTGATGACCAGGTGAGTGGCTTCGAGATTTTCATTGACGATTTCGACAGGCTCGACGAAATGACACTGGCGGTAAGAAACCAGGTGGGTTACAAACTCCTCGAAGATGAAACCAAATTCAGGGTAACAAACATCAGGCTGAGATACCCCCAGATATTCGACTGGCTCAATTTTCAGGATATGAACGTATTCATAATCATCACCCTTATGCTTCTTGTTGCAGGGTTCAATATGATTTCGGGACTTCTTATTATCATACTTGAAAAAACAAATATGATTGGAATATTCAAGGCTGTCGGATCGGATAACGGAACCATAAGGAAGATTTTTCTTTATCAGGCTGCCTTTCTGATAGTAAAGGGATTACTCTGGGGCAATATAATCGGGCTTGGATTGGCTTACCTCCAGCTCAAAACCGGGATAATCTCCCTCGATCCGAGTTCATATTATATCAAAACAGTTCCGGTAAACCTGGAATTATCCCACATTCTTGTGCTCAATGCCGGGACAATGATGATCATCATCCTCATGCTGCTTGTTCCTTCACAGCTGATAAGCCGTATAACTCCCGTAAAGGCTATCAGGTACGACTAACAGGCAGATCAGAATTTTTCGTAAATCACCATACCATTCAAAGGCTTCCGCTTTGAAGAATGCCTTTCTGTGTCAACAGTGTCAGCAGGGTAACCGATGGGCAGAATTACTACCGGTTCGACATGATCGGGCAGGTTCAGAACTTCGGTGAGCCTGACTTTGTCGAAATTGCACACCCAGCATGTTGCCAGCCCCGCACTTGTCGCAGCAAGCGTGATATGATCAGCTGCAATGGCAGCATCTATATCCGCAGAATCCTTGCCATCGCTTCTTTTCCACGATACTGAATGATCGGAACACACCACGATGCATGCAGGTGCGGTACGGAACCATTCCCGCGGGTAACAGGAACGGACGTTTTCAAGGTTCCTGTCCCTGACCACCACGAAAAACACGGGCTGGTAGTTGACTGCCGACGGAGCGATCCTGCCGGCCTCAAGAACATAGTTCAGCTTGTCTTCCTCAACAGACTGAACCTTGTACCTGCGTGAGGAATAGCGCGATTTTGCCAGTTGATTGAAGTCCATGACGATTTTATTTTTTAATTGTAAGTTATTTCACTTTTGCAGAAGTAATAGCATTAACATCACTTTTGCGAAAGACTTTTCCCTGATTGAATGTAAGCGATTCACCATTGGCGGGAAGTATGTTCCTGTAATGCTCGTAACGTTCGAGGATCTGACTGACGAAGGCCACTGATTCCTTCCCCCTGAAGTAGCCATATTTTACAACGCTGTCATTAAAATACCTGGGGTCAGACTTTTTCAGTACCCACTCGGCAACACTGCCGTCCCAAAGCTGCGGATCCATACCATTTTTCTCAGCAAGCTTCATCGCATCCAGAATATGCCCGGGCCCTGCATTGTAAGCCGCAAGAATGAATTTGGTACGTTCCCTTTCATCGGCAACCTTGCTGTCAAAGATATTATGAAGCCAGTCGATGAATTTCACTCCCGCTTTTATGTTTAGTTCCGGAGATGCGGTTACATCAATGCCAAAATGCCGCCCTGTTGCAGGCAATACCTGCATCAGCCCGTAAGCACCGACCCTCGATACCACATCCGGAACAAACCTGGATTCCTGGTATATGAGTGATGCAAGCAGACGCCAGTCCCAGCCAATGGCCGCACTGTATGTCTTGATCAGATTGTCCCACTGGGATACTTTTCCCGAATTCAGGGTATAGTAATCACTTTTAAGAACCTTCACAGAATTGGTGTTCCTGAAATACTTTGAGTACAGGATTGCAAAAGTCTGTGTCTCCCTGAATGTCCGGATCCACTGATCAAGCTCTTTTGCAAGCTGGCCTGAATTTTCTTTGCGGATCGCCCACGCGAGCTTCTGATGACTGCTCAGACGGGTCTTAATATCAATATCCGGAAAACGGCCTGAATTTATTATCGCAATATTCTCATCGCATACTGCATATTCAATTTCCCCTCTGTTTACAAGGTCAAGAAGACCTTCAGCCTCAAAAGGCACTTCAACTACGGCGACGGGCTCTCCTGTCATATCCGACAATGAATCAAGGTATTCCCTGTGTGATGATCCTTTCTGAACGTAAATGGTATTATGTGAAAGGTTCAGCGGATTCCTGACCAGCCTGTTTTCGAGATCTCCGGCAGAAAGTGAGCGCCATCTGTTTGGCTTTTTCTGAACAAGGATTATTCTTGTACTGTCTAAAAATTCAGTGAACCTGACATCCCTGCTGCGCGACGGAGTGACCGTCAGTCCCATGGCAAGAAGATCTACCTGTCCCTTGCGGAGCATGGCAAAGCCATCTTCAACACTGTTGCTGCCAATCACCTCCAGATCAATACCAAGGTGATCGGAAAATGCCTTCAGAAGTTCATAGTGAAACCCCATGGGTTCACCTTTGTACAAAAAATAGTTGGCTGAGTTATAATCAGTTAAAACTATCAGCCTTCCCCTTGTCCTGATTGAATCAAGATCAAATAATTGTGAATTGTTTCTTATTTCACCGGCCGGATTATCGGAACAGGAGAAAAACAGCATCCCGATTATGGCTATTAAAACGAGTAGTTTCTTTGTCAAAAATTCAAATTTAGTTAAAACCAAAATTTACTTCTATCCTGATAACCCCCTTTCCCGTTTCCCCCAGGGGGGAAAGGCTCGCCGGCTCCTGCCCCCATGGGGGAAGGTTGGGAAGGGGGTTTTAATATTAAAGACTGAAAAATTTAAGATTCATTACAAAAAAACAATTTAACCAGATTTTCATTTCAGGGCGCAAAGATAGTAAAAACTATCAATCATAAAAAGTCCATGCCAGGCCATACCTGAACATCCTGACATTCATGGGGTATGAGGGGATCATAAAGTAATCGTAACCGGTAAAACCCGAGTTCACATGGTCGAGCATCAGGAAAATCCTTGTCCGGCGCAACTTAAGATTCAGAAAAACATTTATGAATGGATAATCGCCCGTCTCTACCCTGTCCTGCCTGTAATACCTTCCCGTTGCAGGCATGTATGCATAAGCATGATAAGGGGTATGGTAGAGCACTTCAGCCCCCACCTGCATGTTCAGCTGTCCGTCTGTCTGCCTGAAGTTGAACAGATGTTCAAAGAAGCCGCTGGCACGTGCAGTTGCAAGAGGAAGGTCGAGAATGTCGGAATTACTTGACTGCTGTATAAGAAGGTTAGTTGCAAGATGAAATTTCCATGCTTTGAAATCTTTTGCTGCATAGGCCGATGCAACCGAGAGTCCGCCTCCATGCTGAGAGGGCATTGCCAGTGTATCGAAGTCGGTATAATTGTCTATAACTGCATAGTTGAATCTTAGTTCCATACTACGTGCAGGATACTTGAAACTGGTTCCGACATCGACCCGGAACTCCTTATCCATGCTCTTCACCCATTCAAAGTGGTTTCCTCCCCACCGTTCATACCAGAAGGAAGGCTGGCGGTTGGCAATCGATCCGTTTATGTCCCATGAAGCGAGGCCTTTTTTAAAACTGAATGACTTGGATATCACTCCGTCGATGTTGAAATCGCCGAAACGGTAACCGCTCAGGAAGAGCTCCCCCGTGGCCATCCAGTA
>CAYSBL010000025.1:0-15970 GCA_964429295.1 uncultured Rikenellaceae bacterium
CTCAATATGGTATCTGATATGCAGATATTTAATGCTATAACTTTCCCCTCCTTCGAAAGGAGGGGAAACTTACGAGTTCAGATATCCGCCTATAAAGAAAATACTAAGTACCTGATTGGCACTAAAATCCTCAGAGCTTATTCTCAAGTCGACAGGCTTCTTTCAACGCTCAGGAAAAAAATATGCGTTAGTGCGGTAAAAATCAATTTTTAGATTTTGTTGTCATTCATAATCAAAGCGTTAGAAAACAAAACCGCACTAATTTTGGGAGGCGTCACAAGTCAGGACGGATTCCACGGATATCACAGAAAAAATCACGGATTTTATTGTTTGAGGCAATCCGAGTATAATCCGCGTCCCCTATGAAATATGTGGTTAAACAGCACAAACCATATTAGGTATTTCCCCGTTAGTCCTGATCTTTCTAACCCGGGTTAAAGCAAAAAAAGACGTTAGTGCGGTAAATATTAAAAACAACATTATATGTTGTACATAATCAGCAATATAGTAATTTCAACCAGACTAAATTTTGATACCGTCTGAAGTCAGGATAATATTCAGGAATCGCTCCGGATTTCTACACCACCCAAACCTGTCACTTTTGTAAGGAAGTTGTTCGTTGCAAACCTTATGATAATCAGAAATATAAAGACAATAAATCATTAGAATATTTATTGTAAAACAATAACCAGCTTATTGTAAAACAACAAATATTTTACCCAAAACAATATGTTTTTTCAGACTCTTTCACCCCTTCACTCTTTCACCCCTTCACCCCTTCATTCCCAGTCTGGCTTCCAGCTGTTCCGCGATCCTGGGCGATCCGTTGGTGAGCATGCCCTTCATTCCCGCTGATTCAGCAGCCCTTACGTTTTCTTCAATGTCGTCTATGTAAAGGGATTCAGCTGGATTGAGTACATACTTCCTGATAAGGGATTCGTAAATACGGATATCTGGTTTCGAGAGTTTTACTTCGGAGGAAATGATGCCTCCGTCGAAATGCCTGAAGAAATAGTAATCGTTTTTTATTTCTTCAAAGACATCCAGGGGGAAATTGGAAAGATAATACAGCCTGTAACCCTGTTTCCTGAGGCCCGGAAGCAGTCTGGCATTTTCGTCGAGGGGAAACATTATATCGCGCCTGAAACTAAAGACAAGGGCTATTTCCTCCCTTCTGAGCGATGATTTTAACGAAATAGACTCAATAGCTTCCGGGACAGTGATATCGCCGTTATCGAGCATTTTCCATTCGGGGCTCCGGAAAATGTCTTTCATGATAGTATTTCTGATGGTGCCCGGGTAGTTCTTCTTTATCAGGTAATCTGACGGGACAAAGCTGATCAGGACATTTCCAAGGTCAAATACGATGTTTCTGATCATATCAGCGGTTTTTCATACTGATAGGCTGGCCTGTTGCTTCGAGCACGTTCCACCAGAGTTCTCCCTCAACATCAATTTTCTTGCGTTTGGCGACTGCCATTGATATCGGAACCAGGGTGAATTCGTAGTTCCAGTAACCTACAACAAAGTCGGTCTTCCCGGCAAGCGCTGCATGAACGGCATTTTGAGCCAGCAGGTTGCAGAATTTACTGTCGTTGGCATTTGCCGGGGCGCTTCTGATTATGTAGCTCGGGTCGATGTATTTTATTGAGTGGGGAAATTCTTTAGCCTTGAATTCCTCGCTGATCTTTTCCTTAAGGTAAATGCCTATATCCTTGTGTTTTATGTTTCCGGATGCATCTATTTCGGCATTTTCCGCATCAAAGAAATCCTGTCCTGCTCCTTCTGCAACCACAATCACGGCGTGATGCCTTTCCTCCAGCCTCTTGCGGAGCAATTTGAGAAAGCCCCTCGGTCCGTAAAGGTCAAAGGGAACCTCTGGGATAAGAACGAAATTCACTTCCTGGATGGCAAGTGCGGCACTTGCAGCAATGAATCCAGAATCGCGGCCCATCAGCTTCACCAGTGCGATCCCGTTGTAGGCTCCGTGGGCCTCATTATGTGCGTTCATAATGATATCGTTGGCTATTGAGAAGGCGGTCTCGAATCCGAACGACTTCTGCATCAGATCAATATCATTATCAATGGTTTTCGGAATACCGGCCACAGCAATCCTGAGCTTCCGCTTTTCGATCTCCTTGGAAATGGCATGAGCACCCCTCAGGGTTCCGTCACCTCCAATGCAGAAAAGTACGTTTATGTTGAGGATTTCAAGTGTGTCAACCATTTGCTCCACATCCTGGTTGCCCCTGGAAGTCCCCAGGAAAGTTCCCCCCGACTGGTAGATATCGCTGACCATAGGAGCCGTAAGCTCAATGACCGGATGGTTGTATTTCGGGATAAGCCCTTCATAACCGTACTGGATGCCCAGAATACGGGTAATTCCGTATCTGTAGACGAGCTGGTTTACAAGTGCCCTTATCACGTTGTTCAGTCCGGGGCAAATACCGCCGCAAGTCACTATTGCAACCTTTGTCTTAGCCGGTTCAAAGAAGATGGTTTCTTTTGGCCCAGCCTTTTCAAAAGAAGCCGGCATTCCGCCTTCCTTATACTGGTTAAAACTTTCAAGGGTGACCTCATAAAGGATCCTTTCGTCATCCTTTACGAATTTGTAGACCGGACTGTCCTCATGCTGTGAGGTTTTCAAAGGTGAAACGACACTACATTTGCCTAATGTGGTTACTATTAAATCCTCGTACTTCATTTTGTAAGGAATATTGTTAGAAATAAGCCGGTGCAGGGAAACCGGATTCCTGCGGCTCAAATTTAGTTAAAATAATCATTGACATGTAATGAGAAGCCACACAATTATCTGCCGGACTTATAGCAAATGCGCCAGAAATTAAAAATCTGCCTTCAGGGGGGAAAGCGTGAAACAATTAATATCAGTTTGACTGGATGATCTGCTTGATCCTTCCGATCAGTCCGTTTTCAAGTTTTACCTTTATTCCGTGAGGATGATTGGGGGCTGTCGTAAGTATTTCCTTGACCCGGCCTCCCGTAAGCTTACCGGTGCGCTTATCTTCAGTAAGTTCTACCAATACATCAATTCCCGGTCGTATATCTGCTCTGCGAGTTCCTTCCATTTCTGCCTGCATTTGAAACGTATATGTTAAAACTTATTTTGGTTCAGGTTTTCAAAATCAGGCTACAATTTTATGCATTTTTATTTTTAGAAAACAAAAAAAACGTTAAAGTTTTCAAATTAAATCTGGTCGCTGGTTAATGGCAGGGGGCAGGGAGCAGGGGGCTAAAGACCCTGCATACTTACCGATTACTGACCGATTACCGAATACCGATTACCGAATACCGAACACTGAATACCGAATACCGAACACCGAACACCGAACACCTAACCTCAGCTCTTCACCCCTTCACCTCTTCACCCCTTCACCCCTTCAGCTCTTCACCTCATCACCCCTTCCCCTCATCACCCCTTCCCCTCATCACCCCTTCCCCTCATCACCCCTTCCCTGTCAATATGCTCCCCTGACCCTCGTGCTTATCGAGTACAGTCCCTTGCTGGCGGTTATGAACAGTGTCTTCCTGTTTTTTCCTCCGAAACAAACATTTGCCGACCAGTTTTCAGGAACGGCAATGTTACCCAGCTTTTTCCCGTTCCTGTCGAATACGGTAACTCCTTTTCCTGTAAGGTAGATATTGCCCTTTGAGTCAATAGTCATTCCGTCGGAGCCAAGTTCGCAGAACAGTTTTTTATCACCGAGAGAACCATCAGCATTAATGGTGTACGACCAGGTCTTGTTTGCTTTTATGTCGGCAACATACAGTGTTTTCCCGTCGGGTGTGCCAACAATTCCGTTTGGCTGAAGAAGCTCCTCTTCAACCCTTTTAAGGATCTTTCGGTCGGCGCTGAGAAAATAAACGCATTGTTTTTCCTGAGGCATTTCAGAATGCTTCCACCATGATCTTTTATAGTAGGGATCGGTAAAGAATATGTTTCCTTCAGGCGATACCCAGAGGTCGTTAGGGCCGTTCATCAAATGCCCCTCATATTCCAGGGTGATGACTTCAGGTTTTTCCCCGGGGGTAATTTTCCATATTTCGTTCTTTTCATCAGCGCATGACCAAAGGTGCCCGTGACCATCGAAAAACATCCCGTTCGATCTGCCCGACGGCTGCATAAAAGTCGATAAATCTCCCTTTGTGCTCCATTTCATAATCCTGTCGTTGGGCTGATCTGTGAAATAAACATTTCCGGTTTTGTCAGCTGCCGGACCTTCAGTGAATGAAAAATCGCCTGCCAGCTTAATTAGGGAGGCACCGGGCATAAGTATTTCGGATAACCCGTCTTCTTGTGGATAAGCCGGTTCAAATGAGAATAACATTGCAAGAATGATCAGTGATTGGATTTTCATATTTTGAGATTTAAATATCCGGTTTTTCAATCCGCAACCAGGCGGCCGAACGCAAAACATCACAAATCAGTTATTCCCCGACAGGTAAACTATCTGTGGGATGCATCAGATAATCAGATCCCGCCGGGATCTTCTCAGACAAGCTCTGCCTTTCTTATTCTGTCAATATAATTATCAATATGCTCCGGTTTTTCAAATCCGATAATAAGCATATCGACGGTTCCGAGTCCAAGTACGAATCTGAGCGACTGGTCAATCTTTTCGGAATCATCCCTCAGCCTTCCGCCGCCGATAAGTTTCATTGCTATGACTCCCTTTCCGGCCTTATGGAATTTCTCTATCACCGGAACGACAAGTGAAGGATCCTTTTTGTCCATGTTTTCACCGAACGGATTTATTCTGACATGAATGACATCAACCCAGGGTGATGCCGCGGCTGCTTCCAGTGCTTCGAATGAATGCACCGAAACGCCATGGGCCCTAATGATCTTTTTTGCTTTAAGCTCTTCCAGCTCATCCATGTGCCGGCTGTACTTCTGGATCCAGTCGCCCTCTGTCATGCAATGAAGCTGAACCAGATCGAGATAGTCTGTATTCAGTTCTTTCCTGAAACGGTCAACAACCGTAAGGGGGAAACCCTTATCGGTGTCGGGAATTCCGCCGGAAGTGATCCACATTTTTGTTCCGATGACATAACTTTCACGGTCAACTCCCTTTAAAGCTGATGTTGTAAAGGGATGTGTTCCGTAACTGTCGGCGCAGTCGAAATATCTTACTCCCTTTTCGTAGGCGGTCCTGATCAGCGATTCTGCAACACCTGCCCTTGTAATGTTTGATGAGCGGTTGTACCCGCTGTAGCCTGTTCCCATACCAAGGAGGGTGGTTTTTATTCCCGTCTTACCGAGAGTAACGGTTTTGAACGGATCATAAAATCTGGCTTTACTGGCTGAAGGAATTGCATTTACAGCATTTCCGAGAAGCACTGATCCTGTACCGGCTGCCACGGTAGCCATGAATTGCCGGCGGGTTAGTTTATTTTTGCCCATATGAGTTGCGATATGACTGTTTTTCAGTAACTGGAACAAATAAAGTAAAAAATATGTTCATAACATACGGCAGGCCATCCTTTCACTGCAATATCTCAAGACTGACATGCGACGGATGTTCGGCATCGTGGTATATCCTGTGGGTTGCCTTTATGAAATCATCATCTGAACATTCATAGATATTCAGGAATTGCTGCGGATTCCGGTCTGCAAGGGGAAACCAGGAATTCTGAACCTGGATCATTATCCTGTGTCCTTTTCTGAAAGTATGGGCCACGTCGGGCAGTTCAAATTTTACCCCGGTAATTTTACCTGGCACGAAAGGCTCGGGCTTTTCGAAGCTGTTGCGGTATTTGCCCCTGAACACCTCTCCCCTTACAAGCATCTGGTAGCCTCCCATCGGGTAATCGGATCCATCTTCCCCGGCCTCGAAATCGGGAGGAAATACGTCGATCAGCTTGACCACGTAATCTGCATCGGTGCCGGTGGTTGAAACAAATAATGCGGCATTAACCGGTCCGGTCACAGTGAGGTCTTCCTCCAGAACGGCGGTCTGATACACCATAACATCCGGTCTTCTTGAGGCAAAACGCTGGTCGTCGGTCATGTAATCAGGATCCCTTGCAGCATGCACATCTTCCCTGTAGGGCACGGGATTCATTGGATCGGCGATGTATTCATCGAAAGAATTCATGACTGAGGGGGGCTGGAATGAAGCGATTTCACCCTGATGAAAATATAACCTGGTTAATTTTGTGTTTTCAGGGGGCCAGCAGGTGAATTCCCTCCATTCGTTTGATCCGGTGACAAACATGGTGGCTTCTGCTGTTCCAGGATCTGCTGCACTCAGGAGATGATGGTCGAAAAAACTCTTTTCAACCTCAAAGAATCTCTTGTTTGCATCCATTCCCCAGTAAATGTTGCCCAGGTTTTTTGCTTCACCGGCTATCCACTGACTGTGTTCCCATGGTCCCATTACAATGTGGTTCTTTACTGTCTTGGGATTCTGTGTTTCTATGGCCTTGTAGGTTTGCAGAGCCCCGAAAAGGTCTTCGGCATCGAACCAGCCTCCTACGGTAAGCACAGCTGGTTTCACGTTTCTAAGATGGGGCCTGGGATTCCTGGCTTTCCAGAAATCGTCATAATCGGGATGATCAAAAACGTCGTTCCAGAATTTTATGCTGTCGCCGAAATACTTTGGAGCAATATTTTTGATCGCACCCAGCGAGAGGAAGAATTCATAATTATCGGGTGTGGGCCATCTGAATGAAGGTTTTCCGCTTCTTGAAAGTTCCCTTCGGGGTTGTCCGAAGCTATAGTAAAACGGGAAGCAGTCGAGCAGGAAGAAGGCGCCGTTATGGTGAAAATCATCGCCGATGAACCAGTCGGTAACCGGAGCCTGGGGTGAAACGGCCTTTACTGCCGGGTGTGCATTTATAATGCCCATCGTTGAATAGAATCCCGGGTATGATATCCCGAATATGCCCACATTCCCGTTATTGTTCTTCACATTTTTCACCAGCCAGTCGACGGTATCCCAGGTGTCTGTAGTTTCATCGGTATCGGAATTCGATTTCCTTTCCGGTATTACCGGCCTTATATCCTCAAAAACACCTTCACTCATGAATTTTCCCCTGACATCCTGGAAGACCATAATGTAATCATCACCGGTATATCTTGTATAGACCTGCATAAAAACATTTATTCCAGACGGACCTGCGGACTCGATGTTATAGGGTGTTCTGTTGAGAAGTACCGGCCGGGGGGAAGAAGAGTTTCTGGGGGTGTAAATGGAAGTGAAAAGCTTTACTCCGTCCCGCATTGTAATATAGACTTCCTGTTTGTCATATTTTTCCCTCAGGGCATTGGGGCTGCCTGCGGGCGGAGCTATCGCTTGCCTTCCGAATTTTATTTCAACCTTTAGCTGTCCCTGCTCGAGGGATCCTGCAATCTCAGTATAATCGGAATTTACTTTTCCGGAGTACTTCAGTCCGGCCTGCTGGTGGCTGAAGCTGAAATCGGGATAAGTGAAAGTGGTTGTGGTTGAGGGTATTCCAAAAGCATCCTGATCGGGGCTGTCCCATGTTGAAGTGAATCCGTCTCCGGCGGATTTCACGTGTAGAGAGAGCCTTAATTCCATTCCCTGGATACTGGCGATCCCGTGCCAGTCGCCTTCAATCGACTGGCTGAATGACTTCAGACTGATGGCTGAGAGGAGAATAACAGCAAGAAATCCGGCCGGGATCATTTTTATTATTTTCATCTGTTTTTCATTGAAATTATAACGAAGCAAAAGGAGCATTTCTGTCATATTGACGCAGATCATGATTCGCAGTTACAGATGAGCCTGCATTTTTTCCACAAGGGGTTCCGGTGATACAGGTTTTCCGTTTTTTGTTGAAACGCCCGTTACGACTGCTTTCACTATAAGCTTACCGTCAGGGATCCTGTAAATGTCCTGATGGAATGCCAGCCTGACGTTACCTTCCCTCCTTATGAATGATTTAACAGCGAACCTGTCGCGGCTCCTGAGCGGGTATTTGTAATCAATTTCTACTCTGGTAACTGTAAGATCGATTCCTTCATTATGGAGCCTGATAAAGTCGATTCCCCTGGAGAGCAGGAATTCATGCCTTGCATGTTCGAGATAGTGCTGGTAGTTTGCATTGTTGACAACTCCCTGGACGTCAAGTTCATAATCTCTCACGGTCATTTCAAGAGAGGACTGATAAGCGGGTGATTCTGTGGTCTTTCCGTTCATGCAGAAAATTATGTTTCTATTTTGGGTACCTTCTGAAAAATTTCTTGATTGCTACATGGAATTTATGGACTCCATCGGGCTTGTAAAACATCAGGATACATTCCCTGGTGATGAGGTTTATTCCCGATCCCTCAAGCTCGCTCATCTCCTTTCCTGATTCGGCATTTTTTTGTATCCAGATGTTCTTTATTCCTTTATCCCGTGCTTCCCTGACAATTGAAAGAGTCTTGTCTTTTCCTGTCATCACGATCAGGCCTTTTACATCGTCGGGCAGGCTTTTTATATCGGGATAAACCTTTGTCCCGTGTATTTCGGCGGCATAGGGATTAACCGGAATTAAGTTCATCCCTTTTTCCTTCAGTTCCCTGAAAGCTGCGAATCCGAATTTTTTCGGATTGCGTGACACTCCGGCCATTGCAATAGGTTCGGAAGCGATGAAATCCTGTATTTGCTGCAATTTGCTCATTTGAAGAAAGGTTAACTGGTTTTTGAATTACGGGTTAATTTGAACATAAAAACAAAACAGAATAGGTATAAAGACTTAAAATTACTACAAAAATGAATAACGGAGAATAAATTTTATTTACTTGGACTGACCAAAACCTGAATCCTTATGAAAGACCCTGGCGATAATAAGGGATATCTTTTCTCAAAAAGATATTCGAATTATGTATTTGTACTGCTTTTCCTTCTGTACATGTTTGACTACATCGACCGGACTGTTGTCACTTCGATGTTCACTTCCATTGAAGCCGACCTGGGAATAACGCACACCCAGAGCGGCATGCTGGTTTCGGCCGTTTACTGGGCAATAGTGCTGCTGACCTTTCCGGTTTCGATCCTGGTCGACCGCTGGAGCAGGACAAAGACCATTGGCATCATGGCAATAATCTGGAGCCTTGCCACGGCTCTCTGTGCCCTGACAGGTAATTTCATCCAGTTGTTTCTTGCCAGGATGCTCATTGGCGTGGGAGAAGCAGGCTATGCTCCGGGCGGAAGCGCCATGATATCAGGCTTGTATCCCATTGAGAAGCGGTCAAAAATGATGGGTTTGTGGAATGCTTCCATCCCTCTGGGTACTGCGATCGGAGTGTTTCTCGGAGGCATCATTGCAACTCACCTGGGATGGAAACATGCTTTCGGGCTGGTTGCTTTTCCCGGGTTGATTGTTGCCGTTTTGTTTCTTTTTGTAAAGGATTACAAGACTGTCGACCTGTCGTTTTTTGACAAGTCGAACAACAAGGTAAAGATGGAAAGGAAGGATATCTTCAGGGAGTTTTTGTCAAGGCCTTCAATTATATACACATATTTCGGGATCACTGCCTCCATTTTTGTCACAACGTCTCTTCTGACCTGGCTTTCAACATATTTTCAGACGACAAGGGAACTGGCACAGGACAAGGCCGGCAGCATGGCCAGCAGCATAATGGCGCTTGCTCTCGTCGGAGCTCCGCTTGGCGGCATCCTGGCCGACAGATGGAGGAGGACCAACATCAGCGCGAGGCTGCTGCTGCCTGCAGTATCGACTTTTGTTTCAGCTGTTTTGCTGTTTCTTGGTCTTTACCTGTTCAGTGGTATTGTTCAGTACATCACATTCCTGATTATGGGGATAACCATCATGATGTTTATTTCAGGTGCGGCCTCGGTCACCCAGGATGTGATCCATCCCGGTCTCAGGGCAACCTCCTATTCAATAGCTGTTGTGGTCCAGAATCTTCTTGGGGCATCGATGGCTCCTATCGTGATAGGGTTTATCTATGATCATTCTGACATCAAAACGGCCCTTTCTATTCTGCCCTTTGTGCTTGTATTGAGTTCCCTGCTTTTTTATCTCGGATCGAAATATTACGCCAGGGATATTGACAGTGTCACCAAGGTGCAGCTGGAAGTAAAGTAGTGTTGTTATTTATCGCGTGCGACAGTGTAATTCACAAATTCCCTCAGGGCGTCCCTTGTTTCTGATGGAGGGTAGGTATCGAGAATGGCCTGGGCCTTGTCGCGGTACTGACGCATTCTGTCGGTGGCATATTCAATACCTCCTTTTTCCGTTACGAACCTGATGACTTCATCGATTTCGGATCTGGATTTCTTTTTGTTGCCTATGATCCTGAGTATATGCCTTTTCTGTGCAATGGATGTCTTTTCGAGGGCATGGATAAGGGGCAGGGTAATTTTTTTCTCCTTGATATCATTACCAGGTTTTTTGCCGGTAAGTCCGTTCCCATTGTAGTCTAGGATATCATCACGGATCTGGAAAGCTATTCCCAGGGTTTCGCCGAATTCCTTCATCAGCTGGATCGTATCCGGGTTATCGGTGGCCGAACGTGCTCCGCATGCGGTGCATGCTGATATCAGGGCAGCTGTTTTTCCCCTTATGATCCTGAAATAATCCTCCTCTGTAAGATTCAGTTTCCTGGATTTCTGAAGCTGCAGCAGTTCAGCCTCTGTCATCGATTTCACGGCCTCGGATGTTATTTCAAGCATGTCGGTCCGGTTCTTTTCAATGCTGATGAGAAGTCCCTTTGCCAGCATATAATCGCCCACAAGCACGGCTATTTTGGAGTTCCAGAGAGCATTCACCGACAGAGCGCCCCGTCTTTCGGCAGCGTCATCGACCACATCGTCATGCACAAGAGAAGCCGTATGCAGGAGTTCAATGAGAGTAGCAGCAATAAATGCCGGTTCCCCGGTTCCCCCGTTAAGCTTTGCGGTGAGAAATACCAGCAATGGTCTCATCTGTTTCCCCTTCCGGCGGAACACATAGTTGAGGATAATCTTCAGAAGGGGAATATTGCTTTTCATCACATTTCCGAAATAGGCTTCGAACTGAGCCATCTCTTCCCTGACTGGTTTTCTTATTTTCCCCGGGTCGGACATGAAAGGATTTTTTTCAAATATAATAAAATGGCTTATACCGGGTTAATTAAAATAATTCAGTAAATCAGTCAAAAATATATCATTCGTTCTTTAAGATGAAAAAATGATATATTTGTTGATAGAAAAGTAGCATGAATGGATATTAAAGAATTAAATCCGGACAATCTGGAAAGGGCAGCCGGGATGCTAAAGGCTATTGCTCATCCTGTCAGGATTTTGATCATCGGTTGTCTTCAGCCCGGAAACAGAAAGAGCGTGACCGAGATTCACAATCTGATTGGAATTGAACAGTCGACTGCATCGCATCATCTTGGTATTCTGAAGGACAAGGGTGTTCTGGGTTCCAAAAGGGAAGGGAAGAATACTTACTATTTTCTCAGGAATGAGAACATAATACCCTTACTTTCCTGTATCGGGGATTGTTGCGGTTAATCAGGTTTATTCCAGGTCTCTGAACATTTTTTTCTGGAAAAGGATTATTGCGAAAACGCCGCATGTTATTGCGGAATCGGCGATATTGAATACCGGCCTGAAGAAAATGAATGATTCACCGGCCCTGAAGGGGGACCAGTCGGGCCACGTGGTGTCGATAACGGGAAAGTAGAACATGTCGACCACCCTTCCCAGCAGGAATGAAGAATATCCGCCTCCCGGGGGGAAAAGAACCGCCGGCTGGCTATAGCTTTCACTGAAAATCAATCCGTAAAACGCACTGTCGATAAGGTTCCCTATTGCGCCGGCCAGGATGGCGCTGACGGCCAGGATCAATCCGGTGTAAGTCTTCTTTATGATGAGCGAATTAAGGAACCAGCTGATGGCGGTTATCGCCACGATCCTGAAAAGGCTTAATAAGATCTTTCCTGTTTTTCCGCCGATCTCCATGCCGAATGCCATCCCGTTGTTCTCAATGAAATGAATGAGTCCCCAGGTTCCGAACAGGGATCTTTCCTCTCCTATAATCATGGTTGTTTTTACCCAGAATTTCAGTATCTGGTCTGCCACAAGGATGAGCAGAATCAGAAAAACAGCCTTTTTTCGTGTTGACATTAATGCCCGTTTTAATTAAGGCGGGCAAAATACTAAAAATTAACGGCAAAAAAAAACCCCGTTGTTTACGGGGTAAATTATTGTTAATTAATTCTTTCTGGATTATTGCTGCTTCTAGCTGCAGTCGACGTTAAGGTAATTGCTGTCCCAGCAATGCCATTCGGAATCTCCGAAGAATTTCAGGCACTTTACCCTGCCGTTTTTCAGTGTGGTACTCCATTCAACTTCCATGTCGAAGAATTCTTCTGCCGTTGAATTGTAATAGTAGATCGAATAATATGCATTGAGTGAATTCTGTGTCAATCCGTATTCGATATTGCTGCCAGCGAAAGTATTACCTGTTTTTGTGAAGGTATATTTTACTGAAGCTGCTGTTCCGCTTACTGCAGTCCAGTCGATTTTCACTATCTCTCCGGGATTTGCCGGGCTCTCATAGAGCTTCCATTGTCCTGCCGTGCCATCAGGGTTGGAAGTACCTTCAAACCAGAGAAAATCGGTGAAACCGCCTGTTCCTTCTTTTGTAATGTACATTTTCCAGATATTGTTTGAAGCGGTAGCCTGGCCTGTGAGCCTTGCCTTGTATGTTACACTCAGTACAGTTGTGGTAGCATTCCATTCCCATGTCCGGTCGTCGATGTAAACCGGCTGTTCCTCGATGGCAAGCTGAAATGCATGAACGGGCACTGCAAGGGTAGTGTATATGATTGCTTTCCAAAGCAATGCCGCTCCGGCTGCAAGCTCCCAGTTGCTGTTCGGCGTGCTCTTGGGGAACGAGACGGAATACTCGCCTTTCCCGGTCTGGTCAAAATTGCTGAAATCAATGGCCATTGATCCGGCAGCAGGAAGAACCGGGGGATCTCCCTTGTCCTTTTTACAGCTGCTGAACTGAGTCATCAATATTGCTGAAACAATGAGTAAAGCAAAAGACTTTTTCATATGTGACTGTTTTTGGTTTACAGAATAACGAATATCTTATTTCAAAATTACAACAAACAGCAAAAATGGGGCCGGAATATTTCATTTTGTGCATGAACTTAATGATCGGTGTTAAAAGGTTAAACCCTGAATGTCTCTTAACCCCAGACCCGCCTCCGCTTAAACAGTAAGGGGAGGGCCGGAATATGATTATTTCAGGATTAAATCACTTTTTTCCGGCATGATTGTTCAAAGATCGGTATTTCCTGTTTGAACAAAACAAGCCTTTCAATGTTTAATGTAAAAAACCGAATGAAAATGAAAAAGGGAAACACTCTTATTAAAGCAGGCCTCGGAATGGTTGTGATGATGATTGCACTAAGCTCATATGCCGGAGGCCCGGAAAAACTAAATAATTATACTATGGAAAAATTTGACATTCATGTATTGCCGGCATTGCCATATGCCTATGATGCCCTCGAGCCCTATATTGATGCGCGTACAATGGAGATCCACTACGACAGGCATCACCGCGGCTATTTTAACAATTTCACGGCTGCGATAAAGGGTACAGCTCTTGAAACAAAGTCAATTGAAGAAATCTTTGCTTCAGTTTCAACGGCTGGAGATGCCATAAGGAATAACGGCGGAGGTTTTTACAACCATGTTGTTTTCTGGAACAATCTTGCTCCCAAATCATCCGGACCTTCGGCAGAATTATCGGAAGCCCTGGTCAGGGATTTCGGATCGATGGACAAGTTTAAGGAACTGTTCAGCAATGCTGCGAAAACACGCTTCGGAAGCGGATGGGCATGGCTTGTAATTACTGCTGACAAGAAACTCGCCGTGGGAAGCACACCGAACCAGGACAATCCCCTTATGGATGTTTCGCCGCTGAAAGGAACTCCACTACTGGCTCTTGACGTATGGGAACATGCCTATTACCTGAAGTACCAGAACAAAAGGCCCGATTATGTCGAAGCCTTCTGGAACGTGGTTAACTGGGAGGAAGTAAGCAGAAGATATAAGGAAGCACTGAAATAGTCCGGAAAAGACTACCCGGGATGTACTGAAAAAGGAGGCATTAGTGAAAGCCTCCTTTTTAGTTTTATTTTGTTTGGTACCCTGCTGACCCGGATTCTGCTTTTAAGCGTACAGATATCTTTTGATTTTCAGTGTGGCGGTTTTCTGGAACGGTACCGGTTGAAGTACAACCTTGTTGATCTGGCTGAATCTGCTTACCCTTGAGTTGACGTATTCCTGCAGCTCAAGCAGTAATTCTTCCTTCTTCTGTTCATATTGCCTGGTCATGTCATCCTTAAGATTCTGGTACTTTTTCTCAAGTTCTTCCATATTCAGATGCACATAAGCAACCAGTTTCCCTTTCTGCTGAATGACGAGCGATTCGACCACAAACCTGAAATTATTTATTACTGATTCAATTTCCTCGGGATAGATATTTTCTCCGCTTGATCCAAGTATCATGTTCTTGAGCCTTCCCTTGATGTAGAGGTTTCCTTTTGAATCGAATAATCCGAGGTCGCCCGTTTTGAACCATCCGTCGTGAGTGAGTACTTCAGAGGTAAGCTCGGGCTCTTTGTAATATCCCTTCATTATATTGGCTCCTCTTGCCCATATCTCACCTTCGCCCGTTTTGGGATCAGGGTCATTGATCATGAGCTCGATATCCTCTATTGCCGGTCCGGTAGAGTCGAATACCGATTTTGAAGGATTGGCTCCGGCAAGCAGCGGAGCGGTTTCAGTAAGGCCGTAGCCGATGGCATATGGGAATTTTGCCTCGAGAAGAAATCTCTCCACCGTTTTGTTAAGCTTGGCGCCTCCGATCCCGAAGAATTTCAGGTGTCCGCCGAAAGTCTGGTAAAGTTTCTTTCCTGCAACTGCATGAAGTTTCTTTCTTATGAATGATATTCCGTACAGCAGTTTCAGCAGTTTCTTTTCAGTAAAGGTCGGCAGTATCTTGTTGAAATATATTTTCTCCATGATCAGCGGAACCGTAAGCATTACAGTGGGCTTAACCTCTTCCATTGCCGGTATCAGCACCGACGGCGTAGGAGGCTTGCGGAGGTAGTAAACACATGACCCGCCAAGCAGCGGCAATATAAGTCCGAGGGTATTCTCGTAGGTGTGCGAGAGGGGCAGAACAGAAAGGAACCTGTCTGTTTCATCTACAGGCTGTATAACCCTGCCCTTCATGGCATTGAAGCAGATATTTTTATGAGTGAGCATCACTCCTTTTGAACGGCCTGTTGTGCCAGAGGTGTAGATTATTGAGGCAAGGTCGTCTTCCCTCACATCATACTGTCTGACCGGTTCGGCCGAAGGATCAAAGGCAAATGGCATTTCAGCGGGAGAAATGACAGAATAATCGTCGGTCATAATAATTGTCCGGAGTTCTTCCGACTGAAATTCCTCGATCTTATTGACTTGTGAGGATGAAATAAAAAGAATCTTCGCTCCTGAATGCACCAGAACATTGCTGACCTCGCTCGCCGAAAAATCTGGCAGTATCGGGACCACAACCGCACCCATGAAAGTGATCGAGAAGTACACCGAACTCCAGTTCGGCATATTGTTGCTCAGGAGAGCCACCTTGTCGCCGGGCTGAACCCCAAGCTTTTCAAGGAAGGCAGTAAGAGCCTTTATTTCCTTTGCTGAATCATTGTACGTCCGCGGCTTTTCTCCCATGTAGGCATATGAATTACGATCACCGAATCTTCTGGCGGTATCAGCGAAGATGGCAGGAAAGGTAAGCGTTATGTTATTATCTGTCATTTACCAGGGGGTGTGTTTGAAGAAACAAAAGTGAGCAAAGATGCATATTTTAATCGAGATCATACCAATAACATGCCAAATATTGCTTTATTGTGCTGATAAGGGACTATTGCCGGAAACATATTCAGTGAAGATGGTTACATTTGCGTAAGCAA
>CAYSBL010000025.1:16070-30124 GCA_964429295.1 uncultured Rikenellaceae bacterium
AGCACCCAATGGCAAATATTATCAGGGTTACCAGGGAATTTTCATTTGAGATGGCTCATGCGCTGTGGAACTATGATGGACCTTGCAGGAATGTTCACGGCCATTCGTACAGGTTGTTTGTGACTGTATCCGGAACGCCCGTCGACGACCCGGGAGATCCCAAAAACGGGATGGTTATCGATTTCGGCGATCTGAAAAAGCTGGTTAATGACGGGATCATAAGTGTTTTTGATCATTCTGTAACCATATCCTCAAACCAGGAAAATGGGAGAACGGAGGCCTGCAGGGCAATGTTCGGGAATACCGTGGTTGTTGATTACCAGCCTACCTGTGAAAACCTTGCAGTTGATTTTGCTTCAAGGATAAGGAGCAGGCTTCCCGCAGGGGTGAAGCTCCACAGCCTTAAGCTGTATGAGACCGCCAATTCTTATGCAGAGTGGTTTGCATCAGACAATGAATAAAAACGATATGTCAGACAACCAACCTAAAAAACTCTTCCTGCTTGATGCCTATGCATTGATATTCCGTGCATATTATGCCTTCATCAGGAATCCCCGGGTAACCTCGAAAGGACTGAACACATCTGCTGTTTTTGGATTTCTGCTTGCACTGAGAGAGGTTCTTCAGAAGCAAAAGCCAACCCATATAGGAGTGGTTTTTGACACTCATGAGCCCACCTTCAGGCACAAGATCTTCACCGAATACAAGGCCAACCGCGATGAAACTCCCGAAGACATCAGAAATGCTGTTCCATACATCCGGAGGCTGATCGAGGCATACAGGATCCCGATACTCGAATGCCCGGGCTATGAGGCTGATGACGTTATTGGGACACTGGCCAGAAAAGCATCTGCGAAGGGATTTGAGACCTACATGATGACTCCCGACAAGGATTTTGCCCAGCTGGTTTCGGAAAATGTCTTTATGTTCAAGCCGTCGAGAAGCGGCAACGAGTCGGTGAGATGGGGAGTGAATGAGATAAAACAGGAATTTTCTGTAAGCGATCCGGTGCAGGTTATAGACATTCTTGCACTGATGGGCGACACGGCCGACAATATTCCCGGAGCTCCGGGTGTTGGGCCCAAGACAGCAATGAAACTCATTTCGGAATATGGTTCCGTAGACGAGGTTTTCAGGAACACCGGCAACCTGAAAGGAAAGCTGAAGGAAACAATCGAGGCCAACAGGGAGCAGATAGAGCTCTCGAGGACCCTGGCAACCATCGATACCAATGCCCCCGTTGATTTCAGGGAGGAAGATCTGATCCTTGAAACGCCCGACCGTGATAAGCTTGTAAAGCTTTTCGACGAGCTGGAGTTCAGGACAATTGCATCGGAGATCTTTGCCGGGCTCGACAGGGCCGAAGGTGCTACAGTGGAAAAGTCTGCCGGATACGAGGCGGCCGGACCTTCGCAGGGAAGCCTCTTCGGCAGTGAAGAGCTTGCGCAGGCTTCCGTGAAAGCCACCATTGAATCGGTGGAGCATAACTATGTTCTTGTCGGCACCAGGGATGAGCTCGTGAATTTTACTGCCGCAGCAATGAATCGTCAGGAGTTATGCTTCGACACCGAAACCACAAGCATCAATCCCCTGGAAGCAGAACTTGTTGCAATATCATTCTCATGGGAGAAGGGATCGGGATGGCTGGTTCATTTTCCCGGACCGGATGGAGACACACGTGAAAAGCTTGAGATCCTGAGGCCGGTTTTTGAGAATCCCGCAATAAGAAAAGTCGGTCAGAACATGAAGTATGACATCCAGGTACTGGCCAGCTATGGTATTGAGGTAAAGGGGAGCCTGTTCGATACAATGATCGCCCACTACCTGCTTGAGCCCGACATGAGACACAATATGAACCTGCTTGCAGAGAGCTATCTCTCTTACAGCCCGGTCCATATAGAATCCCTTATAGGCGAAAAGGGGGCATCCCAGCTAAATATGCGTTCCGTACCGGTTGACAGGATTAAGGAATATGCAGTTGAGGATGCAGACGTTACCTACCAGTTGAAGGAATTGTTCGAACCCAGGCTGAAAACGGAGGGATTATCGGAACTCGCATCCGAAATTGAAATGCCTCTTATCGGAGTACTTGCAGCGATGGAAAGAACTGGGGTGAAGCTGAACCAGGATGATCTCAGGGCAACTGCGACAGGGCTCAGGGAAGATATCCTGGCGCTTGAGCGAGAGATCCATTCGCTTGCCGGATTGGAATTCAATATTTCTTCCCCGAAACAACTGGGTGAGATACTTTTTGTAAGGCTTAAGCTTGACGATAACGCCAGGATGACAAGGACAAAGCAGTTCAATACGAGCGAGGAGATATTGCAAAGACTGGCCGGCCGCCACCCCATCATAAATAAAGTGCTGGAGTACAGAGGGCTTAAAAAACTGCTCTCAACCTATGTGGAGGCTCTGCCCCAGCTCGTCGACATCAGGACGGGCAGGATACACACCTCTTTCAACCAGGCTGTTGCATCTACGGGCCGTTTGAGTTCAAATAACCCGAACCTTCAGAACATACCGGTCAGGGACGAAAGGGGCAGGGAGATAAGGAAGGCTTTTGTCCCGGAAGAAGGGAACATCTTTCTTTCTGCCGATTATTCCCAGATAGAGCTCAGGCTTATGGCTCATCTCAGCGGTGACAGCAATATGATCGGTGATTTCCTTTCAGGACAAGACATACATGCGGCGACTGCTGCCAAGATCTTTGGCGTCGGCATAAAGGATGTAACGCGTGAAATGAGAAGCAGGGCCAAGACTGCCAATTTCGGTATCATTTACGGTATATCGTCATTCGGCCTGTCGGAAAGGCTCACTATTGGCAGGAAAGAGGCAAAGGAACTCATTGACGGCTATTTCAGTTCTTATCCCGGCGTCAAAAAGTATATGGACGAAAGCATAAAAAAGGCAAGGGATACAGGATATGTCACGACCATGTTCGGAAGGAGGAGGTATCTCAGGGATATCCTGTCGAGGAATCAGGTTGTAAGAGGCAACGCAGAAAGAAATGCCATAAATGCCCCCATTCAGGGCACTGCAGCCGATATTATCAAGATAGCAATGGTAAGGATCCATCAAAGGCTTATCGATGAAAAATACGGCTCTAAAATGATTTTGCAGGTACATGACGAACTTATTTTTGAAGTTGTGCCGGGAGAACTTGACAGGCTCAGGGAGATGGTCGTCCATGAGATGTCGGGCGCGGCAAAGCTCGATGTGCCGCTGAAAGTGGATTACGGAACAGGAAAGAACTGGCTCGAGGCTCATTGAGGAAGGACTTACGGTTATCCATACCAGCCGGGGCCGGGCGGACCTGACAGAAGTGGAGGGAAAAATGGAGATTGAGGTATTGTTTTTCGGGGTACTTTCGGAGTTTACCGGAGTCCGCAGGAAGCGCTATCCGGGGGTGGCATCGTATTCTGACCTTATGCACAGGATAGATGATGACTATCCGGGCATTGAAAACTTCACCTTCAAGGTAGCTGTTAACAGGATTCTTGTTGACGGAGAACCCCTGCTGAAGGATGGTGATGAACTGGCTCTGATGCCTCCCTTCGCCGGAGGATAAAAGAAGTGTTAATTTATTAACAATAAATAGATTACAATGCGTTTAGTAAAAGGTCCGGTTACAACAGACATCATTTCCGATCTTATTGCGAAAGGCGGCGGGAAAAAGGAATGCGGAGCCCATTCGCTCTTTCTTGGCCAGGTGAGAAACGATCTTTCCGGAGGAAGGCGTGTAAAGGCAATAGAATACTCTGCTTATGAAGAGATGGTAATTATGGAAGCAGAAAAGATCAGTAAAACGGTACAGGCCGAGTATGACGATGTAAGGTCCCTTGAGATAATCCATTCGAAGGGTGTTGTCAGCGCCGGCGAGCTTTCACTGGTGATTCTGGTGTCTGCCGGGCACACGGAACAGGCTTCAGGTGCCTGTGCTAAAATCGTCGGGCTTGTCAAGGAAAAACTGCCCATCTGGAAGAAGGAGCTGTTTGAGGATGAACCTGCTCTGCCGGGAGAAGAATAACAGCGATCAAACGTTCACATCATCTCCGTGATCCAGTCCGGCTGCGAAACCTGACATGATCGCGGCATCATCAGTGGTGATCAGGATTGATCCCGACCGCCCCTGGAGTATTGATTTGTATTCGTCGCCTTTTTTCAGGATTTCGACGGCCTTTATGACCTGTTCGTCGGCGCCCAGGCTGAATTTAATCGATCCCTCCTCGTAGAAATATCTTCCTATTATTTCATCTTCAAGAAGTTCTGTTATTTCAGCCCTGAATGTAATGAGGTCGTTGTCGAGGGTATGCCTGAGATCGTTCTGGAGTTCAGTGAAGAGATCCTTGTGAAGGTCGTAGTATTTTTCCTTTTTTGCGTTGGATATTAGTTCATTCAGCGACAGTTCGGTTATGGTGCTGTAGTTGAAATTGCGTTCCCCCAGGTAGTTCCTGAAATCTGCGTAATCCTGGTCGGTGATTGTAAACTTTTCGGGAGATTCAGGTGCAGGATGTGTCCAGAAATACCTTGTTGCAAAGTCGAAGATATAGTTTCTGACATAAAGCTCTGCGGCAATCTGGCTGAGGGAGAAAGGGACGACTTCAACATCGGGCGTAATTCCTCCTCCGTCCTTAACCACTCTTCCGTTGCGTGTCCGGAATTCGGATATGAGGGAATCAGGAATAATTCCCACGCTTCCGTCCTCATTGGGGTGGGAAAAGTCGAGGGCCTGAATGCATCTTCCGCTCGGTATATAGTATTTGGCAGTGGTCACTTTGAGCTGGCTGTTGTAGCTTAGCGGCCTGGTGATCTGTACCAGACCCTTTCCGTAAGAACGCTGGCCTACCACCACGCCGCGGTCGAGGTCCTGTATTGCCCCGGCAACGATTTCCGATGCCGAAGCCGATCCCCTGTTGATTATGACTGCAAGAGGTATGTCCTGATCTACTGCTGCCTTAGCGGTTTTGAATGATTCATCGAACTGTTTCACCTTTCCCTTTGTCGATACGATTTCATTTCCGGGGCCGACGAAAAGATTGACAATATCGACGGCTTCTGTCAGAAGTCCGCCCGGATTGCTCCTGAGGTCGAGTATTATTTTCCCTGCGTTCTGATTTTTCAGTTTCAGCAGGGCATTGCGGACGTCTTCGGTGCAGTTCTGGGTAAAGTTGGTGAACCGGATGTATCCTGTTTCTTCATCAATCATTCCGTAGTAAGGGACGGAAGGGATCTCAATTTTTTCCCTTTTGACGGGTATCTCCATTTCCTTCCCGTTCCGTTCAATGGTTAGGTTCACGACTGTTCCCGGGTTCCCCTTCAGTTTCTGGCTGACATCCTCGGTATCGGCTCCTTTCAATGTGACACCGTCGACTTTCTTTAGAAGGTCTCCTGCCCTTACTCCGGCCAGGTCGGCCGGAAAATCTTTATAGACTAGTGAAATCACAACATATTCGCCTCCTCCCCTGATCAGTGATCCGATGCCTCCGTATTTTCCGGTTGTCATGAATGCAACTTCGTCACTTTCGGATTCGGGATAGTAAACCGTATAAGGATCAAGAGTTTTGAGCATGTTGTCAATTCCGGTTTTTACAAGCTTGTCGGGATTCAGTTCATCCACGTAGAAGGTGTTGAGTTCCCGGTATAGTGAAAGGAAAATATCGAGGTTTTTGGCAATCCTGAAATCTCTTGTTTCCTGGCTTGCCAGGAAGGAGATGCTTATACCTGCCGTGATCAGGATTACAGCAATTGCAATTAACCTGACCGCTCTTGTTCTTTTCATTTATTTCTGATTATTGACATTTTGTATTCCGGAGCGAAAATAAGAAGAAATTCATGCAATTAACCTGGTATAGAAATATTTAAAACAAATTTAACTTTTCAAGTGTATGGCGGCGGCTTTTTTGCAAAGTTTTTCAATCACTTCTTCAACAGATCTGTCGATCGTACTGAAGTCTTCAATCATGCTGCTGCGGTAGATAAGCATGAAAGTAATTCTGATGTCTTTTTCCACGAGACATGAGAAGAGGGTTTGTTTTCTCCGGCGGTAAGATTCCCTGATCCTTCTTTTAAGCAGGTTTCTGTCGGTTGCATGCCTGAATCCCCTTTTGGGCACGCTGATGGCTATCTGGGCAGGGGAAGGCAGGGGTACGGACGGGATCATCCAAATTACCCTGAAAACGGAAGTTGTGAAAAAATTCCCTTTTTTGAAAAGATCATCTATAAGCCTGGTTCTGCAAAGCCTTTCATTCCTCGGGAATGTCTGCCTTTCGCTTTTTTCCATCTCAGAGTCTGATTTCCCCGGGATGTTACGCAAAGTGTTCCGGACCGGGAAGCCGGAACAGGTAATATACTATTTGCAGTTCCTGTTAAATTCCTTCAGGTATTCGTCAAGGGCCATTGTCATTGACGGGGCCTTGGGATTGGGTGCGTTGATATCGAGCCTCAGACCTTCCTGTTCAACTGCGCTGGCAGTTGTGGGGCCGAAGGCAGCGATCTTTATTTCTCCCTGGACGAAATCGGGGAAGTTCTCTTTAAGCGACTTTATGCCCGACGGGCTGTAAAAGACCAGAATATCGTAATCGAAATCCCTGGAATCGGAGAAATGGTTGCTGATGGTCTTGTAGAAAGTCCCTATGGTATATTTAATATTGTTTTTGTCGAGGATCTCCGGTATCTCGGCATTATGAGGTTCGGGAAGGGGGACCAGGAAATTGTCTTCCCTGTGCTTGATGATCAGGTCAATCAGATCCTGGAATCTGGATTTGCCATGGAAGATCTTGCGTTTTCTGTAAACTATATATTTTTGAAGGTAGAAAGCAACATTTTCAGTGATGCAGAAATACTTCATGGTATCGGGCACACATATCCTGAGCTCACCGCAAATCCTGAAGAAATGGTCAATACCTGTCTTACTGGTGAAGATTATCGCAGTAAAATCGAGAATGTTGATTTTCTGCTGGCGGAAGTCCTTTGCCGATATCCCCTCGACCTGTATAAAAGGCCTGAAATCAACCCTGAGGTTGTATTTCTTTGCCAGGTCGTAATATGGAGATTTCGGATTGTTGGGTTCTGGCTGAGAAACTAAGATCTTTTTTATTTTCAATTCTTTACAGATTAAGTTTTACTTCTGAGGTAACAAGTCTCATTATAAACCAAGCTGGCTGAAATACCTTATCAGGATCAGAACAGGCAAAATTTCCAGCGCACAAAGGTACAAAATCAAATATAAAACTGAAATATTCCTTTTTATAAAAATCAAAAACAGCCTGAATATCCGAAAAAGATAGAAAACTGCAAGCAGTGCAATGCCGGCTCCGAGAAGCAGATTTTGAGGAAAAACGAAGGTATAGGCAAGCAGGATCACTATTACCAGCAATAAAACCGACACGAACCTGTAGGAGTTGTACACAGTGACAAGATATTCGTCGAAAACCTCCTGCCGGTCGCTGAGGCTGCCTGCGGCAAGGCAAAGAAAATGGCGCATGGTGACTGCTGTGATGATAGTCCCCAGGCAGATCAGCATGAAGGCAAAGGAAGAAATATTTCCGGGTATCAGGCCGCTTAGTTCCGCGTATGTATAAAAGAAAAGAGCCATCACGGTAAATGTGACAAAGTTGAAGATCGTCGACTGCCAGGTGAAAATAGCCCCGGTATCGCGCGACGATGATTCGCTGACACCCCTGAACATAAAGAAGCGTGTTATTTCAGTGTAAAAGTTACGGTTGACCGATCTTACTATAACCCAGAGGTAAGCGCAAAGGAATATTACACTGATCAGCCAGTCGTGGTGGAGAGGCCTGGATGGGATCAGGCTTCCGTCCCTGAGATTCCCCGGGATTCTTGAAGGCTGTTCCGTGTATGTCCCAGTGGTTATTCCAGTTTCCGTTAACGGGTAGAATACCGGCTGAGTGCGGGCAATATTACGGAAAAAACCCGAGGCGTCGTAAAAAGTGAAATCGGCTATACTGTTCCGGGTGCAGACAGAAGTGGTATCGGTTATTAAGACTTTCTGACGGGTTGCAAACGGCCTTATCTTACTAAGCGAGTCGCTGATCCTTATATGTTCCGGTACTTTGTCGAGTTTTCTGAAAACCGAATCGGGAAGAAGCCTGTCTGCATCTATCCTGATATTGATCTGAGGCCTTACGGTATCCTGTATTTCGGCGACAGTGAACATAACTCTTTTGCGGAATAATCCACAAAAGTAATGATTCTAAAAGATATCAGGTCAGTTTTTGGAAATTACGGGAAGATCAGAAATAATCATTCCGGCTTCCGCTGATATCAGCCAGTATATTGTTTGCCAGCCTGCTGGCTCCGATTCTGAAAAGAGAATTACCGAGCCAGGCTTCCCCGAGCGAATTTCTGACTATGTTGTAGTAGGTCAGGGCATCGTCCGTGGATGATATTCCCCCGGCAGCCTTGAATCCCACCCTTATTCCTGTTTCGTCATAAAAATCGCTGATTGCACGGCACATTATGTAGGCGGCTTCAGGTGTGGCCGATACCGGTGTTTTGCCTGTGGAAGTCTTTATGAAGTCGGCGCCGGCATCCATGGCTATCATGGAGGCCTTGAATATGTTTTCAGCATCTCCGAGCAGACCCGATTCTATGATCACTTTCAGGGTTTTTTCGCCTATGGCTTCCTTTATCTCACTTATATCCTCAGCTACTTGTTCAAAATCATTTCCGAGAAATGCACCTACGGGCATGACAATATCAATTTCGTCGGCCCCGGCTTCGACAGCCATCTTGCATTCCGATACCTTGAGGCTCCTGAAGGTCTGTGAGGAGGGGAAACCGCCTGCCACAGAGGCAATCCTTACGTTTTTTGCCGTAAGCTTTTCTTTCACGAACGATATGAAATTGGGATAAACGCATATGGCGGCCACATTAGGGATATTGGAGAACCGCCCCGAAAAACTGTTTACCTTTCCCGTAAGATGAAGTATGGTGCTTTTATTGTCGGTGGGATTGAGGCTTGTCAGATCTATTGACTTCAGGATATTCATCAGCAGACGCTTGTCGGGAGTTCCTGCCGACATTAGCGACGCAGCCTTAAGGCCTTTCCTGATCTCGTTTTCCGACGGGGCCTTTTTTATAAGCTTTTCGTATAGTTTTGTCATATACCTTCAGGCATTAGTGAGTTCCCCCTTGCATGGGAGCAAAAAGGACGTGGTCAATATAATGCTTTTTGTTTTGATAAAAATTTAAATATTGATTTTTGTCTGGACAGGCCTTTAAATTTCCGGCTGTGGTCAGGAACTGGTGATACGTCATGGCAGTATCATCCTGAGTTCCGCCCCTGCGGGATGAAGGATCTTATTCCTTTACCGCAGAATCACCTCCGGTTCCTGGCCAGCGAGGCAAAAATCCCCAGGAACGACAGGGCAGCAAAAATAACAAAGCCTGTTTTCATTCCTGAAATGAACCCGGGATAGGTTTCAGGGTTGATAGTCTGGTTGCCGATGAAGATCGAGATAAGCATCATGGCGATTCCCATAGAGAACATCTGACCCACCATTCTCATTGTTCCTACAACTCCGGAGGCGACTCCAAAGTATCGTTTTTCAACTGAACTCATTATGGCATTGGAGTTTGGGGAGGAGAAAAGCCCGAAGCCTATTCCCAGCACCGTAAGAAGTATCACTATGAAGCTTACAGGGCTGGCCGGTGTCAGGAAACAAAGGGCAACCAGGCCTGCAGCGGTGAATCCCATTCCAATCGAGGCTATTTTACCCGGATCGTGACTGTCCGACAGTCTTCCCGCAACCGGTGAAAGGAGAGCCATTGCCAAGGGCTGTGATATCATTATCAATCCTGCTTCCCTGGCGTCAAAACCCTTAAGGTATTGAAGGTAGAGGCTGACAAAGAATCCAACTGCGCTGGTGGCGGAATAGTTAATGAGTGCAGCTATGCCGGAAAAGGCAAATATCCTGTTCCGGAGCATCAGCCTGATATCGAAAACAGGATAAGCGGCTTTTCTTTCATAGAGGACAAAGAAAATGCCCAGGGCGGTACCCGCCGTAAGAAATATCCATCCTGCTGGTGAGGGAAGTTTTGAAAAGCCGAACATCACGCCGAAAAGCGCTATCCCGTACATCAGCGACCCCGCAAAATCGAATTTTTCGCCTTTCGAGTCAGCCCATTCCTTCTTAATCCGGGTTGAGATAAGAATAATGGCTGCAATACCGAAGGGAACAAGGAATGCGAAGAGGCTTCTCCAGCCGAAGTACTCAGTCAGCAGGCCTCCGATAACCGGACCGGTGGAAAGGCCAAGGTAAACGGCTGTCACATTTATGCCCAGCGCCCTTCCCCTTTCTCCTGCCGGGAATACCGAGGTTATTATTGCCATGCTGGTCCCGAATATCATGGCGCCTGCGATTCCCTGGATTATCCGGAAGACGATCATTGAAACGATGTTCCATGCAAACACTATAAGAAGTGTTGACAGCGTGAACAAAGACAGTCCTGCAGTGAAGATTTTCTTTCTGCCCGCAATGTCGGCCAGTCTTCCGAAGGGCAAAAGGAAAACTGCAGATGAAAGGATGAAGCTGCTCATGATCCATCCCAGCCCGAGAGCGCTGGCGTTCAGATCCTTTCCGATGGATGGCAGGGCCAGGTTCACAGCCGAGCCCAGAAAGGGAGTAAGGTAAGCGGCAAATGCAGTTACCGCAAGAACTGATCTTTTGAATGCTTTGTCCGGTTTGATTTCGGTTGTATCCTGCATTAAATGATGATTGAAAATGGGTGAACCTGTTATTCCTTCTCTTTGGTGTCGATTATAATGGTCACCGGTCCGTCGTTGATGAGTTGCACCTGCATCATGGCCCCGAATTCCCCGGTGGCTACGTTCTTCCCCAGGAGTACCGACATGGTATTTATGAAGCTGTTGTAAAGAGGAATGGCAGTTTCGGGTCTGGCAGCCATTATGTACGACGGCCTGTTTCCCTTTCTGGTTTTGGCGTGAAGGGTGAACTGGCTTATTACCATCACTTCCCCTCCTGTTTCCGTCACTGAAAGGTTCATCACCCCGCCGGCGTCATTGAAGATCCTCAGCCTCGATATTTTGGCTGCGAGCCATTCAACATCCTCCATGTTGTCTGATTCTTCAATCCCGAGAAGCACCAGCAGTCCGGATCCGATCTCCGAATGCTTCCGTCCGCTTATTTCCACCGACGCCCCCGAAACCCTCTGGATAACGCTTCGCATGCCTGGCATTTTTTATGTGGTCAAATATATACATTTATTATCTTTGAGCCCATTATTGTCCGTTCATGGATTTTATTACCATTGTTGCCGTTGCCCTTGGTTTGTCGTTCGACACTTTTGCTGTTTCCCTTTCGTTCGGAGTTGTGAGAAACGGCATCATTTTTCGTGATGCCTGCAGGTTCGGTCTTCTGATGGCTGTATTCCAGGCAGGTTTTCTCGTGGTTGGGTATTTTCTGGGTTCGCTGGTAAGCGATTTCATGAAAGCTGCCGATCACTGGGTTGCCCTTGTTCTCCTGGCCATCCTTGGCATCAGGATGGTGATTTCTGGCCTGAGGGATGATGGTGAGAAAGACAGGGCAACTGATTATGATAATCCCATGGCCCTGGTATCGATGGGAGTGGGGACCAGTATCGACGCATTTGCAGTTGGCATAAGCTTTGCGCTTCTCAGCATCAGGATATGGTATTCGGCCGTAATAATCGGTGCAGTTACCTTTCTTGCATCCATGACAGCCATCAGGATAGGCAAATCGGCCGGGACAAGGCTTGGCAGCAGGGTAGAGATAATCGGGGGACTGATCCTGATTGCCATTGGTCTGAAGATCTTCCTTGAGCACATCCTCGGGGCCTGAAGGAAAAATCCGGCACGTATCAGTGTTTCAGACAGTCAGTTATTCAAAAGGGATCATGAACCGTTCCCTGTTATCGAACACGGCCATCTCAGAATAACCGGCACTTTTCAGCAATTCATAGGCTTCGCCGAAATACTGGGCCACCCTCACCGGCATATGGGCGTCGGAATTGACACATACGGGGACGTTTTCCTCGCGGAAGATGCTAAGGTATTTCCTGTCGGGATAGAAATCACCGACAGGCCGGTTCCTTCCGTTGGTGTTGATCTCAAATGCAACATCATGCTTCCTGAAGCTTCTTGCCAGCTTCCTGTAAAGATGTTCAATATCGCCCTCAGGCCTGTATCCGTAAATGGTAACCAGGTCGCAGTGAGCAATGATATCAAACAATCCCGAGGCGGCAGCGGCCTCAACATACCCGAAATATTCCTCGTATAACCTATAAATGTTCTTCCCGAAGTAGAACTCACGTCCAAGGTCAACGGTTTCATTCCCCAGGTAATGGACCGATCCGATCACGTAGTCGAGCTTAAATCCGTCGAGGAAAGCGCCTGTTTCGTTTTCCCTGCCGGGGAAGTAGTCAACTTCAAGGCCTTTTCTTACTTTGATACTGCTTACATTCCGGGACAGGTTTGAGATGTGTTTCAGATAGGGCGCTACCCGCGGAGCGTTCATGCTCCAGTCGAGTGCATCGTCCCTGAAAAGTGTGAGATGGTCTGCAAATCCAATTTCCTTAAGCTCTGCCTCAACCGCTTGGCCGATATAATCCTCAGGAGCCGACTTTCCGTCGCTGAACCATGAATGTATATGATAATCAGTTCTGTAAATCACGTTGCTTTGTATGATGTAAGCCAGGGCTGACAGGCATAAAAATAGGACCAAATTTTCTAATAAAACAAATAAAGCCAATTAAAAGTAAACCTGAAAATTTTAACTTTGTAAAAAACGGACCCTGGTGGACAATAAGATCAAAACCTGTTTATGTGAGCACTGTGAATTCAGGGAAATCGTCTTTGCCTCCCTCGACGAGGAAAATATCCGGGAATTGTGCGAAAACAAGGAAGAACGTTCTTTTTCGAAGGGAGATGTGATAAGCCGCCAGGGAGATCCCATATCCCAGTTCAAATACCTTAAAAGCGGGCTGGTCAAGCTTTACCGGACAACGGAAGACGGAGAGCAGCAGATAATAACCATAACAAGGCCGTTTGAATTTGTAAGTACAATAAGCGTCTTTGCAGGAGAACACTACAAGTACTCCGTAGCTGCCCTGGAAGATTCAGTGGTGTGTTCAGTAAAGATCGATTTCATAAAGGATCTGTTTTTAAAGAACAGCCGTTTTGCCCTTAACCTGTTTTCAAGAGTCTCGAAAATAAGTGAAAAGATCATAGGCCAGACACTCGATATCAGGCAGAAGAACCTGGCGGGCAGGGTGGCTTATGTTCTTCTTTATCTCATGAGAGATATTTTCAAATCACGGGTTTATGATATCCCGGTCTCAAGAAAGGAAATAGCCGACTATATCGGAATGAGCACCGCAAATGTCATACGCACCCTGTCGGATTTCAAGCGCGACGGGATAATCAGGACGACGGGGAAAACCATCGAGATCGTTGATGTTGACAAGCTGGACATAATATCGAAAAGGGGTTAACTGATGCCAGCACAAGCTTTTTGTCCGGAAAATCTCCTTCATTTTGGAGGAAGCCTATAAAATATTATGCGAAAAATATTTATCCTGGCCGGGTTGATGATGATCCCGGCACTGACGGCCGCACAGGCTGAAAAGAAGACTGACCTTTACAGTATGACGGGCTTCCGTCATGGCATCAGCTATTTCCCGGCCGTGAAATATCCGGGCGTTCAGTATGAACCCGGGGACAGCCTTTCTTTCGACACATACCATTCTCTTGATGTTATCTGTTCCTGGCTTCGCCGCTGGGAGAAGGAATATCCGGGGCTGGTTGAACTTTACGAGGTTGACAGGAGCTTTGAGGGCAGGCCCATACTGCAGATGACCATAACAAACAAGGAAAAAGGAAAGGATACCGACAAGCCAGCGGCATTTTTTGAAGGAGGCAGGCACAGCGGGGAGGTAACCAGCTCCGAATGTGTGATGTGGATGGCTAAGTACCTCCTTGAAAACTATGGCAGGGATCCAGAGGTAACTCATCTTCTCGACTCCAAAACCATTTACCTGAGGCCGGTGAACAA
>CAYSBL010000025.1:30224-50905 GCA_964429295.1 uncultured Rikenellaceae bacterium
GACGGTATCGGAGGGCTCGATCTTCACAGGAACTATCCCGAGAACTGGAGACCGTCAGTGGAAGCCACGGGAAGAGGATTCACTCAGGGGGGAGCCGGAGAGTTTCCGCTCAGCGAGTCAGAAACGCGTTCCGTAGCCGGATTCCTTCTCACACATCCCAACGTTTATATTGTCAACTCGATGGACACAAGCGTTCCAATGCACCTCCGGCCCCCGTCAACATCCGCCTCGGCCGACAGGATGTATCCCGAGGACCTTGAATGGTACAAGGTTTTCGATGACATCGGGAAGAAACTTACCGGTTATGAAAAGGCCGGAGATGTGTATAACGATTACGGTGAGGGAAATCCTCTTTTCGGACACGGCCCCGATTTCGGGTACTGGTACCTTGGTGCAATCTGGTATGGAGATGAGATCTGGAACGGTGCCAGGTACAAGGATTATGACAATGACGGCACCACTGATCAGGCTGATATCCTCAGATGGGATGAAGAAGAGAACAGCGGTGAAGGGTTTGTAGAATGGAAGCCTGCCACGCATCCCGTTTACGGCGACATTGAGATCGGGGGTTTCAACCCGAAGTTCTTCTCCCAGAATCCTCCTGCAAGGCATCTTGAGCCCTGGGTGAGAAATGAAAGTCTTTTCAACATTGAAATGGCGCAGCATCTGCCCGAACTTGACTGGGGGAGCATAGAGGTTAAAAGAACTAAAACCTGGAAGGCTGATTCGGCAGATTACCAGTTGAAAATCGGAGTAGTCAACCGTGGGAAACTTCCTACAGCTCTGAAGCAGGCTCACCTGGTAAAAATCGTCAGGGAGGACAGGATCGAGCTTGAGTTCGATACCACGGGACTGTCAAAGGACAAACCCCGTTTCAGGATCATTGAGTATAAAAAGAATGAACCAGGGAGAGCAGGAAGAGGCATGTATGGCGATCAGCCTGCACGTCAGGTACAGGTAAAGGCATCGAGGAATATTCCCTATACCCCGGGCAGTTCAACGACAGAAACAGTGTTCACCATCAGGCTGTATAACATAAGTGAGCTGAAAGGCAAAGCCTCTGTTATATCTACAAGAGGAGGTGTGCTCAAAGGGAAGGAATTCGTTGTCAGGTAAAATTGATTATTCATCAACCTGTCGCTAAATGAATAAACTTTTTACCAATTCATCAAAATAAATTATTTTAGGGGGCAAAATTTTCAAAAATGGTTTCAAACAAAAATAAAAAGCAGAAGGTCATGGCAGAAGTCAAAAAAACAAAAGGAGTGATCGCGATCCTTACAGGGGGAGGTGATGTTCCCGGGCTAAATCCGGCAATAAGAGCGGTTACAATCAGGGCAAACAGGGAAGGGTATAAGGTTATCGGTCTCCGCAGGGGATGGGCCGGCATAACCGAACTTATCAGGGATAACAAAGCCGACAACAGTAATTGTTACCAGCTTCTCACAGATGATATTGTGAACAAGGCAGGCCGTACCGGAGGAACTTTTCTCCACACATCGAGGACCAGGCCGAGTCATATGTCGAAAGGTAATGTTCCCGATCATCTGAAGTCGACCTATAACGCAGAGATGAACGATCTCACCCCCGAAGTCATAAAGAACCTCGAATGGCTCGGAGTGGATTATCTCATACCGATCGGCGGTGATGATACGCTGAGCTATGGTGTTCATCTTTACAAAAAGGGAGTAAAGGTTGTGGCTATTCCAAAAACGATGGATAATGATGTTCCCGGAACTGACTACTGTATCGGATTCAGTACCTGCGTAACCCGAACCATCCAGATGACAAACAGTCTGAGGACTTCGGCCGGATCGCACGAAAGGCTTCTTGTTCTGGAGGTATTCGGACGTTATGCCGGTTTCACCGCCATGCTTCCCACCATGGCCGGAGCAGCAAACAGATGCGTTATCCCCGAATATGAGTTTGACATTGATCACCTGGCAAGGCTTCTCATTGAAGACAGGAATCACAATCCCAGCAGGTATTCGGTTGTCCTCGTATCCGAAGGTGCTATGTTCAAGGGCGGAGAGATGATCTTCTCAGGTCAGGAAAAAGATGCCTACGGTCATGCAAAACTCGGTGGGATAGGCGATCTTGTTTCTGATCAGCTTAAGGAGCTCTCGGGCAAGTACAACAACGGAAAGACAGTCAACTGCATAACCCAGAAGCTTGGTTACATGGTAAGAGGCGGCGATCCCGACGCTCTCGACTCGATCGTGCCCATGGCCTACGGTAACCTGGCGCTCGACCTTATCCTGAAGGGACTTCACGGCAGGATAGTGGTTCTCAAGAACGGCAGGTACGACAATGTTCCTATCGACGTGGTCACTTCTTCGAAGAAGATCGTCAATGTTGCCGAGCATTATAACACCGAAAGGCTGAGGCCGTTCTACCACAGCTTTGAGATGAAGCCCTTCCTGTTGATGGCATCGGACAATTAAAAGGAGCATTCAGATAAAGAAGAAGAGACCTGCGGGTCTCTTTTTTTTCTGTGACGGGACTAAAGTCCCTGAAAAAAGAGGTTTTGGGGTCCCCAGGCCGTCAGCTGAAGCTGACGGTAACGGAAGAATGTATTCCAGCAGACTTTCGGGTTTAAAAATGATTTGTTCCAACAAATACCTCTCTTCCTGTTGCCGTCAGCACTGTTTGCAGTAAGCACTGCTCTGACAGCTCTTCCTGTTGCCGTTGGCTTCTGTGACTGTCATTACGCTGGCCACTCTTGTTGTTGCCTTCGGCTTCGGTGACTGTCATTACCCTGGCCACTCTTGTTGCCGTCGGCTTCAGCCGACGGTCAGAAGTCTCCCCCTCTTGTTTTGGGGCTTTAGCCCCCTTCGCTTTATTCTTAAAAATCCCTAATTTTGCTGCAAATAAAATTCAATTGACAACCGGAACAGTACTCAAGTCGGTGGGGATCCGTTACAGGGTGCTCACAGCAACGGGAGAAATAATCGATTGTGTTCTCAGGGGAAAACTCAGGGTAAAGGGAGTTGAGACCACAAATCCTGTTGCGGTGGGCGACAAGGTAAGGTATGAGCAAATGGACGACGGCAAATCCGGACTTATCACCGAAGTTCTCGATCGCCGTAATTACATCCTCCGGAAATCATCAAACCTGTCGAAACAGTCACAGATAATTGCAGCCAACCTCGACCAGGCTCTTCTGGTTGTAACAATTATTCTTCCAAAAACCCCGGTTGAATTCATCGACAGGTTCCTCGCCACTGCCGAGGCTTACAGGATCCCGGCAAGGATCATTTTCAACAAGACCGACCTTTATGGCCCCGAAGAGACTGAAAGGATGGAGGAGTTGATTTCGCTTTATACCGATGTAGGATACGAGTGCTTGAGGCTTTCTCTTGAGGATGGAACCGGAATCCCTGAACTGATCGTTCTCATGAAGGATAAAATCAGTCTGATCTCAGGGAATTCGGGCGTCGGCAAGAGCACTCTTCTCAATGTCCTTAATCCGGAGCTTAAGCTCCGGACTGAAGAGATATCGGATTACCACAAGCAGGGCAAGCATATTACCACTTTCCCCGAGATGCATCTGCTTCCTTTCGGGGGCTTTGCCATCGACACCCCTGGTTTAAGGGGATTCGGGGTTGTCGACATGGAAAGGAACGAGATTTACCATTTTTTCCCTGAGATATTCAGGGTGGCAGCAAATTGCAGATTCTATAACTGCCTTCATCTCGACGAACCCGGATGTGCTGTCAGGCAGGCTGTGGAAGAGGGCGAAATAAACTGGCTCCGCTACAGGAGTTATTTAAGTATTTTGAATGATGAGAATACTAAATACAGGTGAAATCAAGTTAATACCATGAGCATGTTTACTTAGTCTGACAACAAGGTTATATAATATGAAGAAAATATTGATTATTGTCATATCTGTATTTATGATAATAGTTTGTGCTAACTTCTTCTATTACAAATCCTTGTACAACAAGCAGATCAGCAGGAAAACCATGTACCTTGAAAGGCAGGCGGAATCGGCAGGCCTTTTTACCGACAGCATAAACCATCGTTTTTCCAAAGACATCAGGCAGGTAATTCTTACCGATGACATTTACTGCTTTTTCACAGGCGATCAGGCCTGCAGGACACGCACCATCGACAGAATGAAGCTTTTCTTCACCCGGTATGGCGATCTTGTGGCCGGGATCAAGCTTTATGACAACCAGAAGAATGAATTCACCCTGAAGAAGGACGAGACCGGCATAAACTGGCTCGAACAGAATTTTATCCTTCATGTTCAGGATGAGATAATCCTTGAGGAGCAGCTGATCAAAGAAAGCCGCAGTTATTCGTGGTATGTTCCGGTAATCGAAAAGGGTATTCCTTACGGCAATTTAGTGGTAGACGTCGATTACCAGAAATTCTTCAGCGCCCTGTTCAACAACTCAGTCCTCAGTGATTATCAGTGGCAATGGGTTCTGAACCCTGAAGGCGAAACGCTTTTCAGCAATAGCGATATCAGACTTACGTATACCTCGATGAAGAAGATTACGGACTCTTTCGGGAAACGTGAGAATAAATCACTCGTGCACAGGGCAGAGGGAAGCGGCAAGCCCTTTGAAGTAATATCCTCAACTTGTCCGGCAAATCTGTTGCAAAGGGATCTTTGCCTTGTATTTTCATCTCCTGCCGACGGCTTCAGAAAATACATATTGATGAATTCAGTCCCGGTGATTTCAGGATCAGTTGCCGTCATGCTGATCCTGCTCTGGTTCCTGTCCCGTATCATAAGCTCGCTCAAAAAAGAAACCGGAAGACGTGAATCGCTTGAGAAGATGATCTCCAGAATGGTAGAGGAGATGCCGGCAGGGGTAGTGATATATAACGGGAACCGGGAAATTATCAGGGCAAACAGTAATGCGGCTGAGTATTACGGGTATGCCGGAGCGGACAATATGAAGGGGAAAATATACCCGGAGCCGGCGGTCACCGATGAAAACAACTATTTCTCGAAACATCTTGGAGGCACTTTCAGTCCCGAGCAATTTGTAATTCTCAGAAAAGACAGGGGAGAACTTATACTTTTCCGCACAAGCATTCCGGTTACTTTCCGCGGTGAGGAAGCCATTATGGACATGCTTGTCGATGTCACGATGCTTGAGTCGGCACGCAAGCAGGAGGCCAGTGCCAGTACGGCAAAATCGGAGTTCCTTGCACGCATGAGTTATGAAGTAAGGACACCTCTCAACGGTATTATCGGCATGACCGACATCCTGGAAAAGCAGGAACTTACTGATGAGGCCAGAAACGTTCTCGGTCTCCTTCGCCGTTCCGGTGAGGTGCTTCTGAATATAATAAATGATATTCTCGATTTCTCGAAAATAGAGTCGGGCAGGATGATCCTCGATGAGATACCGTTCAGCCTTCGTGAAGAAGTGGTTTACTGCTACGATCTTGCCAGGACAAACATTGATGAAACAAGGGTCAGCTTAACCTGCGACGTTGAGGAGAATGTCCCTGACAAAGTGATAGGCGATCCATTCAGGCTCAGGCAGATTTTAACGAACCTTCTTAACCATTCAGCCGAGAACACCTCCGGAGGAAAGATAAGTCTTGTCTGCAAGCTCCTTGAGAATGACGGGGAAACCATAAAGCTGGGTTTTGAACTCAACGACACGGGCAAAAGCTTCGACAGGGCAACCATAAAAAAGATATTCGGTGATTATGTAACCGTAGATTCGAAAGTCCACCAGGATGATGATGAGTCGGGTTTCGGGACCATACTTGCCAGGCAGCTTGTAAGTCTGATGGGTGGAGAATTATCTGCAATCAGTCCTTCAGGACTCTGGGGCGACAAGGGTATGAAGGTCAGCTTTTCGATTACCCTGTATCGGAATGACAAACCATCGAAGAACCTTAATTTCGATTCCATTTCCTCATTCGACAATATCCGGACGCTTGTGATTGCAGGCAGCCAGACAAGGGATGAGGAAATACTGGGATCGCTTCACAAGCTCGGGCTGGCGCTCACGGTAACCACTTATCAGAAATCGACTGTGAATCAGATAAGGGAAAACCTTAAGCATAATGGTAAGCGCTACCAGCTTCTGGTTATACTCGACGACAGGGAATCCGAGGGGTTCGCTGTAGCCGGGGAGATTTCCGCCAGCGGACTTTCGGGCGAGTTCATAATAATGATGATCAGTTCCCATGATGTGAAGGGGAACCTTCGCAAATGCATGGCGTCAGGTATTGATCATTATATAGTAAAGCCATATGAGCTTAAGGAGCTTTACGAAACCATAAAGACGAGTTTCCCCCAGGTCGACAGGTCAGTTCCCGTTCCGAAGAATGAACCGGTGAGAAGGGATCTGAGGATACTGATTGTCGAAGACAATAAGATGAATCAGAAGGTGATCGGAACCATGCTTAAGAGCCTTGGCTATTCGTTCGATTTTGCCGATGACGGATTTGCAGGTTACATTCAGGCAAAAACCCGCCGCTATGATGTTATTTTCATGGATCTGATCATGCCGGAGATGGACGGTTTTGAATCGGCCCGCAAGATCCTGGAATTCGACAACACTATTCTTATTGTGGCCTTTACTGCCGACAACATGCCCGAATCGAAGAAAAAAGCCGAAATGTCGGGTATAAGGGAATTCATTCCAAAACCCGTCAGGATTGATGACCTGAAAAAATTCTTCACCAGCCACTTCATCAAAAATTAACAATACTTGTTTAAGTTTGCCGACTGGTAATCAATTCGTCTATGGTATCGGGGCAGAACAATAAGCTTGGCATTCATCTCTTCCTGGAGCTTTCAGTCAGCATCCCCGTCGTTGATGTAAGATCACCGTCGGAATTCAGTACTGGACATATCCCGGGCGCTCATAATATTCCCCTTTTCGATGACGCTGAAAGGACAGAGGTGGGCACCTTGTATAAAAAAGAAGGCAGCCTGAATGCCATTCTCGAAGGAATAAGGATTTCCGGCCCCTCAATGCATTCAAAGCTCGAAGCGGCAATGGAGGTCGCCGGAGAAGGAAAAAGGCTTCTGGTACATTGCTGGAGGGGTGGAATGAGGTCTGAAGCCATGGCCTGGCTTTTCTCCCTTGGAGGAATTGAAACACAGGTCCTGGAAGGGGGTTATAAGACCTACAGGCACCATGTTCTGGAAGCGCTTGCATCAAAGAGGGAGATGATAATTCTCGGAGGCCTGACAGGAAGCGGAAAAACTCAAATACTTAAACACATTGAGAAAAAGGGATACCAGGTGGTCGACCTCGAAGGACTTGCGAATCATAAGGGTTCGGCATTCGGATCTCTCGGCCAGCCGGCACAGCCTTCATCAGAGCATTTTTCCAACCTGCTCTTTGAACGTCTGAGCCTTACCGATTCTCTGCAGCCTGTATGGCTCGAAGACGAAAGCAGGAACATCGGAATGGTGTTCATGCCGGAGGAGTTCTACCTGAATATGCAGGGCAATCCGGCCATAATCCTTATTATGGATATCAAAACACGGCTTCCGAGGTTACTGGAAGAGTATTCCGTTTATCCTCCGGAGCTGTTGCGGGAGTCGGTAATAAAGATCAGCAAAAGGCTTGGCGGCGACAGGACACGGGAAGCCGTGGATGCAGTGAACCGGGGCGATTTTGCAACCGCAATAACCATAACCCTTCAGTATTACGACAAGGCTTATATGTACAGCCTGAACAGGAAGCCCCTGGAACTTCTTCATTATGTAAAAACAGATACTGACGATGTGGAGGTTAATGCCGGCAGGATACTCGAAGCGGCAAGCCGTCTCAGGAAATGACTTTACTGTTTTACTGGCGGTGATGCTCTGTTGCATCCACCCATCTGAAAACCTTGTCGGAACGTCTCACCGTCTCAGGGGTCGCCAGGGAGCAATATCTTCCCTTTAGCGCTTTTTTTCTGACTTGTGACTAATTGTGTGTCAGGTATGTATTCAGGCACATTTTATACCAACCTGACTGGGTCAGAGATGACGGCACTTTCCCCTCCTTGCCAAGGAGGGGTGGCCCGGCTACTGCTTGTTGAACAGGACGAGATTTACTTCCGGGCCAGGGTGGTTATTGCCATGGAGAGTAAGTTAACAAGAATTAAGAACATTTGTGCTCTCATTTAAATGCACTTCTTGTTTCTTTAAGTATGTATTCGGGCTACTGAAATACCAACCTGTTTTCAAATTAAAGTACAGTAAGTTCGAGACCCTCAGAAAACCAGTCCCTTATTTTATCTTTTTCAATCTGGATATAGTCACCATGAGGTTCTCCTCAACCACCCCGGCCCGGGATTGAATTCCGGCCCGGATAAACCCACTGCCCGGGCCACCCCTCCTTCGAAAGGAGGGGAAGCTGACGAGATTAGACATCAGCCTGTGAAAGATACACTAAATACCTGATTGGCAACAAAATTCTCTGAACTAATTCTGAAGTCGACAGACCTCTTTCAACGCTTAGAACAAAAATATGCGTTAGTACTGTAAAACAAATTTTAGGATCTATTACTACTCTTATTCAGTGTGTTATAAAATAAAACCGCATCAATTTAGCGAGACGTCACAATTCAGGACGATGTGGAGGTCAATGCCGGCAGGATACTCGAAGCGGCAAGCCGTCACAGGAAATGACTTTACTGTTTTACTGGCGGTGATGCTCTGTTGCATCCACCCATCTGAAAACCTTGTCGGAACGTCTCACCGTCTCAGGGGTCGCCAGGGAGCAGAATTCACCCTTAAGAGCTTTTTCAGTCTCCTTCAGGTCAACTCTTATCTCCCCAGCCGCGAATTCTATGACACCTGTTGTTGGGCCTGTTATCATCAGGGTTTCTCCCTTTTCAAGGTCTCCGTTTTCGAGTTTGATCTCAGCCACACCTATCTTTGAGAAGTAGTTTGTCACTTTCCCGAGGTATTCTTTCCTTTTTGTTGCGGAAGATCCATAGCGGGTGTTCCATTCACCCAGCTTCTGTCCGAGGTAATAGCCGTCCCAGAAGCCGCGGTTGAAAACCGATGAAAGTCTTTCTCTCCAAACGGCGATTTTATCCTCATTATATGATCCTTCTGAAACAGCTTTCACTGCTTCATCATAGCATGAAGTAACAGTTCTGACATATTCGGGCGACCGGGCCCTGCCCTCGATCTTGAAAACGCTCACCCCGGCATCAAGGAGGCGGTCGACAAAGCCGATGGTGCACAGATCTTTGGGCGACATTATATATTCGTTGTCAATCTCAAGTTCATACCCGGTTTCCTTTTCGGTAACAATGTAGCCTTTCCGGCAGGTCTGCCTGCACTTGCCCCTGTTTGCCGACATTCCGGTTTCGTGGAGACTCAGGTAGCATTTTCCGGATGTTGCCATGCAAAGTGCGCCATGAACGAACATTTCGATCTTCATCAGGTCGCCCCGGGGACCCCTTACATCCTTCTCCCTGATCATCCGGGCGATATGACTGACCTGTTCAAGGTTCAGTTCCCTTGCCAGAACAGCCACATCGGCCCACCGGGAATAGAAACGGAGGGCTTCGAGGTTGGTTATGTTGAGCTGAGTCGAGAGATGAACCTCCATTCCGGCGTCGAAGGCATACCTGATAACTGCCAGGTCGGATGCAATTACTGCAGTTATCCCGCCGGCGACGGCTGAATCAACAATCAGCTTCATCTGATCAAGTTCTTCGTCAAACACCACAACGTTGAGGGTGAGATAGCTTTTTACGTTTTTTTCCCTGCAGATCGAGGAGATGCTGACAAGGTCGTCAAGAGTGAAATTTATAGATGAAGCAGACCTCATATTGAGGTTACCGGCGCCAAAATAAACAGAATCGGCTCCTCCCTGAATAGCAGCTATAAGCGACTCATACGATCCGGCAGGAGCCATTATTTCAATATCTTTCCGGTTCATCCGGGGCGGCATTTAGATGGTTACGGCAAAGATCACACAATTCCGGTTTTCATCATAATTCTGATGCAGGTTCCTTTGCCCGGTTCGGAAGATTTGACAAATATTTTTCCGTGGTGGTATTCTTCTATTATTCTTTTGGCCAGTGACAGACCCAGTCCCCAGCCTCTTTTCTTGGTTGTATATCCCGGCGAGAACACCTTTTTCCAAGACGATTTGGGCATCCCCTTACCGGTGTCGGAAATGTCGATCACTGCATATTTTTCTTCCTCCTCAACCTTTATGGTGATCTCGCCGTCGCCTTCCATGGCATCAATTCCGTTTTTACACACATTTTCGATAACCCATTCAAAAAGGGCAGGGTTCACAGGAAGGTTTATCTCATCGTCGACAGTAAATGGCAGCACAAACAGGACTTTTGAGGAAGATCTTGATTTCAGGTAGTTAACGGAGTTCTGAATAAGGGCGAGAATGTTTTCCTGCGTCAGGGAAGGTTTTGAGCCTATTCTTGAAAAACGTTCAGTCACTTTTTCAAGCCTTTTGACATCGAGGGCAAGTTCCCTGGTTACCGGCAGGTCAGGATAATTGCTCTGAAGCAGTTCCACCCATCCTGTAAGAGAGGTGGTTGGTGTTCCCAGCTGATGTGCGGTCTCTTTCGACAGTCCGAGCCAGACCCTGTTCTGCTCGGCTTTGCGCGATGAACTCAGGGCAAGGTACGAAACCAGTATGAACAGAATTATGAATCCAAGCTGAATGAAGGGGTAGTAAATCAACTGGCTGAGTATGATACTGTCCTTGTAGTATATCCTGTTGGTTGAGCCGTTACCCAGATCGATTATTATAGGCTGGTTGTCGCTCTTCATCTTTTCGAGCTTGACGCCCATGGTGCCCGTATCTTCTATCTTTACCTGCTCAATGTTCCTGGTGGCAATTATGTTGTCGGAACCATCGGTCAGTATTACCGGGACGGTGTTGTTGTTTTCAATGATCGTTAAAAGGAAATCAAGATTCTGGGTCGAATCGGCGCTGTTTATCAGCCTGGTGGCCTCAGCCCACATTTCAACCTTCTTCCTCTCCTCGGTTTTAAGGCTTCGGACAAGGAACTGGGTATAAATGAGTGATCCCACACCTATCAGTATGGCAAAGAGAAAAAGGAAGATCTGCCAGTTGTTGCGGTTCCGGAAAATATTCAAGTGACTGTCGTTTTTCAGATTAAAAAAATACTACTTCTTTTTAAAAAGCCTGTCAAAGAAACCCTCTTTTTTTTCAGCCGGAGGCTCCTCTTCTTCTACTGCGGTCTCCGTCCCTTCCCAGGATATCCTGAACCTTGGCCGGGATTCCTTCCGGTTCACCTGTCCGGAATCCTTTCTATACAACCCGTACTCCTCCTTAATTATTGTTTTGAGTGTTTCTTTTTCTTTTTTCAGATTTTCCTTTAGCTGGTTGCCTGCAGCCTTCATGTCGTAGCTGACCTTTACGTCATCGCCGTTCCCGTCTATCCTGAGGAAAACGGATGTTCTTCCGAGGCCGTCGTCCTGTATCTCGCCGAAATCCTCCGACGGCTTACGGGTTTTCCTCGACTTCTTGCTGAGGATCTCCGAAAGAAGCATTTTTACATGGTATTCATACTTGTTGTCAAAGGTATGTTCTCCGTTGACCGACAGGTCAGCAGCCGAAGACCTGATTTCCATCTGGGGAAGGTAGAAGACATTGTCCCTGATGAAGAAATCATTTTCGAGCTTGTCGAACTTTATGTTCTGAAGTTCCGACAGTTCGATGAATGATGAAAGAGCCTTTACGGGTTCGAAACTGACAAGTGCTCCGTTGGAAATGCTGAATTTTCCTTCGGCTGCCATGGTGTGTATGTCGGGATTCATAAGGGAATCGACAGGAAGGACGAGTGTGATGTTTCCTGAAAGAATTCCCTCGAGGTTTTCGGCCCTGATAAAATCCTGTCCGAAATTGTTGAATGTCGTGAACGATTCTTTCACATCAACACCTGATACAACAAAGCTTCCCCTGCCAACAAATGATTTGTCGGGATTCTGCACCACCAGGCCGTTTCCCGTTACTTTCCCCTTCTGCGAATCCATTGAAAACGATCTGAAATTCAATATCCGGGGCCTGAGGCTTAGATTTCCGGAGATATTTCTTGCCTCAAAAAGCTTGTAAGACAGGGTATCCACCCTGAAGTCCACATCGAGGTTAACGTCGGCCGGAAAGGTGACGGGAGCTTTTTCCGCTTCGTTATTGTCATCAGGTATATTATCAGGATCCATGAAGCGTTCAGGCCTGAAAGAGGAAGCCGAGACTGAAGCTGTTCCGCCCAGTATTACCGGATTGCCGGCAAGCCAGCCCGGGAAATTCGTGAATTTTCCGGAAAAGGTGATATCCTGTCCGTTAAGTGAAAGCCTGAATTTATCGGTGACAGTGCTGCCGTTTAAAAGGAAAATACCTGTAGCGTTCCTTATGTCCAGCTGCCTGTTTTTAAGCCTGAGGCTTACCGAATTGAACGAAGCTTTTGAATCTGCTGCCAGATTGAAAACATCTGTGAACCTGTAATCTCCCTTTTTCCCGGGCCGCCCTGAGAATTTCAGGTCAAGGTCGATTGATCCTCCGGCTTCAGCAGTTTCGCTGAGATTCATGAATTCGATCAGTTCCGAGGGCAGCAGCCTGCCCCTGAACCTAAGTTCGGTGAAGGGATCCTTGAAATTTACCAGTGAGAAGGAGCCATTATAATCCGATGAACCAAGCCGTGAGTTGAAGTCGGTTATTTTGAAAGTGCTGGTTTCAGAACAGTTACCGGCTCCGTTTGTATAAGCTCCGTTAAACGAAAGGTTTTTGACGCTCAGGTTTGATCTTCTGTTGTCTATCAGTGCATCCCTGAGTGAAAATGTGATATCGTAATGAGGATCCTGAGAGGAAGTGGATTTGCCTTTTGTTATCCAGCTGAATTTAAGGGTTCCCTCAGGATGATATGACGACAGGGTTTTGCTGTATTTTGAAGGAAGCAGGTACGGTATCCTTGAAATATCGATATTGTCTGCCGTCACGGTAAGGTCGATATAGTTGTCGGCTGCCACGAAACCGGTCAGAACAAAATCCCAGTTTTCGACCTTCATGGTACTCTTTTTAAAGAATGTACCTTTTTCATTCTGGTTCAGGCCAACCTTCAGGTCTGCAATTATTTCCGGTTTGATGATGAAGTCGCCCAGCTGGAAAAGCCTGAAAAAAATACTCATGTCACCGTCAAAATCGATATTGCTTCCCCTGATCCTGCTCTTCAGCATTCCGTCCTTAACCAGTCCTTCGATATTAAGGCTGACCCTAAGATCGTTATAAACAAGATTCAGACCCTGGAGGCTTATCCTGTTGAGGTTCAGTCTCGTACTGCTTTCCTTTCCTTCCGGGGTTTTATGTTCGGTGAATTCATAGTTGGTACGGCCCGAGCTGTCGGTAAAAAGGTAAAGCCGTCCCGACCGGACTGTAATTTTCGTGAATGTATAATTCCCCCGGATTATATCGATTGTGCGAAGGTCGACAGAAGCCGTCCTGGCAGCAAGGAGGGTGTCGGTATTCATTCCGCTGAAAGCCGACAGGTCGAAATCCTTTGAAGACAGGACAAGCACATTCCTGAGTTCGATGCTTGCCTTCGGGAACTTTTTTATCAGCGAAAGCCTGTAGGATTCTGTGGATATCTTGGTGGCGAAGTTGTTGTTCAGGGTGTTGAGGACAATTCCTGCAACCTTGTTCTGTATCGCCAGGGAAATGACGAACAGAAGGACCAGCAGGGAGCCGATTATTATGGATGTTATTTTAAGTAACCTTACCGCCAGTTTCATTTACCTGAAGCAAATATCCTTCCCACGGATTGTTAACGGGGGACAAAGTTACATTATTTGATTAAATACAAACTTTAGGATTTTTTTGCATTTGGTATTCGTCCCCAAAACCCACCCCTACCCCTCCCGGGAGCTACTCTTTTTACATATCTTTCTTAAAGTTGGATCATTTCATTCTTTTTTGCGTTCTGCCCCCAGAGAATGATTGTTCTTCCCTGCTGATTCCACCCCCCAACCCCCCTAAAGGGGGGCTTTAGATCGCTTTATTACAACTATTTATGGGGATACGCCAAATAAGATTACCAGTAATTCATTAGTGTAGATTCAAAAACAGTAAACTATCTAAGTGTGGACAATTCCCATACTTATATATTACTCATCATTAGTTCTTTAAGCCCCCCTTTAGGGGTGTTGGGGGGTGAAACGAAAAGGGAAATTGAGAGTAATCCCAACTTGGTAAATAGTTGTGTAAAAAGAGTAGTCCCGGGAGGGGATCCTTTTCGGTTGATTAATTCTGTCTTGCGTCTAGTGTCCTGCGTCATTTTTTCAGCAGAAAGCTCAGATCGTCCAATTCACCCAACTCGAGGGGCTCATGACCTTTTCTGAAGATCCTTGCTTTCCTCGGGCCGATGAGCCTCATCTTCCTGTCCTCCACGAGGAACATGGTGCCCTCACGCAGGCCGGCGACCCACAGGTCGGGGTTGACCTCGATGAACTCTTTTATCCGCTGTTCCCTGGTCTCACCGGCATGACCTTCAGGATTTGCGTCGAGGTAATGCGGGTTTATCTGGAAGGGGATAAGGTTGAAAGCCCTGAAAGACGAAGGTCTTATCACGGGCATGTCGTTGGTTGTCCGGATGGTCGGGCAGGCCATGTTCGATCCTGCACTCCAGCCGATATAGGGAGTTCCGGAAAGGACTTTTTCCCTTACCGGGCCGATAAGCTTGTTTTCGCGTATCATCTTGAGGAGCATCCAGGTGTTTCCGCCGCCGACCACAATGGCCTGCGCTTTCCTTACCGCTTCGGCCGGATCGGAGAAATGGTGGATGGAGATCACGTCATGTCCGGCATCCCTGAACCGTTCCCTGACCTTAAGCTCATAATCGTCATACGAAAATGTAACTGCTGCATAGGGAATGAACAGTGCCTTGATGTGTTTTTTTCCGAGGAATTCCCCGATCATCTGTTTTGAATAACCCAGGTACTGTTCGCCGGGATTTGTGGAGTTGCTGATGAGAAGAAGTTTCATGTTGAAGAGGGTTACTGGTTGCTTGTTGCTGGTTAGTCGGCGTGCGGTGTGAGGCGTGCGGTACGCGGTACGCGGTACGCGGCACGTTATTGCAACACAAAGTTAATATTTTTCGTCAAGTAATTTCCTGCCAAGATTACCGGGATTGACCGGTATCTCAAGGAATCTGAATTCATAATCCTTTATATTGAAGATCATGATCTTCCCGGAAAGGACACTTCCATATCCGGTGATTATTTTTATTACCTCATTAGCCATTATTGTACCGGTGATGCCGGGAAGAACACCGGGGATCCCGGTTTCGAACGGAGACGGATCGCCTGATTTCAGTGCCCCGGGTCGGGGGAGCCAGCACCGGTATGTCGGTCCGCCCCTGTAGTTGAATACCGAAACCTGGCCTTCAAATTTGTAAATTGCCCCGTGAACAAGAGGTTTACCAAGGATCACGCAGGAATCGTTCAGCAGGTATCGTGCGGCGAAATTGTCTGTCGCATCGACCACGATATCATAATCTTGAAGTATCCGCAGGGAGTTTGTCCGGTCAATTTTAAGATTGAGCCTTTCGGTTTCGACTAGGTCATTCAGCATTTCAATTCTGCCAGCCGCTATTATCGACTTCAGTTTTCCGATGTCGCCGGAACCATAGAGTATCTGACGCTGGAGGTTTGTTTCGTTTACTGTATCAAATTCCGCTATTGCAAGCCTGCCTGTTCCCGCGGCAGCAAGGTATTGCAGCACCGGGCATCCGAGTCCGCCTGCTCCCACGACAATTACCTTCGATTTCTTAAGTTTTTCCTGGCCTGTGATCCCTATTTCGGGGAGCATAATCTGCCGGCTGTACCGTCTTATTTCGCGGTTCGATAAAATGCTGTCGTTCATCCTTGTGCGATGGTTACACACAAAGATAAGTCAAATTAAGGTCGCTTCAAGTCAGTCGTTGAAAGTAAATGCCAGTCCGATCTCGAAAGGTTCGAGATTGAATCTTTCGGGTCCCAGGCGGTCCTGGAACCAGGGTGTGGTATAATATGTCCCGTAGATCATGAAGTTTTCATACCCAACCCTGGCTGTAATGCCTCCCCTCACGAGGTTAAGGTTGTATTCGCCTCCGGTCCTGACTTTTTCACCGTCCTGGAAGACGAGTTTGGTCCAGGCATTGAGTTTTACTCCTCCTATCACTCCGGCGGCGATATTTAACCGGCTGTACCCTGCAGGGATCTGGAACTCGAGCAGCAAAGGAGCGTTCAGGTACAGGGTATTGAACTTGGATTTCTTTATATTCTCAAAATTTTCGGGAATTCCTTCGGTAAGGAAGTCGTCGGGACCGACCATAATGGTGCTCTGACCGTCGAACCTGTAGATATTCCAGCTTACCCCCAGCCCGGTAACAAGACCTGCATACCGGCTGAAACCGATGTTCACCTGGGAAAAGTTAAGGTTAAAGCAGTTGGAATTGCCGGTACGGAGTGTCATGTAGTCGATTTCCTCAGGAAGCGTCATTGATTCCGCATAAAGCCAGTTGTTAAAACCGGCCTCCATCCCAGACCAGTGACCCCTGAAATGACGGCCTCCCCTGTAACGGTCAGGTTCATCACGGTCCTGCCGGTCACTGTAATCGTAATAACTTTCCGGTTCCCTTTCAGTTTTCCTTACAGTATTTCTCCCCGTTTCCCTTTCGGCGGCAGCATTTTCAAGCTCCCTTAGTTCGTCGTACTTTTCGACATTCACCTTTTTGCCATCTTCCGAATCGTGAATGTTGAGTCCACGATCACCAACCTTGATTACAACAAGCGAATCGTTCCCGTCGATCCGGAAGATCTCATCGCCGATTACAACGGTCAGTGTGTTTATTGAGTCGGCTACGGCATGTTTTTTACTTATTACTGTCACTTCACGTGATTGCAGCGAAAATGACTGGCAGATCAGGGCTGCCGCAATGATCATCAGCAAGAGTTTCGTTTTCATGGCTTAATCGTTATTATTCTTTTCAATGCTGTGACGGTCAAGTACACCTTTTAGTTACAGATTTTCCGGAGGTTTTCTTACAGGTGCATTTACCTTAACAAGCCTAGAAGCGAAGTAGTATGATCTTGTATTCCCGTTCTCATCGGTATTCCGGTCAAGGGCCAGTTCCCAGCCGAAGAGCTTGTTGAGGCCGAGAATGCCTGCACGGGCCAGGTCATATGTTTCAACAGGCTTTGTTCCTGCGTTTCTGTCCTTCATTATCCTTTCATGAAAGAGTTTTGCCATGAACAATTCCACGTTGCTCCTGTGATCTATCAGAGGAGGAATATAATCGGGTCGGTATGGAATCAGGGCGCTGGAAACAGCCAATTCCGTGTCAATAATATCTGCCGGAAGATCTGTAAAAATCCTGTCCGGACCCTGAAGCCGTGTAAAATCGGTTTCAGCTGTGAGAATAACCGGAGGTTCATTATCGGTTGATACAGTTTCTCCGGTTATTGGCACTGATTGTTTAACAGGTACAACAGGGATTACATCCTGAGCAGCTTCGGTTAACTGCTGCGCCCGGCTGTAAGGTTCCTGTTCTGCGCGGCTGTACAGGAATGGCAGGGGCGACTCTATTGTGAGTGTATCTGTTGCTGCGGGTGCTGATGCCTGTGAATCGGGTAATTCCTGGCTCTGCGGGAATTTAAGCATCAGCGAAATAACAGCGGCGGTTGTAGCCGCGGCGCTGAGAGTAACAAGGGAAATCCGTAATATCTTTCCTGCGGGTGTTAATCTCTTCAGCCTGGCCTTATGCCTGTAATTCACTGCCGGAGGATTGAGCTTCATCCCCATTATCAGGTCATGGGCTTTTCTTTTCGAATCATCATTATTTAAAATCAAATCAATTTCGGCAGCCTGTTCCTGGGTGAGGTCGTTCTCAAGTTTTGCGATACATAATTTATCGAATTGTGAATCGTCCAGGTCTGCTGCTGATCTGATTAGGTTTCTCTTGTTGTCGAAAACCAGCTGAGGAGGGTTAAGTGAAACCGAATCAAGACCTTTAAGTTCCTCCTTCAGGTCGGGATTCTCATCGAGGAAGGCCATGAGTTCTTCAGACTGGAGCTCGCTCAGATTTCCGTCGAGCCAGTCGGTGATCCATATTTCATAATTTGAACGGTCGGGTTTCATTCAGATCACTGATTCGATTTTCACTATAAAGTTTTTAAGGGCCACTCTTCCCCTGTAAATATTTATCTTCACCTGTGCCTCTGTCATTCCGGTTATCTCGCCGATCTCACGGTAGCTGTATCCCTCATAATCGCGTAAAAGCACAAGCGATCTCTGGTGTTCAGGAAGCCGTTCGAGCGCAAGATGTAGTATCTCATTCAGGTCGCTGTACTGGGTTTCGGAAAGAAGATTGTGTTGATCTGTATTTTCAATGCTTGTCATTCTGCTTTCCTTTCTTATGATATCGACCATAGTCCGGTATGCCGTTGTAAAAAGCCACGATTTGACAACCGGATATTCAATTCCGGTAACATTTCTCCATAACTTCTCCCAGGTATCCTGCACAATATCATCAGCCCGTTCATCATCTTTCAAATTGGCCCTGATGAACCGGTAAACGGAATCTGAATACTCCTCAACAGATCTGTTAAATTCCTTTACAGTCATAAAACACAATACAGAATAAAGACGGATAAAAACGGGAAAAGTTACGGGAGGAGTTGTTAATTATATTGGAATGGATTAGGAACAATTGTAGCGTCTTCGCAATTGGGTTCATTGTCAGGTTCCCTTTATTGTTTACCCCACACCTCCCTAAACTACTCCTTGTACACTTCTTTTTTAAAGTTGGATCATTTCATTCCTTTTTGCTTTCAACCCCCCTGAGGATTGATTGTTCGTCCCAGCTGATTCCGCCCCCCACCCCCCCTAAAGGGGGGCTTTAGATCGCTTTATTACAACTATTTATGGGGATATGCCAAATCGGATTACAAGGAATTCATTAGTGTTAGATCTAAAAACTGTAAACTATTTAAGTGTGTGGATAATTCCCATACTAATATATAACTCATCATTAGTTCTTTAAGCCCCCCTTTAGGGGGGATGGGGGGCGAAACGGAAAGGGGAATTGAAAGTAATCCCAACCTGGATAATAGTTGTGTACAAAGAGTAGCCTTAAAGGGGGGCCAAGAACCTAAAAATAAGCAGAATACCCATCATTTTAGGCGTCGCAGAATTAAAATATCATATTGTTTCAGGTAAAAAAATTATCGAATAACGATAACCTGGTTCACTAGTGTCCGATTAAAAAATAAAAAAGGAGGTACTCCCTAAAGGTTTCCCTCCAATGTTGTAATTTGGTTTTTGCACAAACTAAATACAACATGGGTAAAATTACAGAAATTAAATTTGTCGGACAGCCGATTTTTAAACAGATATTAAATCTGATTGACAAAGTTGGCATTCAGGGGTTGATCAATAAACATCAGAGCGATTACTATTACAAATCGTTCAAGACAAGGACTCAGCTAATCACAATGCTTTATGGGATATTGGGCCGTTGTGATTCCATGACAGAAATATGCGAAGGATTAAGGGCTCTAAGCGGTAAACTTAATCACCTTGGACTGGATCAGGCGCCAGCAAAGAGCACTGCCTGTGACGGATTGCGTAACCGGAGCAGCAAATTTTTTGAGGATCTTTATTTTCATCTGGTAAACCATTATAAAAGTTTTTTGTCGGACAACCGGACTTATGGACTGACATTTAAGGAAATACTGCTGATTGATTCCACAACAATCCGGTTGTTTTGCGATATTTTAAAAGGAATAGGACGCGATATAACCGGAGATGGACGCAGAAAAGGAGGTCTGAAGGTTCATATGCTCATTGATGCAGTTCAATCGGTTGGCCGGTTTATTAAACTGACCCCGGCAAAAGTACATGACAGAGTATTTTTAAAAAGTCTGGAGCTTTCCACCGGAAGCATGATAATATTTGACCGGGGATACAATGATTATCATCAATTTGCATCCTGGACAGATCAGAACATCTATTTTGTAACCCGGCTAAAAAGGAAATCTTCCTTCCAGGTACTGGAAACTAAACGGGTTCATGATCGGGAGAAAGATAAGCCAATGGTTATTAGTGAGGAAATTTTACAGTTTATCTATCATCCTTTAAAACTAAATGGGAAGCAGGATAAAAAAACCAATCTTCCCCTTAAGCTAAGAAGGGTCTGCTACCAGGATGAACTGAATCGTTACTATGAATTTTTGACAAACGCTTTTGATATCACAGCTGAAGAAGTTGCATTCCTCTACAAGAAGAGGTGGGGAATAGAGATATTGTTTAAGAAGATGAAGCAGAACTTCCAGCTACATTACTTCTATGGAGAAAATGTGAATGCTGTATATACTCAGGTTTGGTGCACATTAATCGCTCAGCTTTTGCTTACCGTAACCCAGAAGATTGCATGTGCAAAAAAAGCCTTTTCAGTGGTGGCCACTCTGGTAAGGTTACATTTAATCAGTATGCTTGACATAAACGAGCTCCTCAGAAGCAGGAAAAGATCCTATTGCGAAAAGAAAGCTCCACCGGGTTTACAGTTACTATTAAATATGCAGGGGTAACTTTTAAAAACAAAAATACATGCACTGATCTTCAGATACTTGTAGAACTTATAGGTAAATCTAAAGTTTTACCCGGGAGTGTAAAGAATTTTGTGTAAATGAATTGGTAGCTGATTAGGGACCTCAA
>CAYSBL010000026.1:0-8775 GCA_964429295.1 uncultured Rikenellaceae bacterium
AATAACATACTTATACCGGTCATTTACTCGAAAAGCGTAAAATCGCACCCGCTCGAGATCTTCATTGTAATAATCATCGGAGGAGGACTGGCAGGTTTCGTGGGAATGCTTTTCGCCGTCCCCGTCTATACACTGCTGAGGGTTATTGCAAAAGAGTTTTTTCAGCAGTTCAGGGTGGTTAAGAAACTAACCGAAACAATAAATGACGATGTTGTTAATTTACATAAACAGGAGGATGTTCCACCAGGTCAAAATCATCAGATAAATCCTAATCAGACTGAGAATGAAAACCAATAGTGAAAAAATCTTTTCCGGAATAATTCCGGTCTTACTCGTCACCGTTTCATTGACTGTACTTCAGTCATGCAACCGCTCCGGGACAGCGCCAGCCGGAACAAGGATCACAAACGCCGAGAAACTTGGTTTTCCGAAGGACAGCAAGGTATTAATCCTTCACTGCGATGATGCAGGAATGTGCGAAGAGGCCAACATAGCCGTGAAGCATTATTTCGAAACCGGCGACATCAGGTCGGCAGCAGTAATGGTGCCATGCGATTATGCCATGGATCTGGTGGAATGGGCAAAGACACAGGATTCACCGGATTTGGGCATTCACCTTACACACACCAGCGAATGGCTAAACTGGCGCTGGAGCCCTGTTGCCGATCCGGCAAAGGTACCCGGACTGGTCGACAGTGATGGAAAAATGTGGCACAGCGTGCCCGAGGTGGTCACCCATGCCACTGCCGAAGAGATTGAAACAGAGGTCCGTGCCCAGATAGACAAGGTCATGGCTGCAGGATACAGGCCATCCCATATCGATACCCACATGGGAACGATGTACGGATCACCCGAATATATAAGGGTATTCCTTAAGATTGCGGAGGAATACGGAATACCCGCAAATGCCATCGATCTGTCGGATGCCAGGGTTGCAGAGTTCTTCAGAAAGGCAGGATACCCCCTTACCCCGGAGGTTGTAGATATGGTTGCCGGCTATTCACTTCCCAAGCTCGACTTCTTCTCGAGCGTACCTGACGGGGACAGCTACGAGAACAAGAGAGAGAACTTTTTCGAGCTGGTCAGTTCACTCAGCCCGGGACTGACAGAAATAATATTCCATCCCTCGGTGGAGACTGACAACCTGAAAACAATAACAGGTTCATGGCAGCAGAGGGTTTGGGAGGCACAGCTTTTCTCAGATCCGGTGGTTAAAAAATTCCTTTCCGACAAAGGGATAATTATAACAAACTGGCGTGAGGTTATGAAACGCCACCAAAGCTGAAAACTAAAGAAGGTACTTACTGAAAAATGCCTCCATCCTGTTGCGGCAAAATATATTCACTCTTTCAGCCATATCCATGGAATGTGGCCATAGAGGCAGCCGGTAGTATTCGCATGGAACACCCAGTGAATCGAGCTTCGTTTTCAGATCATCCGACTGGCTTACCGGAACCAGCCTGTCGGAGGTCCCGTGAAATATCAGTGTAGGAGGATCATCACTGCTCAAATAAGATATTGGAGAGGCTTCCCGGTACAGCATGGGAGAATCATCCCATGATCTTCCTATCAGTGCAGTAACAAGAGGGTGTGTTCTTGCATACTCCGTTGTAAGATCTGACGGACCGTAAAGGTCTACTACTGCTTTCACCTTTTTTACCTGTGGCGACACCATGGAGGTATCATCTGAATGACTCCCGCTGTCCCATCCATATGCTCCGAGCATTGCAAGATGCCCTCCCGCAGACCCGCCTATAAGCGCAATCCTGTTAACGTCATACCCGAATTTCTCACCATTCTGGAAAACCCAGTCTACTGCATCCCTAACATCACCGGCACATGCAGGATAAGGAGCATCGGCAACTAACCTGTATGAGATAGTGGCTGTCGCATACCCCTTTTGAGCAAAGTGGACGAGATACACAAGATAATCGGATCGCTTGCCCCCCTGCCAGCCACCGCCATGAATGAAAACAAGGAGAGGAAGGGCTTCTGAAAAACCCTTTGGCCTGTAAATATCAAGCTGCAAAGATTTCCCTCCTGCCTTACTGTATTCAATATCAGTGAACGCCTCAATGTTATCAGGGACTTCCGGTGAGGTATTCACAAACTTCTCAAGACCGGTAAGCAGAGCAACTCTTACCGGAGCCATGAAGTGATATCCCAATGGCGGTTTTTCTGGATTCACTGCTGACCATGCCCTGGGGATAAAAAGCCATACAATAAAAACTGTCAGAAAAACAAGCAGAACCTTAAAAATGAGTTTGAGTGTTTTCAAGATCATAACAATTTGTCTTATGGTTGGCTGGCAGCAGTTTTGGATCCGCCTGCCATGTTAAAGATACAACTTCGGGCGTTGCAGCCTGTCAGGTCCGGCTTTATTTTTTAGCATCTCTTCAGGGAATAATCCGCCCTTAATGGTCATCATTATAAAAGTTGCCGTCAAATAAACTCTTTATGATTTTGCAACAAATTAAAAGAAACCCTAATTTTATCATTGGGTTTGTGGAACAAATTGAATTTTACTCCGTCTTTAAGGGGATTTTCTGACAGAATCTGACGCAGGACAATGGGGAAGGACATAAAGGCAATAATTATAGGAGCCGGAATCGGAGGTCTGGCAACATCTCTTTTCCTTGCCAGGAAGGGCTACAATGTCAGTATCTACGAGAAGAACTCCGCTCCCGGCGGAAGGTGCGGACAGATGATCCGCGACGGTCACAGGTTTGATCTCGGAGCAACAATGCTGATGATGCCGGGAGTTTATCATGAGGTTTTTGACCTTCTGGGTATTGAGCTGAGGGAAGGAAAGGAAATCGTCCCTCTGGAAAATCTATATACTATCTTCTTCGACGACTGCAGCAGCCTTGCCTTCAGCACCGACAGTGAAAAAATGAGACAGCAGCTTGAAAAAATAGAACCGGGAAGCTTCGTAAGGGAAAGAAACTACATTGAAACAGGCTACAGGATCTATAACCTCGGCATGAGCAGGCTTGTTGCCAGGAACTTCTACAACCTGTTCCAGATGGTGAACCTGAAAAACATTCCTCTTCTGTTTCAACTGAAAGCATTTACACCTCACTATAAATATGCTGGGCGGTTTTTCAGAAGCGAACGCCTGAGGATGGCATACACATTCCAGAACATATATGTCGGGCAGAATCCTTTCAACTCGCCCGCCCTGTTTTCGATGATACCTGCAGCAGAACTTACCGAAGGATCATTCTTCCCTGCGACAGGCGGAATGTATAATATTGTGGAACGACTGCAGGCTGAAGCCCTGAAGCATGGGGTCAGTATAAACTGCAACTCTCCCGTGAGCCGTGTCATCATCGGTGATCACCGGGCAGAAGGGATAGTACTTGAGGACGGCAATACGTTTGAATCAGACCTGGTCATTTCAAACGCCGATCTGCCGTATACATACCGCAAACTTCTTCCCGACAGAATGAGATCGAACCGCATTGAAAGGATGAATTTTTCATGCTCGTCCCTTTGCTTCCACTGGGGCCTCGATCGTGCTTACCCCCAGCTCGACCAGCACAATGTCTTCCTCTCGGATAATTTCAGGGAAGGCCTTAACAAGATCTTCAGGGAGAAATCGGTCGGGGACGACCCTTGTTTCTATGTCCATGCCCCGGCACGAAAAGATCCCTCAGCAGCCCCTCCCGGATGTGACACGATTTCTGTCGCCGTCGGAATAGGACATATCGACAGAAAAAAATCCCAGGACTGGGAAGAGATAAAGAACAGGACAAGAAAGGCGGTTCTGAGCCGGCTCAGGAAACAGGGTCTGAACAACTTTGAAGAGCATATCAGGTTCGAGATCTGCCATACTCCCGAAAGCTGGGAAACCGGATGCAATATCTCCAGAGGCTCGGTTTTCGGAAGCCTGGGACACGACATTTTTCAGATGGGTTACTTCCGCCCCCATAACCGTCATGATAAATACAGAAATCTATACTTTACAGGAGGCAGCACGCATCCGGGAAACGGAATCCCCAACGTTCTGATCTCAGCAAAGCTGGTCTCTGAAAGAATATTAAAAGAAAATCCTTTATAAGTGAAAACAGATAGCATCAGGGAACAGTTTCTGCTAACCTTCGAATCAATAGATTTTGAAAGTATAATTGATCATCCTAATATCCTTATTGCGGCAGCTTTCTGGGATAATGACAGATACTGTGCGGCAAAGACGTGCTACAGGTTCATGAGAAAGATTGATGATCTGATAGATAACCACAAGGCATCAAACGAAAGGATAACCCCTGAGGAAAGAAAGACATTCCTTACCGATGTAAGCAAATGGCTCGGGATGATAGTGATATCAGATGATTGCAATCCCGAAAAGGAAGCTCTGGTCAAAACCGTTGAACGATTCAGGATACCCTTATGGACACTCGAAGCCTTTGCCAGGTCGATGATATACGACATCAACAATGACGGCTTTCCGACACTCGGGTCTTTTCTCGACTATTCCATGGGAGCATCAGTGGCGCCTGCTTCAATATTCGTTCACCTTAGCGGGCTGAGGACAAGCGGCAATGGTTACCTGGAACCCGGATTTGACGTGAAGGAAGCTGCAACACCCTGCGCAGTTTTCAGCTACCTGGTCCATATAATCAGGGATTTCCGGAAAGACCAGCTGAATCACCTTAACTACTTTGCTGATGACCTCGTCAGGAAATACGGACTGTCACGTCAGGATCTCAATAATATAGCACACGGAAGCCCTGTTACAAGCGGATTCAGAGATCTCATACGCCATTATCGAGATACTGCTGACGGATACAGAAAACAGACCATTGAGGTTATAAAACTTATTGGCCCGCAAATGGAACCAAGGTACAGGCTAAGCCTCGAAATTATCTTCAATCTCTACAGGATGGTTTACGAAAGAATAGATCCGGATAACGGAACCTTCACTTCTGAGGAATTGAATCCCTCACCGGCTGAAACCAGAGCCAGGGTGTACGACACCATAATGAATTTCGGCATCTGAAAATCCAGAATGATTCAAGACGTAAACTAAGCGAAACTGCCAGGAAAGTCCCCTATCGGGTACTCTTCTTTTCCAGCCTCCATTTAATATTTTTATCTTTTAGGGCGACAGGAACAAAATGATCCCCGCTTTAACTAAATTTGAACCATAACAACCGACATTAGGATAAGCAGACTATAAAATTCTTAAAATCATGGGAAGATATGTTGACAACCATCTTATCAGGGATGAATCAGTGGTATTCGAAACTAAATATCACTGGGTGATCTTCATTACCCTTAAATCACTTTTCACCCTTACCATTGCACCGCTTATCCAGAGAGCAGTTTCTGAATTCGTAATAACAAACAGGAGAATAATTATAAAAACCGGTTTCATCGCCAGAAGTACTTTCGAAATGAACCTGTCGAAAATCGAAACCGTAAATGTCGATCAGTCGGTCATGGGAAGGATCCTGAATTATGGCATTATCACTATTATCGGAACAGGAGGGACCAGAGAAATATTCCACAATATTGCCAAACCCCTTGAATTCAGAAAAGCCTTCCAGGAACTTTGCTGATTCAGTCACGTGTCAATTGTCCTGATTTTAACCGCGGACAATCATAATTATTAACATTATTTAACATTTACATCTAAAACATTGTTTATCAATGTTTTTATTAATACATTTTGTATCTAAACCTGGTTTATCAGTTATGTTTGTCTGCTTTTTTACCCTTTTTTCCGAACATTTTAATGCAGCCAATGTTTCTTGTGTTAAAAGAGCAACAACTTAAAACTTACAAAAATGAAAAAGACAACTTTAATAACAGGTATGGCGGTGATGATGGGTCTGTTTACCCTCAGCAGCTGCGAAAAGGAAGAAGAAATGACTCCTATTAATGAAATGACTATTGCACAGTATGCCTCCACAGAATCCAATTTCTCGATTCTTGTTCAGGCACTTTCCAAAGCCGGACTGGTCAATGTCCTGAATGGTGAAGGCAATTTTACTGTTTTCGCTCCTACAAATGAAGCGTTCAATGCGCTTTTCACACAACTGGGAGTTAGTGGTATACAGGATCTGAGTGCAGAAGCGCTGACCCCCATACTTCTTTATCACGTACTTGGAGAAGAGAAGAAATCAAACATGCTGACGGAGGGTTATTACAGCACTCTGAGCTCTTCCCAGGGAAGCTATTCATCCCTGAAGGTAGGACTTACAGGGGGAGTGAAACTTAACAAGGAAACTACAGTGATTGCTGCTGACGTCGACGTAATAAACGGCGTTATTCATGCCATCGACAAGGTGCTGCTTCCTCCTACGGTGGTAGATCATGCTATCAATAATGAGGCTTTCAGCATCCTTGTTCAGGCTGTGGTCAAAGCCGGTTTGGTTGAGACACTTAAAGGTGCAGGTCCGTTTACTATCTTCGCACCCACCAATGATGCTTTCCAGGCTCTCTTTACAGCTCTTGGGGTATCAGGCGTAAATGATCTCACCGCAGAACAACTCACACCGATACTTCTGTATCATGTTGTCAGCGGGAATGTAAGGTCAAACCAGCTTACTGCAGGATCAGTTGCAACTCTCAACGGCAATATAGACGTGACACTGACTCCGACACCCAGGATAAACGGCACAGCTGACATTGTCGCAACCGATGTGCAGGCTGCCAACGGAGTTATACATGTGATAGACGAAGTGTTGCTCCCTTAATTTGATTAGTTTAAGTTTTGAGAGGGGATCCCGCAGGGCGGGATCCCTTTTCTTTTACTTTCGGATTCAATTGTTTAATTTCATGCACAGCAAATCAACCAATCATGGCAGGTTACAGACTCAGTGATCTTGAAAAGCTTTCCGGGATAAAGAGCGATACAATAAGGATCTGGGAAAACAGGTACGGACTTCTTAAATCCATACGCACAGACACCAACAGAAAATGGTATACAGATGAGGACCTCAAAAAGATAATCAATGTATCAATACTTTACAATTCCGGCTACAAAATATCCATAATAGCTTCCATGCCGGATAATATCCTGGAATTAAAAGCATCCGAAGCTGCCGGAGGCAGTGCCGGAAAAGAAGTCCTGATCGACGCCCTTGTAAAGGCAATGCTGGAATTCAACGAGGACGCCGTGAATGAAACACTCCTGAAATCGGTCATAAACAGGGGTTTTGAAAGGACGATCACTTCAGTTGTTTTTCCGTTTTTTCAAAAGGTGGGCGTAATGTGGCATACCGGCTCGGCCGATGTCTCAACCGAACATTTCATCTCAGCGATAATCAGAAGGAAGCTGATGGCTGCATACGACAACCTTTCACCGGTTAAATCGTCCGCCGGGAAAAAAGTGCTTATGTTCCTTCCCGAAAATGAATATCATGACCTGAGCCTGCTTTTTTATGCATATACAGTCCGCTCCCGTGGCCATGAAGTACTCTATCTCGGACAATCAACTCCACTGTCAGCAGTGGAAAAGGCTGTAAAATCATGGGATCCCGGGTTCATTGTCACAGGAGCCCTTTCGGGACTCTCAGTGGGTGACTATGAAGAATTCATCTCCGGTTTAAAAAGTATATACCCTGAAGGAAATATACTTTTTGCAGGATCGCTGGCAGATTATGTTCAGGATAAAAAGACAACCGGAGTTCACCCGATCGTTTCGGAAAAGGATCTGACCAGACTTATTAAATGATGTCCGGTCAGCCCGGATATCATAAGATTGAAGGGATGAGCAGCGGGGAATATCCTTCTAAACCATGCCTTTCCTCATAAAACCCCGGACGGTTACTGCGCTTATGATCACCATTGCAATTATTGCAGCTATGAGTATAGTCCTGTAGTCATCCTGTCGCTTTATGGCGATCCCAAGGAAAGCCCATACCACTGCGAGTCCCGCAAAGGGATTATTTAACCTGAAAATTGTGAGAGCAACCAGAAGGGTGCCGATCGCTATCATTATGATCGTCCAGGCTTCCTGTGAAATATTGAATCCGTTCCATCCGGCTGTTACCAGGACTGCAGTTACATTTGCAATGGTGGCAATGCAGATCCAGCCCAGATAAATCCCGAAGGTTGCCTTGATAATCCCGAAAGGCAGATCGCGGATTGCTATATTAATATATATGAGGGAAGCCAGCAATCCGGCCATAACCAGAAGCGAAAGGGGCAGCCTGCCATAATGCCAGAACACTATCCAGAGGGCATTGAGGATACATGAAATACCAAAGGCAAGGCTGATCTTCGATACGGGAACTGTATTATAGTCCTTGAACTGAAAAATGCAATACAGGATAACAAGGATATAAATCACACCCCAGATTGAAAAGGTAAGTCCGGCCGGAACAAACAGGTTGGGAAAGGAGTCCGACAATTCACCCGTGGTTTTCCCATTGATAGGAAGGGCATTTGCAAGGTAATTCATAACAAGCATTCCGCCAACCAGGAAAAGATTAATGTATTTCAACATGGAATCAATTATTAGTGGTTCCTCCAAAATTAAATAATTGGTTTTCTTTTTACTAATACATTATTAAATATTTGAATATTAATTCTAAGCCTGGTTTCATCCAGAAAGTCCGGCGGATTACGTTCTTTTACCGTCGGCTGAAGCCGACGGTTAGGCAACCCAGTCCCTTTTTCAGAGGGACTTTAGTCCCGGCAAAAAAGGGGGCTAAAGCCCCCGGGAAAGGGGTGCGGGGCCTTCTTGCCGTCGGCTGAAGCCGACGGTAAGAAAATGAGTTGCCAGTATTGTGCAAATTAACCCTGAAGCCGACGGCAAAAAAA
>CAYSBL010000026.1:8875-23870 GCA_964429295.1 uncultured Rikenellaceae bacterium
AGAAAATGAGTTGCCAGTATTGTGCAAATTAACCCTGAAGCCGACGGCAAAAAAAGGAGCTGCCAGTATTGTGCAAATTGACCCTGAAGCCGACGGCAACAAAAGAAGGGCTGCAAGGGTTGTGCCGACTGCCCCCCAAAACCGACCGCAGCAGTATGAAATGCGAATGTTATTATATCTTGCTTTTATCCTGTAAGTCAGATTTAATACGTTCTTCTGTTACCGTCAGCTTCAGCTGACGGCCTGGCAACCCCCAATACCCTTTCCTGGAGGGACTTTAGTCCCGAATTCTCTCCATTTGGTATTCCTTTATCAAGAGATCCAGTTCATCTTTCAAAGGTACTTTTTTGTGGTGCTCTTCCTGGTTTTCAATGTAGCACCGGAGGTTCTTAAAATGATCCATTCCAATTGATACCGCATAGAAATCATCCTGCCATTCAAACCGCGATCTTGTTATTCCGTTTTTATTGATCCAGTATGAACTTTCTCCCTTTATATATTGCATTACTTCGGAGATATTCTGAGTACCCCGAAGTGAGACAATGGTATGCAAATGATCATGGAATCCGTTCATGCAATCAATTAAAATTTCTTTTGAAATCGCGTTACAGCAGATGTGAGCAACCACTTTCTCTTTAATGTTATCTCTTAAGAATGGGGTCCTTCCTTTTGTGGTCCACACGCAGTGAACCAAAATTTTAATGTAAGACATATGTAAGGAAATTACAGCGTTTGACAATAGTAAAGTTAAGTCAATGTCTGTGAAACTGCAAATAGTCTTACAATAAAATGTTATCCTAATATATGTAAAGGAGACTTATCTTTATAGCTATTTTGGGGCTAAAGCCCCGGAGAGACAGTGGGGTCCTGCCTACCGTCGTCTGAAGCCGACGGCAAAAAGAAATACTCCCAGGGCAATACTAACCGCCACCAAACCCGAAAGTAATGATATGATCTTAAAAGGATAGTGTTAACAGCTGCTGAGGCCGGTAGCAACAAAAAGAAAGCTGTCTGTAAGTACATGTTCGTTGCATTACGTAAGTCAGGTGGAATATATTCCTGCCCGTACTGTCAGCTTCAGCTGACGGTCTGGCAACCCCCGATACCCTTTTCCTGGAGGGACTTTAGTCCCGGGGAAAAAGGGGGCTAAAGCCCCCGGGTAAGGGGTGCAGGGCCTTCTTACCGTCGGCTGAAGCCGACGGTAAGGCAACCAACCTACTTTTCAGAGGGACTTAAGTCCCGTATTATACCAGAATATTCAAAAAGCAGAAATGTCTTGTTAATGAACTCTTTGCAAATGCAATTTATTTGATCCCATTACGTTTTTTGTGGATTGGCACAAGTTTTGCCATAGATAGGTTGTAACAAGTTCTTTAAACAACAACGTCATGAAAAAGTTCTTAATCACCTCGATTCTCGCAGCGATAGTTGCGATCGGGACAGCAGCAATGGCTCCGCAGGATTACCCGGATGAATATCTGGGCCTCCCCGGCGATAACTTCAACCTGTACGCAGTAATGAATTTATTCCAGCAGTCGGAGACCCTCGAAGGTTTCGAAAGAAGCCTCAACGATGAGAATACCAGGATAAACAACCTGGATCTCAACAACGACAATTACATCGATTACGTAAAAGTTATCGACTATGTCGAAGGCAATGTTCACACAATAGTACTGCAGGCTGTGCTCGACCGCGACGACAGCCAGGATGTGGCAGTGTTCACAGTGGAAAAGCTCCGCGACGGCTCGGTTCAGATACAGCTGATAGGTGATGAGGCTCTTTACGGCAGAAATTACATAATAGAACCCTACTACGCAGAAACCCCTAACCCGGGCTATACAGGAAGGGCAAAAAAACAGAATGTCCAGGTTGTCAGAACCACTTATGTGGCAGTTGATGCATGGCCGGTGGTAAGGTACATCTACCTCCCCGACTACAGGATATGGCGCTCCTCATGGTACTGGGGATACTACCCCTCCTACTGGCGCCCCTGGAGCCCCTACTACTGGCACTACTACTACGGATACCACTATCACTGGTACCCCACTTACTACGCTCACTACAGGGTTTACCACACTCCGAGGTGGAACGGATGGAATAACTACTACTACCGTGACAAGAGAGTATACTCCAAAAATGTCACAATCAACATAAACGAGGGTAAATACAAGACCACCTACTCGCGCCCCGAGTCCAGGAGAGATGGCGAAGCCCTTTATGCAAAAGCTCACCCTGAAAGGGCATCGAGCATGACACAGACAGGAAACACGGTGAACAGGAGAAGCTCCTCCGGTGCTTCCGGTCAGGCCCGGGATGCCGGTTCAGCAACGGGCGCCACAAGACGTGCAGGCAGCACGGCCGCCGGAACAACCAGGAGCTCAACCCAGACCGGCAAGAGCACAGGAAACGCCCGCAGATCATCAACCGGAACTCAGCCGGCCACTACCGGCACCCAGAGGTCCAGGTCGACCAGCGATCCTGAAAGGGAAAGGGCAACCACAGGCTCGGGCAGCAAAAGCTCCAACGAGAGAAGGCCAGCTGCAACGGCAAATCCCCGTACCAGCACCGGTTCATCAGAAGGGCAGAGCTCTGCTGCCGGCAGAAGGTCAACCGAGACCTCAGTCTCGAGACCAGCTCCCTCCTCACAGTCAGGAGCAAAGGCTGAATCCTCAAGGTCCAACAGGTCTGAGACCCCGGCTCCGGCTGCAGCATCGCGCAGGAGCTCCGGAAACTCAGCTTCAAAAGAAACAGTGGTAAGGCAGGGAAGCGGCAGCGTGGCAAAAACAAAGGACGACAACAAAACTGAAACTACTTCTTCAAGAAGGAAATAAACAAAACTCATGACGACAGAACCCCCTTCCCCCGTAAAGGAAGGGGGTTTTTGTTTTTTATATATCTTTACTCCACAAACAACTTCTTCAAACATCATGTACCGCTATCTGATCATGTCACTTGCTTTATTTTTTCTTTCTGCTGCCGGTATCACCGAAAAAAAGGAAAAACCTGTGATCTACCTTATCGGCGACTCAACCGTAAAGAACGGAACCGGCCTGGGCGACGGAGGATTATGGGGATGGGGAGCATATCTTCACACCATGTTCGACACTTCAAAGGTATCGATAAGGAACTATGCCCTTGGGGGTAGAAGCAGCAGAACTTTCATAACACAGGGCCTTTGGGACAATGTTTTATCCATGATTAAACCCGGCGACTATGTTTTCATTCAGTTCGGTCACAACGACAGCAGTCCGGTCAACGACGATAGCCGGGCAAGGGGAACCCTCAAAGGAACAGGCGAGGAATCCGAGGAGATTGACAACATTCTTACAAAGCAACATGAGACAGTTCATACCTATGGATGGTATCTGAGAAAATATATTGCAGATACAAGGGCCGCAGGCGCCACTCCTGTTATTTGTTCACCGGTACCACGAAATATCTGGATAAATGAGAAGGTTGCAAGAGCATCAGAAGATTACGGGAAATGGGCCCGGGAAACTGCGGCCAATACCGGAGTATGGTTTATCGACCTTAATGAGATCATAGCACTTAAATATGAAGCTCTGGGACAGGATGAGGTCTCAAAGAAGCTTTTTCTGACAGACCATACACATACAAATGAGGCAGGGGCAATTATTAACGCTTCAGCTGTCGCAGAGGGATTAAAAAAGCTGAAAAAGTGCAAGCTTCGAAAGTATCTCAGAAAGCAGTGATAACTCCCATGCTTACCTTGCCATAGTCAGTTCCCCTGAATTGCTGGGTGAACTCACCCACAACCCTCATGTTGCGTCTCAGAAGATAACCTGCATGCAGGGTTGCCGAAGCATAGTCGAGAGGATCATAATCCGATTCAACCCAGTTGACCAGACCTGTAAGGTACCATTTGCTCATGTCGCCTTTCGGGGAATAAATCAATTCGGCGAATGCTCCCAGAGTTTCAACATCATCCATGATTCCATCCGGCCCGTCAACAAAAACCCTCGAATCAGTCCTTTTTACAAACTGAGCGCTAAGCATAAACCTCTCATTAAAGTCGAAAGTGATATCGGGGCCGAACATCCTTATGTCGCTTATATCTGAATAAACTGCATCATGGATCACCTCCCGGCCCGTATAACCGAAAAAGCCGATCGTGATGAACTGCCCGATATCCTGATTCACCCTCAGCATGAAATTCTTGTACTTGTCCTTGTCAAAAAGGTAGCCGTCATCGGCTTCACCAATCCCGTTCCCGTTGACTATCTGCCCGACAATAGTCGTGCCTGTGCTGAAACCCTTGTCGAAAATCAAACCCTTGTCATATTTCAGGTCTGTAGTGGAGGTCCCCGGCCTGGAAGAGTAAATCTTGTAAGGTTCAAGGGTATACCGCAACTCACTTTTGAAAAGAGGGTCTGAAACAGCAAACTGGCCCACGGTAAGATTAATACCAGTGCCCAGGAAATCGGTGTAAACCAGAAGGGCATCTTCGAGCCCTGCAATCTCCCCTCTCTCGCTTAACAAAAAATAAAAGTAATAAGAAAGCTTGTCGGAAATCTCACCTCCCGATAATATCTTAACGACAAAGGGAGCTGCAACATCGGTGTTTCCCCTGTTGTCAAAATTGTAGGTAACATGCCCGTCCATCCTTATAGCCACCGGAAGCTCCCTGAACAGTGAAAGTTTGTCATCACCTGTCTGGATGAAGTGTCGCGGCGATTCATATTCGGTCATCCTGAAACCGTTTCCGGCAAATTCATCGCCGAAAGCTTTCAGCCGGGGCATTGCGGGAGAATGGCAGACCTGACAGCTTATCTGGTACTTCCTTGCAAAGGCGGGAATGGCTCCGGCATCATTAACAGGGATCAGACAGCCGAGAACGACTGTAACCAGTAAGACCTTGAAATATCCTGTGTTCTTCATGGCAATATTTGAAAGGATTACAAATACGAACTATCGGATTAATCACTACGGATATATTTCAACAGTAGTAAAATGCTCATTTACCAGCTTGATCTCTGATTCATCCTCCGGTACCTTCAGAAGATCGGCAACCGGCTTTACCAGAAGCTGATAATTAAGTGTCGCTTTTACCTTCATTTCTCCGGGAGCGGCATCATAGGGTATCCTGAAAGTAAACCGCTCCACTTTGGTTTCCCTGGGCCCTATCCGGTAATCAACTCCCAGGCTGGCTGTATTCCACTGCATCATCGTCATCCTGCCTTCAGGGTCGAAGTAGGGCATCCTGAAAATCCGGTTCCCAGCAGGTATTCCGTCACGCTGAACACCCCTGAAATCAGGAAGCCCGAGAGGTACAGCCATATCCTGGTAGGCCAGATAGTCGCCGGATATGGTGAATTCCTCACCCTCAAATCCCTTTTTATCTACATTCAGATGGTATACCTTCCCTTTTGAATCTGTGGCCTCAACATTCAGCCATGCAATACGATCCTCCACCGAACCTGTGGGGAATTTGTGCCCTGTTTTCTGGTTGAAAAGAGCGACAGTAAAGACTATTGTTTCTCCAGGCTCGGCATCCCTTATATCAGGCTCAATCCTGAGCTCTATTGTGCCCCTCACCTTACCCGGATCATGCCCCCCATGAAAGAGATGAAGCCTGGCATCATCATAAGGTTTTGTCATCAGGGCATTCAGATAAGGTCCGCCCCTCGGCATGTGACAATCCTGGCATCTTACTCCTTCCTTCGCATAGGGGCCTTCCTTCCACTCAAGCTGGGTGCTTTTTACCCATACCCCGTAAGGACTCATTTCATTATGGCAGTTACCGCAGAACTCCGTTGTGGTATAAAAATCATTGGTCACTATTTTATGGGCAGGTGATTCAACCGCAGGATTCCTGACTGCGTATTTTGTCATTCCGGGCGTTATCAGATAACTGAAGTTATACGCAGGATCGGTTTGAGCTGATTGTACCAGATGGCAAGCCTCGCATGAAACCGATTCATTTGCCATGCTTTTTTCTGAAGGCCTGGGAGGCGGGAATTTCTTCTCACTCATCCAGGCAATGGGGGTATGGCAGCCATTGCAGCCGTCAACGGCATCCTTAATTTCGGGCAATGCCTCTGCGTGCTTTACAGCCAGGTCGAAGTACTCAATCTCATCCCAGTGATGAGTGTAGGCTTGCGACATCAGCGACTGTGACCATTGTTCATAAGTGCCCGGGTGGCAGGAACGGCACTTCCTCGCTGATTCAAAGTCTTTATAGGCGTATTTGCTTTTGAGGTCTTCCTGAGAGGCAAGACGGCTGAATGAAGTCAGCAGTACAATTATGAGGAACGATGAACACGCAAGCAGAGCCACCACTTGAAGGCTATTCCTTACTTTCATGGGTCCAGGTTTTTTAGGACTATAAGATAAGCAAAAAAGTAAATCCTCACGGATATGCTATTAAAAATTTAGTATTAATTTGCAACAGGGCTGAGATGACACCAATTGCCTGCAAATTAGAAATAAGGATAATATACAATTCCCATGCAGAACCTATTTGATGAAATCTCTTTCAGGACAAGCAGTCTGGTGACCAGATCGTACAGCACTTCCTTTTCAAGCGCTGTCAGATTGCTCGACCTCGGTATCAGGGATGCAATCTACAGCATTTACGGATTTGTAAGGTTTGCTGATGAAATTGTAGATACTTTCCACGACCATGATAAAAAAGAACTGCTGCAAAAGTTCGAAAACGACTTTTATGATGCGGTACGTTGCGGGATCAGCCTGAATCCTGTTCTGAATTCGTTCCAGATCACCGTCAGGAAATACGGCATCCCCGACGATCTGATCCGGGCTTTCCTGAAGAGCATGAAAACCGACCTTGTAAAACAGGACCATAACACCAAAGACGAAACTGCTGAATATATTTACGGATCTGCTGAAGTGGTCGGGCTCATGTGCCTGAGGGTGTTTGTCCTTGGAAACGATAAGCTCTACAATGAGCTTGAGGCCCCTGCAAAAAGACTGGGATCGGCATTTCAGAAAGTAAACTTCCTCCGTGACATAAAGGATGATACAAAACTTCTGAACAGGAAGTATTTTCATAATTCGATCGTATCGGGTTTTGATGAAAGGGCAAAGAAGGAGATAGTTGATGACGTCGACGAGGAATTCAAAGATGCTATTGAGGGGATCAGAAAACTTCCCTCCAATTCACGGCTCGGCGTCCTAACAGCTTTTTACTATTACAAAAAGCTGCTCGAAATTATCAGAAAAACTCCTGCTGAAAAAATGTTGAAGCAAAGAGTCAGGGTACCTGATTATGTTAAACTGTTCCTGCTGATAAAAGCCTATTCCTTTAACAAACTGAATTTACTAAAATGATAATCAAGATCATCCTGTTAATTTTTGGAGCATTTGCTTTCATGGAATTCGTTGCATGGTCAAATCACAAGTATGTCATGCACGGTTTCCTGTGGTCGCTCCACAAGGATCATCATCTTACGGATATCGCAAGCAAGCCGGTGCTTCAGAAGAATGATTATTTCTTCCTCATTTACGCGACGCCAGCAATAATCCTTATTATCTGGGGACTGTCGGCAGGCAACCCATACCTCATAGCTGTCGGAGCGGGCATCACCCTTTACGGATTTACATATTTTATTTTTCACGATGTTGTCTATCACCAGCGGCTTCCATTCTTCAAAAACCCCAAAAACGCTTATGTAATTGCACTGATAAAAGCTCACCAGGCTCATCACAAGCCAAAGAACCTCAAGGATTTCAACAACTACGGACTTCTGGTCTTCAGCAGAAGGTACTTCAAATAAACAGCATGCCTCTTTATCTGCTTCTTCTGATTTGCTCAGCGTTCTTCCCCCTGATTCTCAGTTTCGACAGGAAAGTGGCGTTCTACAGGCACTGGCCGTCACTGATCCCCTCGCTGCTTATTACCGGGGCCTTTTTCCTGGTGTTCGACATATGGTTTGCAAAAAAGGCGATCTGGGGCTTCAATCCCGAATATCATTCCGGAATAGTTATATCAGGCCTGCCTCTTGAAGAGTGGCTGTTTTTTATCGTGATCCCTTATGCCAGCATCTTCATACACTATGTGCTGATTGCATATTTCCCCGGGAAAGTGCTTTCCAACCGGGCAACTCTGGCGATAACAATAATTCTTATCCTTATTCTTACCCTGAGCATCCTGTTTCGTCCGGGCCGGTCATATACTCTGGTCTATTTTACCCTGATGATAATTGTCCTTATTCTGTCAGCTCTCAGAAAAGACAGGCTTCTTAACCGATTCTATATTTCATTCCTTGTCATCCTGATTCCATTCATATTAATTAACGGGATACTCACGGGAACCCTGATCGAAGGTGAGGTGGTGTGGTATGATCCGGATGAAATTACCGGTCTCAGACTTATTACTATTCCTGTTGAGGATTTTGCCTATGGCTTCAGCCTGATACTTATAAACCTGATGCTGATGAGCCTTTTCAAAAGAAAAATTGTCAAACGTAACACTTACATACTGGCATGAGAAAATTATTATCAGACAGGTTATTAACTGCAAAACTCCTCCTGACAGTGTTTTTTTCAGTTGGTATTGCAGGAATGGCGATCCCCGCAACGAGTATCTTCTTCATATCACTTACTCCACTGGCACTTTTACTTAGCGTCGCTGCGGTTATCTTCTTTCACAGGAAAGATGACCTGAAGAAGGAAATATTGTTCTTCTCTTTTATATTCATTGCAGGTTTTTTCGTCGAAGTGATTGGGGTTAAAACCGGAAGGATCTTCGGGATTTACAGATACGGCAGCGGACTCGGACCTCTTGTACTTGAAACTCCTGTCATGATAGGAGTAAACTGGGCTCTGCTTGTTTATTGCACGGCTGCCGTTACTGCCAGATTCAGAACCTCCGATATCCTGAAAATAATTTCAGCATCAGCCATGATGCTGGCTTATGACCTGATACTTGAACAGGCAGCTCCCGTTATGAATATGTGGAACTTTGAAGGCGATGCCGTACCATGGAGAAACTATGCTTCCTGGTTTCTGCTGGCTGTCATTTTTCATTCCCTTCTGAAACTATCCGGCATCAGGATCGAAAACAGGATAGCTTCTTTCGTGCTGTATGTTCAGACTGCATTTTTCATTATTCTGATATTAATCCTGAAATCAGTCCTATGATCCTGAAGGCATCACATCACCCGGTTATATATCCTTTCTTTCAGCTCTATTCCCGGCTGAAAATTAAAATGCATTTTCACCATGTGAACATATACCATGATTTCAGAGAAAAGGGTCTGCCAATCCTTATGATTTCCAATCATTTCAGCTGGTGGGACGGTTTCTGGGTGGTTTACCTCAACCTGAAACTGCTTCACCGCAAATACTTTTTCTTCATGATGCTCGAGGAAGAGCTCAGAAAACACATGTACTTAAATAAATCAGGAGGCTTCTCCGTCAGAAAAGGCTCACGAAGCATAGTCGAATCGCTGAATTACACCGCTGAACTGCTTAACGATAAAAACAACCTTGTGCTTATGTTCCCCCAGGGCCGTATCGAATCGATATACAAGAATGACTTCCTGTTTGAAAAGGGAATTGAATATGTTCTGAATAAGACCGGCACCAGGCCCCAGATAGTTTTCCTGGTCAACCTTATCGATTATTTCTCAAATCAAAGGCCCGGACTGTACATGTATCTGAAAGAATACAATGGAACTGACATCAGCACCGGAAACCTTCAGAAGGAATTCAACCGGTACTATTCGGAATGCACGGCTGCCCAAAAATCCCAAAGCCCTGAGTAACGATGATCATAGCTTATATCATTCTTATTTTCACGGCCATCCAGCTTATCGTTTCACTTGCAAACCTGCTCGCTGAAACCACTCTTCCTGAAACGAACAAGTCTCATTCCTGCCTGGTTTCAGTTCTTATCCCCGCCCGGAATGAGGAGCAAAATATAGGAAGCCTCCTGGAAGACCTTGTGCACCAGGACTATAAAAACATTGAAATAGTCGTTTATGACGATCAGTCGGAAGACAAAACGGCAAAATTAGTCGACGAATATTCGAAATACGACAGCAGGATCAGGATGATCGGTACAGGAACGCTTCCCGAAGGCTGGCTGGGTAAAAATTATGCATGCCATTCGCTGGCAAAGGAAGCCAAAGGAAGCTTTCTCCTGTTCCTGGATGCTGATGTCAGGGTGAGCGGCAATCTGATTGCCAGAAGCATAAGCTATTCAGAAAAACATGACCTCCGCCTGATTTCAATATTTCCAAAGCAAATAATTGAAAGCACCGGGGAACGGATCACCGTACCGAACATGAATTACATTTTATTGTCGCTCCTCCCGCTGGCTCTTGTAAGAAGATTATCATACCCTTCACTTTCAGCGGCCAACGGACAGTTCATGTTCTTCAGAAGTGAAGATTACAATGCCATTAAACCTCACGAAGCCGTTAGGGCCGATAAGGTCGAGGACATCTCCATTGCCCGGATGTTCAAGAGACGAGGACTTAAAACTGCATGCATGCTTGGCGACGATACCATTACATGCAGAATGTACAGGGGATTCAGTGAGGCAGTGAAAGGTTTTTCAAAGAACGTGACAGCTTTTTTTGGCAATTCATTTACGGCAGCACTTATTTTCTGGATTGTTACTACTTTCGGAATTCTGGCAGTGGCCGGATGCGGGTCGGGAATTGTGATTGCTGCTTATATCGCCGCTTATGTCCTGACCAGGATTTTTATTTCTGCTGCAAGCAGGCAGAATATGTTCTTTAATCTGCTTTATATAATACCTTTGCAGGTCTCCATGGGATTGTTCATTTTAACGGCGTTTATTAACAGAAAGTTCAGGAAATTCGAATGGAAAGGAAGAAAAATTGGATGATTGCTGCCCTTCTGCTTCTCACCTTCACTCAGGTAAGTGCAGATTACAGGTCTGAAATCTATTCAGCCTATACAGGCAACAGGATGGAGCTCTGGAAGAGTGTCATCGACAGGATGAATTCAATGCCGGATAAAACAGATGAATTCCTTCTGGAACTACTGAATTACCAGTATGGATATATTGGATATTGTATTGGATTTGACAAGAAGGGGGAAGCCCGCACTTACCTGAATATCGCCCAGCTTAACCTTGATATACTTGAAAAGAACAAATACAATCCTGCTGTTATCAATGCATACAGGTCAGCCTTCTACGGTTTCAGGATCGGACTTAATCCGGTGACCGCCCCTGTAAACGGACTGAAGAGCATCGACTGCGCTAAGACGGCAATAGAGCTCGATCCGGATTACTACCTCGGGTATGTGCAGCAGGGAAACATCCAGTTCTATATGCCTTCCGCCTTCGGGGGTTCAAAAAAGGAAGCCCTGCAACACTATCTCAGGGCAAAGGAACTGCTGGAAAAAGATCCGGGGGGTGTCAGTGGTGACTGGAACTACCTGAGCCTGATGGTGGTGATAGGTCAGACTTATACCTATCTGAAGGACTATTCCTCGGCACAAAAGGTTTATGACTACATATTGCTTACCGAACCGGCATTCACATATGTCAGGGATGACCTTTATCCAAAATTGTTGAAATTAATGAATAGCTGATATAATGGGAAAAAGTGTATTAATTGCAGGCGCCGGCCTGGGAGGCCTTGCCACAGCACTGCGACTGGCAAAAAGAGGTTATAAGGTCGAAATTATTGAAAAGAACGGAAATGCCGGCGGCAGGCTGAACCAGCTTAAAAAGGACGGATTCACATTCGATACAGGCCCCAGCTTTTTCAGCATGTCGTACGAATTCACCGAATTTGCCAATGATTGCCGGATAACTTTGCCCTTCGAGTACTATGAGCTTGATCCTCTCTACTCGGTCAATTTCAGCAAAAGCCCGGTTACATATCATCTCTACAAGGAAATAAGCAAGCTCGCCGCCCAGTTCAGAAAACAGGATCCGGATTTCGAAACAGGATTCAGGAATTATCTCGATAAAAGCAGAAGGCTTTTCCACGACACCAATGTGGTGATCAAAAGCAACTATGACAATCTTTTTGAATATCTCCTCACCCTGATGAAGGTTAATCCACTTCACCTTCCGGTACTTTTCAGGAATTTCTACAACCAGGTTGCCCATTATGTAAAATCGGACGATGCCAGACAGATCCTGTCTCTTGTAGCATTCTTTCTTGGAAAAACACCATTCGACACTCCGGCAGTATATACCCTTCTGTCTTATACCGAATTCCTTCACGACGGGTATTTCAATGTTAAGGGCGGAATGTACAAAATAGTGGAAGGCATTGTGGAAGAGATTGAAAAGGAGAATATTAAGATCCATTATGATACCGAGATCGTAGATTATGTGAAGGATGGGGACAAACTGAAGTATCTGGTCGACAGGAACGGCCGGAAGTGGGACGCCGATATAATTGTAATCAATGCTGACGCTGCAGTATTCAGGGGAAGCGTTTTCAAAAGAAAGGAATTCTCGGTTGAAAAACTCGACAGGATGGAATGGACAATGGGCTCGCTTACCATTTATCTTGGAATAAAATGCAAACTGCCTGATGTCAGCCACCATAATTATTATCTGGGCGACAACTACAGGGAATACGCCGGAAAGGTGTTCGTCAGCCCTGAAATAGTTGATAAACCCTATTATTATGTCAATGTTCTGTCGCGCTCAAATCCGGGCTGTGCACCGGAAGGGTGCGAAAGCCTCTTCTTTGTCTGCCCTGTGCCTGACCTCAGCAAAAAATCCTCATGGGACGACAGGGATAAGATCGTTGACAGTATTATTGATGATTACTCGGCCCGTATAAAGAAGGACATCAGACCTGAAATAGTATCAAGAACCGTTTACACCCCATTCGACTGGCAGGAACAGTTTAACCTGCACAGGGGCAGCGGTCTTGGCCTTTCCCATGATATGATGCAGATAGGAGGATTCCGGCCGAAGAATTTCGATGAGGTCTTTAAAAATGTTTTCTACGTAGGGGCATCAACCATTCCGGGAACCGGATTGCCGATGGTCATCATCAGCTCCAGACTGGTTACCGAGAGGATAGAAAAATACAATGCAAAGACAGGATGAAGATCAGCATTTTCTGGTTCAGAAGGGATCTCCGGACAGATGACAATACAGCCCTGAATCAAGCTCTCCGGGCAGGCCTCCCGGTCCTCCCCGTCTTTATTTTCGACACAAATATTACCGGAGAACTGCCTTCGGACGATCCACGGGTGAGCTTCATCCATGAGTGCCTCCAGGCCATTGATAACACCCTGCGCAACTCGGGAAGTTCCCTTTACATACTTAAGGGTGACCCCGTTGAAAAATGGAAAGAGCTTGCATCCGCATTCAATATTGATTCCGTATACATCAACAAGGATTATGAACCCTATGCCATAGAACGCGACAATGCTGTTGAAGCTGTTCTGAAAGAAAGAGGCATTAAGCTGACCCGGCATAAGGACCAGGTGATTTTCGAGGAAAACGAGGTGATGAAATCCGACGGCACGCCTTATACCGTTTTCACCCCTTTCAGGAAACAGTGGATGAAAAAACTTGAAACAGTACTGGCTGAGTTTCCCTCGTCCTCCTCATCCTTCACTGCCGGATTCCTGAAATGCGATTATACCTTCCCTCATCTGGAAGAATTCGGATTCAGAAAAGGAAACATCAGAGTAAGACGGTACGATCTGTCTGTAATCCCCGATTACCATAAATTCCGGGACGATCCTGCCGCAGAGAAAACCACTCTTCTCTCTCCCCATCTCCGTTTCGGAACCGTCAGCATCAGGAAGCTGGTTCTTTCCGGACTTGAACAGAACCTGACATTTCTGAACGAGCTTATCTGGAGGGAGTTCTTCATGCAGATACTGTTTCATTTCCCCCATGTGGTCACCGGAAATTTCAAACCGGTTTATGATGACATCATCTGGAGGAACGACGAAACTGAATTCCGGCGATGGTGCAGGGGTGAAACCGGTTATCCGGTAGTCGATGCCGGCATGAGGCAGCTTAATGACACAGGATGGATGCATAACCGGGTAAGGATGATCACAGCGGGGTTCCTTTGCAAGCACCTGCTTATCGACTGGAGGTGGGGAGAAGCATACTTTGCGGCAAAGCTCCTCGATTACGAATTGTCGTCAAACAACGGCAACTGGCAGTGGGCAGCAGGAACCGGATGCGATGCCGCTCCCTACTTCAGGATATTCAACCCGGAAACCCAGCAGAAAAAATTCGACCCGGAAGAAACTTATATAAGAAAATGGGTCAGGGATTACAGCAAACCCGGTTACCCCTCAAAAATTGTCGTACACGAATTTGCCAGGGGAAGAGCTCTGGAAGCCTACAGAACCGGTATGAAACGAAAACTGAAATAAGACATGGCGCTGATTTCCCGATAAAATATGAAGCCGGCAATGAGAGGGTCTATCAGAAAAAAAAATTTAACTTTGAATAATTGTTTGCATAAAGTTAACCGGATTTTTTGAAGGTTCCACTTAACTCTTAACACGATGAAAGTATTCAGGCACCGGTCATTGAATATCATCATCATTTCGCTCTATGTCCTGTTTGCCGCAGCTTCGTGCGAAGCGTTGAAAGATGATCCCGATTATACCGGAACATGGCAGTGCATTGAGACAATAACTGCCGATGACATGGTTTACAATACCACCCGCACTATCGTTCTCACGAAAAACACCTGGGAAGAAACATACCTCATAAGACGCGAAGGCTCAGGCACTGTAACTGCCATCATCGGAACCAGGGGAAACATGGTCCGGTCGCGTTCAAACCTGGTCTTTGAGCTGATGGAACTGGGCACCTGCGTCCCCGACAACATGGATGTATGCACAGAAGCGGTTCAGTGGTTCGGAGAGGGCAGCTCATGGTGGAATGACAACATTGACTATTTCGAGAAAAAAGTAACAGGCGTTTTTGAGGTCTCCGGAAAAACATTGCGCCTTACGCGCGACCTGAACAACGACAAGGATTTTGAAGACACGGGAGAGGATGTTATCTTTGATCTGATATGAAACC
>CAYSBL010000026.1:23970-48151 GCA_964429295.1 uncultured Rikenellaceae bacterium
ATGAAACCGGACTTTTGATGAAGATATCCCTCCTCCTGATCCTTCTTTCAATATTTCTCCCCGGGCCCCGGAAACCTTCGGGCTCATACCCGACTGGACTTATGGTCGAATTCATCAGGGAACCTCAAAATGTTCTGATCTGTGATTCCAGGCCCGAATTCAGCTGGATAGTGCCCGATGTTGCGGGTAAACAGACAGCTTACCAGATACTTGTCAGCTCGTCGGAAGAACTGCTTTCAAGGGATATCGGAGACCTCTGGAACGGCCTCAAAACTGCAGGCTCAGAATCGACTGATGTTGAATATTCAGGCGCTGCACTTCCTTCCAACTCAGTATGCCACTGGAAGGTAAGGATATGGGACAGGCGATCAAAGGCTTCCTCATGGTCTGCAGTTCAATCGTTCCGGACCGGAACATTCAGTGATTACTGCACTACAGCCAACAGGCTGGTCGAAACGGAGATAAAGCCAAAGACGGTAACCGCCACCGGAGATGATACATGGTTTGTTGACTTTGGAAAAGCTGCTTTTGGAAAATTAGTGCTCGAACTAAAACCTGACAATACAGATACACTGGTCATCCATCTTGGTGAAAAGCTCAGCGGTATTAACCGCATCGACCGAAAGCCGGGAGGCACGATAAGGTATCACCGTGTAGTTTTACCGGTCCAACCCGGGAAAACCAGATATATCGCGGAAATCCCGCCCGATGAGAGAAACACCGGTCCTGCTGCGGTGCGCCTCCCCGATTCCATTGGAGTAGTCACTCCCTTCAGGTATTGTGAAATTGAAAACCTTGAAAAAGAGCCGGACAGAATATTCCAGAAAGCTCTCTGGCATTATTTCGACAACAGCAGCAGCGCCTTCATCAGTTCCGACACTATACTGAACAGGGTATGGGACATTTCAAAATACACCATCAAGGCAACTTCCTTCGCGGGCATCTATGTCGACGGCGACCGCGAGCGTATCCCCTATGAGGCCGATGCCTATATTAACCAGCTCGGACACTACTATACCGACAGGGAATACTCGATGGGAAGGAGAACAAATGAGTATTTTATAGATCATCCCACATGGCCCACAGAATGGATCCTGCATACTGTTATGATGTTCTATAACGATTTCATGCACACCGGCAATACCGAATCAGCGGCAAGATATTACAGGGAGCTGCAGAACAAGACACTTGCCGCCCTGGCAAGGCCCGACGGCCTGATCAGTTCTTCCGTCGTTAATGATGAAATCATGTCTGCACTGGGCTTTTCAAACGTGAAGGAAAGGATAAGGGACATCGTCGACTGGCCCCCGGCTCAGAAAGACACCGGATGGAAACTGGCAACGCCCGAAGGGGAAAGGGATGGTTTCGACATGAGGGAGATCAATACCGTTGTGAATGCATTTCATTACAGGAACCTTGTACTTATGTCAGAACTTTCTGGTTACCTTGGTAATCCGGTCGATTCGGCAATCTATGCCAGCCAGGCCAATAAAGTTAAAAAAACCATAAACGAAAAACTGTTCGACCTTACCAGGGGGATCTATCTCGACGGTGAATTCTCGGATCATTCATCACTTCACGCCAACATGATGGCCCTTGCCTTTGACCTTGTGCCAGCGGAATATCTCCCTTCTGTAACAGCCTTTATCAAATCGCGGGGAATGGCCTGCAGCGTTTACGGATCTCAATTCCTGCTTGAAGGCCTTTTCAGGGCAGGTGAAGCCGATTATGCTCTCAGCCTCCTGACAGCCACTCACGACAGAAGCTGGTGGAACATGATAAAATCGGGCTCCACAATGACAATGGAAGCCTGGGACATGAAGTACAAACCAAACTCCGACTGGAATCATGCATGGGGAGCCGCTCCGGCAAACATCATTCCGGGTTTCATGTGGGGTATAGGGCCTGCTCTTCCCGGTTACTCAAAAGCTGTTATCAGGCCTCAGCTGAGCCGGTTGTCATACAGCCATATCAGCGTACCGACAGTTAAAGGCAATATAGTGGCTGAATTCCGAAAGGACGGGGAATCGAGGATGTTCATTATTACAATTCCGGCAAACATGGACTGTGATTTCGTAATTGATGCCGCCGGGAGTCCGGCAGTTGCCATGAACGGAGTAAAGACCAGGCCAAAAGACGGCATCCTGCATCTGAGGCCTGGCACCAGCAGAATTGAATTCTAACCTCATACCATGAAGAAAAAACTCTTATTGCTTAACCTGATTATCCTTGCCATTCCTGGTCTCAACTGCAACCGCGACAGGGGAAATCAGAACTTCGAAGCTGATCTTGTAATATACGGTGGAACATCAGCCGCAGTTACCGCGGGGGTGCAGGCTCACAGGATGGGGCTTTCAGTAATCATTGTGTCTCCCGACACTCATCTCGGGGGAATGACTTCATCCGGACTTGGTTTCACCGATACGGGAAACAAGGAAGTCATCGGAGGCCTGGCCAGGGAATTCTACCAGCTGATCTACCAGCATTACGACAAGCCTGAATCATGGAACTGGCAGAAACGTTCCGAATACGGGAACCGCGGGCAGGGCAATCCCGCCATCGACGGCGAGAAGCGTACCATGTGGATTTTCGAGCCTCATGTGGCGGAGGCATCATTCGAAACTATGATAAGCAGCAACAACATAACCGTTCATCGGGATGAATGGCTCGACAGGGAAACCGGCGTTACAACCAAAAAGGGCAGGATAGTCTCGATCAAAACCCTGGCCGGCAATACCTACAGGGGTAAGGTTTTTATAGATGCCACTTATGAAGGGGATCTTATGGCCTCCGCGGGAGTAACCTATACTGTAGGCAGGGAAGACAACAGCCTCTACGGCGAAACATGGAACGGTGTCCAGAAAGGTGTCTTCCACCACGGACACTATTTCAAGGACAAGATCGATCCCTATAAGATCCCCGGGGATCCTTCCAGCGGACTCCTTCCCCGCATTTCGGACGACACTCCCGGTGAGAACGGTACCGGCGACAATAAGGTCCAGGCTTACTGCTACCGGCTCTGCCTGACTCAGCATCCGGAGAACAAGGTACCGATATCAAAGCCCGAAGGTTACGACAGCACCCAGTATGAACTCCTTGTAAGGCTGGCAGAAACCAGGTGGAATGAGTTCTTCGCTAAATATGATGCTATACCGAACCGCAAAACCGATGTGAATAACCACGGTCCGTTCAGTTACGACAATATAGGGATGAGCTGGGACTATCCTGAAGCTTCCTATGAAAAAAGAAAAGAGATACTCGCGGAACACATCAACTACCAGAAAGGGCTGCTGTATTTCACGTGCACCGACAAACGCCTTCCCCGATGGGTGAGGGATACCATGAACACCTGGGGCTTTTCGCGTGATGAATTCGCTGATAACGGATACTGGCCCTACAATATATATGTGAGGGAAGCAAGAAGGATGACAGGGAAATATGTAATGACCGAAAACGATGTATTGTGCCTCAGGCCGGTTCCGGAACCCGTCGGGATGGGATCATACACCATGGATTCCCATAACGTCCAGAGATACGTAACGCCTGAAGGATTTGTCCAGAATGAGGGTGATATAGGAGTCAGGGCTCCCAGGCCCTACCAGATAAGCATGGGATCACTCATGCCGCATGAAGGGCAGTGCAGCAACTTGCTGGTGCCGGTCTGTGTGTCGTGTTCCCATATTGCATTCGGGTCGATAAGGATGGAACCTGTATTTATGATACTCGGACAAAGCGCTGCAACAATGGCATCCCTCGCCGTCAGGAGCGGCAAGAGCATTCATGACCTCACATATGAGGAAGTAAGCAGGCAGTTGCTTGCCGATGGTCAGATACTGGAGTATTGATACAGATCAATTACTGTTAATATTTTAACACTTATTAGGTTTTTTTCAGGTTTGGGATTTGTGACAAAAGTGTAATTTTGCCTGCCCTAGCTACCTTACCATGAATCACAGGATCCTGATTGTTTTTGTATCTCTTGTTCTGTCCCTGTGCCCGGCAACCGGGCAAAACGGCCAGCCAGACAGCAGGAAAACCCCGGTCATGATAGAGCGCATTTCCTCACATGTTGATTTCAACGGAGTACCCGACGAAGATTTCTGGAAAAGCGCTGTTCCCCTTCAGATGACAATGCATTCGCCGGTCTTCGGAAAGGAACCTACGGAAAAGTCCGATATCAGGATAGTATATGATGACAAATTCCTTTTTATAGGTGCATGGCTTTACTACGACGATCCGTCGATGATACAGTCGGTGAGCTATAAGCGAGATTATATGGGTAAAGGATCCGATTGGCTAGGTATCTTCCTCGATACTTATAATGACAAGGAAAATTCACTTATGTTTTTCACCACGCCGGATGGTTTAAGATTTGACGCGGGCATTCAGAAAGATGCCGTTCCGCCCCGTCCCGACCAGGAACCCATGAACCTGAGCTGGAACACCTTCTGGGATGTGTTAACAAAAAAGGATTCATACGGATGGTCGGCTGAGATCAGGATACCTTTATCGAGCCTCAGGTTCCAGGAGGTCAATGGAGAAGTGAAAATGGGGCTTACCATCGAAAGGTGGATACCGTCAAAAAATGAAACTGATATATTCCCGGCCATACCGCCAAACTGGGGCGAGACTTCTGTTATGAAACCTTCCCAGGCTCAGGAGATAGTATTTCACGACATCACCCCCGACAAACCCCTGTACGTAGCGCCTTATGCACTGGCAGGATTTGAAAGCGCCTACAATATGAACAATGACGAAAGCGCCTACAGGAAATCCGGTGACACCGACCTGGAAGCAGGTCTTGACATCAAATACGGCATCACCAAAACCCTGGTAATGGATGTTACGGTGAATACCGATTTTGCACAGGTGGAAGCTGACGACCAGCAGATAAACCTTACCAGGTTCTCAATGTATTTCCCTGAGAAAAGAACCTTCTTCCTTGAACGCGCCAGCGTTTTTGATTTCTCCATGGGAGGTAACAGCAACCTCTTTTACAGCAGGAGAATAGGGCTGCTTAATGATTATGATGATTCACAGGATGGTGAAGAACCTCAGACTGTAAGGATTTACGGCGGGGCAAGGGTAACCGGAAGGATCAATAAATGGGATGTGGGATTTCTCGATATGCAGACAGCGCCGCTTTCGATGAATACAAGTGATGGATCATCTCTCAATATGGTACCTTCAGAAAATTTCGGAGTGGTCCGTTTCCGCCGTCAGATCCTAAACGAAAATACTTACGTGGGAGCAATGACCACAAGCCGTCTGGGAGCTGATGGTTCCTACAACCTTGCATACGGCCTCGACGGGATCTTCAGGGTATTCGGTGACGACTACCTTGAGCTCAGATGGACTCAGACCTTCGAGGATGATGTAAAGAACAATTCGTTAAAGGACCCTACACTGTTAATGGCCACCTGGGAGAGAAGATCAAAGAGGGGACTCGCCTATAACCTGGGCTATACACAGTCCGGGATCCATTTCAATCCCGGCATCGGCTTCGAAATGATGAATGATTACACCATCATCAGGGGAGGTCTCAGCTACGGATGGATCTCTCCTGAAAAATCAAAGTTATATTCGCACGGCCCCGAGACACGTGTTATGTACAGAAATTATATCGACGACGGCACTTTTATGAACCTCACCAGTTTCACAGGCTGGAAGTTCCAGACAAAAAGTCAGTGGATGGGGAACCTGGAACTTGTCTTCAATGAGGACCGTCTCAGAGACTCTCTGGAAATAAGTGCCGACAGACTCTATATAGTCCCCGGACAATATGGAGCGTTGAGCTTCAGAGGTAATTTATCTACTCCAATGTCAAATCCTTTTTACCTGGAGTTCATGACAGAGGCGGGACAGTTTTACGACGGGAAAAGGCTTTCCATGCGTTTTCAGCCAACATGGAACATCTCCAGGCACCTTGAACTGGGCGGAACCTACAACTTTGACCATGTGTCGGTAAAGAAAAGGGATCTCTCCATGACAAATCATATCCTAGGCATCAAGGCCCTTTACATGTTCGATACAAAACTCTCGGTTAATGCCTTCATACAGTATAACACCGATTATAGCGGAATTATTACAAATTTGAGAATCAGGTACAATCCGAGAGAAGGCAATGACCTGTACCTGGTGTTCAATGAAGACCGCAACACTGACCTTTACAGGGAACTGCCAGTTCTGCCTGTTTATAACTCCAGGGCTGTTATGGTCAAGTATACCTATACTTTCAATCTTTGAGAAAAAATAATTTCTCTCTAAGCCCCGTTATACAATATTACGGGGCTTTTTTTGTTAATAACTTCATTCGCTTGTTAACTAATGGCGAAAACTTGGGTTTTTAGAAATGGCACGCTTACTAATTTTGAAATCTGATCATAACCTGATTCCGGTCGGGATTTTCTGCATAAAGTCATTAGCTTTAATTGCGGCCGGGATTTAATAATTTGATAATTAATCTGCTTATTTAATTTTTAACTAACCAAACAAAAAAATGAAACAGATCATTAAAATCCTGGCAATAGCAGTTGTTACGCTCGCATTTGCAGGTACAGTACAGGCTCAGACAGCAACAGCCACTTCAAACGCTGCAGCTGTTATCATCGCTCCTCTTTCGATAACCAACACTGCAGGCCTTCATTTCGGAACGATAATGAGGAGTGCAGCTCTTGGAACAGTAACTGTCGCAACCGACGGTACAAGATCATCAACCGGTGGAGTAACTCTTTCAGCCCTCGCTCCCTTACATTCGGTGGCAACATTCGACCTGGAAGGAGAATCGGGTAATGATGTCATAATTACTCTGCCAGCCTCAACAACTATTACAAACGGAACCCAGACAATGCTTGTGGATAACTTCGTGAGCGATCCGGATGATACAAACCCGGTCACACTGGGCGGAACACCGACAGTCCTGAGCGTAGGGGCAACGCTTAATGTAGCAGCGAACCAGGCATCAGGTACCTATACGGGCACTTTTGATGTATCCATAAACTATAATTAGGGGTCGTGATCCCTCCTTCCGGATTGAATCGTGACAGCACAGCTTAAAATATTTTTAAGCCTGGGAGTACTATTATTATTGAACCTCAGCCATATTCATGCCCAGGGAACGCAGTCAATAGGCGCGACCGGGCATGTCTATGCCGAGATAATTCCGGTTTTCTCAGCCAATGAGATTACCAGGATGAACTTCGGCAGGTTTTCCCCGGGTCCCCAGGGCGGCAGGATTATCCTGACTCCCGAGAGCACGCTTTCGGTGCAGGGAAGCATTGTAACAGGAGTGGGAAGCCATAACGCCGCGAGCTTTGCTGTAACTGGCGATGAAGATGCTTCATATTCCATAAGCCTTCCCGACGATCCGGTTGTACTCAAACACACCTCAAGTGAGAAATCCATGCAGATCGAAGAATGGAATTCCTGGCCTTTGCCCGGACCCGGAAACGGAAAACTGCAGAACGGATATCAGGTGGTAAACGTCGGCGCAACACTTAAAGTCGGTACAATACACGACAATCCGGCTGGTGTTTATACCGGTACCTATACGATTACATTCGACTTTAACTGAAAAGATCTTAAAACGACAAGCCGATGAGCAAACTCAGGATATCAATCTTCAATGGAACCGGATTATGCCAAAGGTTAAGGTCTGCAATGATCTTAATGGCGGCAACAGCCGGAATACTGAATGTACTTCCTGCTTCAGCCCAGGGCGATCTGATGATAACACCACGGCGAATAGTTTTCGAAGGAAACCTCAGATCGGCTGACATAAACCTGGCTAATACGGGAAATGATACCGCAACTTATGCTATTTCCCTGGTTCAGATACGAATGCTTGAGAACGGAGGCTTTGAAACTATCACCGAACCTGATCCGGGTCAGATGTTTGCCGACCGCTTTGTGCGTTTTTTCCCCAGGACCGTAACCCTGGGACCAAATGAAGCCCAGGTTGTAAAGGTACAGCTGTACAGAACCAGTGAACTTCAGACGGGTGAATACAGGTCCCATTTCTATTTCAGGGCTGTGCCCAAAAAACAACCACTCGGGGAACCAGCAGCAGCGGCCGACACTTCATCCTTTTCAGTCAGGCTCACACCTATCTTCGGAATCACCATCCCGGTAATCATACGTAACGGCGAAACTTCAGCAAACATAACACTTTCCGACCTGGCGCTTACCATGGTAAACGGTAAGACACCAAGACTGAGCTTCGTCTTTAACAGAACCGGAAATATGTCAGTCTACGGCGATATTTCGGTTGACCATATTTCGGATAAGGGTACACTTACAAGAGTCGGAATTGCCAACGGAGTAGCAGTTTACACCCCCAACAGTATCAGAAAGTTCCAGATGGACCTCGACAATCAACCCGGTGTGGATTATTCAAAGGGAACACTGCGTGTTATATACTCGGCTTCATCGGACGTCAAACCGGCCAGGCTGGCAGAAGCTGAACTGGCACTTCAAAGATAGGAGGATCGATCCGGCGTTCTTACCGCTGAATTTTTATTTCTGACAGAATGAAAAAGCCAGGCCTTATCATTAAAACATTTTTTGTGGCAGCGGCTTTGATCTCAGCTGTTCAGCCTTCTTATGCCCAGACCCAGACTTTCAACTCAAGCGGTACTTTCACTGTCCCGGCCGGAGTTACCTCAATTATTGTAGAAGCATGGGGAGCCGGCGGCGGTGGCTCAAATAGATTTGGTGCTGCAGGAGGCGGTGGCGGAGGAGCTTATACAAGAGGCGTGATCAGCAGTCTGATCCCCGGTTCGACAATCACAATTACAGTAGGCTCAGGTGGTAGTGCCGGCAACAGCGGAGGTCAATCATCAGTTGGTACAATAATAGCCAACGGTGGGTCTTCAACTTCAGACCGCTCCGGAGGAAACGGAGGTGAAGCATCCGTTGTGGCAGGTAACGTCATCGCTTCATTCAGCGGAGGAAATGGTGGCGACGCCAGAAGCTCAAGAGGTGGGCCCAACAATGAAGGTGGTGGCGGTGGCGGAGGTTCTGCCACAAGCTCCGGCATTGGAGGTGACGGTGGTGATGGAAGCGGAACCGGGGGAACCGGCGGCTCAGGAGAAGGAGACGGGGGAAGGGGTGCAGACGGTGACGGAAATCCTGATGCTGCATCCGGAACAGCTCCCGGCGGTGGCGGCGGCGGACGAGGTGAAGGAAACAGCACATCAAAATCCGGGGCTTCCGGACGAGTTATTATCTCCTGGGCAGTTCCGTACTATTCCCAGTCATCCGGTAATCCTGCAGTCTTGTCAAACTGGAACTCAAACCCCTCAGGAGGCGGCTCCATACCCGGCAGTTTTACGGCAAACAACCAGGCATTTATAATCCAGTCGGGCCATACAATGACAACCACCAGTTCAGGCTGGACTGTGTCAGGGACAAACAGCAAGGTGGAAATAAGCAGTGGTGGAATTCTTACAGAATCCTACCCGGTTACAATTGGCTCAGCCTCGATCCTGCAGATCAATTCAGGGGGAAGGCTCAACCACAATGTAAACTCCCTCTCCATTTTCGGAGGCACTGAGTCCTTCGCCTCAAATTCAACCGTGAACTACGGCTTCTCAGGAGCGCAGAACATACTCCAGGAAACATACGGAAACCTTACCTTGTCAGGTTCAGGAATTAAAACCCTTGCAGGAACTACTACAGTTACCGGAACCCTGCTTCTGTCAGGCGGTAACATGAGCCTGGGCTCCGGGGCCAATAACCTGATAATAGCTGACGGAGGATCAATTTCCTCGTCTACCGTGTTCGACAGCAATCACATGATTATCTGCGACGGAACCGGAAGCATAATCAAGGAAGGAGATTCAGCTTCGGATTTTATAGCAGTCTTTCCCACGGGAACCGGAACTTACTGCACTCCTTTTGAGATAACCTCATTAACCGCGACCGTTGCGGGAAGCGCATCGGTATCGGTGAGAGCAGTGGCATCCACAGCTCCCGGACCACCGGCGGCTGCAACGACAGACCTTACAAAACACTGGCTGGTGTCATCAACCGGCCTCAGCTCCATCGGTGCAAATCTGAGAATCACCTATGCCAATCCCGGAGAAGTCGGCACAGGAGGTGACCAGACCAAATACGTCCCCGTGATTTATACAGGAGGAAGCTGGATCCAGCCGGAAACAATAAGCTCGTCGGGGACAAATCCTATGACAGTAACAGGGATAGATGTTATTGACGGCCAGTGGACAGCAAGAGAGGAATTGATTTACGGAACTTATTATTCCTATCAGTCAGGTTCCTGGAACGACCCGGTAACATGGACCACCGACCCGTCGGGAACACTGTCGGTCAATCCGAAGGTTCCCGCCGAAACCGACCGCGTGGTTATCCTCAACGGAAGAACCGTAACAGCAACCGCAAACGGTGAAAACGTACTTTCACTTGCAATAAACGAGGGAGGTACTCTAGATCTTGGCTCTTTCACCACTCAGTCGTTTACCGTAATCCGCGGGAAAGGCCTTTTGCGTCTCAGCACCGCCGCATTTCCTTCAGGCGACTGGAGCAATTTTGTCTCGGCAGAGGGCGGATCGGTTGAATATTACAATAATTCAAATTTCTCCTTTTCTCAGCTTGAATACAATAACCTGATACTAAACCTGTCGTCAGGGGCAATTACCGCCACACTTGCCGGCAATATGACAATAAACGGCGATCTCACAGTTACAAGCGGCAACTTACAGATCAACAATACCCTTAATGTCAGCCGCAATCTCGATATTGCCGGGGATGTACTGGTTGCCTCAGCAGGAAGAATGTCAATCGGCACTGGAAATGCAAGCCACAGGATAACCGTCAGGGGAGATTTCACAAACGAAGGAACGGTGAGGCTTACAAACCAGGCCAGCCCGAACTACACCTCAGTTCCCGGCGATGGTCGCTCCGACCTGGTATTTAACAACCCTAATGCCCATCAGAACCTTATATGCAACGGGCAGAGCGATTTCTACCGGATCGAGATCGACAAGGGTATTGATCAGACTTACATCCTTAACATTGATGCCAGTAACAATACAAATTTCAGGCTTTTCGGAGTAACTGATATGCAATCGAGCCCCCCTTCAAATTCACCTCCTTCGATTGAAAATGCAAATGCACTCGGACTTCTCGCCGGAACTGTACGACTGGGGCCAAATATTGTCATCCTGAGCCTTGCTGATAACAATGTTTATAATATAGATCTCGATGCCCAGCTCTGGCTCGACGGAGCTGATGTGACTTTTACAAGCATAACAGGATCCACTAACTCTGTTGTCGTTTACGGAAACCTCAGAGTCTCAGGAATGGCCAGCTTCAATGCCAATGGCGGCCAGGGCATTGTGATGCGCGACCAGAGCGCACTCATAATAGAATCCGGAACTGTCACCACTGACTGCATCAGGACCTCATATATATCGGGAGCCCACAGGGGCGCTTTCTCAATGTCGGGAGGAACCCTGAACGTTGAAGGTAACACCCTTAACATAACCGGCCTTGGCATCTATGCATCCTTTTCTCTTCCCTATCCCGATAACGTCTTCAGAATGAGCGGGGGAACAATCAACATTCTGTCTCCGACAACTGTCAGCGGCTCAGCAAACAGCTTCAGCATACTGCTGGGCATGAACCCCAACAATGCTTCAGTTACAGGAGGTACCGTGAACATAACTATACCTTCGAACCGCAATGCATACATAAACACCACAATCCCGCTCTGGAACCTGAACTTCACAAGTACCTCCTCGACATACAGGGGACAGATACAGGCATATGCAGGAAACTCCAGCCCTGCAATCCCCGCCAGCCCTGTCAGGCCCCTTGAGATACGCAACGACCTCAATATCCTCAACAATGCCGTATTCAATGCCAATGGCGCTGACATTTCAATAGGACACAACCTGACAATAAACAGCAGTGCTGAATACGAAACCGGTAATAACACAACAACTTTCAACGGCTCCGGCGGACAACGCTTCGACAATGCCGGAACCATTCACAACGGGTCCGGCCTTTACAACCTCACAATAGCCGACAGCTCAAATACCGATATATATTCAAATAATCTCATCCTGAGGGGAGAAATGGTGCTGGCAACGGGATCGACACTGAACGATATAGGACACACAATTACCGTTGCGGGAAATATCTCCAATTCAGGTACCCACACCAGCCAGGCCGGCGGAGCAATAATCCTTAACGGAACGACCGATCAGTCAATCGGCGGGTCAGGCGGAGGCACTTTCGGTAATCTTGCCGTTAACAAGGCATCGGGGAGCACATTGCTCACAGCCGGTCAGTCAGTAACAGGAAATCTCCGCCTGGCACAGGGTATTCTCGATATATCTACTTTTAATCTTTCCCTTGGCCCCAGCAGCAGCGTCTACGACGCCCTCACAGGAACTACTGCTGTATTTTCGGCCTCAAAAATGATCAGGCTGTCAGGAAACCAGAGTGACGGAGGTGTCACAAGAACCTTTTCTGGGATATCTAATTTCCTTTATCCCATCGGAACCGCTTCCGATTATACACCGGCCACAATTCAGTTCTCATCAGCGCCGTTGCAATGGGGATCAGTTACAATACGACCGGTAACACAAAAGCATCCACTCGTTACGGCATCAAATGCACTCAATTACTACTGGACCGTCAAAGGGGATGGATTTTCCGGCATTCAGTCCGGATCAGTTTCCTATACCTTCCAGTATGCCACCTCCGATCTGACAGGATCTGAGAACCTCTATATTCCCTCTGCTTACAGACCTTACAGCTGGTTCCCGATAAACGACAATTCAAAGGTAGTGGATGCAACAAACACAATCCAGTTTGGAAGCATAAACCTTGTCGATGGTGATTACACTGCCGGTGAACTGTCTGCATTTCAAAGCATCAAGGTGTACTACAGCAGGCAGGATGGGAACTGGAACGACCCAGCTACATGGAGCTCTGCCGCTGTTGGCGGAGCTATCGACGGCTCGGTGCCCGGAAGCAGCAATCCTGTTGTCATTGGTAACGGAACTCTTAATCATACCGTCACTGTTCCGGCTGGACTTAACAATATTGTGGTCGGCGGCCTGCAGATAAATACCGGATCAACCCTTGACCTCCAAACCACAACCGGACACAATTTCGGTGCAATCCCCGATACAAGGGTCTCGGGTACAGGGCGGCTGATGATTTCATCTTCGTCATCAACTGCAGTGTTCCCCGGAGGCGACTTTGGCAACTTCCTGTCGGAGGGAGGGGGTGTTGTAGAATATTACAGTACCGGAGCAATCGGGCAGACTGCATTTACCCTTCCATCAACGTATATTTCGGGAGCAAATACCATAAACATAACCGGTTACAACAATCTGACACTATCGCCGGCATCTTCGAAAAACATCATCCTTCCCAATAACGACCTGCGTATCCATGATGACCTGACAATATCAGGAGCAGGTATCAGTCAGCTTAACGTCCTGGCTTCAACCAGGACGGTTGAAATTGACTCCTCGCTAAATGTCCTGAGCGGTACCCTCAGATATATGAATGGTAATAATACTGCCCAGAACATGATAGTATACGGCAGTGTAACCGTCAACGACGGGGCTGTTTTCGACGTTAACACTACGGGAACTGCAGCCAACATGCTTACAATACACGGAAATCTTACAAATAACGGTACTTTCGATATGAATGCAGGCGCAGGCCGTGTCTGCAACGTGATCTTTTCAGGACCTGTAAACCGGGAAATAAACGGGACGGGTACAGTTACCGGTTTCAACACAATAGAAGTAAATAAGGGATCTTCGAGAAATGCGATCCTTGAAGTAAAATCATCTGTCCTTTCCCTGAATACGTCACTTGCCACAGCTCTGACACTCACAAACGGTACGTTCAGGCTGACAAGTCCTATAGTGCTTAACCTCACCAACGCGGGAAGTTTTACCATCCCTACCTCGGGCTGTCTCTCAGCTAACGGAGGTACCATTAATATCGGCGGGGCAGGTGCTACCAACGCCACTGACCTTATCCTCGACGGAAGACTTGAGATTCTCTCAGGAAATATAAATATCGGAACCCCCGGCACAAACCTGAACAATGATATCGAGTACTCGTCGGGAGGTACGCCGGAGATCATCGTATCAGGAGGAAATCTTTTCGTCAACGGCCAGATCCGGAGGGTGACCACCATCAATACAGGTTCGCTAAGCTATTCGCAATCAAATGAATCAAGCACAGTAACAATTGCCGGAAGGAATGCCGTCAATGTAAGGTCGATGTTCGAGATCCTGAACACCGGCAGCAAATTCAACATGAGCGGCGGCCGCCTTATCATGTCAGGATCGTTCGACAATCCATCCTATACCGACCTTTACCTTGTCCCCGATTCAAGCTCAGTCACTGGCGGAACAATTGTATTCGGTTCTTCGGAGACTCCTGCCGGCACCGCATTCAATGCAGTCAGTTCGGTACCCCTTTACAATCTGGAAACAGATGCTGCCACAAACAGCAAGACAGTTGACCTGAGAATATATCCGCTGACAATCAGGAACAATCTGACCATCAATGGTAACGGGGTATTCAGGGCTAACGGGCTTGATATAATTATAGGCGGCAGCCTGGTAAACGGCAACAGTGCTTCCGGTTCGGGACTTACCACAGGAGGTTATCAGCCCGGGACTTCAAATCAGACGACAACATTCAACGGTGCCGGTTCGTCATCCATAACGGGAAGCGGCTCAAACCTGACCAACTTTGCAAACCTGACAATTTCCTCTTCAGGGACTCTTTCCATCCTGCCCGGCAGCAACATCAGGGTGAACGGTAACATGAGCCTGCTTTCGGGGATCCTTGAAGACGGCGGAAACACAATATCCCTGACAGGAAACCTCGTAAACGATGCCGTTCACACAAGCTCCGAATCCGGAGGCGGAATCATTCTTGAAGGATCTCATACACAGGTCATCTCAGGCAACGGAAACGGCATTTTCGGAAACATAACACTGAACAATACCACAGGAATAAACCTGGTCGACAATGCCACCATTAACGGTATCCTTACTTTTTCAATGGGATCGGTTTACATAGATGATTATCTGCTCACCCTGGGAGAGAGTTCTTCAGTTGCAGGGATCCCCGACAAAGACAATATGATAATCCTTAACGGTGTAATATCCGACGCGGGTGTTAGAAAGGTTTTCCCCTCCGGAGCTTCGGGATTTTCATTTCCTGTCGGTGTCGCAGGAAAATATACCCCGGCTGAATTTGTCTTTGCCTCAAATACCAGCAATAATGCCTCTGTAACGGTCACCCCGGTTAACTATCCGCATCCCCTGGTTGCACTTCCCGACGGCGATGAACTCGATTACTACTGGAAAGTGATCTCCGAAGGATTCTCCGGGGGATTTGCAGTAACCCATTCTTACAGCTATCTGGAAGATGACGTTAACGGCACTGAGTCAGGCTATGTAACAGGACGCTTCCTGAATGGTATATGGATCCCGGAGGGAGGGATAAACGAATCCTCCGTCAATCCCGTAACTCATCAGATAACTCTTTCCGACCGCGATTTCATCGATGGAGAATACACCGCAGGAAACACCCTGAATTTCTCAAACAAACCTGTTCTCTACAGCATAAAATCAGGAAACTGGTTCGGTGACAATACCTGGTCGACCACCGACGGCGGCCCTTCATGCAACTGTGATCCCGACCGTAATCCGGTGGTTATCAACCCGGAACATACGGTAACCATTAACAACAACTCGGCATCGGCCTATTCGACAACGATCCTTGGATCGCTCGATATCGGAACAACGCTTTACCACAACCTCGGACTTGTTAGCGGAAACGGCCTTCTCAGGGTATCATCAACTGCAAGCGGGATTTTTGTAATTCCGGGAGGTGACTATGATGAGTTCCTTGCCAATCAGAGCAGCACCATTGAACTGTTCGGGAACAATCAGGCTGTTATCCCATCGAAACCCGGCAATATTTACAAGCCGTTCAGCAACCTTATCCTGTCGGGAACCGGGAAAAAAATTATCCCGGCTGATGATATCAAAGTTCTAGGAAACCTTACTGTCAGAGACGCATCAACAGTTCTCAGCAATGAGGTTTCAAACAGAAAACTGTACGTTGGCGGTAACTGGACCGATAACAACACCTCTGTAACCGGCGGCTTCATCCCCGGCAAGGGACAGGTTGTCCTTGACGGTACTTCCCCGCAGCTGCTGACAATAACCAGCGGAACGACCACCAGCCAGTTCTATGACCTGGCATTGTCAAACGGAGCCGGAGTTACCCTTGCAGGGTCCGGTAAGGCGAACATCTCCGGCAGGCTCACCCTGGAAAACGGTATAATAACAACCAATACTGTCAACATTCTGATAATCTCCAATACTGCCTCCAATGCCGCAGCCGGAGGAGGTCCCGGCTCATTCGTCAGCGGGCCGCTTCAGAAAAGCATGCTTGCAGGCGGCAGTTTTACCTTCCCGGTCGGAGACGTTTCAGGCGCGAGATACGGTACGATGACCCTGTCAGAAGTTACAACTGCCGGTTTCTATACTGCCTGGTACCATAATCATAATCCCCTGCTCGACGGCTTCGATCCAGAGAATAAAACAGCACCGGTCGATGTGGTAAGCGATTCCGAGTACTGGGAAATAACCGGACCTGCTTCATCCTCGGGATATACAACTCTCAGGTGGGATGCCAACAGCGGAATCATTCCGGCTGATGCGCTTACAAGAAGCAAACTAAGGGTTGTGGAGTGGAATCCGTCATGGGTGAACCGAGGGAACGGAGGGATAACGGGAGACAGGTATTCCGGTACCATTAAGACAAGCCCCCAGGTGGCCCTTTCAGGAACTCATCGGTTCACGATCGGAGTGGAAAGTCTCCCCACTGCCACCATCACGAGCGGACCTGCAGGAATTTGCGACGACGGTTCCTCTGCGAATATTTCAGTTGATCTTACCGGAACACCTCCCTGGACCCTCAGGTACCGGATAAACGGAGCCAATGAGACAACCATTGCCAATATTGCTAATTCCCCCTACACAATTGTGGTCTCAAACGCCATTCCTGCTCTGGCAACAGGCGGACCAGGCATATATTCATTCACGGTCTCCTATATCAGGGATGCCACCGGAAGCACCGGAATAAGGGATTTCGAGACAGCTGCTGAAATAACCCTGTACGCTTCTCCGGAGCCATCAATCACAGGACTTTCAACCACTCCGGCTTTTTCGCTGGTGAATTACAGCACACCATCGGTTCCCGGTGTAACATATTCCTGGAGTGTGACAGGCGGTACCATTCAGAATGGTCAGAGCACAAGCACCATTACCGTGCTTTGGGGAGCCGGTCCGCTTGGAACCGTAACACTTTCAGAGACCGTGGTCATTGGAGGGTGCAGCGCATCTACAATTCCATACCAGGTAACCATAACCGATATCCCTAATCCATCAGTCACCGGACCTGATCCGGTCTGTCTCGGGGAAACCGGGGTCTATTCAACGCCTCTGGTAAGCGGACATTCCTATTCCTGGACTGTCACCGGGGGAACCTACACAGCCGGACCGACCAGCAATATTATTAATGTCACCTGGATAACAACAGGTATCGGAGAAGTAAGAGTGGCTGAGACCGGTTCTACAACGGTCTCCTCCTCACTTGACGTTGAGGTTAATCCGCTTCCGCCTGCAGGCAACACTGTTTCCGATCCGGTTACGTGTGCCAACGCTCCGGCCAGCATAATTATTTCAGGAGCACCTGCAGGTCTGACCTACCAGCTTCGCCTGAACACCGACAATACACCGGTAGGACCGCCGGTCAGCAGTATGGGAGGTGGTGATGTAGTCCTGACTGCAACCCAGGCGGTTCCAACTACCTATAACGTATGGGCCACCAACGAATACGGATGCGGCGTGATGCTGACCGACCTTGCGGTTGTCGGCATAAACAATGACCAGGTATGGACAGGAGTCACAGGGCCCGACTGGAACATCCCGGGTAACTGGTCGTGCGGAATTGTCCCATCTCCCGATGCCAGTATTACAATCCCTGTATCTCCGAATGATCCGGTAATAAACAACGGAGAAACAGGAATCATAACAAATCTTGTAATTGATCCCGGAGCAACCCTGGTAATGGACGGAAGTACTCTGGAGATAACGGGATCGATAACCGGAGGAGGAATAATAGATGCCACAAACGGAACAATTTTGATGAACGGCACATCCGGACAGGAGATCAACCCGTCCCTCTTCCTGAACAATACCATCAGGAACCTTGAAGTCAGCAACAATTCAGGAGTCAGCATTACCGGTCCTCTCAACCTGACAGGTATTGTAATTGTTCAGAATGGCTCACTGGCTTCCGGAGGAAACCTGACCCTCATTTCCACAGAAACTGAAACTGCACTCATTGATGGTTCCGGAACCGGAATCGTTGGCGGAAATGTCACCATGCAGAGATATCTGCCTTCAGCTTTTGGCTATGAGTACATAAGCTCACCATTCCAGTCTGCAACAGTGAACGAACTAAGCGACGAACTCGATCTTGCTTCCGATTTCCCTGTCCTGTTCAGGTATAACGAAGCAAGCACAACATCCGGATGGGTTACCTATACATCCCCGGGCGATCCCCTGAATCCTCTTTCAGGATATGCTGCCAATTTCGGTTCATCGGCAATACCGCTTACAGCTGATATCACCGGAATTGTGAATAACGGAGCCCTGCTTGCAACATTCACCAACAACAATAATACCTATACCGAAGGATTCAACCTTACAGGTAATCCCTATCCTTCACCCATAAACTGGGACGCACCCATAGGCTGGACCAAAAACAATATCGACAATGCCCTTTATTTCTTCAGGGCAAGCACAACCGACGAATACGGCGGAACCTACAGCGCTTACGTAAATGGAATATCTCTTGACGGCCTTGCTTCACCTGTGATAGCATCAATGCAGGGCTTCTTTATTCACGTTTCAGGCGGCACCTACCCGGTGACAGGCACCCTTGGTCTCGACAACAGCGTGAGAATGACAACCCTTTCACCGTCACTGGCGAAAACGGAAGAGAAAGCACCCTCCGGAATTCTGAAGCTGACAGCCTCCTTCGCCAATGATCCGCTCTCCTCAGATCCTGCGGTAATCTACTTTGACGGGAAGGCCGGAAGCGGTTTCGATCCCTGGCTTGATGCCCTCAAACTGATGAACACCGACTATTATGTGCCAAACCTTTACTCTGTGGGCTCAGACGGGAAAAAGCTTTCAATAAATGCCCTGCCCGAATCGACCGACACCCTTCTCATTATCCCGCTGGGATTGAAAACAGAAACCGACGGGGAAATTGTTTTCACCCTTACAGGCTTGCCTGAGGAAATCAACGGAACCAGGATCTATCTGCACGACAGGTTAACTGGTGCGGAAATGGAAATGCATGAAGGCAGTGAATACCGGGTCCGCCTCGATCCGGGAGAATATTCCGGCCGCTTCTTCCTCAACCTGCGTTCCACATCGACCTCGGTTACCGGCCCGGCCGCAGAAGAACTTTTCACAGCATACAGTTCCCGCGGATTCCTCAGGACGATAGTAAAAACCGAAATTACAGGCCCGGGAAACCTGGCCGTGCTGACTCTGACAGGACAGACTGTTTTTGTTGAAAGAATATATGATAACGGGTACCACGAATTCAATCCCGGGTTAAAGGAAGGCGTTTATATTGTCACATTTACCTCTTCAAATTTCAGGGGATCCAAAAAATTATATTTCCGGAACAGATGACTTTTTTCCTTGCCACCATAAAACAAACTCTGCCCAGGCTGCTGATGATCACAGTCGCAATACTGGCATTAACCATGAAAGCCTCCGGACAGGAACCTCCCCCGCGGCCGATAAGGATCAATCCGACCGCTCAGATCCTGAGCTTCGGGGCATTCTATCACGGTGCATCCGGTGGAACTGTTACAATTGATCCTTCAGGAAGCCGTTCGGCAACGGGTGATGTTGTTCTTCTTGGCATGGGATACACTTATTCACCTGCGATGTTTGAGGTACATGCCCACCGGGGAACAGTGATCTCAATACTTAACGGACCTCCCGTCACCCTTCCGGGAAGCAACGGCGGATCCATCCAGCTTGTGATCGGAAGTACAATCCCGGGACCCACATTTGTGTCGAACGTGAATTTTAATGTCGCCATCCCATTGTACGCTGGCGGAACAATAACAGTCGGAAGCCCGGTCGCCAATCCGCCGGGTATATATAACGGCACTTTTAATATAACTCTTGTAAGGGAATAACCCGTGCAGAAGTAAAGGAAATACATGATTATGGCAGGACTGAAAGCACACACAGGAAATCTTCTGACAGGAAGGAAAGCTGTGCGCTCTCATCATACCATATTTTTCATCATGACCCTGCTTCTTACAGTATGGAACAACAGTCTCAGGGCCCAGGCCCTTCCTGAATACGACGAGATCGCAGTTTCCATTGAAATCCCGGGGCTCGGAGCTTTCGAGATGGATGCCCTGATAAAGGACGAGAACCTTTACCTTCCCATTGTAAACCTTTTCAACTTCCTGAAGATCAAGTGTGAGCCTTCACCCGACATGGATATTATTAAAGGTTTCTTCTCCTCCCCGGAATCAGAATATATCATCGACAGGCCCAACCGGCAAATCTCCTACCTGGATAAAAAATATGACCTTGGACAGAATGATATAATCAGGACCGAGACCAATGTTTACCTGCTGTCATCCTGGTTCGGAAAAGTATTCGGGCTCGACTGCAGCTTCAGCTTCAGATCGATGTCGGTTGTACTCACTGCAGGCACCGACCTGCCCCTGATCAGGGAAATGAAACAGGAAGAGATGCGGAAAAATATTTCCCGGTTAAAGGGAGAGTTCAGGGCCGATACGGTTATCGGAAGAAAATATCCGGCATTCAAATTCGGCATGGCTGACTGGGGAGCATACACATCGCAGGAAATTGACGGGAGATCAGACGTAAGGCTGAACCTCGATCTCGGAGCAATGATAGCGGGAGGTGAAGCAACGGCTTCGCTTTACTATAACAACTCCGCTCCATTCAATGAAAAACAGCAGCGATATCTCTGGCGCTATGTGAACAACGATTTTGCACCGCTTCGGCAGATCATGGCAGGAAAGATACATGCCGGTGCACTTTCATCACTCTATAATCCCGTTATCGGGGTACAGCTTACAAACACACCGACAACCTACAGGCGCTCCTTCGGCACCTACCTTCTCAGCGACCATACCGAACCGGGATGGACAGTGGAATTATATGTGAACAATGTCCTTGTCGATTTTGCCAAAGCCGATGCGTCAGGATTCTTCAGTTTCCAGGTCCCCCTCGTTTATGGCAACACCCTCGTGAAACTCAAGTTTTTCGGCCCCTGGGGCGAGGAAAGAACACGTGAACAGAATATAAACATACCTTACAACTTCCTACCCGAAAAGACTCTCGAATATACGGCAAGTGCAGGAATTGTAGAGGATAGCCTGGCCAGCCGTTTCTCCCGTGCCAGAATCAGTTACGGACTATCAAGAAATATTACAGTCGGAGGCGGGGCCGAATACCTTTCATCCGTCACCTCACAGCCCTTCATGCCCTTTGTTAATGCCTCTGTGAAGATCACCAATAATATGCTCGTCTCCGGCGAATACGCCCACGGGGTAAGAGCAACAGGTACCTTCTCGTACAGGCTTCCATCCAATATGCAGCTTGACATAAACTATACCTGGTACGACAAGGAACAAAAAGCCATTTTCTATAACTACAGGGAAGAAAGAAGGGCAACACTGACCATTCCCCTCAGGCTCGGGAAATTCTCAACCTTTAACAGGATTTCAGTCAATCAGATAGTACTCCCTTCATCAAAATATACCACCGGGGAATGGCTCATAACGGGATCCGTGTTCGGAGTTAATACCAACCTGACTACCTATGCCCTGTTCATCGATGAATTAAAGCCGTATGTCTACTCAAACCTGGCACTAGCGTTCAATGCTCCCCTGGGATTCATGATCATGCCTCAGGTCCAGTACAGTTACAGCAACAATGAGGTTTTTTCAGTAAAAACCAGGATCGAAAAGAAGGTCTTTAAAAAAGGATTCCTTAACATGTCGTTTGAACGTAACTTCCGCAACGACATTACGCTCGCCGAAGCCGGACTGAGGTACGATTTTTCCTTTGCACAGGCAGGAGCATCCGTAAGGCAGTACGGCGACAGAACCAGCTTTGTCCAGTACGCCCGGGGAAGTGTTATTAATGACAGGAAAACAAAGTTTCTGAAGGCCGACAACCGGACGAACGTGGGAAGAGGAGGTATAACCGTGATACCCTTCCTCGACCTGAACTCAAACGGCCGCAAGGATGCCGGAGAACCCAGGGCAAAGGGTCTGAACTTACGCTCTAACGGAGGAAGGATAGAAATAAACGAACGCGATACTACCATCAGGATCATTGGCCTTGAACCATATACCAACTGCTTTATTGAAGTCGATCCCAATAACTTCGAGAGTATTTCCTGGAGACTTCCCAAATCGAGTTATAACGTTGCCGTCGATCCGGACGTGCTGAAGACGGTCGAGATCCCGGTCAGCATAACAGGCGAGGGGACCGGATATGTCAGACTTCAGGAAGACCAGGGAACAAGAGGACTCGGCGGAATCATTGTCAGATTCCTTGATGAGAAGTCAGCCCCCGTTGCTCAAACTCTGAGTGAAGACGACGGGTACTACAGCTACTTCGGCTTCACCCCCGGAAATTATGCTGCCATGATCGACACGGCTCAGCTCAGAAGGCTCGGCATGGTATCAGATCCCGGACAAATTGATTTTGAAATTAAAGGAGGAACAGAAGGTGACATAGCCGATGGACTCGATTTCCTCCTGACCAGGATCCCTGCAGATACTGTAGTACCGGCTGCCGAAGAACAGGTACTTCCCTATAAACCGGTAATCACAACCGATACTTCATACCTCATACTGCATGAACTCACTGAAGAGGTTTATACCATAACAGAAGACAGCTGGGCTATCCAGATAGGAGCTTTCAGGAGCAAGTCGTATGCTGAAGGATTCGAAAGCATGCTTGAACGGGAGCTCGGAAAAGATGTTCAGATAACCATAGCAGGCGATTATTACAGGGTTCGGATTCTCGATCTTACTACAAGGGCCGAGGTTGATGAGAACGTCTTAAAGCTCAACAAGCTTGGATTCAAGGAGCTCTGGATAATCAGACTGCTTGCAATGCAGCAGGAGAGAATCCTGATCACAAAAGAGGATTCTATAGCCAGGATCCGGGAAACCATAACTGAGAGAGAACGTCCGCTTACCCCGGCAGAAAGAGCTGAGATGCAGCTTGATGCATTCAGGCTTGGCAGCGATGCTGCAGCCCTGAGGAGGTACCTGACGGCTCCTCTCGGAGATAAGACTGCAGCCCGATTCCCTGACAGGTACTACAGGCTGGAGACACCTCAGCAGCAAATCCTCGACCCGACCATACTCGAGGCAATTAAGGATCTTGATCCGGAATATGGCACCCTCAGCATGGAGGATGAATGGAAGATGCCTGCCGTAACTCCTGTTGTTGAAGAACCTGAGGAACCGGCATTTAAAGAACCGGTTATAGTGACCAGAGTACCGGTCATTCCCGAACGATCTGTCACTGTATACGGCCAGAAACCTTCCGGTTTTGTACTCGAAGGAAGACCGGCATTCCAGGAGCCCTCCGTCGCACTGCAGGTCGCAATATTCCACAGGGAATCACAGGCGATAAAAGCTCAGAGAAGAATAATGTCGAAACTCAACCTCCCGGTAGAGATAGTTAAACAATATGATTATTACCACGTTATTGTGACCGGATTTTATACCCGCGAGGAAACTTATCCTTACTATCCCGAACTCGCTGAAATCGGTTACCCGGGAGTTACACTTATCGAAAACTACATAAGAACAAAACGTCCGTAGTGGCTGCAGTCATCCCGGGCGAGCGAAGGGAGCTGAAGGGACCTGGTCACAAACCATAATCCACCCGGAATACTCTTTGTATAAATCTATCAATCAAGTTGGAGGACTTCATCTAACTTTTGCGTTCTGCCCCCCAACCCCCCTGAAGGGGGGCTTATGATCGCTGGTTTACAA
>CAYSBL010000026.1:48251-50309 GCA_964429295.1 uncultured Rikenellaceae bacterium
TGTTTATGGTTTTTGTATTAAAATAACAACGCATTGATAATTTCAAAACTATTATATTTCTCATTATCTGTTTCTTAGCCCCCCTTCAGGGGGGTTGGGGGGCGGGTGAAAGGTTCGGATTCAGGGGGGTTGGGGGGCAGGTGGTGCTTCGTGGGTCGAGCGAAGGGAGCCGAAGGGACCTGGTTCAAATAATTGTAATTCCCCCTCAATTTTCTTAATTTTAGAAAGTTAAAAACCTGAAACAAATTACTTATGTTCAAAATAGCAATAATCTCACCCAGTGTAAGAAAAGGCAGGAACAGCCACAGGATTGCACTATGGCTGAACGAGCTTATTAAGACGGAAAAACTGGGTGAACCCTCTCTTATTGACCTCCTGGAATACAATTTCCCGCTCTTCGACGAAAGGCTGAAATTCCAGGAATCCCCCTCCCCCGCTGCACTCGATTTTGCAGAAAAAATAAGGTCCTCCGACGGTGTGATCATTATCCTTCCCGAATATAACGGCGGATATCCTGCAAGCCTCAAAAATGCCACCGACCTTCTCACTTCCGAATGGCGCCGCAAACCGGTGGCCTTCATCAGTGTATCAGACGGACCTTTTGCCGGAACCCAGTCAATAACTTCCATGCTGTTCTCACTGTGGAAAGCAGGTGCGCTTACAATACCGGCCACCCTGAGAATTCCATATATCGAACGTGAATTCGACCCGGCCGGAAATCCTGCCGACAGGGAGGGAATCGGCAACAGGGGATCGAAACTGGTAAAGGAACTCCTCTGGTATATCGAGGCAAAAAAGCGTATGGAACAGTGAACCCATCCCCCGCCCCCTTCGCTGTAATCAGGCTCATCCGCTAAACACTTAAACCCCAATCCCACAATGAACATCTTTCCCCACAAACTTATCAGGATCGCTGCAATAACCTTACTATCAATAGTTACTTTCTTATCTTCAGGTCAGGACCCTGACGTTGAAACAACCATGATCTGGAACAAGGGCAGTCATAATGCCTTCACTGATCTTATCCGCTTTAAATCGGCATTCTATTGTACTTTCCGCGAAGGGAATTCCCATGTGCCAAAAAATGCTTCGGAAAACGGCAGCATCCGTATTATACGATCGCATGATGGCATCAACTGGGAACCGGTGGCATTGCTGACTGACCCACGCTACGACCTGAGGGATCCCAAACTGTCGGTCATGCCCGATGGCCGGCTCATGGTAATTATGGGAGGTTCAGATTATTCTTCCGGAAAGCTTTCCGGCATGGTGCCGCATGTCTCATTCTCTGCTGATGGTATGGATTTTTCAAAACCCTCGCCTGTCACTATCACTGACGGGGAAGGCCTGGGTTTCGACTGGATCTGGAGGGTAACCTGGAAGGAGAAAACAGGATATGGCGTTGATTATCAGTCCGGATCAGTCAGTCCGGGGAACGGCCTGAAACTCCTGAAAACCTTCGACGGGATCTCATGGGAAAAAGTTGCCTCATTCAACATTGAACCCCTGCCCAATGAGGCAACAATAAGGTTTGACAAAAATGGCAGCATGATGATCCTGCTTCGAAGGGAAGCCGGAGCAACGGGAATGCTGGGAATCAGCCATACACCCTATAAAAGCTGGAAATGGACCGAACTTGATTACCGCCTTGGCGGGCCGGATTTCCTTGTTATGAAGAAAAATGCACTGCTGATTGGCACTCGCCTTTACGGGCCTTCTTCAAATTCGACAGTCTTGTATGTAACAGATAAGGATGGAACCATTAAGAAGACGGTAAGACTCCCAAGCGGCGGCGACACGAGCTACCCCGGATTACTGATCCACAAAAAACACCTTATGGTATCTTATTATTCCAGCCACGAAGGTAAAAGCTCCGTCTATATTGCCAGATTAAAGATTAAAGACCTGCTTCCGGAATAACAGAAATGATCTTCTCCCTGCTGAAAGGGCACAGGGGACAAATTATTCTTCCCCGGTCCTGTTCAGCCTAGTCAAAATCGATGAGATACCTGTACAATTCACTCCGTGTTGACAGGATAATTGTTGTTGTGGTATCAA
>CAYSBL010000027.1:0-49479 GCA_964429295.1 uncultured Rikenellaceae bacterium
TCTCTCAAGTCTATCAGATTTTAAATCAATGCAGTAAATATAGTTTTTGTTTTTAATTGCATCTGAAAAGTATAAAATACCATTCCTTATTACCTGGGAAAACAGAGGTAAGATGAATTCTTCTGGTCCTCTGCCAGTCTTTAAAAGCATTCGAATGAATCTCCCTTTTACGTCAAATAGAAAATACTCCTTTTCCGATCCAATGACCATATAGTTTTCATCAATAACCATAGAGTAGATGCCACCCATTACTACGGAATTTAGTGTCTCAAGTCTCACAATATGAATGTAGTCAGCTATCTCACTCAACTCGAGTTCAATAGAATCGCTAATTCTATTTTCAATTTCAAATGAGTTTACAATCGTATTACTTGTTAAGTTGGGATTGCTTGACTTTCTATTGTAACAACCTGAAAAAGTAATTATTAAGAGAAGTGGAAAGGCAACAGTGTTTCTCATAATATTTTTATTTTGTCTGGTTATTCGAGCATGCAAGGTTGCTAACGGTATATGTCTCCTAAACCTCCCTATTACCAAATACCTACCGGCGTTATTATTCACCTGAATGAGATAATAACAGAGAAATTACCCTGCATCCCCCCACAGCCCTGCCCCGTCAGTCCCAACAGCAAACCCCCGCAGCGCCGATCAACCTCATCTTATGCTTTGTCTGACTTTCACAGAAAGGAAAAGCACTCCGAAGTTAACTAAACTAAAAGTCAGATTCAAGAAATTATCTGAAAACAATCAAAAAATGCTAATTATTGATCTTCAGTACAATATATGTTTTGTTGAATATATGTGAATACCTGATCATACTTCATTATCAAGATATTCCAGGACCTTTTTATACAGATGCGGTTGTATATCCGGATGAGTCAGGTTTTCGGGCAGATGATCAAGCAACCAGACTTCGGCAATTTCAGATATATCAGGCACCGGACCCAGCCGCGAGACATCGGCTAAATAGAGCTTCCCATAACCGGTGATCCCGTCTTTCAGTACCGAATACGGAGAAATACAACTGATTCCGAATTCAACGGCGCCCGTCTCTTCCATCAATTCCCTGCTTGCGGCATCGTCGGGCGACTCGCCGGCTTCAATATGCCCGCCAGGGATCTCCCAGGTAGTTCGCCTGTGATGACGGACATAAATCCATTTGCCTTCATGGCGCGCTGCTATCACCGAGTAGGTGAACTTCGTATCCGGAACATAGTCCCTTTCCTGGAATCTTACCTCTGTCATTACCTCTTTTTAACAGGTACAAAAGTAGCCATTATCAGGATAAGTTATAAATGAGTAATTTTACAATCTCAGAAAAAGCGGATGGCACTCTTTATTGTTCTTGCAGTAACCGAGGTACTCACGCTGGCAGTGATCAGGCAATATCTTTATGACAGATCGTGGCTCAGCTACTATTTCACCGTCACCATTCATGCCGTGCTCAGCATATGGATATGGACACTCTGGTTTGAGACTGTATCATTCACGGGAATGCCCGACGATCCGGCGCACGTGTGGTCGGTAATGAACCTCAGGGGAATGCTGCTCGCGGTTGTTGTGCCAAGAATACTGATAATAGCATTTCATTACGCAGGAAAACTGACAAACCGGACTTCGGGAACATGGTCGCCAAAACTGACGACAACCGGTATTGCGGTATCCTCCGTCATCCTCGTCGTCCTCGCAGCCAGCGCCCTTTTCGGACGATTCAATATCAGGATGGAAAACCACACCATACGGTTGAAAGGACTGGATCCCGGTCTCGAAGGTTTCAGAATAGTCCAGATCTCCGATCTTCATCTCCCCTGCTTTTATCATCATCACGAAAAGCTCGGGGAAATAATGCAGGAGATAAATGAGCTTGAACCGGACCTTCTTGTCAACACCGGCGATTTCATCAACTCCGGATGGAGGGAGTTCGACAGGTTCGACACTATTCTTTCGAAGGCAAAGGCACGGTACGGGCAATATGCCGTAATGGGCAACCACGATTTCGGGACCTACCACCCCGCTTACACCGAAGCTGAAAGGGAGAACCATGTATTGCTGATGAACAGGTTCATTGAAGCATCCGGATATAAGGTCCTGAATGATGAATTTGAGATGGTAACCACAGATAGCTCTTCAATTGCGCTTATCGGAGTCACTACCGCAGGCTCTTTTCCCGATATTAAGCACGGCGACCTTGAAAAGGCCTCAGAAAGGATCTACGGGGAAGACCTGAAGATACTGCTTGCCCATGATCCCAACCAGTGGGACAGGGAAGTAGCCGGCAAGACTGGCATAGACATTACTTTCTCGGGACATACACATGGGATGCAGGTCGGGATATTTACAAAGAAAATAAAATGGAGTCCGGCAATGTACTTTTACCCGAGGTGGAGCGGAATTCATGAAGTGAACGGGCAGTATCTTGTTGTAAACAGGGGACTTGGAGTTCTCGGCATGCCCTTCAGGATATGGATGCCGCCTGAAATCACTGTGATAACCCTGATGCCTGAATTATAAAAAGATACGGGCGGTAGCTAGCACCACCGCCCGTGTTCGACTGGTCCGGCCTTATCTTTCTTCTGCCTAACTAACCTGATTAACCTGATCATCCTGTTCAACCCATTGAGGGGACCGGACAAATCTTTGAACCATGAAATAAGATAAAACAATAACCAATCTATTTTAACTCACATCAACCTGTGCGAAATACATCATTATTTTTTACTTTAGACAAGCTATAAAACATGTTTATTCCCGGAAGGGCCGGTTTTAATTTTTTTTAACAACTCAAAATGAGACAACTACTTGGGAACGGCGCAGTTATTTGTTTCACCGCACTGATAATTCTCGTTTCATGCAGCGGGCATAATGAAGGATGGATAAGGATTAACCAGCTCGGATACAGGCCGGGCGATGTAAAGGTGGCTGTGTTCATGGGAAAGGGCGGGAATGACCTGAGATCCTTCAGGGTGATCAATACTGTTGATGGAAAGGTTGTCCTGGAAAAGAAAGACCTTATTAAAGCGGCTCCATTTGAACCATTTACAAGCTGTTACAGGCTCAATTTCACTGAATTGAGCACTGAAGGACTTTTCAGGATAGAGGCTGGCAAAGCCGTTTCTCCAGATTTCAGGATCGGGGATGATGTTTATGAAGGCACAGCCGATTTCCTGCTTACCTATATGCGCCAGCAGAGATGCGGATTCAATCCCTGGCTTAACGACTCATGCCATGTTCACGACGGCTATGTAATATACGGAGGTAAAGATGATTCGATGCACATAGACGTGACCGGAGGCTGGCATGATGCCGCCGATTACCTTCAGTATGTTGCAACCTCAGCTAATGCTACCTACCAGATGCTTTATTCCTTTTCGGCCAACCCTTCATCATTCGGGGATGAGCATCTTGCAAACGGACTGAAGGGAAAGGACAGTATTCCCGATGTACTCAACGAGAGCAGATGGGGTCTCGACTGGCTTTTAAAAATGAATCCGGCCCCGGATGTGATGTACAACCAGATTGCCGACGACCGTGACCATATAGGATTCAGGTTTCCAAACGCTGACACAGCCTACTACGGAAAAGGGAGAGAAAGGCCCGTTTACCGATGCACCGGAAAAGAACAGGGCTTGTTCGGATATAAGAACCGCGCAACGGGCATTGCATCAACCGCAGGCAAATTCGCATCTGCTTTTGCAAGGGGATCGTCGGTGTACAGGACCATCGACCGGGAATATTCGGAGCTTCTTGAAGAAAAAGCCATTGCCGCATTTGACTACGGCCTCAGAAATCCCGGGGCCTGCCAGACCGCTCCGGGCACTGCGCCCTATTTCTACGAGGAAGACAACTGGGCCGACGATATGGAACTGGCGGCAATAGAACTGTACAGACTTTCCGGGGATGCAAAATATCTCGGTCACGCTTTGGAATTTGGAAGACGGGAAAAAACTACGCCATGGATAGGCGCTGATACTGCCAGGCATTACCAGTGGTATCCGTTCATGAACATGGGACATCCGGTAGTAGCATCGGAAACGGGAAGTTCAGAACAAAGAGAAGAGTTCCTCGGTTATATGAAAGAAGGACTGCAACTGCTTGAAGCAAGGAGAAGTAAGAACCCATTTCTGATCGGCGTGCCCTTTATCTGGTGTTCAAACAATCTTGTAACTGCAACCCTTACCCAGGCCCATCTTTACCGCACCATAAGCAGCAACAACAGTTTCATCGAGATTGAAGCTGCCCACCGCGACTGGCTTTTCGGATGCAATCCCTGGGGAACAAGCATGATAGTCGGTATGCCTGAAAAAGGTGATTACCCTGTGAACACGCACTCATCCTACGTAGTAAAGGGGAAGCAGGTACCGGGAGGACTTGTCGACGGCCCTGTTTATCCGACCATTTTCAATAACCTCAAGTTCATCTACCTGTCGGAGGATGATGAATACGCACAATTCCAGACCGGCCTTGCGGTATATCACGACGATTATGCCGACTATTCGACCAATGAATGCACTATGGACGGAACTGCCTGCCTGGTTTATTACCTGTCGTCGCTTCAGAATGCAAATCCCGGGGAGAAATGAGGGAATACTTTGCATCCTCCGGAAACGGTGACAGGGGATTTAAATACAAGACCATCTTTTCGCGGAGGCGATCAATAAGCATTACAGTGAGTCCCGATAAGGGAGTCACCGTGAAGGCTCCCTACGGTGCACCAGTAAAGACAATTGACCGCTTTGTGACCGAAAAATCGCAATGGATACAAAAAGCCCTTGATAAATTCAGCTCCCTTGTAAGGCTTGATAAACCTGAAGGCTATTGCGACGGTGATACGGTTTTACTTTTCGGGAAGAAGCACACACTAAGGTTGTCCCCCGGCAAGGGATATTCGGTAAAACTTGGTTCCGACAGCACAATAGAGGTCACCTGGTCCGATGACAACGATCCGCTTATCATCCGGGGAATACTTGAGAACTGGTTCAGTTTTGTGGCAAAGCAGAAACTCAGGTCAGAATTCAGGGAAGTCCTGCTGAAGTACTGCGATCACGGATTAAGTCCGACGGGATTCAAGGTGAGGAAGATGAAGACCAGGTGGGGAAGCTGTTCCTCGAAGGGCGGCATCGCGCTGAGCTACGATCTGATACGGCTGAGCAGCGGGTGCCGGGAATATGTTATGGTCCATGAGCTTTGTCACCTCAGGCACCACAATCACGGCAAGGGATTTTATGATCTTCTGACCGATCTTTATCCCGGCTGGAAAGAAACCAGGGCGGAGATAAAGAGATATGTAAGGTAGCGCCTGCCACCGACCACCTGAAGGGGGCCAAAAAAAACGATAATTTTTTATCGTATATCGATAAAAAACCATATGATAAACGATAAAAAGTTTACCCAAAACGATATGGTTTTCAGGATCAGATCGAAAATTCCTGTTTGGGTGAAGGTATTTTAATATCCTTAAAACCCGCCTCCTGAAGCCTTGCAGCATAATTAATCTGCGTCTCATAGTCGCCATGGACCAGGAAGGTCTCGCGGATCTGGCTCTTGTCCTGGCAATTGAGGAAATCGATCATTTCGTTATAATCGCCATGACCGCTGAATGAATCTATCTCTATTACCTCAGCATTAACCTTGTGTACTGTTCCGAAAATTGAAACTTCCTTATCTCCCCTGGCAATCCTTGCCCCCAGTGTGACAGGTGAGCAGTATCCGACAACGAGAATGGTAGTGCGCGGGTCAGAGATGTTATTTGCCAGGTGATGCTTTATACGGCCGGCTTCCATCATGCCCGATGCGGAGATGATTATACATGGTTTATCGTACTCATTCAGCTTCTTGGAGTCCTGCTGACGTGTTATATAGGTCAGGCTGTTAAAGCCGAAAGGATCGGAGTCTGTTTCCATTACCTGCAGCACTTCCTTGTTGAAGCATTCGGGATGCATCCTGAATATGGTTGTGGCGTTGACTGAAAGAGGGCTGTCGACAAATATTTCCACGCGCGGCAGTCTGCCCTCGTTGAAAAACTTGTTGAGCGAGTAAACTATCTCCTGGGTTCGTCCTACGCTGAATGAGGGGATGAGCAGCTTTCCCTTTTTGTATACACAGGTATGGTTTACAACTTCCAGAAGCTTCTCGTCTGCTCTGGCAAAATCCTCATGAAGCCTGTCTCCGTAGGTTGATTCAGCGATGAGGTAATCGGCCTGGGGAAAAGGTTTGGGCGGTGCAAGGATCCTGCTGGTCGGACGTCCTATATCGCCGGTATAGGCTATCCGGGTTGTATGGCCGTTTTCGGTAATGTAAAGGTTGGCGACACCGCTGCCAAGCATATGCCCTGTATTCGTGAACTTCACCTTGATATTGCTGTCGATGGAGAATTTCATATCATTGGGAACCCCAATAAAGAGTTTCATGCATTCCTTTGCATCCTCCTGGGTGAACAGCGGGGTTACCAGCGGCAAACCCTTCTTCGCCCTTCTCTTGTTGAATGTTTTCGTATCATTCTCCTGAATATAAGCGGTATCGGCCAGCATAATGGAGCAGAGGTCGCGGGTGGCATTGGAACAAATGATGGAGCCTGTAAATCCCAGCTTGTAAGCATAGGGTATAAGCCCTGAATGATCGATATGTGCATGTGTAAGAATAATATGATCCACGAGGGAAGGTTCGAATCCCAGATCACGGTTCATGGCATCGGTCTCGAGCCCTTTTCCCTGGAACATTCCGCAATCGAGAAGGATCCTTTTGCCCGTCCCGGTTGTCAGGAGGATCTTGCTTCCGGTTACTTCCCTTGCGGCACCGCAAAACTTTAACTTCATGATTTGTCTTTAAGAGTTACATTGATTTGTTGAATTGTCAAAGATAGCGATTAAAACCGACAGGTCAGCGGAAAAACAGCGACAGGATGAGGGTGAAAGCCAGTCCGCATACGGCGATTATGGTCTCCATGATGGTCCAAGATCTCAGTGTTTGCTTCTCGTTCATCCCGAGGTACTTGCTCACTATCCAGAAGCCGCTGTCGTTTACATGCGACAGTATGGTTGCACCCGCGGCAATGGCAATAACTATCAGTGCGACATTCGGCTGGCTGAGGTTGAAAGTTGAAAGCAGCGGGGAGATTATGCCTGCAGCAGTTATCATGGCCACCGTTGCCGACCCCTGGGTTATCCTTACAAGCGATGAAAGGACCCATGCAAGGACAATTATCGGGATCGAAGAATCAGCAAGCGATTCAGCAAGCATTTTCCCTATACCGCTGTCGACCAGTATTTGTTTCAGGACACCTCCAGCTCCCGTTACCAGAATGATAATACCTGCCGGACCAAGGGCTTTTGTGCTGAGGTCGAGGATGGTCTGGCGCGACATATTCTGTTTAATGCACATAAGTATGGAAAGCAGGGTTGCTATTATGAGCGCCGTGAACGGGTGCCCCATGAAAATGAGCACTTTTGTAAGAAGCGTGTTTTCAATACCTCCCTTATCGACTCCAAGCTTTATGAAAGTACCCATCAGAATGAGGGTAAGAGGAGTCATCACAAGAGCAGCTATTATCCCGAAGGCAGGCAGCTTTTTCTGATCCTTTTCATCTGCATTTCCCATATCCTGGAATATCTCAGGCACGGGAACATAAATGCGCTTCGCAATAAACCTGCCGAAAAGAGGTCCGGCAATTGCGGCAGTCGGAATACCGACAAGCAGACCCATCATGACGACCCACCCCAGGTCGACTCCAAGGATATCGCTTACTGCCGTCGGGCCGGGTGTCGGCGGCACCATGGTGTGTGTAACAGCAAGTCCGGCCAGAAGCGGGATGGCATAATACAGGACCGAGCGTTTGGTATCCCTGGTCAATGCATAGACTATCGGGATAAGGATTATAAAACCTACATCCAGGAAGATGGGTATTCCGACAACAAATCCTGAAATCAAAAGCGCCCATGATGCATTCTTCTGCCCGAATTTCTTAAGCAGGTAGTTAGCCAGCGATCTGGCGCCCCCTGAACTTTCGAGCATCTGACCGAAAATGGCGCCAAGTCCGACCACCGTTGCAACAAATCCTAGAGTGCTCCCCATCCCGTCCTGGATGCTCTGGGAGATCTTATCGAGAGGCATCCCGGCCATTATTCCCACAACTATTGATGTTATGAGAAGGGAAACAAAGGCGCTCAGCCGGAATTTGAGCACCATCAGCAGGAGAAGCGTCACTCCGGTTACGACTATCAGTACAATGTAGAGAGGGGACATAGAAGAGGTTTGAGGTTTGAGGTTTGAGGTGTGAGGTTTGAGGTTTGAGGTGTGAGGTGTGAGGTGTGAGGTGTGAGGTTTGAGGTGTGAGGTTTGAGGTGTGCTGGTTGCTAGTTACTGGTTGCTGGTTACCGAATACCGATTACCGAATACCGAATACCGATTACCGATTACCGAATACCGAATACCGGTTACCGCTGCCGTCTTCATGCTTTAACGGGAACTTCACGGGCGCATTGTCACGCGTTGACCTGTATATTGCCGTAAAAAGCTCAACGGTTTTCCTGCCTGCCTCGCCTGTAACCATTGGATCAGTATCATTTTCAATCGCTTTCAGGAAATCCTCTATCTGGAGCTGCATGTAATAAACCGTCGGATCGTGCCTGTTGAATATCTCAGTATCTTCCCGCACCCATTCTGCAAGCATTTTTTCCTCTCCCGGAACTGTCCAGATGTCGTTCACAGGAGGTTCGGCGACTCCCGATCTGCCTGCAATGAACATTGCGCCTCCGTCGGTCTGGACCCCTACCGAGGCCCCGTTTTCACCATGAACATGCACTTTGCCGAAGAGGCCAGGCTTTTGCGAATTGCTCACCAGGATATTTCCTATTGCTCCGCTTTTGAATTTCACAATTGCGAGGGCCGTATCGTCAACTTCAATATAAGGATGGTTCAGGTTCCGCCAGAGGCCGTAAACCTCATCCACATCACCCATGTACCACAGCATGAGGTCGAGCTGATGCGGCGACTGGTTTACAAGTACACCTCCCCCCTCGTCCTTCCAGGTACCGCGCCATGCATCAGCATCATAATACGCCTTGTCGCGCCATCCAAGCATTGTTATGGTTGCCAGGACAGGTTTTCCGATCTTTCCGTCTTCGATCGCCCGTTTCACTCTCATGGATGGCGAATACCACCTTCGCTGACTCACCACGCCGAGTCTGACGGACCTTTCCCTGCAGGCATTTATTATTGCGTCGCAGTCGCCAAGGTCGGAAGCCAGCGGTTTTTCAACAAGAACATTTGCCCCGGCAATGGCGGCCCCGATTGCGGGCTGCCTGTGGAAGGGATGGGGTGTGCAGACGATAACCAGGTCGGTCTTATTCTCAATAACCATCCCGGATATGTCAGAATAAGATTCAGTCTTATAGACAGATGCAAATTCTCTTGCCGTCTCCGGCGTCCTGCTCCAGACTCCTGCCAGCCGTGCATTTTTTATGTTATGAATTGCTTTTGCATGCAGGTGTGCAACTTTACCGCAGCCTGCAATGGAGACATTAAAAATTCTTTCCTGCTTCATGAATAATGCTAATGGGTATCAAGAATAACCGAAAAATAGTAATATTATTAATGATTTAATAATCTGCATGTTTTCCTTAAATTTCTAAAAACCCCCTTTCCCGTTTCCCCCAAGGGGGAAATGCCTGCCTGCTCCTGCCCCCCTGGGGGAAGGTTGGGAAGGGGGTATCAATGAAGAAAAAGATTTCATTCTTATTGCTGATAGTCAAAATCATATTTAAGGTACAAGGATCACTTTTTTAAGATCACCTTCTTTGTTGTACAGTTTCCTGAACCATTCGGCTCCTTCCGACAGCGGAACCACGGCGGATATCATATCGGAGACATCAAGCCTGCCGTCTTTCATAAGGGTGAGTATAGCTTCATATTCGCCCCTGATAGCACAACTACCCAGGACCCTGATTTCGGAGGTGACAACCTTTTGAAGGGGGAAATCTATTGTCTTTGATGTATTTCCGACAAGAACTACCGTTCCTCCCTTTCTTGTCGAGTTGATTGCAAGGTTTACCGTTTCGCTTTTGCCGACAGCTTCGAATGAAACATCTGCCCCTCTGCTTCCTGTCAGGATTTTAATACTTTCCGCGACATCACCCTCTGAAGTATTGAAGGCATGACTGGCTCCGCTTTTCCTTGCGTAAGCAAGCTTGACGGGATCATTGTCGACGGCAATAACCAGTCCTGCCCCGGCAATTTTAAGCAGACGGATCAGGAAAGATCCTATCATCCCGGCCCCAAAAACAACGCACGAGGCGCCGGTTTTCGCCGATGCAAGGCTTATTGCATGAAGGGCTACTGCAGCAGCTTCGACCATAGCGGCCTGTTCGAAGGATACCTGATCGGGGATCCTGTAAAGAATATGCTGAGGTACAGCAAGGTACTCAGCAAAGGCTCCGTTTCGCCTGTAATCGCCCGGTGAGACTCCGATCACTTCCCTGTTGTCGCTCAGGTTGTACCTGCCTTGAAGTGTGTACCAGTCGTTCAGGGGATAGACTGTCGAGTCGAAGGTTACCCTGTCGCCGGGTTTCCAGTCAGTTACACCCTGTCCTGCTGATACGATCACTCCTGAAGCCTCATGCCCCATGATAACGGGTGGGATCCTTCGACCGGTGCTGCCGTCGAGGCCGTGAACGTCCGATCCGCAGATGCCGCACGCCTTTATCCTGATCAGCACTTCGCCGGGTTTTACCTCCGGTTCAGCTACATCTTTGTAAACCAACTTGTTATATTCTTCCAATACAAGAGCTTTCATAGGCGGGAATTTTTCCGGACCGGTACTCGCGGTGCGGCGTTCAGGACAAATATAATAAAATCAGGCTTGAGGTCATTCCACAATGACCACCACGATGTCCATCACATTGGTAAAAGTCGGGCCTGTGGTAATGAGTCCGCCCGCTTTCCTGAAGAAGTTGAAGGAATCAAAATCAGCCAGGTAGTTAATTGGGTCCTCTTTCAGGGCCAATGCACTGGCCAGTGTCCCGGAATCCGCTACTGCTCCAGCGGCATCCGTAGGGCCGTCGGTACCATCGGTGCCTGCGGAAAGAACTGTGATACCGTGAATATCTTTCAGCTTTAATGCCGCCGACAGGGCAAGATGCTGGTTCCTGCCGCCGGTTCCGCTGCCTGTCACCTTAATAGTGGTCTCTCCTCCGTAAAGCAGGCAGGAAGGCTTTGGTATAGCCTTGTTGTTCCTGAACGACAGTGCGGTGTTGATTATAGATTCACAGACATTTTCAACGTCACCCTCAAGGGCTGCGTCGATGATGTACGAACTGTATCCAAGCTTAACGGCTTCATTCTTGCAGGCACGCAGGGCCGTCTGGTTTGTACCGGTGATCACATTCAGCGTACCTTCAAAGATGATGTCGCCCGGCTTGGGTGTTTCAGGATGGTAGCCTGCATAACCATCGCGCAGGTAGTTGATCACACCCCTGGTCACATCGCCGGTAATGTTGTACTTGTCAAGAATGGCCAGGGCATCGGCGAAGGTTGTTGTGTCAGGAGAAGTAGGGCCCGAACCGATCACGTCAGGATGATTTCCGATAACATCCGAAATTATGAGAGTGATAAGCCGGGCCGGCCTGATGGTCCGGGCAAGCTGGCCTCCCTTGATGGAGGAAAGATGTTTTCTGACGCAGTTTATCTCGTTTATCGTTGCCCCGCTCCGTAAAAGAAGATTATTTACAATATAGAGTTCCTCCGGAAGCAGTCCGCCCGGGAGATCAGAGAGCAAAGCAGAAGCTCCTCCCGATATAAGACAGATAACCAGGTCGTTGCCGGAAGCCCCCGATGCCATTTCCATTATCTCGCGGGCTGCTCTGAAGCCATTATCGTCGGGCAGGGGATGTCCGGCTTCGGTGACTTTGATCTTTTTGAGAAGACAGGAATGTCCGTATTTGACAACGATATGGCCGCCGCTGATACGGTCGCCCAGGATGCATTCGACGTAATGTCCCATCGCAGCGCTTGCCTTTCCCGCCCCGATGACCCAGATGTTATTGATCCCGTCAAGTGAAATCTCATGGCTGCCGGCAGCAAGGATCTGCCCCTTAAGTCTAAGCGTGTCAGTGACCAGTTTTTCGGGAAGCACGCTTCTGACTCCGGCAAGAAAGATGCTAAGTGCATTATCTCTGTTTCTCATGACAAAATAATTACAGAACAAACAATGAAACCATCCAGATGAATGCAAAGACAACAATGCCCATCACAATGGTGGAAGTGGTATAGACCCTCAGGGTATCTCCTGCCTTTATTTCCGAGAAGTTTGTGACCACCCAGAAATAGCTGTCATTTGCATGGGATGCTATCATCGATCCTGCTCCCATTGAGAGCAGGGCCAGCACCCTCCCCCATTCCGAGCCCAGGCCAAGGGTTTCCAGCATCGGAGCGACAATGGAAGCCGAGGTTATTATGGCCACCGTGGAGGAGCCCTGTGCTGTTTTCATTATAACCGCTACCAGGAAGGGGATCAGCAATCCTATTCCGCTGCCGGCAAGCCTTTCGCCAAGGATCTCACCTGCCCCTGTCGATCGTATTACCATCCCGAACATACCTCCCGCAGCAGTAATGATGAGGATTGGTCCGGCTTTAAGAATGGCATCGGCAAAAACTGAATTCATATCAGCTACTGATCTGCGCTTCAGCAGAAGCAGTGCGAACAGGACTCCGATAAAAAGAGCTATTACCGGCTCACCGGGAAGCTCAAGAACTTTTGAAATCAATGATTTCCCTCCGGTATCAAGAAGTACCGCCGCCGATCTGGCCGTTATCAGCATAAGAGGAACGGCTATGGGCAGAAGAGAAAGAAAGACCGGAGGAAGGCTTTCACGGTGCACAACTTCTTCATCCTTCCCTGAAGAAGGTGTGGCAGCATTGAATTTCCGCGAAGCCCATGCACTCCACAGGTATGCTGAAACAGCTCCGGGAATGGCGAAGAGGATGCCTGCAGTTATCAGCCAGCCGATATTTGCATTCAGCATCCCGGCTGCAGCCAGTGCCCCCGGATGAGGAGGAATAAGGCAATGCACCGAATAAAGTGAAGTTGCCAGGACGGTCGCCATAAAAGGCATGGAAAGAGATGATTTCCGGCTGAGCGATCTGGCAAGTCCGCTCAGCACAATGAATCCCGAATCGCAGAATATTGGCAGTCCGGTAATAAATCCCGTGAGGCCCAGGGCAACCGGGCTTCTCCTCTCCCCTGTCTTTGAAAGCATGTAGCCTGCTATGCTGAGAGTAGCTCCGGTACGGTCGAGAATAACCCCGATCATAGCCCCGAAGATTATGAGAAAGCCGATTGAGGCCATTGTGCTGCCGAATCCTTCTTTCAGGGTACTGACAATTGAACCGGCAGGGAGAGTAACTGCTGCAAGAAGAAGCGACACAATAAACAGGGCAGTGAAGGCATGCAGCCTGAACCTTGTGGTCAGTGCGATGATAAGTATAATTGAAATCAGTACCAGCAGCGGGATCAGGGCAGGATTCATGTCAATGCAGCTTAGTATCCGAGATGTATTTCCTTAACTGACTTGATTGCCCTGTCGGAGAAGAAATCGCAGGCCGGGAATATCCTGAAAAGCCCTCCGTCCTCATCCGGTTGTGTTTTGACCAGAAGAAGTTCCTGCTGGTCATTCCTGTTGAATATCTCCGAAAACGATGCCGTGCTCCGGTAACCATCCTCCGCGGCGATACACACGATGCCTGAACGAAGGTTTTCACGATTCATCTCGACGAAAGGCGAAAGAACATCCTTCAGCTTAACACCGCTGAAAGGTTCGGTACTGTGAATGCCTTTTCCCCTTCCATAGAAAATGGTATTGAAGGTTACGATGCCGGCTCCGGCAGGAAAGGAGGAAATGGTTCCGGTAGGCGATCCGTCAATGAGAAGTGAAATATTTCTTGAATACATGGGCGACATGCCCTTCGTTACCTCAAATGATTTGGGAAATGACCGGACTGTTATTCTGACCGGTGATGAAATATTTCTTTCAGTGATAAGGTCATTTCCCGCAACTATCCTGCTTTCGGCAGGTAGCGGCCAGAGATCTTTGGTCTTTGACGGGACTATCCTTGAAACCCTGTCGGCAATCAGTATTCTGTGAAGGTTGTTCGGATAATAGATCTCCCCCCAGCTGAAGACAGCTTTTTGACCCGCCGCATTCTCAACCTCAACGAAAAGGTCGATTACAGAGTTGAATTCCCCTTCATTTGCTTTCTTAACAACAATATTCTTAAGTATATCAAACAGGGAATAGCCGTCATATCTGTAAGCTCCTGCAAACCTGTCTCCCCCTTCCGGATCAAGCAGTGTTTCCTTGACAATAACAGAATGCCTGGAGAGAGAAGAGAAATCAACAATACCCGGATTGGCGATCTCACCGCCTACAGATACTTCAGGGATCGTGAAGCTGTATGTTTCAGTATTGTCGTAAAAATCGTTGGTAACTTCATTTGAATCAATGACCTGTATCTGATCATCGACTGGTCCGGTAACAGTCCGGGGCGGCTGATTGCAGGAAACGGCAAAAACCAGAATCAACGGAAACGTAAAATATTTTTGCATAAACATATAATTTAGAGTTAGTTATCAGCTTTTCTACTCTCAACCTGCGCTTTATTCCGGTAAGGGTTGCCAGTCAGCTACCCGAAGAACAGATAAGCAATAAGTACAGCAGTGATGGCCCCGGCAAGATCGGCAAGCAGGCTGCAGCCTACAGCATGCCGGGTATTCTTCACACCTACTGATCCGAAATACACCGCGATTATATAAAATGTTGTATCTGTTGCTCCCTGGAGGGTGCAGGCAAGCCGGCCCAGGAAGGAATCTGCTCCGTATGTAGTCATTGCATCTATCATCAGGCCTCTTGCTCCGCTTCCGCTCAGCGGTTTCATAAAAGCAACAGGAAGGGCGCCTGTAAACCTGGTATCGAAACCCAGCCAGGCAAAAAATTGCTCAAAGCCCCTGATAAGAAAATCCATGGCTCCTGAAGCCCTGAATATCCCAATTGCCACCAGGATAGCAACCAGGAAGGGTATTATTTTAATAGCCACTCCGAATCCCTCCTTTGCCCCTTCGATAAAAGCATCGTACACGTTCACCTTTTTTACCATTGCAAGAATAATGAACACTATTATTATGGTGAATAGAATGAAGTTAGCCGCAAAGGTAGATACATTGGCTATCTGCTCCCTTGGAAGAGAACTGAAGTAGTATATTATTCCCGCAATGATTGCCGTCAGTCCTCCCACATATGCAATAATGACCTTATCCAGCAGATTTATCTTCTGGACGACAGCTACGCTTATCATGGCGACAAGAGTAGCCACATAGGTTGAGATGAGAATGGGGATAAAGATATCTGCAGGATTGGCAGCCCCCAGCTGCGTCCTGTAGACCATAATGCTTACCGGGATAATAGTCAGGCCGGATGCATTAAGGACCAGGAACATGATCTGTGCATTTGAGGCTGTATCCTTTCTGGGATTGGAATCCTGTATCTCCTTCATAGCCTTTAAGCCCATGGGAGTGGCAGCATTATCGAGCCCCAGCATGTTGGCTGAAAAGTTCAGTATCATCGAACCGTATGCCGGATGTCCCTTGGGAAGTTCAGGAAAAAGTTTCTCAAAAAAAGGGCCGAACAACTTTCCCAGCATCCTCACAACCCCTCCTCTCTCGCCCACCTTCATCAGTCCCATCCACAGGGTGAGTGCACCTGTCAGACCAAGGGAAATTTCGAAACCCGTCTTTGCATTTGCAAAGGTGGAATTGATCATGTCGTTGAAGATCGCAGTATTACCGGAAAAGATCAGCTGACCGAGGGCAACGATGAAACCTATTAGGAAAAATGCGATCCAGATATAGTTCAGGGCCATTTTCGAAAAATGATCAGCTAATATAGGGAATAATAAATAGAAAAGGAAAGGGAGAAAGGGAGAAAGGGAGAAAGGGAGAAAATGAAGATAAGGAGAAGGAGAGAAAACCGAAGAAGAAGAAATTTCCCGCAGATTTACGCAGAGAAAAACCGCAGATAAACGCAGAGAAAAGACCTGTACCTGCATAACCGGCATAACCGGCATAACCGGCAGAACCGGCTGGTACTTGCAGGAATGCTTTTTTTGATACATTTGTATCTATATCCGTAAAACCATGGCAAAATTCAGCAGGATTGAAGTTATAATGAGGATGCACGAAACCGGCATCATTCCGATTTTCTACCACAGTGATCCCGAAGTATGCAGGAATGTGATCAGCGCCTGCTACAGGGGAGGGATCAGCATCTTTGAGTTTACCAACCGGGGCGATTTTGCTCACGAGCTTTTCAGCGATCTCAATAAATGGGCAATTAAGGAATTACCCGGGATGATGCTGGGAGTTGGTTCGGTTGTTGATCCAGGTACTGCATCGCTGTATATTCAGATGGGGGCCAATTTCATTGTATCACCCCTTCTGAACCCTGAGATGCCGAAGGTTTGCAACAGGAGGAAAATCCTGTGGATTCCCGGTTGCGGATCGATGTCGGAGGTGAACTATGCAGAAGAGCTTGGAGCGGAAATCATAAAAATATTTCCCGGCATGTCGGTAGGCGGTCCCGACTTTATAAAAGCAGTAAAGGGGCCTTGTCCGTGGTCGAACCTCATGCCGACGGGAGGTGTGGAGCCGACTGTTGAAAACCTTAAGGAGTGGTTTGACGCGGGAGCCGCATGTGTAGGTATCGGCTCAAACCTGATCACCAAAGAGTTAATCCAGAAAAAAGACTGGGATGGGATGGCTGCAAAGGTCGCAGAAACTCTCAAAATAGTAAAGTCAGTCCGTAAGAGCTGATCCCCGGAAGCAAACGCTATCTCTCTGATTAGTTTTCCTTATTCCCCGGGAGCCCTGTAGAGTTCAATATTCGAGATCAAAGGAGTTGCCTTTGATTTTGATATTGTCACTCTGATCTTCGATGTACTCACAACGGGAAATTTCCGGATTACCTTATGGCCGATCGTAGTTCCGTCGATCAGTGTCTGCCACGATCCGTCAGCAAAGGCTTCCACTCTGAACTCCTGAACACGTTGTCCGAGCCTGATATACTCCTGGATCAGTATCCTGTTCACTTCCGTTTCGGTTCCGAGGTCAATAGTAATACTGCCTGTCGTTACGTCATCGGGTGTAGCCCAGTAGGTGTCCGGATTTCCGTCGTTAACGTTTATGGCCTTATATCCCTTACCCCTCGATACATCTGAAGAGGTCTTTTTTCCTTTAGCCAGCTCATTGGCAAATTCTTTTTCACGCAGTTCCCTGAAGCCCATAAGCGACTTTACATCATTTTCATGAAGAAGGCCTCTCCTGTCGGGTGGAACATTAAGCAGAAGATTGCTGTTTCGGCCAACTGAGGAATAATAAAGCTCAAGAAGATTCTCCGGGCTTCTTACCATAGAATCCTGAGATTCATGATAAAACCAGCCGCGGCGGATCGACACATCGACCTCGGCGGGAACCCAGTAGTCTCCGTCTTCATGTCCTTCACCGAGGATCCTTGCGAAATCGCCGCCGGGATACATCTCATCCTTTTTCAGGAGGCACCAGTTTGTGAGGCTGCCCATCCCCCGTTCATTGCCAACCCACCTGACATCTGGTCCGGCATCGCTGAACATAACTGCTCCGGGCTGAAGCTCCCTTACTATCTTATGAGTGTTTGGCCAGTCATAGTATGTTTTGTTGTCGATCCGGCGGGTTTCCCTTGCTCCGCCATAATAACCATCGCCGCCGTTTGCTCCGTCGAACCACACTTCAAATATCTCACCGTAGTTTGTGAGCAGTTCCCTTAACTGATCCCTGTAATAAACAAGGTATTCAGGGGTTCCGTACACTGCCGAGTTCCTGTCCCAGGGTGAGAGATAAACCCCCATCTTAAGGCCGAATTCATCACAGGCCGCCCTGAGGTCTTTCAGTACATCGCCCTTCCCTTCCTTCCATGGAGAGTTCTTTACAGAATGTTCAGTATAGGCAGAAGGCCAGAGGCAGAAACCGTCGTGGTGTTTGGCTGTAATGATGATGCCTTTCATCCCTGCTTCGCTGGCAGTTTTCGCCCACTGGCGGCAATCGAGGGCCGAAGGATTGAATACCGGTTCCTTTTCGTCGCCGTAGCCCCATTCCTTGTCTGTAAAGGTATTGACTGTAAAATGAACGAACATGTAATACTCAAGTTCATGCCATGCAAGCTGCCGTTCGGACGGGAGCGGTCCGAAGGGTTCGGGAGGACCGGGTTGTGAACAGGAAGTAACAACCGCTGCCAGAGCAGCAACAATGAATATTCTGATCTTCATGAGAAAGTATTATTTATAATGTAAGGTCCTTTATTCTGATATTTCTGAATTTGACCACGGAACCATGTCCTAGGAACCCGATATGACCGGTAGTGTTCTTCAGTCCCGGATGATCATTATGATCCATTGCTCCGTTATCGCGGGCATCTGCAATATCGCCGTCGACGATTACCGTTCCGTTGAGGGTTATCTTAATTTTTGTTCCCATAATGTGGACTTCCTGGTAGTTCCACTGACCAACGGGATTCAGGAAGCCCCGCCTGGCAGGTATCACTCCATAAACAGAACCGTGGTACTGGTAGGGCTGCAGTTTTGCATAGACATCTGCATCATTGTCAAGTATCTGCAGTTCCATGCCCACATAGGCTGCATCGCCTTCAAGAGGTGTTCTGATGCCGAGACCGTTATTTGCTGCGGGGGTGAGAAGGAATTCAAACCTGAATACAAAATCGGAAAATTCCCCGGCGGTATAGAGATTCCCTCCGCTGCCGTTTTCTGGTTTTATAACTATCATCCCATCCTCCACGACATACGATTCCTTGTTTCCAACCCAGTTGTCGAGGTTCCTTCCGTTGAACAGAGACACGAAGCCCTCTGTTTTTTCTTCTGCTGTCAGATTATATTCCTTATCACTGATTTCCCTGACATAAATATCCCTGAAAGCCAGGTCGGTGCCGTGAGCCTGAAGTTCGATCGCTCCTTTAGGGAAAATCGGGATCTTCCTGTCCCAGTAGTTTTCCATTGTCACGTTATTGACAACCAGCTCACCGTTAAGCCACACTGAGACCTTTTCTCCCACCATAATTATTCTGAAGGTATTCCATTCACCTACAGGATTATCGGCCACCTTCAGCGGTTTTGAAGGATTAACCTGATTATTATAAAGGCCGCCTGAACCTACCTGGGCTCCGACATCGGTCCTTGAGGTATCCCATATCTGAACCTGCGGCGTTCCCCTGAGATAGATCCCGCTGTCGCCGTCCTTTGTTATCTTCCAGTCGACAAGCAACTCGAAATCACCGTATTCCTTTACAGAACACAGGTTGCTTCCCTTTCCGTTGAACCAGATGCATCCATCCTTAACGCTCCAGTTGGCGGGTACCATCACATTGGCTTCTTCCTGTCTCCTCTCAAGGTCGACCCTTCTCATTTTTGCCCTGGCAACCGGATTCTCAACGAGACCCTGCCAACCTGTCAGATCCTTTCCGTTGAACATCGATACAAATCCCTCATCGGAAGGCATGGATGCCAGGTATTTGATAACCATCTCCTTGTTGTATTCGCTTTCCGGGCCGGTCAGTTTCTGAGCAGCCTTTGTCAGTATCTCCCTGGCCAGATTTCCATACAAACCGTTTCCTGACTCGGCTGACGGGAGGGCAATATACATGGCAGCTGAAGCAGCTGCAGAAGAAGTTTCCGGATCATCGAGAAAGGTCCCTGTCAGGAATAATGCCTGGTAGGTTTTCAGTCTGCCCAGTTGTGTCAGTATTTCATTTTTACGGTCAGCGCTCAGGGCAAACGGAAGTATCTTGCGATAAAGCAGAAGCTTCTGCTCATCTGTTACCGGAGCCGTTCTGACCTGCCTGATGTAGCCCCTGAAAGCAGGGTCTTCGAAAGTCTTGTTCTTCGAAGCTACTATCTCGTAAAGGGCAGATGAAGCAGTATAATCGTTCCAGGACGTAAGGGTTTTGAAGCAGACATCCCTCATATCGGCGTTTCCCATCTCAAACTCTTTCAGGACCAGGTCGAGAGCATCCTTTCCTCCCGTGTTTGCCAGAACCGGGATAAGTCTTTCCTTTGCTTTATTGCTTTGCAGGGCTTTGAGAATGGCATCTGAACGCTCGGCCGGTTCATCTGACTTGTTTGCTGCCGATGCAAGAGCTGACTGGAGATCAGCGATGTATGCCTTATCCTGCACGGAGGCAAGGAGGTTAATAAGATCATTCTGATCAGCAGGGCCCGCCAGGCTTGCCAGAGCCTTTACGGCAGCGGTGCGAACCGGTTCGTCGGGTGAAGAAGCAAATGGAAGAACCTCCCTGAAGTATTCATTTCCCTTGTTCCATGCCAGAAGTTCGATAGCGGTTTTCCGGGCAATCGAGGAACCATCCTTCAGTACCGGTTTCAGGAGAGCTATCTCCTTGTTTCCCGACACCGACATAAGGGCTGACTTAACAGCTTCCTGATCTGTTTGTCCGGTTGCATTAAGCATATATTCAATCAATTCCGGGACAGCAGCCGATCCCTTCAGGGATGCAATAGCTGCGGCTGCTTCTGCTCGTACCCTGTAATCAGCATCACGGAGAGCAATTGAGATCACCGGTACTACCGAGTCGTCTCCGGTGCGGCCGAGCATTGAGATTATTTCAGGACGTGCATCGGCTTTTGCCTTAGGGTAATAGGCTATCCAGGCGTTGATTATCTCTTTTCCCGGAATCGCAAGCGATGCTTCAAAGGCGGCATTTCTGTAAGATTTCTCGGGATATTCCGAGGCCTTTTTCAGAACATTGAATGCATCGAATCCATGGAAGCGGGCATAGGTCTTCAGAGCCTGCGATTTATACTGCACGTTAAGTTTTTCCTTGCTTTTAGCCATCACCAGCTTGCAGATCTTGTCCATAGTCTTCAGGTCGCCGGTATTTCCGACATTATTGGCATAGTTAAGAAGTGATGCTGTTGCACCGCTTACTTCCCACCTGTAAAGAACCGCTTTTGCTTCCTTCATGAGCACGGGAAGCGCCGCCGGGCTGGCGCTGCAGGCCAGGGCATTCAGGGCCGATGAGCGGGTATTCACGTTTATATCGGAGGCCCACGTAATATATTCGATCACAGCAAGTTTTGATTTCATTGAAGCCAGTGTGTTCATCACGGCTGCTGCGCATGGAAGCTGCCTGTTCCGGAGTGCCTCGGCAAGAATCACCTCGGCCTTTGTTCCGCCGGCAGCCTGAATGGCTGCGAGTGCGGGGTAGCACATCTCCTTGTCGCCAAGATAACTTTTAAGGGCATCCACCGTGGCATCGCCTCCCACAGTCTGGAGCTGTTTCATAAAGAAATCTTTGACACCGTTCTCCTTTTGCGAGGTTGCATAGGCAATGCACAGCTTTTCCCACGACGTTCTTTCAGTTTCCTTCCCTTTCTGTGAAAGAAATCTTGAAAGGCTTTCAACCGCAAACCGTGCCCGGGTATCATCGCCGGTTCCTGCAGGTATTATCTGGTCGCAGATCATCTTTAAACCTTCATCTCCCAGGGCAAACATTTCGCCCATGAGCTGATCGGTGTATGCAAGGTCGTTAGCCGGGAAGCGGGCAAGAAGATCCGCAACCCTGGTTTGCAAAGTCCTTCTGTCCTGGGAATAGGTGGTTCCCGATACAACCAGAAGGGTTAAGCAGGCAAGTATGATAGTTTTTATTTTCATTTCTTTATTATTTATGATCAGATGCCAGCCTGTCGGCAGACAGGGAATCTGTTTACTCCGAAAAATTAAATTCATAAAACTGGTTAAATATCACGACCTGTTCATATTTTCCATTCACCTCTCATAGGCTGGTTGATAAGCCTGTTGGCGCCGTCATCATCAACAAACTGCTGGGCAACGGGGTCGAATTTCAGGTTACGGCCGAGCCGCAGAGCAATGATTCCGAGATTGACCACTGTACATGATCTGTGGCCGTTCGACTCATTTAGGGCAAACTTTTTCCTGGTGATCACCGATTCGGAGAAAGTTGTTATCTGAGGTTCAGGATCAGGAAGGGAGTCGATAAGTTTTTTCATATCCTTTATATCCGACCTGAATCCCTTGTAAACCTTTCCGTGGGGACCCTCGATATAGGCAGCATCCTTGTCGCGGTTCTCACCGTCGAGTATGATCTTGCAACCGTCGGCATAGGTATAGGTTATCCTTCTCCATGATCCTACTGCGTCGTAGTGCTGCTGCGGAGCATCTATCTCTACCGAAACCGGGCCCGTGTCATCCTTTCCGAGCAGGTACTGCACCGGGTCGAGGTAATGCTGCCCCATGTCGCCAAGGCCTCCCCCGTCGTAATCCCAGTAGCCGCGGAACTTCGAATGTACCCTTTCTGCATTATAGGGTTTGTACGGAGCCGGGCCGAGCCAGAAATCATAGTCAAGTTCAGGCGGAACAGGTTCCGGCTTCAGGTTATGAAGTCCGCTCCAGTAGAATTTCCAGTCGTAGCCGGTAATACCGCTTACCGTGACCTTCAGCGGCCATCCAAGGACACCGCTGTCAACCAGCTTCTTAAGAGGCTTTACTGTTGTACCAAGGCCATAGAACTGATCCTTGAACCTGAACCAGGTGTTAAGGCGAAACATCCTGCCTGTCTTCTGAACAGCCTCAACGACCTTTATCCCTTCACCGATGGTCCTTGTCATGGGTTTTTCACACCAGATATCCTTGCCAGCCTCTGCTGCCATCTTTGACATGATGCCGTGCCAGTGAGGCGGTGTTGCTATGTGTACAACATCGATGTCGGGCCGGGCAAGGATCTCCCGAAAATCCTTGTAACCCGATACTTTTCCTCCTGCCAGGGCTATAGCCTGATCGAGATGGGTCTTATCCACATCGCAGACGGCGAGGAGGCGAGTCCCTTCATATTCGAAATGTCCCCTGCCCATACCGCCGACACCGATAATCCCCTTTGTAAGCTGGTTACTTGGTGCAGTATATCCCTGTCCCCCAAGTACGTGTCGCGGAACAATTGTGAAAGCAAATGCGGCGGCTGTGGTTTTCCTGAGGAAATCACGCCTGCCAAGATTCTCTTTTTTCATAGTTCGTCTTCTATTTCGTAATATTTATAAGTTCATTGTTTTTTAAGGCAATATACCGAGACAGCCCAAAGGTACACCATGCAAGCAATAAGAATGGTCATTCCGAGAGCTATGTTGCTGATATCGCTTACCCATCCTACAAGCAGCGGGATAACGGCACCTCCCGAGATTGCCATCATCACAAGTCCGGATATCTCATTGCTCTTGTCGGGATATTTTCCGATTAAAATGGAAAAGACCAGGGGCCAGATATTTGCAACAGCCAGACCGATAAGGAATACAAGCACCCAGGCCATAGCCGCCGATTTTACCAGAACGATGGCGGAAAGGCAGATGATACCAAGTACCGAGGTCCACATATAGAATTTGCCGGATGAGATCTTTGTCAGAAGGATTGCACCTGCAAAGGTTCCGAGCATACGACCGAGGAAATAGATGCTGCGCCCCGATTCGGCTGCAGTCTGGTCGATCCCGAACCGCTTGATAAGGAACTGTCCGGAGTTTGAGTTGAATCCCACATCGACCCCTACCACGAGGAAGATTGACAGTACCATCAGCAGTACAAAGCCGTTCCCCAGAAGTTTGAATGAAGACGCAAAAGTGGCTTTGCTGTCGCCCGCTTCAGTTTCTTCAATCCTGGCCGAACCCAGCCAGAGCACTGCAAGAATGGATACTATTCCGAACACAAGAAAAAGAATTTTCCAGTCGCCGAATTGAGCTGCGAAAAAAGCAGCAAGCGGTGCACCTATCATCGATCCGACTGCCTTTACGAATTGTGAAAAGCTGAGGAAGCTCGAAGCCCTGTTTCCGGGTACCACATCGACCAGAAGGGGATTTGCGGAAACCTGTACGATGGTATTACCTATTCCCAGAAGCGCGAAACCTGTCAGAACCATCGGGAAGGTATAAAAGATGAAAGGGACGAGGAGTCCCAGGGCCGTCACTCCCATCCCGATATTGAGCATGTTCTTCTTGCCGAGCCTCGACTGCATCACTCCGACAGGAACGGAAAGGATGAAGAACCAGAGGAATGCGGCAGAGGGAATAAGCTGGGCCACTGTGGCACTGAGGCTCATGTCGTTGCTTACGCGGTCGACGCCTATGCCCACAAGGTCGACAAAGCTCATGACGAAGAAAGCCATAAGGACAGGGCTGATCCTTGAGATATTGATTTTATCGGTTGACATGGTGTATCGGATTGAGGTTCAGGTTTTAGTTTGTTTCTTATGAATGATTTTCAGCGATACGGGGTCGGCAGCAGCACAGCTGATATGGCTGTCTCCGATATCGACGCCGATAGCGCAATTGTGTTTCATGAGTGTCTTTAAACGAATAAAAAAATAGAATGCTGAAAGTATTGAATTTTGTCGGTAATGCAAAAAAGATGAGTTTAAAAAATGTAATTTCGTGGTATAAAACTCACAGTCCATGCCAAAAATCACCAGGGAAGATGCACTTCTGTATCACAGCAGGGGGCGTCACGGAAAGGTGGAGGTAATCCCAACTAAACCTTATTGCACACAGTATGATCTTAGTCTGGCATATACACCCGGAGTTGCTTATCCATGCCTTGAGATCGAAAAGACTCCGGATGATGCCTACAACTTCACCGCCAAGGGGAATCTGGTGGCGGTAATCTCCAACGGAACAGCGGTGCTTGGTCTGGGAGATATCGGTGCCCTGGCCGGAAAACCGGTTATGGAGGGGAAAGGGCTTCTCTTCAAGGTGTTTGCGGATGTTGACGTATTCGACATTGAGATAGATGAAAAAAATCCCGAAAAACTGGTAGAGATATGTGCGAAAATAGCGCCTACCTTCGGCGGGATTAACCTCGAAGACATAAAGGCTCCGGAGTGTTTTGAGGTGGAGGATAAGCTTAAGGCGATGCTCGATATTCCGGTCTTTCACGATGATCAGCATGGTACTGCCATAATTTCGGGGGCCGGGCTTCTCAATGCCCTTGAGATCTCCGGAAAGAAGATCGAAGATCTGAAGCTGGTAGTCTGTGGTGCCGGCGCTGCGGCAATTTCCTGTACAAGACTCTATACCAGGCTCGGGGTCAGGAAGGAGAATATTGTTATGGCCGACAGCAAGGGAGTGATCAACAGGAAAAGGACGGATCTCAATAAATACAAGCAGGAATTCATAACCGACAGGGATATAGACACTCTTACGGAAGCAGTAAAGGGTGCCGATCTGTTTCTCGGCCTTTCCACTGCAAACATGCTTTCGAAGGAGATGCTGGCCTCGATGGCCGACCATCCGGTTGTTTTTGCAATGGCAAATCCCAATCCGGAAATAACCTATGAAGACGCCATGTCGGTCAGGGATGACCTTATCTTTGCAACAGGAAGGTCGGACTATCCCAACCAGATTAACAATGTGCTCGGATTTCCATATATATTCAGGGGAGCGCTTGACGTAAGGGCCACCACCATAAATGAAGAGATGAAGCTGGCTGCATCAAAGGCGCTTGCTGAGCTGGCCAAGGAACCAGTTCCCGATGTAGTTCTCAGGGCCTATAACATTGAAGCACTTTCATTCGGGAAAGAATACATAATACCAAAACCCCTTGATCCGAGACTGATCTCGTGCGTAGCAACATGCGTAGCAAGGGCAGCCATTGATACCGGCGTAGCCAGGAGGCCGATAACCGACTGGGAAGCATACAGGAACAGCCTTGACAAGAGGCTGAGTGTACATATTAAGAAAGTAGGCGAGGTAAGCGAATTCTAAAGCACAGATTTGATCTTGTCCCTTTCAGCTTTTTGAGCTGCCATCTTGCGCTGGTACATCAAAACGATAAAATCAGACATCTCGTCTATGGAGAATGATTGCCTGTTAAGGGTCACATCAAACAGGCTTTCAAGATTCCTGACTTTTTTATCCATAAAGGTCCGGTTAAGGTCATCCCTTTTCTCATCTGTGTCGGTGACGAATTTCTGAGCAGTTTCCTTTGCCATTTCCTTTTTTCTCATCACATTTTCCACTCTCCATTCAAACGGCGCCACAAGTCTTACGTGAAGGGAGTCCCTTATCCCATGAGCTATTGAAACCCCTCCCCTTCCAACCAGGACTACATTGCCTTCCTTGCAGATTGACAGTACCACATCCTTTATCGCCTTTTTGACCCTGAGGTCGCTTACAAATCCGCCGGAAAAAGCCATTATCATTTCGGACAGGTTTGAAAGCTTGATACCCTTGTAGTAGCTCTCAACACGCTGAGTATCGATATTGAGCTCCTTCGCTATCGAATAAATAATATCCTTGTCGACCCATTTCCATTTTGCTGTTTTTTGCAGGGAATTAAGCCTCCCGACAACAGCGGCTGCTGTTTCGCGGGCATCGCATCCCGTCAGACGGGAGATAGTGATCACGGGACCATCTTCAGACGCAGGGCTGCTAAGCACTGATTGTCTGTATCTTTCATCGAAATAATCAAAGAATTTTTCCATGTGGCCTCGGGTTTTAAATTCTGTAATAATTTAAGAAAAAAAACTGACATCCGGAACCCCGGCTGAGATATAAGATAAAAAATATCCCGCCTGTTTCTTATCTGACGACAACCTGCCGTGATATTCTATTTTTATCATATCTTTACTTGATGCGAAAAACAACACCACTCACATTGTAAAACACCAAATACTATGACATCTTTCTTTTCAAAACCGGAACTAGTCTGGTTTATCATTGGACTTGTATTGTTTCTTCTGGAACTTGTCCTGCCAGGATTTGTCATCTTCTTTTTCGGAGTAGGGGCGTGGATCACCGCACTTCTCTGCCTGATAGCCAATCCGGGCATAAACCTTCAGGCCATAGTCTTTGCAGTCACTTCCGTCCTTTCCCTTGTACTTCTGAGGAAGATGATACAGAAGCGTTTCTTTTACAGCAAGGATGAGTTATCGAAGGAAGTGGAGGATGAATTCACCGGGAAAGAAGCCGTAGCAATTACGGATTTCGAACCCGGACATACGGGGAAGGTTGAATTCAAGGGCACTTCATGGAAAGCTGAATCGACTGAATCCATTGTAAACGGTCAGAGAGTCATAATCAAGTCGAAGGAGGATTTTAAATTGTTTGTCAAACCCAAAAAATAGAAAAATGGCACCATTAATTACACTGGCAGCAGCAAATCCCAGCACCACAATCATTCTTATCGGGATTATCATACTGACCTTCATCCTCATTTCGTCGATGGTGAAGGTTGTTCCGCAGAGAACCGCAATAATAGTTGAAAGGCTCGGTAAGTACAGGGCAACCTTTAGCGCAGGTTTTCAGATACTTATACCTTTCATCGACAAGATAAGGTACAGGCACACCCTGAAGGAACAGGCAATCGATGTAGCCTCACAGATATGCATAACCCGCGACAACATTGCGGTTGAGGTCGACGGGATACTTTACCTTCAGGTCCTCGATCCTCAGAAGGCCTCATACGGTATCGACAACTACCGCTTTGCTTCAATTCAGATAGCACAGACAACAATGAGGAGCGTTATTGGTAAACTTGAACTCGACCGTACATTTGAGGAACGTGAATCTATAAATGCAACAATAGTTGAAGCAGTCGACAAGGCAAGCGAACCATGGGGTGTAAAGGTCACCCGCTATGAAGTAAAGAATATTATTCCTCCCCAGAGCATCAAGGATGCCATGGAGAAGCAGATGAGGGCAGAAAGGGAAAAGAGAGCTGTCATTGCAGAATCTGAAGGCACCAGGCAGGCCAAGATAAATGTTGCAGACGGGGACAAGCAGGAATATATACTCCGTTCGGAGGGTGAAAAGCAGAAGAGGATCAATGAAGCAGCAGGACGAGCTTCAGAGATTGAGCAGGTTGCAACTGCAACAGCTAACGGATTGAGAGCTATTGCAATGGCAATTTCGGAAGAAAACGGTCTGAATGCTGTAAACCTTCGGGTAGCAGAACAATACCTGACAGGCTTTGCTAACCTTGCGAAGCAGAACAATACAATAATACTTCCTTCAAATCTTGCCGATGTAGGAGGTATTGTTGCCACTGCCACAGCAATGTTCAATGAGGTAAAGGATAAGAAGAAATAGGATTTCTGGTTTCCGGTCCCGCAGGGACCATGAAATCACGTCCGGTTATTTTCCGGTCCCGTAGGAACCATGAAATCACGTCTTGTTGTTTTCCGGTCCCGTAGGGACCAAATATTGGTTGCAACCCGGATATTCATTAGTTTTTATCGTCCCGTAGGGACGAAACATTCTCATCCGTTCTCGTGCTCGGTCCTTAGGATGATCTCATTCTGCAGATCCTCACCAAGATCGTTGAAGTAGTCGCTGTAACCTGCCACCCTCACAATCAGGTCCCTGTACAACTCGGGATGCTTCTGGGCATCACGCAGGGTTTCGGCATTGACCACATTGAACTGTATATGATGACCGTCGAGACTGAAATAGCCTCTGATAAGTGAAGTAAGGCAACTGTAACTGTTCTCATCCTCAAAGAAAGAGGGAGAGAACTTCTGATTCAGCAGAGTGCCTCCCGTACGCAGGTGGTCAATCTTTGATGCAGACTTTATAACTAATGTCGGCCCGTTGCTGTCGACACCCTGACTTGGTGAAATCCCTTCCGAGAGCGGAGTGGATGCCTTCCTTCCGTCGGCAGTAGCTCCGGTAACACTTCCGAAATATACATGCGAGGTAGTTGGGAGCATATTGATCCTGTGAACTCCGCCCCTTGATGAAGGCCTTCCGTTAACCGCATCATAATAGATCTCAAACACGGTAACCGCCTGCTGATCGGCATAATCATCGTCGTTGCCGTATTTAGGAGTATTGTAGATCAGGTCGTATCTCAACTGGTCGTAACCTTCAAAATCGGCGTTTAACGCCTTTTGCAACTCATCCCAGGTGTAGTTTTTCCTGTCATACACATTGTACCTTATTGACGTAAGGATATCAGTTATCGAGCCAAGACCCACTCCCTGGATATAAGTGGTATTGTACCTGGCGCCTCCCCCGTTGTAGTCCCTGCCATTAGCGATGCAATCCTCTACCAGCAGCGAAAGAAAAGGAACCGGAAGCCATCTTGCAAAGGTTTTTTCGATCACATTGTTGCCTCTTATCTTGATATCAGTAAAATATCTTACCTGGATCCTGAAAGCCTCAAGGAGTTCATCGAAGCTTTTAAAATCCTTCACCATGCCTGTTTCAGGTCCCACCTGAACTCCTGTCCTATTGTCAAAACCATTGTTAAGAGTCAGTTCAAGTATCTTTGTGAGGTTGAAATAACCTGTAAGCCAGTAAGCTTCGGTGCCGAATGCTCCGGTCTCAACACATCCTGAAGCTCCGCCATTGCGTGCGTCTACTATGTTTTTCCCCTGCCTGAGAAGCTCCTGGATGATGGCATCCGTATTAAAGCATGAGGGTTGGCCAAATCCGGTTTTTATAATGTCAAGAGCCTTGTGAATGAACCTGTCGGGATTTTTCTTGCTTATCTGGATCATTGAACTTGGCTGGAGAATTCTCATTTCCCGTATTAAATCGAGCAGGATGTAACTCATTTCATTTACAGCATCCGATCCGTCGGGTTTCACACCTCCCAGGTTTATAAGGCAGAAATCGGTGTAGGTATTGCTTTCACTGGCGGTAACACCCATTTTGGGAGGTGAAGGATGATTATTGAATTTCACCCAGAAGCACCCCAGCAGGTCATACAACTCTTCTTCTTTAAGAGATCCTGCCTCCTTTTCCTTTCTCCATACCGGGTATAGGTGCTGGTCGAGCCTTCCCGGGTTGAAAGAATCCCATGGATTCAGCTCGGTTATAACACCAAGGTGGATGAACCAGTAGTGCTGAAGCATTTCATGAACGGTTTCCGGGGCATGTGCAGGAACCTTTCTGCATACTGCGGCCATTGCTATGAGTTCCTTTTTCCTTTTTGGGCCTGTCTCTGCTGCGGCCAGCCGGTCGAGTTCATCAGCGTGCCTTCCTGCATACATTATAATGGCGTCACAGGCAATGTCCATTGCCTTTAGCTCCTCAGCCTTGTCGAATGCTTCGATATCGTTCAGGTAATCGAGTCTGGCCAGGCTTTCCCTGATCTCTTCCCTGATACTGAGGAAGCCTGTTCTGAACATCTTGTAACCCAATACTGTATGTCCGGGTGCACGCTGTTCCTGGAACTCGGTGAATAGCCCTGCCTTGTAGGCCTTCAGCCATTCGGGCGTCATCAGGCTCATGATCCTGTCGCGGTTGCTTTTGCCCTTCCAGTAAGGAATAATTTCATCGCGATATATTCTTTTAACTTCTTCATCAACCTTAAAAAAGACCTTTTTACGTGTATCAAGTATCTCGAGGTCTTCAAGCGAATGAAGGCTTATTTCGGGGTAGGTCGGGGTAGCCTTGGGTGCAGGACCGCGTTCACCGACAATCAGTTCCCCTTCGTTTATGCAGATGGTCTTGTGCCTCAGCAAATACGCAAATGCCCTTGCCCTGCGCACCGGGGCTGAAACCTCCCTTGCTTCATCGCTTTTATAGAATGCAGTAATCAGCAGCGCCCTTTCGGCGCTTATCTTTTCAACCGCATCAAGACTCTGTTGTCTCAGTTTTTTTACCCTTTCAGTCAGTATCATGGTTGCTAAAATAAAATTCGTTCAAAATTAATTTTGTTTCCATCCGCCTCACAAGGAGGCTGTTGCTCTCAGGCAATTACCATCCGCCTTCATCCCCCTGTCTTAACCTTCAGGCCGGTCTCGGCGAAAAAAAGCTTCAACTCGTTCATCCTTTTGGATGTTGGAGGTATTGTGTTGTTCATTCTGTACTGCAGGCCGAATTTGCCGTATTTTGTCATTCCTATTTTATGGAACGGAAGAAGGCTGATGCTTACGGGATTCTCCCGGTTCAGGCTGCCTAAGAGATCGCGCATTGACCTCAGCGTCAGGTCGTCATCATTTATTCCCGGTATTACAGGTATTCTGACTATTACACTTTTACCCATTCCGGTTATCATTCCGAGATTTTCGAGGATCCGTATATTTGAAACCCCTGTATGTTCAACATGACGCAAATCGTCAGTATGCTTCAGGTCTAACAGGAAAACATCAGTATAAGGCATTATTGCCAGAAAGCTTTCGGCTGATGAATATCCTGAAGTATCAACCGCGGTGTTGTAGCCTTTCTCATGGCAGGCTTTGAGAGCCTCCAGCAAAAATTCGGGCTGCATCAGCGGTTCACCTCCCGAGAAAGTAACACCTCCGCCTGATTGTTCAAGAAAGATGCGTTCCCTGTCAAGTATCTCAAGTAGTTCATCAATTGAATAATACCTGCCGACAATTACCTTGCGGCTGAATTCCTTCTCCCCTACTTTCCTTGTCTGGATCACGGTCTGTTGTTCGGGAGATATCCCCTCAGGGTTATGGCACCACCAGCATGAAAGAGGACAGCCCTTCATGAAGAAGGTCACCCTTATTCCCGGACCATCATGGACCGAATACCGCTTAACACTGAAAATCAATCCTTTCATTTAAAAAGTAAAAATTAGGAAGAGGGAAGAAATCCACCCGGACAGACCCGGATGGTAAAGACTGATACTACAGGCTGTAAAACATAAGGCAGTGATAGAGCCTCCTTCCGAGGCGCTGCATCATGAAGCTGTATTTAAGCTTTAGGATCATAAGGCATGAAAGTGCTGCAAGTTAGGTATTTTTACCTGTTCCGCAATGACCAGAACAATGATTTATGAGTATTATTGTGATTATTTTAACAGAACATAAGGGTTAGTGAGATTCCGGTTCCTGATAATTTTTTTTGCGTTTGCGTCCCTTGAAGCCTCAGGCCAGATAAGGACGCAGGATAAGTATACGGTAAGCGGTTTTGTAAGGGAAGCTGTAAGCGGCGAATCTCTTATAGGGGTCAATGTATATCTGGCCGACAGAAAGACCGGTACCGTGACCAATACTTATGGTTTTTACTCGCTCACACTTCCACCTGCCGATTCGGTTGATCTCATTATCTCATACATAGGCTTTGCTACCGAAACCGTCAGAATTGGACTGAGGAAGGATACGGAACTGAATATTGAACTCAAATCCAGTCTTATGCTGGGAGAGGTTCTGGTCAATGCCGAGCGTACTGAACGGGAAAGCGAGTCATCGAGGATGAGCACCGTGAAGCTTCAGACTGCTCATATAAAGGAAGTGCCTTCGCTGATGGGCGAAAAGGATGTCCTGAAGGTGCTTCAACTGATGCCCGGAATACAGAAGGGTTCCGAAGGTTCAAGCGGTTTGTATGTCAGGGGCGGCGGCCCTGATCAGAACCTGATCATCCTTGATGATGCCATTGTATACAATGCGAGCCATTTGTTCGGATTTTTTTCGCTGTTCAACGGGAGTGCTCTGAAAAGCGTGGAACTGACAAAGGGAGGTTTTCCTGCACGCTATGGGGGAAGGCTTTCATCAGTCCTGGAAATGAATATGAAGGAAGGCAACAGGGAAGAATGGCATGGAGAAGGAGGCATAGGACTAATTTCCTCGAATCTGACGGTTGAGGGACCATTAAAGAAGAACAAATCATCGTTGCTGATCTCCGGACGAAGGACATACGCTGACATTGTTCTGCGACCTGTTTTCGCAATTTCAGGTGAAGATAACACCGGTTATTATTTCTACGACCTCAATGCCAAGGTCAATTATGATTTCAGCAGGAAGAACAAGCTTTACCTGAGCGGGTATTTCGGAAAGGACAAATTCTACATGAAATACCGGTCATCGCGTGACATCGAAAATATAGGCTTCCTGTGGGGTAACTCCACCGCCACCCTCAGGTGGAACCATCTTTTCAGCAACAAGCTCTTTTCAAATACCTCGGCTGTCTATAGCAATTATACATTCCGCATTTATGACAAATTCAGATTCGCAGATGAAAATGAAGATTATAAGGCTGAATATTATTCGGGAATCAAGGACATTACGCTGAAGCACGATCTGGATTTTCACCCTGATCCCAGGCACTGGATCAAGGCCGGTGTGATTGGTATATTCCACAGGTTCAATCCGCACGCATACATCGAGCGTGACATCCCGAACCAGACCAGTGTGAGGGATGTAACCTATGTAAACAGCCTGGAAGCCGGGATCTATGCTGAGGACACATGGCAGCCGTTTGATGCCCTTAAGATCAACGCAGGAATCAGATACAGCTATTTCGCGGCCGACAGGACAAGCTATAATTATCCTGAACCAAGACTTTCCGCTGCATGGAGGGCAAAGCCCGGACTTGCTTTCAAAGCCTCCTGGGCTTCCATGAATCAGTATATACATTTGCTTACCAACACAGGTATCAATCTGCCTACAGATCTATGGGTGCCCGCCACCGGCAGGGTGAGGCCCCAGAGGTCGGATCAGGCAGCGCTTGGAATTATAAGGGAACTGGACAGGCATGGCATTTCATTGTCGGCAGAGGGGTACTACAAGACCATGGAAAATGTAATAGGCTACAAGCCAGGAGCTTCCTTCCTTGAGATCGGGGAGCCGTCGGAGATGGAGGACATCAGCTGGGAGGACAACGTGACCTCCGGAAGATCATGGTCGTACGGAATAGAATTGCTTCTCCGGAAAAAGGAAGGTAAATTCACAGGCTGGCTGGGCTACACACTGTCATGGACCCATCTGCAGTTTGACTCACTGAACTACGGTAGAAAATTCTATGCCAGGTATGACAGGAGGCATGATATCTCCCTTGTGGGATTATACAGGATAAACGACAGGATTAACGTGTCGGGAACCTGGGTTTATGGCACCGGAAATGCAGTGACTCTGCCGCTGTCGGGTTTTGTTGCACAATATCATAATTTCACCGGATTGATTAACAGTGACCAGTATGTCCCCAGTCCGGGAGGATATTTTCCTCCGAAGCAATACTTTACGGCAGAGGAAACAGGATCACTTAACAATTTCAGGATGAAGCCCTATCACCGCCTTGATCTTGCCATACAATTTCACAGGCAGAAAAAGTGGGGAGAGAGGATATGGGAAATATCCGTTTACAATGCCTACTGCAGATTTAATCCTTTTTTCTACTACAGCACAACCGAAACGGATACTTACGGTAACCGGCAGGGAAAACTTAAACAGGTCTCTCTTTTTCCAACTATCCCATCAATCACCTGGTCATTCAAATTCTGATGAAAGCACTTGCCAGATATATAGTCTCTCCGGCGCTCTGTATCCTTTTCACCCTTTCATGCGAAAGGGATGCAGGAAACGTAAAGCTTCCTGAATTCGTCCAAAAGCTGGTAGTAACTTCTTTCATTACCCCCCACGATTCGGCTTCATTTGTACAGGTAAGTCCGAATGTAAGAATTTATGGCGACCTGAGCTCTTTCGAACATCCGGGCGCAATATCGGTTTCTATATCGGACGGACAGAATAAGACCGAACTGGAACAATCGGGGGATGTTTTTATGGTTAGAAGAAAAGACTTCCGCATTGAAAACGGGAAAAAATATTATCTTGAAGTCACCTCAGATAAAGGGCTGAAAGCAACGGCGGAATGTACCATTCCGAAACAGAGGGATCTCGGGATCACTGTTGACACGATCAGGGAATATTTCCCTCAACCTGACGGAGGAACCTACTCTCCGATTAAGATGAATGTCTGGATTAACGATCCTCCCGGGGAGGAGAACTATTACAGCTTCGCGGCCAAGGTACTTGATTACAATCCCTATTTCGGGATCTATCCGTATATCTTCGAAACATACAGTAATGATGACATTTACTTCAGTGATGAAGGCAGAGACGGCAAAAGGATCCTTGCCAATGCAGTATATTCCTCAGGGTTAATGCCTGACAGTGATTCAACACTTTTTGTCTTTTACTTATTGCATACCGACAGGAACTACTATCTGTGGCACAAATCGCTTAACAGATATTCCGGAGGGGATAATCCGTTCAGGGAAATATCCCCGGTGTATTCAAACATAAAAGGAGGACTTGGGATTTTCGCATCATACACGGTTGATTCAATAGTTTACAGATACAGGTGAAAAAAAATTATACAGAAAGTAATTGATATACTGAACCATACAACTGAAATTACCCGCTTTAACATTTGCTTAACATAACATTAACATAAAAACCTGCAACAAAAAGCTTTCCCGGGCGTCTATATGATGTAAACGTTCTTTATTCGGCCGTCCGGCCACATTCTACGATCAGGTTTAGGTTAATGAAGGAAAGATAACTCCCAACTATCTTTCCTTTTTCTTTTTTAGCTGGTTGCTGGTTAATTTAAGTGCTCAGGGCTCGGGGCTCAGGGCTCAAGGCTCGGGGCTCAGGGCTCAGGGACTGCAAACTGCCAACTGCGAACTGCAAACTTCGCATCACCTTCCCGGAACCTCAGGGCTCAGGGCTCAGGGCTCAGGGCTCAGGGCTCGGGGCTCAGGGCTCAGGGCTCAGGGCTCAGGGACTGCAAACTGCCAACTGCGAACTGCCAACTGCAACCTGCCAACTGCGACCTGCAAACCTCGCATCACCTTCCCGGAACCTCACGCCTCATGCCTCATGCCACTAATTATCTGATTAAAATCAGTTGCTATCAGCAATAATTGAGCTTACTTTGCATGAATAACCGGTTGCTGCAGGACCTTTTCAGGTTGTGCGGCATCCCCAGTAAATTCGGAAAAAATATGAAGAAAAAGATCCGGTTCAGTTTGCTTTACCGCGATATGTGGCAGTCGTCGGGCAAGTATCAGCCGCGTGTTGAACAGCTGAAAGCTGTTGCCCCGCACATCATAGAAATGGGATGTTTCGACCGGATCGAAACCAACGGCGGAGCCTTCGAGCAGGTTCAGCTTCTTTACGGTGAAAATCCCAATACGGCAGTCAGGGAATGGACGAAACCCTTCAATGAAGCAGGCATTCAGACCCACATGCTCGAGCGTGCTCTTAACGGAATCAGGATGTACCCGGTTCCTGCCGACGTACGACGGCTGATGTACAGCGTAAAAAAAGCCCAGGGAGTTGATATTTCAAGATCATTCTGCGGCCTGAATGATCACAGGAACCTGGAATTGTCGGTAAGATATGCCAAAGAAGCAGGTATGATCTCCCAGGCAGCCCTTTCAATTACCCATTCGCCCGTTCATACGGTAGAGTACTACATGGATGTGGTACAGCATATTGTCGGATACGGAACTGATGAGATATGCCTCAAGGACATGGCAGGTGTGGGAAGGCCTGCAACACTCGGCGAGCTTGTAAGACAGATTAAAAAGAAATACCCCGGCATCGTAGTTGAATATCATGGACATTCAGGTCCAGGGATGTCGGTAGCTTCCATGCTTGAGGTGGCAAGGGCCGGAGCCGATTATATAGATGTTGCAATGGAACCGCTGAGCTGGGGAATGATCCATCCTGATGTGATAGCTGTCAGGGCCATAATGGACGATGCAGGCTTTGATGTACCGGAGATCAACATGGAAGCCTATATGAAGGTCAGATCGCTGACTCAGTCGTTCATTGATGATTTTCTGGGGTATTTCATCGATCCCAGGAACAAGCAGGTATCATCGTTGCTTATAAACAGCGGATTGCCGGGAGGAATGATGGGCAGCATGATGGCCGACCTCAAGGGGGTGCACCAGGGGATTAATGCATCGCTGAAAAAGCAAGGCCTCCAGGAACTGACTGAAGATGAACTTGTTGTTAAGCTATTCCAGGAAGTTGAAACCATATGGCCGGTGCTTGGTTATCCACCGCTGGTAACACCCTTCAGCCAGTATGTCAAGAATGTCGCATTGATGAACATAATTCAGATGACCAGCGGCAAGGAGAGGTACGGGATGATAGACAACAATACCTGGGACATGATCCTTGGCAAAGCAGGCAGGCTCCCGGGACCACTTGGAAACGAGATAGTGAGCCTGGCTGAAACTCTGGGCAAGGAGTTTTACACAGGAAACCCTCAGGATGCATATCCCGACGAACTTCCGGCCTTCCGTGCCGAGATGAAAAAGAACGGATGGGACACGGGGCAGGATGAAGAAGAACTCTTTGAGTTTGCCATGCACGACAGGCAATACCGTGATTACAAGAGCGGAGCCGCCAGGACAAGATTTGAAGCCGAACTTGCAAAAGCCAGGGAGCAATCGGCATCAGGAGGAGCAGCGAAGGTTACAGTAACGGTTCCCTCCCCTGAAGCCCGGGCCGCTGCTTCAGTTAAAGACGATCCTGCAATCAGGTCTATTACAGCTCCTGCCAGGGGAAAGATTTACTACAACCTTTATGGTGAACAGACAGAACCATCGAAGCCGGGAGATCTGGTAAATGCAGGAGAAAGGATCTGCTACATCCAGACGAATTCATATATTGATGAAATTATAAGCCCCTGGGAAGGTGAGGTTGCAGAGATAGTGGTTGCCCAGGGAGCCAACGTAAGCAAGGGGGATATTCTTTTCAGGATCAGAGAGCAAAAAAGAAAGCACAGGAAGAAAAAGACGGCATAATTGGCGAATATTGCCGGAAATTTTAATCTTTGTATCATTGCGTATTCCGGATACTAACCAATCTTAATCCTGAAATGAAGAAACTTGCTTTGCTGATCATTATGGCTACAGTCATTTTTACCTCATGCGACAAAAAGGAAAAAAGCGACAATCCGCTTCTCAATGAATTCGACACTCCCTTCGGTGTTCCTCCCTTTGAACAGATAAAGCCGGAACATTACAAGCCTGCATATCTGAAAGCCTTTGAAGAACAAAATGCCGTCATACGAAAGATTGTTACAAGCAAGGAGGAACCGACCTTCGAAAACACCATAAAGGAACTTGAATACAGCAGTGAGCTTCTTACAAAGGTCAGCAGGATTTTCGGAGCCCTTAACTCAGCCCACACAAACGACTCGCTTCAGGCGATCAATCTGGAAATGGCTCCCCTTCTTTCAAAGCACAGGGATGATATCAACCTCAACGACACACTTTTCCTCAGGATCAAATCGGTGTTTGAGAACATGGAAAAATTCAATCTTACGGAAGAAGAAAAGAAAGTTCTTGACGACACCTACAAGGGTTTTGTAAGAAGCGGTGCAGAACTGTCTGCCGCTGATAAGGAAAAGCTGAGAAAGATCAACGGGGAAATGTCACTTTTAACAGTAAAATTCGGTCAGAACCTGCTTGCCGAGACCAATAACTACACTTTGCTCATTGACAGGAAAGAGGATCTGGCAGGGCTTCCCGAAGGCATAACAGAGCAGGCAGCCTCAACTGCTGAAAGGATGGACCAGAAAGGCCTTTGGGCATTTACAATCCAGTATCCTATAATGGAACCTTTCCTCAAATATGCAGAGAACCGTGAACTGAGGAAACAGATCTTCACCGCCTACTTCATGAAGGGTGATAACGGAAATGAATACGACAACAACGAGATAATAGCCAGGATTGCAAGACTGAGACTCGAGAGGGCTAATCTGCTTGGCTACAAAACCTATGCTGATTTCACGCTCGAGAGGAACATGGCAAAAACACCCGAAAGAGTTCTTGATTTTCTCGGGCAGGTCTGGAATGCTGCCCTGCCGGTTGCAAAGGCCGAAGCAGCGGCCCAGCAGCAGATCATCGATAAGGAAGGCGGGAAGTTCAAACTGGAGCCATGGGACTGGTGGTATTACACTGAAAAGATCAAAAAGGAGAAATACGCTCTCGACGATGAGCTCACAAGGCCATATTTCATGACAGAGAATGTGATTGACGGCATGTTTTACGTGGCTAACAGGCTTTACAACCTCGATTTCACAAAGAGAACCGACATTCCCAAATACCATCCCGATGTTGTAACCTATGCGGTGACACGCAATAATGAGCATGTCGGAGTTTTGATGATCGACAATTACCCCCGTTCATCAAAGCGGGGAGGAGCCTGGTGCGGAGCCTACAGAGGCCAGAGCCGCGACAGAAACGGGAACATGATCCATCCGGTGGTGACAATGGTTACCAACAGTGCTCCGCCTTCAGCCGGCAAACCGTCGCTGCTGACACCTGACGAAGCGAGCACCCTTTTTCATGAATTCGGACATGCACTTCACCAGCTGCTTTCCAACTCGACATATCCCGGCGTTTCTGGCACCTCGGTGGCCAGGGATTTCGTTGAGCTTCCTTCCCAGATCATGGAGCACTGGGTTCTTGAACCGGAAGTCCTCAACGTTTATGCTAAACATTACCAGACAGGAGAAGTAATCCCGGCAGAGATCATAGAAAAGCTTGACAAAGCCGGGAAGTTCAACATGGGATTTACGACTGTTGAGTTCCTTGCCGCCGCCCTGCTTGATATGGAATACCATGTCCTTGCTGACACGGCTGATATCAACGTCCGGGAATTTGAAAAGAAAGTACTCGACAAGTACGGTCTGATACCGGAAATAAAACCAAGATACAGATCGACCTATTTCAATCATATCTGGAACAGTGGTTATGCTGCGGGGTACTACAGTTACTACTGGAGCGAGATGCTTGATGCCGATGCATTCCTGGCATTTAAGGAAACTGGCGACATATTCAACCGCGATATTGCCTCTAAGTTTGAAAAAGAGATCCTTTCGAGAGGAGGATCACGGGATCCGCTTGAAATGTACATTGCATTCAGGGGGAAAGAGCCCGGGATAGATGCCCTTCTCGAAAACAGAGGACTGAAATGAAAAAAGCATTTTTTCCCTGTCTTTCATTTTTTTTGTTTTCTCTTCTTTTTATCACGGCCAATGGAACTGAACCCATGGCCGAAAAAGGCATTATCGACCTCAGGGAGCTGGCTGGTAACAGATTCACATTCAAGCTCAACGGCGAATGGGAGTTCTACTGGTCCAAAAAACTGGTCCCCAGGGATTTTCAGCATGCCAATCCTCCCACACCAGATATTTACGGGAAGGTTCCCTCCTACTGGACCAGCTACCGGACCTCAACACTCAAACCCACTGGAAAAGGCTTTGCCACCTACCGTCTGAGGGTGCTTCTTCCGCCAGGCTTCAGGAACTCCCTGGCATTCGACATGCCCGTGTTCGATTCTTCATATGAAATTTATGTTGACGGGAACAAGATGGGCAGAAACGGCATACCCGGTGTTACTGAAAATGAGACGGAGCCTTACTATGAAAAGCAGTTGTTCAGGTATAGTCCTGATTCGGACACTATAGAAATAGTAATTAACGTTTCCAACTTTCACCATCGCAGGGGAGGATTCTGGATGCCGATGAAGATTGGCACATTCAATGAGATCCAGCAGAGTTTTGCCTTCGGTTGGGCAATAGACTGGTCATCAGGGAGTTTTCTCCTGGCTTTTTCACTGCTTTTTCTGTTCTTCTTCTTCATTTTCACAAGGGACAGGCAAACGGCTTTCTTCAGTATTGCTGTCACAGGACTTGCCCTGAGGCCGTTGTTTACGTCCAACTTTCTGATTCACAACATAATGTCTTTAAGCTGGGATTGGATAGTGAGATGGGAATACCTTGGACTCTACACTATACTGGCCGGATGGTACTGGTTTGCCATTTACCTGTACCGCTCAAGATGCTTCAGGATCGTAACCATTGTCGTAACAATCCTGCTTGCTCTTGCTGCCGTTGTTACGATTGTATTTCCGGTGAGTACATTCAGTTACATGACCTTTATTATTTATCCGCTTCTGGTCATCCTGTTCACAACCGTACTTTTTGAATCGATAAAAGGTGTAATAAGGGGTAACCTGATCGATTTCTTTTATTTTCTGACCTTTATAATGCTGGGGCTGGCGGCAGTAAATGACGTCAGGATATCGCTGGGCAAAGTAGCCCTCTTCTCCGGGTACATACTTACTCAGGTAATCGTTCTGTTCGTTTTTATCCAGGCGGTACTGATATTGTACAAATGGGTAAAGGCCTATTCGGAAAAGGAGAAGCTCCAGAAGGAGCATGAATATCTTAACAGGCACCTTGAGAAGATTGTAAATGACCGGACTCAGGAGATTATTGCCCGCAAGGAAGAGATAGAGGAACAGAATATCAGGATAGCATCGCAAAACAAAAAACTTTCTGAAACGATTCAGCTCAGGAACAAGATCTTTTCAGTGATAGCCCACGACCTCAGGAGCCCTGTGGTGAATATTCTTTACATGCTGAATCTGCTTAAGGAGGAGGAATACAAGGATAAATACGATTCATTTGCGGATGCCAGTATTCAATACTCCCAGCAGGTGATTAATCTTCTTGAGAACATGCTTGTATGGGGAAGAGGTCAGGAGGATAAAATAAAATACTCCCCGGGAAAACACGATCTGGCGGATATAATTCTGACGAACCTGAGCATTTTCAAGGAAACTGCCGACAAGAAGGGAATCAAGGTCAATTTCACCCAGATAGGCAACTCGAAGGCCTGTTTCGACAAGGACCTTATGGACATTATAGTAAGGAACCTGCTCTCGAATGCCATGAAATACACTCCCAGGGGGGGGAGAATAAGCATACTACTGAAAGACAAATCAATAACACATGAAGGAACCTCTGTAAAATTCTGTGACAATGGTGTCGGGATACCGGAGGAGAAGCAAAGGGAACTGTTCACGGCCGCTGAAATTGAGAGCACTCCGGGAACGGAAAATGAGAAAGGAACGGGATTTGGCCTGAAGCTTTGCTATGAACTGGTAAAGATCAACGGCGGAACCATGACCGTGGAGAGCCGCGAGGGTGAAGGGACCTGTTTTACGATAACACTACCGGAATCAACAAACCATAACGGCTGATCCTGCTTAAAGGCATATTTTTCTAAAGACAAGTGCAACGGACTTAATTATGCTGACTACTCCCTGGTAAGCATGGCAAGCTTTTCCCGGTCAAGTATTCTCAGTGAACGCCCCCGGGTCTCAATCATTCCTTCACTTTCCAGTTCCGAGACCACCCTGGCTATTGACGGACGGGCGACGCCAAAATAATCTGCCAGATCCGACTGTGTCATCGTAAGCGTCGTTACAGAATCTCCGGAACCGGATATCTGAAGGAAATACTGTGCCAGTTTGCCTTTTATAGTCTTGAAATTCAAAAATTTGATCTTCTCGCTCAGAAATACAGATCTATTGGAGATCATTCCCAAAAAGTTCAGCAGGATTCTGTCATCGCATTTCAGGAACCTCAGAAAATCATTCTTTTCAATAGTGAGAAGTTCAGCATCGGTAACAGCAATAACATTCACCGGAAATACTGATTTTGAAGAAAACAGAAAAGCTGCCCCGACGGATCCCGATTCACTGACCTCTTCAATCTTTAGTACCCGCCCGGAATAATCAGTCATCTCGCCCTTGACTGATCCGCTTATGACCATTACAAAGGAAACAACCGGTTCGCCGCTCTGGAAAATCATTGTCCCTGATCTGTAACGCCTTATCCTGTAGGGTGTGGAAGAAATGACCGACATTATCTCGGCAATATCCATCCCCCTGAATACAGGGGCGTTCAATAAGTAGGTATAGTCCATTTTTTTCTTATGTTACTGCCTTTTGCCCGGGTCTGCCATAAGCAAGACACAAAATTCACCAGGAGCAGAAATTCATTCAAAAGTAGCAATTGTAACATATGTTACAATTTTATTGAAGGACAATTTCAACTTCCTGGAACAAATCCGGGACCCTCCTGAAACAATATAATTCTATATAAGAGGAAGTTCCGGGCAATGAGCATAATAAACAGCATATTTCTATTCCTTAAATGAAAATTTTATAACTTAACCCACCGGTTGCAGGATTACCACAGGATCATAAAACAGCTGCCTATGGCAACAAAATATTCCCGACCCAACCCAGACGGAAGGAAGCTTTATCTTGGGTTGGATATTGGTTCTGTTTCGCTGAATACGGTCATTCTCGACTCTGACTTCAACATCCTTGATGATTATTATGACTATGTGCATGGCCGACCATTTAACGTACTGGCAAGCAGGCTGGCTTCCATAATCAGGGATTATCCTCAGGAACTCCTTTACGGAACGGCTGTAACCGGCACCGGAGGAAAGCTTGCAGCTTCGCTTATCGGAGGGATTTTCGTGAACGAGATCATTGCCCAGGCTACATCTGCCGGAAGTCTTTACCCTGAAGCCAGAACAGTGATCGAGATCGGAGGTGAAGACTCAAAGCTGATACTTCTCGAGAAGGATCCTGAAAGCGGTCATTCAAGGCTTGTGGATTTTGAGATGAACAGTATATGTGCTGCCGGGACCGGATCATTTCTCGACCAGCAGGCACGAAGGATAGGGGTTGCCATCGAAAAGGAATTCGGGGAAATGGCCCTTCGTTCGGTCGATCCTCCCAGGATTGCAGGAAGATGCAGTGTGTTTGCCAAGAGCGACATGATCCACCATCAGCAGATTGCCACACCACTGCATGATATTGTTGCAGGATTGTGTTTCGCTCTTGCAAGAAACTTCAGGAGCAACGTCGCCAGGAGCAGGGAATTCAAAAAACCTGTCCTTTTCTCAGGAGGAGTGGCAGCCAATGCAGGCATGGTAAGGGCTTTCAGGGAGATTCTGAATCTCAGTGGCAGCGAGTTGATAATCCCTGAACATCATGCCTCCATGGGAGCCATAGGAGCGGTAATGCATGCTTGCTCCAATAATCTGTCGATGAATCACTTCAAGGGGACAGAGGACCTCGTGGCATATTTGTCTGCCGCACCTGCAGCATTCAGGAGTCTTCCTCACCTGGTTGAGTCAGAGGCTGTCTACGACAAGAAAGTGCATTTCAGGAAGAACGGCACGGAGCTTATCCCGGTCTACCTTGGAGTCGATGTCGGTTCACTGAGTACCAATGTAGTGCTCATTGATCCCGATCACAGGGTAGTAGCAAGAAGATACCTGCCGACAGCCGGAAAACCGCTTGAAGCTATCCGCCGGGGAATTTCGGAAATCTATGATGAAGTAGGCAATGATGTTGAAGTAAGGGGTGCGGGAACAACCGGATCAGGCCGATATCTGACAGGCGACTTTATCGGGGCCGACACCATACGTAATGAAATCACTGCCCAGGCCACGGCAGCCATCGACTATGATCCTACAGTTGATACCATTTTCGAAATTGGCGGCCAGGACTCAAAGTATATCAGCATAGAGAACGGAGTTGTGGTTGATTTCGAGATGAACAAGGTATGCGCAGCAGGTACCGGATCGTTTCTCGAGGAGCAGGCTGAAAAACTGAACATAAACATCGTGGAGGAGTTCGGTTCTCTGGCCCTTGAAGCCCCCAGTCCGGTCAAGCTTGGTGACAGGTGCACTGTTTTTATGGAATCGGACCTCAACACCTGCGTCCAGAAAGGGGCAAAAAAGGAAAATATGGTAGGAGGCCTGGCCTATTCGATAGTTTATAACTATCTCGAGAAAGTTGTTGGCGACCGGAAGATTGGGAACAGGATCTTCTTCCAGGGAGGTGTCACCAACAACAAGGCCGTGGTCGCTGCCTTTGAACATGTTACAGGAAAAAAGATTACCATTCCGCCTCATTTTGACGTAACAGGTGCCATAGGGGCTGCAATCCTTGCCCAGAGGGAGATACGGGCCGGGCAAAAGACCTTATTCAAGGGTTTCGGCATCAGGAACGTGGATTATGAGGTCAGCAGGTTTGTGTGTAAGAGCTGTGCAAACAACTGCGAGATAAGGAAAGTCAAAATAGCAGGCGAACAGAAATCCCTTTTCTACGGCGGCAGATGCGAGAAGTACGAAACCGACAGCCGGAAAAAAGAAAATAAAAATATACCAAACCTGTTCAGCAAACGGACCGATTTGCTTATGGAGGGCTATCAGGAAGGAAAGGGAAGCGGCCCTGCAATCGGGATACCGCGAGCCCTGATGGTTTTCTATCAACAATTTCCGTTCTGGAGAACCTTCTTTGAAAAGCTCGGATTCAGGGTTATACTCTCGAAGGAATCTGACAAACAGCTTGTGACCAGGTCGATTGAAACGATCACCACAGAGATATGCCTTCCTGTCGAGCTGATGCACGGTCACGTCATGGACCTTTATGAAAAAAACGTTGACTACATCTTTCTGCCATTCATAGTCAACGCAAAATTCAGGGAAGGGAACAAAACTTTCAACTGCAACTGTCCGTGGATACAAACCTACCCTTTTATGGTTAAAGCCGCCCTGAGAGGAAAAGTGGATGAATCAAAGCTTCTTATCCCCACGCTGCATTTCAGGTTTTTTGAAAGGGCGCTTGTAAAGGAGATGATGGAATACTTCAGCCCAAGGTTCGGGATCAGCAGGAAGGATATAAGGAATGCAATATATGAAGCCGACCAGGTTCAGGTATCGTTTGAAAAGAGACTGGTTTCCTTCGGAAAGGAGGTAATGAAAAATTTACCTGAGAACTGCCGCCCTGTTGTGCTTCTGGGCCGACCTTATAACAGCACCGATCCGCACCTGAACCTCAGCCTGGTTGAAAAGCTGATAGCACAGGACGTAATGCCCATCCCTCTCGATATGATCGACCTGGCTCCTTATAATATCTTCAGTAACTACAGGAACATGTACTGGCCCAACGGGCAGAAAATTATTGCTGCTGCCCAGCATGTGGCAAAAACCGATGGCCTGCATGCCGTTTACATCAGCAACTTCAGGTGCGGCCCCGATTCATTTGTCTGGCACTATATCACTGAGGAGCTGAAAGGGAAGCCCTTTTTGCATCTTGAAGTCGACGAGCATTCGGCCGATGCAGGAATGGTGACCAGGATTGAAGCCTTTCTCGACAGTCTGAGGGGAGCTGAAAAGAAAGAAAGGAAGGAAGTCAGGGTCTTCCGTCCGAGACCAGGTCTTTCATCCCCGTCAAAGGAAAGGACTCTTTACTTTCCCTATATGAATGACGGAGCCTATATGATCGCTGCTGCTGCCAGAAGTATTGGCGTACATTCAGAGGTTCTTCCCAGGCAGACAGAGGAAGATATTGCCATAGGAAGGAAATACACGTCATCCAAAGAGTGCTTTCCCATGATCTGCACCACCGGGAGTTTTATAAAGAAGTTAAGTGAACCCGGTGCCGATCCTTCAAAAATGTGCTTCTTCATGCCCGACCACAATGGTCCGTGCCGCTTCGGACAATACAACCAGTTTCACAGGATACTTTTTGACCGCCTTGGTTTTGAAAAGGCTGAACTCATAACACCGTCAAATGACACTTCATATGAGGATCTGGCCGGAGAGCACGGGCAAAAATTCCGGATCAGGGCATGGAAAGGATTCGTTGCAGCGGATTACATAAGAAAAATCCACAGGGAAATAAGGCCGTACGAGATAAACAGGGGAGACAGCGACAGGCTCTACGATGATGCCATTCACCGTCTTGAGAGGTGCATCGAGAAAGGAGCCGGAGGACTTCACAGGGTCCTTGCCGGAATTGCCGGTGACTTTATTGCCATCCCGGTCGACAGGAGCATAAGAAAACCTGTTGTGGGTGTGATCGGAGAGATATTCATGCGCGATAATGCAGGCTGCAACGGGAACATTTCCAACCGGCTGGAAGAGCTTGGCCTTGAAGTGGTGGTCGGACCCTTCTCTGAATGGATTGTCTACTCCACTCACAGGTTCACGCGCGACAGCATCTGGAAGAATGACACGAAGGGCATAATCAAATCGAAGATACAGGGAGCAGGCCAGGAGGTGATCTCCATGATGCTGCTCAGGGGGATCCGGAAATTTACCGATCACGAAAAGGATGTTTCGCTTCATGATATGCTGAGGCTTTCAAACAGATATGTAAGCGAGTTCTATGACGGTGATCCCCCCATTGCGCTTGGGACCTCAGTTGCCCTTACAGAAAGGGGAATTTCGGGGATGGCCGCAATTCTGCCCTTCACCTGTATGCCCGGAACCCTGGTTGCTTCGCTTAGCGATTCATTCAGAAAGGATCATGACAATATCCCCTTTATTAATATTGCTTATGACGGACAGGATTCCGTATCGCTCGATACCAGGCTTCAGGCTTTTGCATTCCAGGTAAAGGAATATTCAGGATCAAAACAGGCGGCAGTACAGTCCGTATAAAAACAAGAAACCATGTTATAACAATGTTATAACATGCCGTAATCAATAATTTTTGACCATATGATCCCGGAAACGGAATATCCTTGAAATTTCAGTCAATAAGTTTGAATCCCAGTGAGGAAATGAGTGATCTGGCCCTTTCTGAGCCATCCCTCAGATCAACTGAGTAGGCCGGGAACTCACGGCGGACAGGGTAATTTTCCCGCTCCTTTTCGAAACGTGAGGGATCAAACCTCAGCCTGACATCATCTTCCATGATATTGTAAGAATGGAAGACAGCTTTCCGTGCAATTTCCTCAGGGCTTTTTCCATGGCAGTCAATCACCAGTATAGGTTCTTCAGGTTCAGGGATCGAGGAAGGGAACCAGTCTTTAATGGGAATATTGAAGAATGTGCATAGTTCATTGACAACCATTGATGTTCCGTTCGCTTTGCCGTCGGCCGAGTATCCGGCTATATGAGGTGTGGCAAGGAATGTCATGTGCATCAGAGAGATGTCAATTTCAGGTTCCTTTTCCCATACATCGAGGACTGCTCCTGACAGGACTTCCCCGTTAAGAGCTTCCTTAACAGCTTCGGTATCAACAACCTCTCCCCTCGAAGAATTTATAAGCCAGCAACCTTTTTTCACCCTGCTGAAAGTATTTCTGTCAAATAAGTGGAAGGTATTGTCTTTATCTCCGGTATTAAGCGGAACATGAATAGTTATTATATCAGACTTTCTGAGAAGCTGGTCAAGGTCAACAAAAACATCGTTCTTTTCCTTTCTTTGCCGTGGAGGGTCATTCAGCAGAACCTTCATCCCAAGAAGCTGAGCCAGCCTCTGGACCTTTGATCCGACATTTCCGACTCCGATTATCCCGATGGTCAGCCTGCTGAGCGACAATCCCGATTCTGATGAAATACTCATAAGTGCGGCAGCAATATACTGCATTACTGAAGATGAATTGCAGCCCGGAGCGTTGGTCCAGCGGACATTGTTTTCATCGCACCAGCGGGTGTCGATATGATCGAAACCGATAGTGGCGGTGCCTATGAACTTCACCCCCGTGCCCGACAGGATGTCCTCATTGCACTTCGTCCGGGTACGTACAAGAAGAGCATCCGCATCCATCGCGGCATTTCTGTCAATCTGACTGCCCGGAAGATAGGTAACCCTTGCCCATGGTTCAAGGACTCCCTTCAGGAACGGTATCTTGTTATCGGCAATTATCCTGATCATCGGCTCAGATTATCGCTGAAAGGTAATAAATTTTAATTCCAATCGGATTTAAAAAAATCTTTTTTAAAATGGAGATCTTAAGCAGGAGATCAGTTTAACCGTGTCCGGTTTTTGTATATCACAAACAGTATTAATCCTTGCTAAATTTAGTATCTTTGTTTACAGGGTTATCTGTTTATCTATTTATTTGGATATTTAGACAAACCATATTAAGTTTGAGTAATAAAATTAAGACTATGAAAATCAGGTTTACCATCCTTTTCTTTGCTTTACTGCCCTTTCTGGCGGTGAATGCACAGAAGCCAATTATCCTTTCAGAGGACTCGATACAGATCGGCAAGTCTCTTCTTCCATGCCTGTCGGTGACCATACCTGAAGCGGATTTTGATGTTGTCCTCAAGGACTGGATCAAGGAGCTCGAATCAGGCACCAAATCAAAAGTAGTTAATGAGAATGGCGAGATGTCGATATTCGGTGCCAGGATCAGGAAGATCGACGCCGGAGACATCAATGTTTACAGCAAGCTCGTCAGGCTCGATTCGATGCTTCAGTTGTTTGCATCCTTTGAGATCAAGAAGGATGAATATATTGAAAGTGCAACGGGAAGTCCGGCTTTCGTCAGCGCCCAGGAATTTGTAAAGGAATTTGCCAAGAACAAATACATAGACGTGGCAAAAAGCCAGGCTGATGCCGAAGAAAAGAAGCTGAAGGACCTGCAGAGGGAGCTGTCTTCGCTTGAGAATGAGAAGTCGAGAATGCAGAAGAACATTCAGAGTGGCAACAGCAGGATATCATCCGAGAATGAGAACATCACCCTTCAGAACAATGAGCTGAATACTGTAAATGCAGCTATCCTGGAGCAGAATCGCCTTCTGATCACCATGGAGGAAGGTCCTGCAAAAGAAGAACTGGCCAAACAGATCAAGGAGCTTGAGAAGAGGAAAAAAGCTGCCGAGAGGAACATAAAGAAAGCTGAAAAGAAAATAGGTAAAGCCGATACTTCCATCGACCAGGCAACCGGTGATATTCCAAGGAATGAAAGGATGCAGGAAAAGGTAAGGGAACAGATAGCTGCCCAGGATGCAGTTTATCAGAGATATGCTGAGAAACTGAAAAGGATAAAGGCATACTGATC
>CAYSBL010000028.1:0-8415 GCA_964429295.1 uncultured Rikenellaceae bacterium
ATGCTTCGAGTAAATAATAATTTATGTTTTTCTTTCTTACCCCCTTTCCCGTTTCCCCCAAGGGGGAAAAGCTTTGCCTTCTGCCCATTTTCACCTGTCATGGATTAGGATAAAGGTCTTCTGTCAATCTTTGCAGGCGTTTGCCATCCCCGTCCCCCCTGGGGGAAGGTTGGGAAGGGGGTAAATTTAAAAACATATCAAAGCCATGATCTTTAAATTAAATCACTTAACAAGTGTAAAGACCGACGGGAGGTTTCTTCCCTCGCCATTGTAATCGAGGCCGTAGCCGACCACAAATTCATTTGGAATTTCGAAGCCCACATAATCGATGTTTATGTTCTTCCTGTAGGCTTCAGGCTTGAGCAGCAGCGTCACAATGCTTATTTCCTTCACGTTGCGTATAATCAGGTTATCGACCGTATGTTCGAGGGTTACGCCTGTGTCAACGATATCTTCAATAATGATAACCGATTTGCCCTTGAGGTCTTCGTTCCAGCCAATCAGTTCCCTGACCTCGCCCGTGGAATTTGTACCGGCATAGGATGCAAGCTTAATGAATGTGATCCTTGCCTTGAGGCGGATCCTTCTGAAGAGGTCGGCGGCAAAAATGAACGATCCGTTCAGAACTCCGACAAAGATGACCTCCCTGCCGGCAAAATCGGAATTGATACGTTCAGCAAGCTCAAGAACCTTGTTATTAAGGATATCCTCGGGAATATATTCCCTGAATCGCTTGTCGAGAATTTGTATTTCGCTGGTTGTCATGGTCTGGTAAACAGGTTAAAATGACCCCTGCGAAAATATGAAAATAATAGCTTATTTTTGTCCTCATCAGTAAGTTAAATGAAAATATTAAGATGGAACCAGTTGTCAGCATAATAATGGGAAGCACATCAGACCTGCCTGTAATGGAAAAGGCGGCTCAGGTGCTCAACGATTTCAGTATTCCGTTTGAGATAAACGCTCTTTCGGCTCACCGGACACCGGGAGAGGTTGAACTTTTTGCAAAAGGAGCTGCAGGAAGAGGCATTAAAGTAATTATAGCGGCTGCAGGAATGGCTGCTCATCTGCCGGGAGTGATTGCCGCCATGACACCCCTCCCCGTAATTGGAGTTCCAATAAAAGCATCTCTTGAAGGTCTCGATTCAATGCTTTCAATCATTCAAATGCCTCCCGGAATCCCTGTTGCCACTGTCGGCATCAATGCCTCCCAGAATGCAGGAATTCTTGCTGCCCAGATCATAGGGGCAGGCGATCCCGTGGTGATGGAAGCCGTTGTTAAATACAAAGAAAGTCTCAAGAAAAAGATAGTGGAGGCAAATGAGGAACTGAAGAAGATCAGGTTCCCATTTAAGACCAACTGACTTTTCCGGCGAACCGTATTTCCAAATTACGACAATAGCCAATCCTTTCGTAATTGCCAATAATAACAACAAGTTTTTATCGTAAAACGATAATTTTTGATATGATATTCAACAAGTTTTTTACCTGAAACGATATGCTTTTTTAGAACGAAGACCTGCCCTCTATAGGGGATTCTGCAGGTTTCTGCAATAAGTCAACCTCACGCCTCACACCTCACACCTCACACCTCACACCTCACGCCTCACACCTCATAACTCAGTCACTCCGTCTCCCCTTCTCCCCTTCATTTTCCTGACTCCTTCTCAAGAATTTTCCCTTTCCCATTTCCTTGTTTCATATTTTTTTCATAACTTGCTTAAGTTAAATGAAACAGTTTGTACTCGCTGCACAAGATACCTGTTTCGATCATATTTGTTTTTCTGTTTTCCTCAGCCTCCGGCGGTGATCCTTATTTCCCTGCCGCCGGTGCAGGAGAAGCAGGGATGGGGTGGTCATGTGTCATGAAACCGGGGTTCTGGTCGTCGTTTCACAATCAGGCTCTGCTTCCCTTCAACAGATCGGCTGTTGCCGGAATAGACTATCATGGCAGGTTTGGCATCAGTGAGCTGTCAACAAAGTCAGCAGCGCTTGTCGTTCCGCTCGAAGATGCCTGTATGGGATTGATCTACAGCCATTTCGGCTATCGCGATCTCGCAAGACATTCAGCCGGTCTTGCCTGCGGCCTGAAACTATCTGAAACAATATCGGCCGGGGTACAGGCGGATTTCTTTGCAGAAAAGACAGCAGGGGATTACCGGGAAAAAAGGTCGCTGTCGTTCGAAGCCGGATTACATATTAAGTTATCAGAGCAGACGAGCATGGGGATACATGTTTTTAATCCGGTGCCGGGAGCACTGAGGAAAGACTATCTCCCCTCATCGGTCAGGGTTGGGGCAGGGCTCCGTCTAAACCGTGAACTGATCATTTCAGCCGAAACTGAGATGTCGACTGACGGAGGACTTGACATCAGGACAGGCTTTGAATTCGATCCGGTGAGCAGTTTAAGGCTCAGGGCCGGATTCTGCAGCCAGGGAAACTCCTTCTGTTTCGGAGTTGGATATAATGTAAAACTGGTACTGATAGATCTCGGATTCAGCACTCATGACATGCTGGGAATCTCAACCGCCGCTTCGATTATATTTTCCTTTAAATGAGACCGATGAAAACATGGCTTATTTTATCTGTCTTTTTACTTTCGGTAAACGCAGTTTACTCTCAGGAGGAGAAGATACCCGATACCATTATGGAGATAGCGGAGGAACTGTCGGAATATGAACCTGATGCGGCAGGGGAATATGCGATAAGGCTTTCTGATCTTGCAGAAAAACCCGTAAGGATAAATACGGCTGATGAGCAGGAACTGTCGAGGCTGTTTTTCCTTACCGACTTCCAGGTGAAAGCCCTGGCTGACTACATCCGCAAATCAGGAACGGTATATACTGTTTATGAAATTGCGGCTGTACCTGGGTTCAATGCATCTCTGGCAGCAATGGTAGCTCCTTTTGTAATGCTGGGAAATGAAAAGCAATCTGATGCGAAGCAGTTGAGGCTGAGGAATAATATTCTTGCCAATTTTTCTGTCAGGTATCCTGCCGCTGACACTTCGGCACCGGGAGGGTCATGGAAGATACTTGTAAAGTACAGGTTCAGCGTGGGACGATTCTCAGGTCATGTGACATCCGAAAAAGATGCCGGAGAAAAGATCTTTCCCGGAAAACTGCCAGTAACCGATTTTCTTTCTGCCGGCCTGGTCTGGGAAGGAAAAGGATTTGTCAGAAAGGTTATTGCGGGCGATTTCGGTGCAAGATACGGAATGGGAACAGTCATAAACACCGGCCTTCGCACAGGATTATCACTGACACAAACAGGCTATCTGTCGGGGGGTGATGAGATCAGGCCCTATACTTCAACTGACGAAAATCTTTTCTTCAGGGGAGTCGCTGTTCATCTGCGCACCGGAACCACAGGGATGACAGTGTTCTGGTCGCGAAACCGGATTGACGCCTCGCTCGATACTGCAGATAATCCGGAACAGGTAAGCATAAAAACGTTGCAGAGATCGGGATTACATACAACAGCATCATCGCTGGCATCGAGGGATGCTGTTGCTGAAACCTCATTCGGAATAAGTCTTTCAACCGATATCAGGTCATTAAGATTGAACCTGTTATGGACTCAAAACAGCTTTTCCGTTCCGGTAATGAACGACGATCCTTCTCCCAGGGAGCTTTATGATTTCACAGGGCAGGTAAGCTCAACCGCCTCGGCAGCTTACCGGTACATGAAGGGCAGTGTGCTTCTTTACGGAGAACTGTCACTTAACCTTACAGGCCGGAAGGCCTGGATTCAGGGGCTTTCATTCAGGCCTTCCGACAGGTTGTCGCTTAACATGGTCTGCAGGCATTATGATCCGGGCTTTGTCAGTTTTCACGGGAAAGGACTGTTCAGCAGTTCATCTGGCGACAATTCGGAAGGTCTTTTCGGAAATTTCACTTTTGAAGCTGCGAAGCATCTCTTTCTGAGCGCCGGTGTTGACGTGAAAGTCCATCCATGGCTCAGGTACAGGTGCTCCGCTCCTTCATACGCCATGAGCAGTGAGGTCAGGCTCAGGTACCTTCCATCCGAAAAGTATTCATTTGAAGCTGTTTACAGTCAGAGGCAGTCTATGACTGACCACCGGGAATCGACAGGAATTAAGAAACAGTACGACTCTCAAGCCACCCTTTTCAAGGTGTCTTTTCGTTACATGCCCTCAGATAATCTGACTCTGACCAGCAGGATTGACCATAAATATGTAAGCCCTTCAGGGTCAGCAGGGATCATAATGCTTCAGGATGTCAGCTTCCGGTTTAAGGCTTTTCCGGCAACGGTATGGTTCAGGCACTGCATTTTCAGGACCGGAGACTGGGATTCAAGAATTTACGCTTATGAGAACGATCTGGTTCACAACTTCAGTATTCCTGCCTTATGGGGCAAAGGCAGCCGCAGCTGTATAATGGTCTCAGTTAAGCCATCGGGGTTTTCTGATCTAAGGATCAAGTTTGCATTTGGAGATTTAACAGGCCCTGAGGGACTCAAAGAAACGAGCGAATTGAAAATCCAGGCCAGGGTCAGATTCTGATGTGCAGGGTAAGAGATGTGAGGTTAATCTGTCAGTTCTTTTCTCCGCCCGCTTTGATATCCCGGATATTCAGCTGAAGGTTACGGTTTCCCCTGAATTCGTTCATTTCTATTGAATAACAGATGTCGAAAGGTTTTCCCGCCCTGATATTTTCATAATTTTCGGCCAGGCCGAAAGCAATAGCCGGAAAACTAAGGCTGCCGGTCGATTCGTGGCAGAGGTCAAGTTTCAGATGTTCTCCGCTCGAACCCACCATACGGCCTGCTCCGGTGTCAAACACATTCCGTGAAACAAACACCGGCGACATGTTCTCAGGTCCGAATGGCTGGAACTTGTTCAGGAAACCATAGAAATCGACTGTGATCTCTGAGAATGAAAGTTCAGAGTCAATAAACACCCTTGGAACCAGCTGATCCTCTCTGATGGTATCATTAACATACTGTTCAAACCTTTCAATGAAAGGAGTTATGTTCTCTTTCTTAAGGGTAAGACCGGCCGCGAACATATGACCTCCGAAGCTTTCAAGCAGGTCGCTGCAGGCTTCGATGGCCTGATAAAGGTCATAACCCTGCACTGAGCGAGCCGAGCCGGTTGCAAATCCGTTCGATTCGGTGAGTATCACCGTAGGCCGGTAGTAAGTCTCGATAAGCCGGGAAGCCACTATTCCTATTACTCCCTTTTTCCATGATGGATTATAGAGGACCGTAGTTTTGGCATTTACCCGCCGCTGATCCTCCGAAATCATCCTCATGGCCTCAGTGGTTATGGACCTGTCAACATTTCTTCTTTCTATATTGAAGTTGTTTATCTCTTTGCTTATTCCCGTTGCGATCCGGGAGTCGCTTGAAACGAGGAGTTCGACGGCCTTTCTGCCGGATTCCATTCTGCCGGCTGCGTTAATCCTCGGGCCTATCTTGAAAACCACATCCTCGATGGTGAGGGTGCGGTTTACCTCAGCTTCCCGGATAATTTCCCGGAATCCGGTTCTGGGAGCCTCATTGAGCTGTTTCAGTCCGAAATAAGCCAGCACCCTGTTTTCACCGGTTAGAGGTACGATGTCGGAGGCGATGCTGACGGCTACCAGGTCGAGATAGCCGGTTATATCTCTGAAAGGTATGTTATGTACCCTTGCATAAGCCTGAACAAGTTTGAATCCGACACCGCAACCCGACAATTCCTTGTAGGGATAGCTGCATCCCGGTTGTTTGGGATCGAGAACTGCCGTGGCGGCGGGGATCTCATCGCCGGGGTAATGATGATCGCAGATTATGACCTCTATACCTTTCGATCTGGCATATTTCACTTTCTCTACGGCTTTAATACCGCAATCGAGAGTGATCATTACCTTGCAGTTCACCTGCTGGGCAAAGTCAATACCCATAAGCGAGACACCGTAGCCCTCCTTGTAACGGTCGGGTATATAATACTCGACGTTCGAATACTGTTCTCTCAGAAATGAATACATCAGTGCCACCGCCGTGGTCCCGTCAACGTCGTAATCGCCGTAAACCAGGATTTTCTCATTCTTTTTTATTGCAGTAGAAATCCTGTCGACAGCTATTGTCATCCCCTTCATCATGAAAGGGTCATGAAGGTATCCCAGGTCGGGTTCAAAAAAAGCCTTTGCCTCTTCGGGTGTGGTAATTCCCCTCTGAACCATCAGGTTGGCAAGCGCTTCCGAAATGTTCTCACTACCTGCGAGTTGTCTGACAACCGCCGGATCTCCCTTCTCCTTAACCACCCATCTCTTATCCATTCTTAGTCAATTTATCCATTTAAGGTCGAAAACCTCCCGGAGGTTCTGCTTTACCAGTAATTTAACCTGTTCAAAATCCTGTTTCCCGCCAAGTTCCTTCTCAAGCGAAGTCACACCCTTATCTGTAAAGCCGCAGGGGTTAATATAGTTAAAATATGTCAGGTCGGTGTTGACATTGAAAGCGAAACCGTGCATGGTGACGTATTTGCTTGCCCTCACTCCAATGGCGCAAATTTTTCTTGGCCTCTTTCCCTGTTCCGCATCGAGCCAGACACCTGTTGCTCCTTTAAGCCGTGATGCGCTTATCCCAAAGGATGCAACGGTAATAATTACAGCTTCCTCGAGTCTGGAAATATACTCCCGGAGACCAATCCCGATTTCTTCCAGGTCAAAAATGGGATAACCTACAATTTGTCCGGGCCCATGATAAGTAATATCTCCTCCCCTGTTTGTCCTGTAGAATTCCGCATCCCTTGTCTGCAGCTGGATATGGTTGATCAGCAGGTTGTTTTCCGATCCGCTTTTACCCAGTGTATAGACATGAGGATGTTCCACAAGGATAAGTGTTCCGGGCAGAGCCGGATGGATGTCGGGATTGTTTTCCTGAATGTTGGTCTTTCGGTTAATAATCTTTCTGAAAACACTCTCCTGCAAATCCCACGCCTCCTTATAATTCCTTACTCCAATATCCTGATATAAAACGCTGTAGCTCAATTAGGGAAAGATCAGTTAATTCAGTACAATATAGTTATTTTTCCTTAAGGCCCATCTGTTTTTCAGAATGAAAAGATGACCTTACAAGGGGATGGCACTCAACATAACTGAAACCCGCGGCGAATGCCATCTTCCTGTATTCCTCAAACTTCCCCGGGGTAACATATTTTACAACCTCCATATGCTTCATTGTCGGTTGCAGGTATTGTCCTACCGTAAGTATGGTGCAGCCGGCTTCACGAAGGTCTTTTATGGTATCAGACACTTCCGTGTCGGTTTCTCCAAGACCGACCATCAAACCCGATTTGGTTCTTACTCCGTTTTCAGCCAGGGTCCTGAGAACCATCAGGCTGGTATCGTAACGGGCTTTTGTCCTGATAAGCGGAGTTAGTCTTCTGACTGTTTCAATGTTGTGCGAAATAATATCGGGGGAGGAGTCAATTACTTGCTTCAGATAAGCCTCTACGCCGTCAAAATCGGGGATAAGCGTTTCGATTGTTATTTCCGGATTTTCCTGTTTTATCATCCTGACGGTTTCGGCCCAGAATGATGAACCGCGGTCGGGAAGGTCGTCGCGGTCGACAGATGTAATAACACAATGCTTCAGTCCGAGCAATCTGATGCTGGCTGCAAGGCGTGAAGGTTCCCCGGGATCGGGAGGAAGGGGTTTGCCGGTTCGTGTTGCGCAGAATCTGCAGGCTCTGGTGCAAATGTCGCCCAGGATCATAAATGTAGCTGTGCCGGCGTTCCAGCATTCGCCTATATTGGGACAGTTACCGCTGGTGCAGATGGTGTGGAGCTTATTATGCTCCACTATTCTCTTCACCCTGGAATAGTTTTCCCCGCTTGCCCTCTGCATCTTCAGCCATTCCGGCAGTCTTCTCCCCTTTTGCATTTCTGGATAATGAACGACAAATTTACTAAAAAATAGTTACGTTTCATCTTAGCACCTTTTGCAGGAGTTTGCAGGCTCCGTTCCTCGTGGGGGAAGGTTAGGGAAGGGGGTAAAAACTACAAGTTTAACATTACAACTTATGGTCTTACTAGTTGAATGGCCTATTTGAACTAACCCCCTTTCCCATTTCCCTGCCTGCGCTGCCGCTACGGCAGATAGGCCCCAGGGGGGAAAGGCCTTTCACGATTCTCCTTACCTGATCATCCTTAAGACTTTCGATCGCTATCGGAATCCCAAGGGGTGATAAGATCTGCAAAATGCTGCCTGCTCCTTCCCCCCTGGGGGAAGGTTAGGGAAGGGGGTAAAAACTACAAGTTTAACATTACAGCTTATGGTCTTAATAGTTGAATGCCCCCCTGTTTGAACTTACCCCCTTTCCCGTTTCCCCCAGGGGGGAAAGGCCTTTCACAATTCTCCTTACCTGATCATCCTTAAGACTTTCGATCGCTATCGGAATCCCAAGGG
>CAYSBL010000028.1:8515-46349 GCA_964429295.1 uncultured Rikenellaceae bacterium
CGATCGCTATCGGAATCCCAAGGGGTGATAAGATCTGCAAAATGCTGCCTGCTCCGTTCCTCGTGGGGGAAGGTTAGGGAAGGGGGTAAAAACTACAAGTTTAACATTACAACTTATGGTCTTACTATGTGAATGCCCCCGGATTTGAACTTACGCCCTTTCATATTACCCTCCAGGGAAACTTGAAATCTGCGATACAGGATCTGATATCAGAAAATGCCGAAAGTCAAATGACAAAAAAAACTATATTTGTTAAGTGACAATTTTACCAGTTAAACATATAAAAAGGCCAACATGTCAGAGAATGATTTTAAAATCAGCAAAAACTATCAGACGGTCATCGGGGACTTTCCGAAAGTCGGTATCCGGCCTGTGATAGATGCCCGTGAAAGGGGAGTAAGGGAGTCGCTTGAAAAGCAGACCATGGGTATGGCGAAAGCTGCGGCCGCCCTGATCAGCAAGAATTTAAGGTATCCCAACGGTGAGCCCGTTGAATGTGTTATTTCCGACACCACTATCGGACGTGTATCGGAGGCTGCGGCCTGTACGGAAAAATTCAGGAAGAGCGGAGTTGGTCTGACTCTTACCGTGACTCCATGCTGGTGCTACGGAAGCGAGACAATTGATGTCGATCCGCTTATGCCCAAGGCCATATGGGGATTCAACGGTACTGAACGGCCCGGCGCGGTTTATCTGGCGGCCGCACTTGCCGGACATGCAATGAAGGGGCTTCCGGCATTCAGCATTTACGGACGCGATGTTCAGGATGCGGGCGACAACAAGATTCCCGAGGATGTTTCCGAAAAAATACTTCGCTTTGTCAGGGCAGCTTTACCTGTTGCCTTTATGAAAGGAAAGTCATATCTGTCGATGGGTTCTGTCTCGATGGGGATCGCCGGTTCCATAGTCAGGGAGGATTTTTTCCAGGAGTACCTGGGTATGAGGAACGAATATGCTGACATGAGCGAATTTATCCGCCGTCTCAACGAGGAGATCTATGACAGGGAGGAATACGGAAGGGCACTTGCCTGGACCAGGAAATACTGCAGGGAGGGAAAGGATTACAATGAGAAGCCCTCATCGAGGAAAAGGAAAGACCTGGAATGGGAGATTGTTGTCAAGATGGCCCTGATAGCCCGCGATCTCATGGTGGGGAATCCTGTGTTGAAAAAGCTTGGCTTTGGCGAGGAATCGCTTGGTCACAATGCGATACTTGCCGGATTCCAGGGACAGCGGCAGTGGACCGATCATATGCCCAACGGCGATTTTCTCGAAGCCATCTTATGTTCCTCTTTCGACTGGAACGGCCTCAGGCCTCCTTACCTTGTTGCAACTGAAAATGATGCCATGAACGGAGTGCCCATGCTTTTCGGGTATCTGCTCACCAACACCGCACAAATGTTCTCCGATATCCGGACATACTGGAGTGCTGCTGCCATTGAAAGGGTTACAGGCATGAAACCCTCCGGACTTGCAGCAAACGGAATCATCCACCTTATCAACTCCGGAGCTTCCGCACTTGATTTTTCAGGAAAAGAGCGCAGCAAGGGAGAAGCATGCATAAAACCTTTCTGGGAAATAACCCCCAAAGATGCGGTCGATTGCCTGAATGCAACCCAATGGTCGCCGGCCAATACCGGATACTTCAGGGGAGGCGGTTTTTCGTCTCAGTTCACCACAGTCGATGTTATGCCAATAACCATATCGAGGGTCAATCTGGTCAAGGGACTGGGGCCGGTGATGCAGATTGCCGAAGGCTGGACGGTTGACCTTCCGGAAAAGATGAACAAAATACTCACCGACCGGACCGATCCGGGATGGCCGACCACCTGGTTTTCTCCGAGACTTACCGGTAAAGGGCCGTTCACCGATGTATATTCCGTAATGGCCAGCTGGGGAGCGAATCATTCAGCTTCCAGCTATGGCCACATAGGCGCCGACCTTATAGCGCTTGCTTCCCTGCTGAGAATTCCGGTTTGCATGCACAATGTAGCTGATGATCAGATATTCAGGCCAGCCTCATGGAATGCATTCGGGATGGACAGGGAAGGATCGGATTACAGGGCATGCAAAAGCTATGGCTCGCTGTACGGATAATTACTTTTTCCGGCATGAATTCTGAATCAGCATTTAAGGTTTCAACACTGAAAAATAATGGAAACACCATCTGAGGAAAGGAAACTTGAAATTGACCATGATACCCTTAAAAATCTGAACACCATCAGAATATGGACCACATTCCTTTCGGTGCTCGGCTTCATACTTATCGGCCTGTTCATTATTGCCGGAATAGCCACGGGGATGTTCCTGACAACCTTCAGTACAACAAAGGAAACCCTGGGTATCCCCGAATCGATGGTCATCATTCTGTCGTTTGTTGCAGGAGCAATCTCCCTTTTCCCGGTGCTTTTTCTTTTCCGTTTCTCCAAAAACATCAGGGATGCTGTTCAGAACAACGACCAGCAAAAGTTTGACAGGGGAATAAGGAATCTGAAGAAGTATTTCACCTTTATCGGGATCCTGGTAATAATAGCCCTTGCCGCCTATGCTTTGGGGCTTATCTATGCCGGGGCTTCCATGTCATTTCTTAAGGGATCGTGAAAGATGCAGCGAGATACGGCCATTGTATTTGACTGCGGGGCAACAAACGTCAGGGTCATTGCCATCAATGCCTCAGGAATCATCCTTGCATCTGAGTCGTTTCAGAATGCTGCCCGGCCTGATCCCTTTTACCCGGCATACAGGATATGGGATACGGTTGAAATATGGGAAAAGATGTGCCTTGCTTCGCGCAAAGTGGTTGAAACGATCAGACCTGAAAGAATAGCCGGTGTAACGGTTACTACTTTCGGCGTCGACGGGGCCCTGTTCAGCAGGGACGGCCGGATGCTTTACCCTGTTGTTTCATGGCAGTGTGAAAGGACAAGACAAATAATGTCCGGCATCGGGAAATATATTCCGCCTGAAGAATTATACGGGGAGAGCGGAGTGCTTCCATTCAGCTTCAACACCATCTATAAGCTGATATGGTTTCTTGAAAACAAACCTGAAATCATTTCCCGCAGCCATGTGTTTCTTTTCATGCCGTCAATTTTCATCCGGATGCTTACAGGCGAGATGGTGAATGACACCACCATGGCTGGCACATCCATGATGATGGACCAGCGCGGCAGAGATTTCTCGGACCTGATCCTGGGAAAGACAGGTGTCGACAGGGATCTGATGGGCCCCCTGGTTGAGCCCGGAACCATTGTCGGAACAGTAACCAGGAATGCCTCAGGGGAGACAGCCATTCCAGCCGGAACCCCTGTTGTGGCAACAGGTCACGACACCCAGTTTGCCATTTTCGGATCAGGCGCCGGGAAAGACGAGCCGGTGCTAAGTTCAGGAACCTGGGAAATCCTTATGGTCAGGGCAGGTGCATTCAGGGCAGGACAGGAACAGCTCGAACTGGGCATTACCACCGAACTTGATTCAAGGCCCGGGCTTTTTAATATTGGCACACAGTGGATAGCCTCAGGAGTCATTGAATGGGTCCGCCGGAATTTTTACAACGACCTGGGCGATGATGCTTTCGAACTTATGATAGAAGGGGCTGAAAAAGTCATCGACGGCTGTAACGGAGTCATGGTGGTCCCGAAATTCTACGAGGAAAGGGAAGGAAGGCCAGGAGGTCAGATCCTGGGATTAACCATGGAATCGACAAGGGATGAAATTTTCAGGGCAGTTCTTGAATCGCTTTCCCGGAGATTGGCAGAGGGAAGAATTGCGCTGGAAAATGCCGGCGGATTCAGGGCAGGAAGCATCCTGTGTGTGGGCGGAGGATCACGTAACAGGCTATGGAACAGGCTCAGGGCAAGATCGGCCGGTGTGCCTCTCAGGATAATAAAGCAAAAGGAGACTACGGTGCTTGGAGCCTCCCTTTTCGTTCAGGCAGCCTGCGGCAACTTCAGCTCACCGGAAGACGCAAGGTCGGAAATTGACTACAACATTGAAGTCATTGAACCCTGACAGATAGCTGATAAGGAAAAGGAAAAGACAGGCACCAGAAACATGGTAGCAAACATTTTCGTAACTGATGTGTTTACAGGAAAGATAACCCTGAGGGAAAATGGACATAGCATATTTTAACGGGAACTTTGTGCCCAGAGATGAGATCAGGATTAGTCCTGATGACCGCGGATTTCTTTTTGCTGAAGGCATCTATGAAGTGGTCAGGTGGTACCAGGGATTCTTTTTTGATATGGATGGCCACTCAGCAAGAATGAAAAGGAGTCTTAAGGAGACTCTTATCTTATGGCCCGAGGAGGACATGTTTCCTGTGGTCGCCCGTGAACTGGTCAGGCTGAACCATCTTGAGAATTCACAGGCTCTTGTTTATCTTCAGGTAACAAGGGGGGCTGCTATCCGGACGCATGCTTTTCCTTCACCTCCGGTAAACCCTACGGTTTATGCTTTTGCGAGGGAATTCACGCCGGAAAATGCAGGCCGGGAGTCTGGAGTCGCCGTTAAAGTTAAGGAAGACATCAGGTGGGCGCGATGTGACATCAAATCAACAGCTCTTCTTCCCAACACTCTTGGTTTCCACGATGCAGTAAGCAGCGGATTCTTTGAATGTGTCTTTATCAGGGACGGATTGATCACCGAATGCTCCCATTCGAATATTTTCATCGTCCAGAAAGGGATTCTTTATACCCATCCTGAATCGGACAGAATACTATCCGGCATTACACGGAAAAACATAATCAGGCTGGCCCGCAGGGAGGGTATCCCGTTAAAGGAAGAAGCTGTGCCTCTGAAAAAGTTATCAAAGGCTCAGGAAATTTTCATTACCAATACATCCGGGGAGATCACCCCTGTAATAAGGGTGGATAATTTCGTGATCGGCGGAGGTATCCCCGGGCCAGTCACCAGGATACTCAGGGAAAGGTTCAACGATCAGATCTGCTCGTACAAACATTGATGAGCCTCATTCAGGCGATAGCTGAATTTTAATATCTTTGCACAAATTTTAACCGAACGGTTTATGATGTTAAGTGAACAGGAACGGATACGGAGGGATGCGCTTTCAGAGCTCAGAAACCTGGGTATAGATCCGTATCCGGCAGTAGAATACAAAACAAATGCCTTTGCCGCCGGCATCTTGAATGATTTTGACAGCAATGAATCGAAATTCGGGGATATTTGCATTGCTGGAAGGATTATGAGCCGCAGGATCATGGGGAATGCCTCCTTTGCTGAACTGATGGATTCTACGGGACGGATACAGATCTATGCCAGGAGGGATGATCTATGTCCGGGGGAAGACAAGACCATGTACAACACCGTATTCAAGCGGTTACTCGACATAGGCGACATCATCGGGGTTAAAGGTCATGTTTTCAGGACCCAGATGGGCGAGATAACGGTGCATGTCAGGGAATTCACGATACTTAGCAAATCAATCAGGCCGCTCCCTGTTGTGAAGGAAAAGGACGGCATCTTCTATGATGCGGTCACCGATCCGGAAATGCGTTACCGTCAGCGCTATGTTGATCTCATTATTAATCCTCCTGTCCGCGACGTATTCAGGAACAGGACCAGGATAGTACAGTCGATGCGCGAGCTTTTCAATTCGCAGGGATATCTTGAAGTTGAAACTCCCATCCTTCAGCCCATCCCCGGAGGAGCCTCGGCAAGGCCCTTTATAACGCATCACAATACGCTCGACATACCGCTTTATCTCAGGATTGCCAACGAGCTTTACCTCAAAAGACTTATTGTCGGCGGATTCGATGGAGTTTACGAGTTCGCGAAGGATTTCCGCAATGAAGGAATGGACCGGAATCACAATCCGGAGTTCACGGTACTTGAGATCTATGTGGCATACAAGGATTATTTCTGGATGATGAGTTTCACCGAGGAGATAATACGGAAAGCTGTTATGGATATTCACGGCACAACAGAGATAGTTTATGGCGGCAAATCCATAAACCTTACTCCCCCGTACAAAAGGATTTCCATGACTGATGCTATCAGGGAGCACACCGGAATTGACATCACGGGTTTGACTGAAGCGGAACTCAGACAAGTATGTGACAGGCTTGAAGTTCCTCACTCACCTGAAATGGGAAAGGGCAAGCTTATTGATGCAATTTTCGGAGAAAAGTGCGAACATAACTACATCCAGCCCACATTCATTATCGATTATCCTGTTGAAACCTCCCCTTTGACAAAGATGCACCGGAGCAAGCCCGGCCTGGTTGAAAGGTTTGAGCTTATGATAAACGGCAAGGAAATAGCAAATGCATATTCGGAACTGAACGATCCGGTGGATCAGCTTGAGAGGTTTCAGGATCAGCTGAGACTTTCCGAAAAGGGTGATGATGAAGCTATGTTCATTGATCTCGACTTTGTAAAAGCCCTCGAATACGGAATGCCTCCCACCTCCGGTATGGGTATTGGCATCGACAGGCTGACCATGCTGCTCACCAATCAGCCATCCATTCAGGATGTTCTCCTGTTCCCTCAGATGAAACCGCTAATCCAGAAACCGCCGGTTGAAAGCGCAAAGGAAGAATACCTTGAAGCCGGAATTCCCGAGGAATGGATTGACCCTTTGAAAAAGCTCGGATACACCACCCTCGAAAAGCTCAGGGAAACAGCAAAAGCAGGCAAGTTATCGAACGATCTGAACGGTTACAACAAAAAGAACAAACTTGGCCTTAACGGATTAAGTCCGCAGTCTGTGGAGGAATGGCTGAAGGTGACCTGAAATAATTGACTTTAACTTTTTTCCGGTATAACTTAGTACCTGAATATTGCCGGGCGTCATCAGAGAGGCAGCAGAAAGGCTGGCTAAATACTTTAGGAAGCCTTGCAATAAAGATCATTAATTGAATCATTTTCGGCAATTAGTTTGTTATTTTTACGTTTAAATGTATTAGTGATTACTGAGCATATTATTCATTAAACCAAATGACATTATTCAAAAAAACTCTACTCTTTTTTTTAGCCGCATTCTTCTGTGAATCATCGTTCGGGCAGCAATCACCCTTCAATCCTGTTTCTTACAGGATATACACCCCGTTTGTGCTGAATCCGGCTGCAGCAGGGAGTAAGGATTACTTCTCGGTCGACATGAATGCAGGGTTCCGGGGACAATCATATTCCCAGATCCTTAGCGGGAACACACGGCTGACAAAAAAAGTGATAGGATATCTTCCTACGGGAAGGACCTATGCCTATTCGAATACCGGTGTCGGATTATATGGATACAATGAATACGAAGCCGGCGATTCGACTCATAACGCAGGAGTAAGTGCATCGGCAGCCTATCACATACCACTGAGCAAAAGAGGATTGTCGTTCGTTTCGATCGGCGCCTCCGTGAAAGGGATGTATCACTTCAGGGAAGGGAATCCCGACAGGGAAATTCCTTATAAGGAATTCTGGTATCCCAACCTCGATTTCGGGGTATACGTTTACAATCCCAAGGCCTATGCCGGCATTTCTGCAACGAACCTGCTGAATCCTCCGAAGGACACAGCGACTCTTAACAACTATTCAGTACCCGTTTCAAGGCAGTATCACCTGATAGGCGGCTACAAATTTGTACTGAGCGAAGCCCTGGATATTGTCCTTGAGCCTGCCCTTTTAATTCACACCGACGATTCATTGTCATTCGACATCAAGGAAAGCATCGAACCACTTCTGAAACTATATGTGGGCAATTTCTGTATCGGTTCCTATTTCAACGATTACAGCAAGGTATCATTTTTCTTCCAGTACAGGTATCCTAAATTCTATATCGGGACCTACTTTGCCCTGCCCAAGGATTCGCCTTTCTACAAAAAAGCATTAACTTCGGAAATTGCTGTTGGGATCAATTTCTCGCCCAACAAGTCGGGTTACACCAAAAGCGGACACTGGTAATAATGTTTTTGTCATGATTATGAGAATTAAGTCAAACAAAATATTGTCATTAGTGCCGTCACTGATACTGATGGCAGTCACCGCAGGCCCTGCCTCAGCCCAGACACCTGGGCAGAAGAATGCCAGGGATCTCATCAAGGTTACCAGGTACAATGTAGATATCATATCTCCGTCGTCGGGAGTTCAGTTTTACCGCGACGGAATTATTTTCCTCTCAACAACGAAAAGCGAGGCGCGGATGCTGGAAAGCCACACCTCCTTTGGCAGGATCGACACCTATTATGCGGTTCCTCTGGACACGACCCCTGCAGTTCCCGTACTGTTCTCCCCCACTCTGACCTGGCAGGTTCCAACCGAGGCAATGACCTTCAACAGCGACTACACTGTTATGTACTATACCCGGAAACCTTCAAACAGGGAGCCGGAGAAAATTTACCAGGCAAGGTATGAGCTTTCCAAAAACAAGAAACATGAATGGATCAGCGACACCAGGCCGTTGAGTTTCTGTTCCGACAGGTCGTTGTATTCTCACCCTGCCCTTTCGGCTGACGGTGAAAAAATGATTTTCAGCAGCAACAGGAGCGAAAGCCTTGGGGGTCTCGATCTTTACATCTCCCACAGGGAGGGAAGTGAGTGGTCGGCCCCAATAAATCTGGGAAATCTCATAAACACAAAGGGCAATGAACTGACGCCGTTTCTTGATCAGGACAATAATCTGTATTTTTCATCCGACGGAATTCCGGGTTCAGGAGGGTATGACATTTTCTTCTGCAGGTACAACGGCGGAAAATGGGAGAAGCCTTCCAATATTAGCGAACTGATAAACACACCTGATGATGATCTTGCATTCAAACTGAGCAGGACCGACGGCAGGTCGGCCTTCTTTACAACAAGATACAAGGATTCCGGAAAAGAGCCACAGTTGTTCCGGATCACCCTGGATAACAGGACCGCTATCGGAAAGGCGGACAACCTTCCGGAAGCTTTCAATCTTATTATGCAGCCGGTTATTACCGGTGAAAAGGAGATTGTTCACGTTGCCGTTAAGCAGGAGAAGCCTGAACCACAGCTAAAGGAAACAGTACCGGCCACTGGCCTGACTGACAAAAAAAATACCGAAACAGCCAGAGAAACGGTGCCGGCTCAGGTTCCTGATCCGGTCATAAATAAGGCTGCATCCGATCCCGACCAGGTTATATTCCGCGTACAATTCCAGTCAGCTTCAACTAAAAGAGAAACCAGGAGCATCACTGTCGGCGGCAGATCATACGATATCTTCGAGTATTTCTCTAATGGCACATACAAGTATTGTGCAGGGGAATTTCCTTCTCCGGCAGCAGCCTCCGGACTTCAGGCACAGCTGCGCAGGGAGGGTTACGGTGATGCATTCGTTGCGGCCTTCAGAAATAATGAAAGGGTTACCGGTTCGTTTGAGAAAATTACCGGACAGACAGGTACGGCTAAACCAGCCGAAGAAACTGTCAACACTCGGAGGGTTCCGGAACCGGTCAGGCCTGCAGTGCAGACTTCTGATGCAGCTAAAGACAGGATTGTTTACCGTGTACAGTTTGCCTCCTATATGAATCCAAGGGGAAGTTATGAAGTGACCTTCGGCGGCACCAGATACATGACATTCGAATATCTGTATAATGGCGCCTACCGGGCATGTGCAGGCGAATTCAGCTCTTCAGCCGCAGCTTTAGGGCTTCAGAAGCAGGTCATGAAGGAAGGATATCCCGATGCATTCGTTATTGCAACCAGGGGAAGTGAAAGAGTCACAAATCCCTGAATGAACTGAAAGAGACTAGAGCCTGTTTAACTGCCCGTCGAAGTGCAGCACTTCGCCTGCTTTTGTATCCGAAGAGTATTTATATCCCTTGTATATCAGGGAAAGAGGCATTCCTGAAACTGAAGTAACCTTCAGATCCGTCAGTAAGCCCTCATCCCATTCAAAATCGAGCTCAAATCCGCCTCTTGCCCTGATGCCCCTGATTTTTCCATATGGTATGGCATCCGGCAATGATGGAAGTATTTCTATCTCATCAAGGTGACTCTGCAAAAGCATTTCAGCGATCCCTGCGGCTCCGCCAAAGTTCCCGTCGATCTGGAAGGGAGGGTGGGCATCAAAAAGATTGGGATATGAACCTCCGCCGGAGGAACCTCCGCCTGTCGCCAGTGCAGCAGGTATTCCCTGAGGCCTGAGAAGCATCCTGACCATTTGCCACGCATGATTACCTTCCCTGAATCTTGCCCAGAAATTGATTTTCCATGCCAGGCTCCAACCAGTCCCCTCATCTCCTCGTGCTTCAAGGCTTTTTTTTGCAGCCTCCAGGAATTCCGGATTATCCTTCCAGTTAATTTCCCTTCCCGGATGAACGCCCCAAAGGTGTGAAACATGACGGTGCTTATTTTCAGGATCATCAATATCTTCCATCCATTCCTGAAGCTGTCCGAACCTGCCAATAGTGTACGGCGCTATCCGTGGCAGCAGATTTGAAAGGGTATCTGCCAGTGCATCCCGGGCATCCAGTATCCTGTCAGCTTCGATGCATGCCCTGAAGAGGCTCTTTATTATCTGGTGGTCCATTGTGGGACCGGATACCAGGCCTCCGTTCTCGGGTGAATTGGAAGGACATGAAACCAGCCATCCGGTAAGCGGATCAGGAACAAGAAAACCTGCGTAAAACATTGCAGCGCCCTTCATAACCGGCCATGCCGTATTCCTGAGAAATGCGGTATCCCTTCCGAACAAAAAATGCTCCCAGTAATGGTGTGCCATCCATCCGCTTCCGGCGACCCATATCCCATGGTCGGATGCATTTATGGGAGCTGCTCCCCTCCATATATCGGTGTTATGGTGAAGAACCCATCCGGGAGCATTGTAATGGTCTCTTGCAACCTTTGTCCCGGCAGGCATGACCTCGCCAATCATCCTGAACAGGGCTTCGTGGCATTCGGCTATATTAAGCACCTCTGCCGGCCAGTAATTCATTTCGATGTTTATATTTACAGTATACTTGCTGTCCCACGGGGGATTCAGCCTGTCGTTCCAGATACCCTGAAGGTTTGCGGGATAAGTCCCCTCGCGGCTTGAGGAAAGAAGAAGATACCTTCCGTACTGGACATAAAGGGCGGCAAGGGAATTGTCCATTTCAACGGGTATCTCATTAATTCTCCTGTCAGTCGGCAGGTTTTCCTTTCCGGATGAACCCAGGTCGATTGTGAACCTGTCGAAATATCCCCGGTAATCTTTTATGTGTTCCTCTTTCAGCTTTTTATAAGATTTCCCTTCCGCTGCTTCAAGATGCTTCATGCATAAGTCGTCCGGGTTACCTGAAACATCATTCGGACTGACGAAATTCGTGGCAGCAGACAAAAGAATAGTAGCTTCGTTTGCATTTTCTATATGGAGCCCGTCGTCCGAGGAGCTTATCTTTCCTCCGTTCAGGAGAACCCTCGCCACAGAAGTACCGTAAAGAGCGCCGTTTTTTACCTTAACACCGAGAATCAAAGAATTGCCTTCGGCAGTTGTGACTGTATAATTTTCGTGAAGAGCCGTCATCTTCAGATCAAAGGAAATTGATCGCCTGCTGTCGGATGACAGATTGATCACAATAAGGTTTGCAGGGTAGCTAGCAAGGTATTCACGTGTGTACCTCTTTCCTCCAGCCGCATAGGTTGTCCTGCAAACGGCATTTGAGATATCGAGTTCCCTCCTGAAATCAGTAATTGAATCCTGTTCTCCGAACTCAAGCCAGAGGTCCCCGAAAGGCTGGTATTTTTCCTGATGAAGAGGTACGCTCATAAACTTCTCCATGGCAAGTTTCTCCGCATCATCCTGTTTCCCTTTCCAGAGCAGTTCCCTTATTGTTCCGAGATATTCCGATGCTCCTTCATTTGAATAATCATGGGGGCGGCCTGTCCAGAGGGTTTCTTCATTGAACTGGATGTGATCCGTACTCTTTCCTCCGTAAATCATCGCGCCGAGTCGTCCGTTCCCGACAGGAAGAGCTTCCACCCATTTTGAAGCCGGTTGTTCATACCAGAGATTAAGGCGGTCATTTTCCTCCAACCGGCTGCTGCAGGATGAAAGAAGTAAGAGAAAAAAAACAAGTGAGATGTGATTGACGAATTTCATGACTAAAGGAGATAAGTGGTAACATCAGCAAGATACAAACTAATTCTTTCCTTTCAAGCAATAAAGATTTCGTATCTGCATGCAACTTTATGCTTTTTCGGAGGTCTTTATGATGAAATAACTTTTAGCAACGAAATAACGAGACCATGAAAAATCTGAAGATCGGAATGATTTTGATCCTTGCCCTTGGCATCACGTTCTGTACCGACGGGCAGATGCGCAGGACAGTATACGGAAACAACAAGGTTGTAAAGGAAAAAAGAGAGGCTGGTCAGTTTACGGCTCTCAGGGTATCCAGCGGGATCGATGTATATCTTACGCAGGGTGACAGAGAATCTATTGAGGTAGAGGCTGATGAGAATCTCCATGAATATATCCTGACGGATATCAGGAATGGAGTCCTTCATGTTTACACCGAGGTTAACATCAGGGAAGCTGAAGAGAAAAGGGTTTACGTGACAATGAAGGACATAGAATCGCTTAGTACATCGAGTGCCGGCGATATTATCGGGCAGACTCCGGTAAAGAGCGATCGGTTGGAGTTGTCGGTAAGCAGCGCGGGTGATATCAAGCTCGAGATCCAGGTTAAGGAAATAAAGGCAGGTGTCAGCAGTTCTGGCGATGTTACCCTTACCGGAGAAGCGGATATGCTTTTTGCCAATCTGAGCAGTGCAGGCGACCTCAACGCCTACGGGCTTGTTGCAAGGGAGGCTGATGTTTCGGCTTCCAGTGCCGGAGATGCCGATATCAATGTCACCGAGAAGCTAAGGGCACGTTCATCAAGCGCCGGGGACATCAACTACAGGGGTAATCCGAAGTACATTGATGCACATTCATCGAGCGCGGGAAGTGTGAACCGGAAATAGTCCTTCCCTGCTTATAAAATGCTTTCTCTTGAAAAGCCGGCAGGTAAATCCTGCCGGCTTTTTTTTAACTTTGTCAATTCGTAACTCTTTTAAAATATTGACAGATGAAGGAAACTATAAGCTTAAGTCTCAGGAATGTTACAGATTTCGTATCACTTGAAGAAATTACAGCACTTGCCCAGCAATCGGTAAGGCATCTTGACAGCCTTAATAACAAAACAGGAGCCGGAAATGATTTTCTGGGCTGGCTAACCTTACCGGATGACATTCTGCCACAGCTTGAAAATATTGAAAAGTGCGCTGAGTACCTGAGATCGGTATCCGATTTCACCGTGGTGATCGGTATAGGGGGATCTTATCTGGGATCGAAGGCTGTTATTGAAGCTCTGTCACATACCTTTTCAACCCTGAGACAGGACTTACATCATGAAGTCGTCTTTGCGGGGCAGAATCTGTCGGAGGATTACATTGCAGATCTTCTTGAGATACTTGATAAGGTCAATTATTCGATTGTTGTCATTTCAAAATCGGGGGTAACGACGGAGCCGGCGATTGCCTTCCGTATCATCCGCAATCATCTGGAGAACAAGGTGGGGAAAGAAGAAGCGGGGAAAAGGATCATTGCCATTACCGACAGCCTTAAGGGAGCACTGAGGCCTCTTGCACAGAAAAATGGATATCAGACATTTGTTATACCAGACAATATAGGCGGCAGGTATTCTGTTCTGACCCCGGCAGGATTGCTGCCGATAGCCCTTTGCGGATTCGACATCAGGCTGCTGGTGGAAGGGGCAAAATCGATGGAACGGATAACCCGGAACAACAGGAACGGAGCATCCAATTTACCTCTGCTCTATGCAGCTGCACGAAACCTCATATTGCAATCGGGAAAAACAACGGAGATAATGGTAAGTTACAATCCCAAACTTCATTATTTTGCTGAATGGTGGAAGCAGCTATACGGGGAGAGTGAAGGCAAGGACAGAAAGGGAATCTTTCCTGCTGCAGTCGATTTCACAACCGATCTTCATTCGCTGGGACAGTACATTCAGGATGGCCAGAGAATAATGTTTGAAACTGTTCTTTCGGTAAGGGAACCTGCAAAAAAGGTTACGGTTCCCAGGGAAGAGGACGACGCTGACCAGCTTAATTACCTTGCAGGACTGAGACTTTCGCAGGTTGATCACAATGCCGAGGCCGGGACCATCCTGGCTCACAATGACGGGAATGTGCCGGTCATGCATATCACCATTCCGGAACTTACCGCTTACTATATCGGCCAGCTGTTTTATTTCTTTGAGCTTGCATGCGGTGTCAGCGGATATATTCTTGATGTAAATCCATTTGATCAGCCGGGAGTCGAGGCATACAAGAAAAATATGTTTGCCCTGAATAACAAACCCGGTTATGAGGAAGCAGGAAAAATACTTAGGGAAAGACTTAAATAAACCGAAATGAAGATAGATCTGAGAAAAAACTACAGTTGGTCGCTGGTGGTTCCTACCAGTATGGGTGTAAGAATCACGCCCCAAAACGGACAGCCGGTTCATTGCAGTGATACCTTTCACATGCATGTCACAAGCGCCGAAACTAATGTCGCAAGCGTTTCCTCCTATCTCGGGCTTCCGGTAAAGGTTCTGACAACCTTTGTGAAGAACAGTCCTGTTGCACGAATGATCAAGGACAACCTTGCATCCAGGCATATGGCATATGAAGGTGTTGAGGTTGAACAGGGGGGGCCGTGGGGATACCGCCACCAGTTTAATATTGCCGACAGCGGATACGGTTCGAGGGGACCCAGGGTTCATAACGACAGGGCCGGAGAGGTCGGAAGGACACTCAATGTCAAGGACTTCGACCTAAACAGGCTTTTTGAGGAAGAAGGAGTTCAGATACTTCACCTTTCAGGGCTTATCGCGGCTTTATCACCTGAAACAAGCAACTTCTGCCTTGAGCTTGCCAGGTCGGCAAAGAAACATGGCACAAGGATTGCCTTTGATCTTAACTTCAGGGCTACTTTCTGGAAGGGCAGGGAAAAGGAACTAGCTGCCACATTCAGCGAAATAGCCGGGATTGCTGATATCCTGGTTGGTAATGAGGAGGATTTCCAGCTTTGCCTCGGTATTGAAGGACCCGAGGAGGGCGGCAAGGACCTTGCAGCCAAGATAGAGAGCTTCAAGGAAATGATAAAAAGGGTAAAGAAAGCATACCCGTCAGCATCGGTATTCGGTACCACACTGAGGCAGGTTATCAATGCAAATGAGCATCTCTGGGGAGCCATAATGCTCGAAGGTGATGAATGGCATGTGGTTGAGCCAAGGCCCATTCATGTGCTTGACCGTATTGGAGGTGGCGACGGTTTTGTCGGAGGCCTGTTGTACGGAATTCTGCGGGGCTGGGAACCCGAAAAATGGGTCCAGTTCGGATGGGCGACAGGTGCACTTGCAACAACATCCGTTACTGATTATGGCCAGCCGGCCGACGAGGAACAGGTATGGAGCATCTGGAAGGGTAATGCCAGGGTAAGAAGATAGAAAAAAAGCCCTCATCGATATGATGGGGGCTTTATTAACAAAACTATTACTAATCAGTTCTTTCCTTTCAGACCGAACTTGTTCACGAACTCATCAATTACCTGCGACAGGTTGGGATCGCCTATCTCCTGAAGGTCATAATATACTCTGGTATGAGGTTTTTCAATGTTGATTATCCTGCTCAGGTCGATCGGGGTAGCTATAACCACGCTGTCGCAATCCGTTGTGTTTATAGTTTCTTCAAGGTCTTTCAACTGCTGTTCCCCGTATCCCATTGCCGGGAGAAGAGTTCCTATATTCGGATAGATACTGAAGGTCTCAGTCAGCCTGCCTACTGTATAGGGCCTCGGATCTACCAGTGCTGCTGCTCCGAATTTCCGGGCAGCCACAATCCCGGCCCCGAGTTTCATTTCACCATGGGTTAGAGTTGGTCCATCTTCGACAACAAGCACTCTTCTGCCCTTTATCACCGAGGGATCGTCGACCCTTATAGGTGAAGCTCCGTCGATCACGACTGCCTTAGGATTAACCTTTTCAATGCTTTCCCTTACCACCTGAATGCCTTCGGGAGAAGAGCTGTCGATCTTATTAATAACTACCACATCGGCCAGCCGAAGCGTAACCTCTCCAGGATAATATCTCAGTTCATGGCCTGCCCTGTGAGGATCGGTAACGGTGATCATCAGATCGGATTTGTAGAACGGGAAATCGTTGTTTCCGCCATCCCAGACCACAACATCGCATCCGTCGGGATCGTTCTCGGCAGCACGGAGTATCGCTTCATAGTCGACACCTGCATATATGACATTACCCCGCACAACATGAGGTTCATACTCCTCCATTTCCTCAACGGTGCATTTATGAGTCTCCAGATCGGCTATTGTGGCAAATCTCTGGACTTTCTGCTCCGCCAGGTCGCCATAGGGCATCGGGTGACGGACAGCGACAACCTTCAGACCTTTGGCCATAAGGAGTTCAATAATCCTTCTTGATGTCTGGCTTTTGCCGCAACCTGTTCTGATAGCTCCGACTGCTATAACGGGTTTGGTACTTTTCACCATGGTTGCATCCGGACCGAGGAGTATGAAATTTGCCCCGGCGGCATTGACAACAGCGCTAACAGACATCACTTTCTGATATGTGACATCACTGTAGGAAAAGATGCAGTCGTCGACCCTGAATTTCCTGATAAGCTCTGCAAGATTCTCCTCTGCAAAAACCGGTATTCCTTCAGGATAAAGCCTGCCCGCAAGTGCAGCGGGGTATTTCCTGCCATCGATATCAGGTATCTGGGCGGCTGTAAAAGCTACCACGTTATAGTTTTCATTGTCCCTGTAAACGGTGTTGAAGTTGTGGAAATCCCTTCCGGCTGCACCGATTATTATTACATTTTTTTTTGGCATAATTCCTCCCTTGATACTGATAATTAATTTCCTGGAATAATCGTTTAAATTATAGAATGAATTGACAAATTTATAATTTGCGGGTATAATATCCGAACATTTGAATTGATTTTTAACCGGATGTTTTTCAGGACATAAATCATTGATTATATGATATTTTGTACGCAAAATTAAGCTTCTTGAAAATATGTTAAAGAAAATGTTTCCGGCATAACCCGGCTAAACTTATTTCTTTGTACTATTATGATCTGAAATGAATGTACTTGCCCACATATACCTGTCCGGCGATTCCGAAAAAATCATCATCGGAAACTACATAGGCGATTATGTAAAGGGGCGCGATTACCTGAAGTACCCGGAACAGGTAAGGAAAGGCATAATACTTCACAGGCATATAGATGGATTTACCGACAGGCATCCTGTCGTTCATCGGAGCAAGATTTATTTCTCAAGGAAATACCACAAGTATTCCGGAGTCATAACCGACATTATCTATGATCATTTCCTAACCAGGGAATGGAATTTCTTTTCCCGCAGGCCGCTGGAGAGCGTGACCTACAACTTCTACAGGGCAATGGTAAACAACTTTGACATCCTTCCGGAAGATGTGAGGAAGATGATGCCTTTCTTCATAATAAACAACTGGATAGAATCATACCAGACCAGGAGGGGTATAAGGCATGTTCTGAACACTCTCAGCAAAAGGTCATCGCTTCCGAATGAGACAAGGTTTGCGATGAAGGCTCTTAAGAAGAATTACTATGCACTGCAGGACGACTTCATGGAATTCTTCCCGCAGCTTATCGACTATGTCGAAAAGGATTTTGGAATAGAGATTTCACACCGGATTACCATCCCGTTCTGATCAGACCAGGTATTCCGCACGGCTCGCATCGAGCCTTAGAAAAATAAACAACAGTATCGTGAAAGCCCAGAGGGAGCTTCCTCCATAGCTCAGGAATGGAAGCGGGATCCCGATTACGGGTACAAGGCCGATAGTCATGCCAATATTGATGAAAAAATGGACAAAAAAGACCGATACCACCCCATACCCGTATATCCTTGAGAAGTCCGATCTCTGCCTCTCGGCAAGGATGACCAGCCTTATCAGAAGTATCACATACAGGGCAATAACAACGAATGATCCCATAAATCCCCACTCCTCTCCGATGGTACAGAATATGAAATCGGTACTTTGAGCAGGGACGAACTTGAATTTGGTCTGGGTGCCCTGCAGATATCCCTTGCCTGAAAATCCGCCCGAGCCAATTGAGATAATCGATTGGTTTACATTATATCCCGTACCGTGAGGATCTGACTTTATACCAAGCATAATTTCCACTCTTTCCTTCTGGTGAGGTTTCATCAGGGTATTGAATGCCATATTGACGGAGTTCACATAGGCCAGGCTGCCGGCCAGGAAAAGGTATATCACAAGAAGCGATACAGCCTTTTTATTATAGAAATAAACCCCAAAGATGACACCTGAGAGCAGAACCGATATCAGCAGGATATGCTCGTTTTTGAGTGATTTTATCACCAGACTGTTGAATCCGTAGACCAGGAGCGACATACCTGCCAGGATGCCCAGTGCCAGAAGGCAGAGTTTCCATTTTCGTGTAACGATCCATGCCAGGAGAAGTGCTGATGTAATAAGTCCTATTGTGAGCCAGGTATTGTTGAAAATCAGGGTAAAAAAGAAAAGAATAAGCATAAGAAATCCAGATATAAGAATAATTGGACTCATTCCTTCCCTGAAGAGCACTATGAAGAGGGCCAGGAAAACAACAGCCGAACCCATGTCAGGCTGAAGCACAATAAGCATAGCCGGCATCATTATGATTCCTGCTGAAATCAGGAACACTGAAAGCTTCCCCATGTCGTGACGCGTGGCATTCAGGTAAGCTGCGAGGGCAAGTGCTGTTGCTATCTTTGCGAATTCTGATGGCTGAAGACTGAATGATCCGAACTGGAACCACGACCGGGCTCCGTTAATATCCTTACCGATAAACAGCACAAGAAAGAGGAGGAACAGCAAAAATCCGTAGATGAAATAAGCGAAGAAAAAGTAAAACCGGGTATCGATAACCACAACGAACACTGCAATTACAAAAGTCGCAAGTATCCATACGAACTGCTTGCCGTATCTCTGTGAAAGGTCTACTATTCTGGTATGCTCCTCGTTGTAAACCGCAGCATAAATATTAAACCATCCTATTATCACAAGCAACAGGAAGATTGCGATTGAAGCTTTGTCGAGCCTGGCCCAGATATTTACGTTTCTAGTCATTGGCAGTAAGGTTCAGCTCAAGAATTCTTTGTTCCGAGTATTTGTTAGTCACCTCGCCGGTCAGGTATTTTTCAATCATAAGGCTGGCAACGGGAGCAGCATAGGTTGCTCCGAAGCCTGCGTTCTCGACATAAACCGCTATTGCAATTTTGGGATTATCCTTTGGGGCAAAAGCTACGAACACCGAGTGATCTTTTCCGTGAGGGTTCTCGGCGGTACCTGTTTTGCCGCATACTATTATATCTCTGATGGCCGCAATCCTTGCTGTTGCGCCTTCGCTGCCATTAACTGCCTCCTCCATGCCCAGCACAATCGACTCAAAGTTGGCTGAATCGATGCCAATGGTATGTTTTGCAAGATACTTCTGGTCGGGTTTGCCATCGGTTCCGATCGACTTCACAATATGGGGTGTGTAATAATATCCCCTGTTTGCGATAGCCGCAGTCATATTGGCCATCTGAAGAGGAGTTGTTTCAACTTCTCCCTGTCCTATTGCCATTGATATAATGGTAAGCGCCTTCCATCTGTTTTTGCCATAGTACCGGTCGTAATATTCAGGCGTCGGGATGAAACCTGTCAGTTCATTGGTAAATTCTATTCCCAGCCGCTGACCGAATCCGAACTGGTCGAGGTATTCCTTCCACTTTAAGTAGGCAGCTTCAACATTCGGATATCCGGGATTCTCCAGAATTCTTCTGTAAACCTGGCAGAAATAGGCATTGCATGAATTTGAAATCCCGTGAATCAGATCGAGGGGAGAGCTGTGAGAATGACAGGAGACAAACATATATCCGTGATTGCATCCGAACAGGGTTGAGGGCTCTATCACGTTCTCCTGAAGGCCTATCAGTCCATTTATCGGTTTGAAAGTGGAGCCGGGAGGATATTTTGCCTGTATAGCCCTGTTGAAAAGAGGAAGAGAGGTGTCGGCGCTAAGCTGCATAAAGTTCTCCGACCTTATTCTTCCGACAAGGAGGCCGGGATCGTAGTTAGGGCTTGATACCAGGGCAAGCACTTCGCCTGTTCCGGGTTCGAGGGCCACAATGCTGCCGGATTTGTTTTTCATCAGGAGTTCCCCGTATTCCTGCAGATCCATATCGACAGTCGAAATTATATCCTCTCCCTGAACAGCAACGGTGTCAAGCCTGCCGTCAGCATATGATCCCTTAATCCTGCTGTAAACGTCAACCAGGTAAATTGTGACTCCCCGCCTGCCCCTGAGGTATTTTTCATAAGCTTCCTCTATCCCGAGTTTACCTATATAGTCCCCTGCCTTGTAGTATGGATCCTTTTTTATAACCGATTCATCCACTTCGCTGACATAACCCAGGATGTGGCCGGCGATCGGTCTGGAGTATTTCCTGAGGGTCCTGGGCTGTACATAGAATCCGGGATAAGCGAAAAGCTTCTCCTGGAACCGTGCATACGACTCAGCTGAGATCTGCTTAAGGAAAACCGAAGGGGCTCTTCTCGAATATCTGATAGCAGTATTCATCCTGTCGCGGAATGAACCGGCGGTTATTTCAAGAAGCCTGCAAAATTCAGCTGTATCAATTGAGGTGACCTGGGCCGGGACGACCATCAGATCGTATGCTGCCTGATTGTAGACCATCAACTTACTATTCCTGTCGTAAATAAGCCCTCTTGCAGGATATTGAGTGACGTATCTGAGAACGTTGTTATCGGCTGAAAGCCGGTAAGTGTCCTTGACAACCTGGATCACGAATAACCGGACAAGCAGGATAAGCGCCGCCAGCACTACAAATGCCATAATGATATACTTCCTGCTTATGAACGCATCTTTCATGACAGATAAATTACCTCCCCTTACGGTAATACTCAATGAGAAGAATGAATGCCAGTGTAAAGATTGAACTCAGTATAATCCTCAATATTGTCCTGAAGAAATCGGCAAGCCTGAAAACCTCTATAAAAAAAAGGGCAGTATGGTGAATCAGTACTACAGCAGTGGCGTAAATGATGAACCACCTGAATCCGTATGAAGCCATCGACAGGCTCGATCCGGGATCGTATCCGTCGCGGGGGGCTATAAGCCTCAGCACGAAAGGCCGGGTGAAGCCGGCGATAAGGGTTGCCGAAGCATGCATGCCCGGAGATCCTGAAAACAGGTCAACAATAAGTCCTGAGAAGAAAGCCACAAGCAGAACCATCCATGAGGGAGTGAGTGAGGGCAGAAGCAGGATGATCATTATGTAAACATAGGGATTTACATATCCGCTGAATTGAATATTATTCATCACCAGCACCTGGAGCAGGATCAGAGCGGCAGCAATCAGTCCGTATTTAAGGATGGTATTGATCATTGGTACTGTAGTTCGAGTTCAAGCTGTTCTTCCCGTTTCAGGTTTCCGATGACATTGACATGCTGGACCTGCCTGAAATCGGTAAACAGTTCGATCGTTATCCTGTAAAAATCACTTCCGCTTTTCTTTATTTCACTAACACGGCCAATGCTGATCCCCTCCGGGAAAACGGCAGAAAATGCAGTAGTCTCAACGGTATCGCCCTCGCTGACCTGAATATGCTGGGGAATTTCATTAAGCGCCGCATAACGCGGACTGCGTCCATCCCAGGTTAGAGACCCGAAATGACCGCTGGATTTTAATCTTGCGCTGAGTCTGAAGTCGAGATTGAGAAGCGAAATGGCGACTGAAAAATTCCTTGAACAACCGACAACCATTCCCACCACATTCCTGCCATCGGTAACGGCCATATCGGGTTTTATCCCCTGAAGGCTTCCCTTGCTTATTGTAATGAAATTCTTTTGCTTGTTCACTGAATTATTGATCACTCTGGCTGCTGTAAACTGGTATTGCTGGCCTGCCGTTGTATCGTTTACCTCTTCAAAACCTGCATCTGCTGTGCGTGAAAGTTGTTCTATCCGGTTTTTAAGAGTGTTGTTTTCTTCGGCAAGCTTCATGTTAACCTCGCGGAGGCTTAGATAATTCTTTGCATTGGTTATGCGTTCCTCCATTCTGCGTGTCATGCCATGAACGGCTTTGACCACTCTGGAATTATGGTATGTGTTTCCGTTTGTGAGCCAATAGAATGCTATTCCTTCCAGGACAAGAAATACGATAATATTATTATATTTCAGAAGAAAGTTAAGCAGGTTTCTCATTCACTCACCAGTCAGGTTATCTCATCAGGAAAGGAAACTTGTCCACGTTCTTCAATGCCACTCCCGTCCCCCTTGCAACTGCATGGAGGGGATCTTCGACCACATTGAAATTGATGTTCAGCTTATCTGCGAGCCTTCTGTCGAGTCCTCTGAGCAGGGCTCCTCCTCCCGTTAAGTATATACCCTTGTTTACGATATCGGCATACAGTTCGGGCGGTGTCTGTTCAAGTACATTGAGAAGGGCGGCTTCCACTTTGGTAAGTGATTTGTCGAGGCAGTATGCGATTTCCTGGTATGAAATTGGAATTTCAATAGGCAGGGAAGTCATGATGTTCGGCCCCCTGACGATATAATCCTGAGGAGGATTGTCGATATCCGGCAAAGCAGCTCCGACAGCTATTTTGATATCTTCAGCTGTTTTCTCTCCTATTTTAATATTATGCTGGTGCCTCATGTACGACTGGATATCGGCAGTAAATCCATCGCCGGCTATCCGGATCGACTTGTTGCATACAATTCCTCCCAGGGCGATGACCGCTATTTCGGTTGTACCACCTCCTACATCGACTATCATGCAACCCTCGGGAGCCTCAACGTCCAGGCCGATACCTATAGCCGCAGCCATAGGTTCGTAAATCAGGTAGACATCCCTGCCGCCTGCATGTTCGGATGAATCGCGTACAGCACGCAACTCGACCTCGGTGCTTCCTGAAGGAATGCATACCACCATTTTCAGGGAAGGGGTAAAGAATTTTGGTCCCGTGTTGATCAGTTTTATCATCCCCCTTATCATCATCTCGGCAGCATTGAAGTCGGCAATCACCCCGTCACGAAGAGGCCTCACCGTCTTTATGTTCTCATGGGTCTTCCCGTGCATCTGCCTTGCAGCATCACCAATGGCTATGAGCTTGCCGGTGTTCTTGTCGATGGCTACTATTGAAGGCTCATCTACAACTATTTTATCATTATGTATGATAACAGTGTTTGCTGTTCCGAGGTCAATTGCAATCTCCTGGGTCAAGAATGAAAAAAATCCCATATAATGAGCTTATTGGTTTAGTGTTTAAAGTGCCGTTTCCCCGTAAAGACCATTGCCACGTTGTTGGCTGAGCAATAATCTATCGAATCCTGGTCCCTTACCGATCCTCCGGGCTGTACAACGGCTGTTATACCTGCCTTATGTGCTATCTCAACGCTGTCGGAGAACGGGAAGTATGCATCCGAAGCCATTACTGCGCCATTGAGGTCGAAGCCGAAAGAGTGTGCTTTTTCGATAGCCTGCCTGAGCGCATCCACCCGTGAAGTCTGTCCGATTCCGCTTGCGCAGAGCTGCCTGTTTTTAGCCAGGACGATAGCATTCGATTTACTGTGCTTCACTATCTTGTTGGCAAATACAAGGTCGTCGGTTTCAGCAGGCTGGGGAATCCTTGGTGTAACAGGCTTCATATCCGCCGCCTGTTCGGTGCTGAGGTCCTTTTCCTGCCACAGGACTCCGCCAAGAAGCGATCTGAACTGGTATTTGCCCGCAGCCTTTTCCTTTCTTCTGAGAATAATCCGGTTTTTTTTCTGCGAAAGTGTCTCCGCTGCTTTGTCAGTAAAGCCGGGAGCAATAATGATCTCGAAAAAGATTTTATTGATTTCCTCTGCCGCCTCATCCCCCACCGGGTGGTTGGTGACAATGACGCCTCCGAAAGCAGAAACCGGATCGCATGCAAGGGCATCCTTCCAGGCAACTACCGGATCGGGACGGCAAGCTGCCCCGCAGGCATTGTTGTGCTTTATAATGACAAAGGTCGTCTCGCTGAATTCATCTATGAGCCCTAGTGCCGAGTCGATATCCAGGAAGTTGTTGTAAGATATTTCCTTTCCATGCAACTTGTCGAAAAGCTTTTCCGTGTCTCCGAAAAAGATACCTCTCTGGTGAGGATTCTCCCCGTATCTCAACGGGTAAACAGTGTTAATACTTTCACGGAAGGCTTCTATTCTTTCTGTCCGGTTGAAGTAACCGAATATAGCAGTATCGTACCCCGAGGAGGTAAGGAAAGCCTCGGCGGCAAAGGATTTTCTTTCGGTGAGTGATGTAAAGCCTTTCTTTTCCCTCAGGAGTTCAATAAGCTTTTTGTACTGATGCCTGGAAGATATAACAAGTACATCGTTGAAATTCTTTGCGGCAGCCCTGATGAGGGAAATGCCTCCGATATCTATTTTTTCAATTATTTCCTCTTCATCGTCAGTCGAGTTCAATGTTTCTTCAAAAGGATACAGATCAACGATGACAAGGTCAATTTCCGGAATATTATATTGGGAAAGCTGCCTTAAATCCTCCTCATTGTCTCGTCTTCCCAGTATTCCTCCGAAAACCGAGGGGTGAAGGGTTTTAACCCTTCCTCCCAGTATTGAAGGATAGGTGGTAAGGGATTCAACAGTTTCAGCTTTTATTCCAAGATCACGGATGAAGCTGTAGGTACCTCCGGTAGAATAAATTTTAACATTCAATTCATCAAGGATTCTGACAATCTCATCGAGGTTGTCCTTGTAGTAAACTGAAATTAATGCGCTGCTGATCCTCTTTTCACTCATATTCTGAATTTTATGAAAGGCAACTCCCTGCAGATTCAGGCGGTTAAAAATAGATATTTTTTCATTACGCTCAATACAAAATAATTATGATTCTTCAGGATGGGAAGGGTATTCCTTGTAATCCAAATGAATTTACTACCTTTGAACTCATATAACAACTGAAAGCAATTGAGAACACGTTTAAGGCTTTTCAAGGAAAGTTTTCTGTCGGCCATTAAATCGGTTACAGTTAACAAACTGCGTACTTTCCTCTCGCTTTTTGGAATAACTATAGGCATATTTTGCATCATCTCGGTTTTCACTGTGCTCGACTGGATGGAAAAATCGATCCGCGACAGCATCAGTTCCATGGGGTCAAATGTTGTCTATATCCAGAAGTTCCCCTGGTCGTTTGACGCTGATCTCAAATGGTGGGATATTATCAGATGGCCCACCGTATCAATGAATGAATATCAGGCCATCAAAAAGAGGTCGGCAAAGACAGAAGCCGTTTCATTTCTCGTTGCAAAATCCGACAGGCTGAAATACAAAAACAACGTGGCAAATGATGCCGTGCTTGCGGCGGTTACGGATGATATGGAAAGAGTGGTGTTGTTTGAGATTGCGAAAGGAAGGTATTTCTCTCCGTATGATTATTTGAGCGGAAGCAATGTTGCAGTGCTTGGGGCCGAGGTTGCCGAACAACTTTTCGGCGACACCGAACCTGTCGGCAAGGTGATTACCATGTCGGGGGGATTCAAGGCTACCGTGATCGGGGTTCTGAAAAAGGAAGGTCAGGGAGCAATAAGCCTCAGTAATGTTGACCAGATAACGCTCGTCCCGATGAATTTCGGGAGGAACTTTATAAACATCCGGAACAGGTTTGTTGATTCCCAGATGATTGTGAAGGCCAGGCCCGGTGTTTCGGTTCAGGAGCTGACCGACGAACTCACAATGATAATGAGGGCTACAAGAAGGCTGAAGCCTGTTGAGGTTTCAAACTTTTCTATAAACAACTCCAAAATGCTGTCACAGGGATTTGAAGCTGTATTCAAGGGAATAAATATCGGTGGCTGGCTTATCGGGGCGTTTGCAATCCTGGTTGGAGGTTTCGGGATTGCCAACATTATGTTCGTATCGGTAAGGGAAAGGACCAACATCATTGGCATTCAGAAAGCTTTGGGTGCAAAGAAAGGCTTTATCCTCCAGCAGTTCCTCACTGAATCGGTTATGCTTTCGCTGGCCGGGGGAATACTGGGACTAATAATGATATTCATAGGATCTTTGGTAATAAACTACCTGTATGACCTTAACATGCATCTCACCGCAGGGAATATCTTGCTTGCCCTGACTATCTCGGGATTGATCGGTGTCATTGCGGGTTATGCCCCTGCCAGCGCTGCAGCCAGAATGAATCCGGTTGATGCAATCGGGTTCTCATTCTGAGCGTATTACATTCTCCCCTATCCAGCCTGTAAGTTCTATAAACTGGTCCACCGACAGTTGTTCGGGCCGGAGTTCCAGAAGATTATTATCATCGGACTTAATGTTAAAAGCCGCCCTTACTGAGTTTCTCAGTGTCTTGCGCCGCTGATTGAAACAGGCTTTTACAACCCTGAAATACAATTCTTCATCACAGTTGGGATGTTCCCTTTTGTTTCTTATCAGCCTGACTACCCCCGACATGACCTTCGGGGGCGGGGAGAATACGCCAGCCGGTACTGTAAACAGGTAACTGACTGAATAGTAAGTCTGCGAAAGAACGCTGAGTATTCCATAGGTCTTTGATCCCGGCCCGGCGCAAATCCTTTGTGCTACCTCTTTCTGAAGCATACCGCACACTTCAGGTACAATATCCCTGTTTTCAAGTATCCTGAAGAGAATCTGACTTGAAATGTTATACGGGAAATTTCCTATTACAGCAACCTTTCCGGGGAAACTGCCCCGGATATCCAGGGTAAGAAAGTCGCCTTCGATGATATTTGCAAGTGCAGGGTAGGACTGCCTTAAGTATATTACTGATTCCCTGTCGATCTCGATAACCCTGAAATCCGGGAAATCTCTCTGGAGAAGGAAACCGGTAAGTATACCCATCCCTGGTCCAACTTCGAGAACGCTGTCGCATCCCTCTCCCGAAATCGAACGGGCAATTTTCCCGGCTATGCCTTTATCCCTTAGAAAATGCTGGCCAAGGCTTTTTTTGGGCTTTACTCTCTCCATCTCATCAGCATAATAAGAACTACTTCAGGTTATACTTTCCCCAATGTCATTTCCCGGTATTCACGAAAGCAGTCCCCTGCAGTTTGTTCTGAAATCTTATCCTTGCAGCAGGTCCCTTCCGAATTTTCTCCAGATGGGTATTTTAAGAGTTTCGAGGAACTCTATGAAACGTTTCAGAAGGTTGAAGTAGAGCGTCACGAAAAGCACTGCAGTCATTAACCATATTGCAACGACGTTAAAGAAGAGAGTATCGATCCTGAGATTACCTATAAGCTTGTAGGGGGCATAAAAATGGGCCCTTCCATACTTTGATCCCGGTTTCATGAAAACCGGATCGGCTTTCTGGATAAGACGTTTTTCGGTATCATAGATTCTGTTGGTGCTATTTCTGTTGAGGACAAAGTTAGCCAGGCTCTCGTTATAGTTGGCTTCCTTTAAAGCCTGGTATTCTTCATTGCCAAGAGCCGATGTAAGGGATATTACGAGTGAATCCTTCATATCGGAAACTGCCCGGTTGCGTGATCTGATAACAGTTGCAAGTGAATCAAGATAGATCTTTGCCTGATCTCCTGCCCATACGCTGAAATCTTCAGCATTAAGATTAGAAATCCATGATCCCGGTGATACTCCGGTTTCTGCCTCAAGCTCTTCCAGGTGGTACTTAACTGTTTTGAGATTATTCCTGTAAAGTTCCTCAAACCTTGGATTACCTGATGCTGCCCTGCATTCATCTATCTTAACCTTGAGGGTGGGAATAAGAAATGCATTATACCATCCGGTCTGGCTTATTTCCATATCATATTCAAAAAGTGGCTTTTCCCATTTGTTCGATTTGAACTGTTCGACCAGAAGTGCCTCATATGCCCATCTGGTAGCCATTGCATCGCCTATTACCGGCACATATATCTTCTTGCTGATTGATTTGTGAAGGTCGTCGAATTTTATCATGGCGCCTCCAAGAATAAGCATCGGAACAAGAAGCAGCGGGATAAGAATATATATACTCACTGCCGTTCTCATGCCTGCAGAAATATTAAGTCCCAATATATTGCCGAAGCAGGCAGTGGAGAAGAGAACAAGCCATTGCTGAAACAGCATTCCCCTCACCTCAAGCAGGGCATTGGCAACGACTACAAAACTAAGCGACTGAATTGCAGAAAGGAAGAAGAGGAAAGTAATCTTTGACAGAAGGTAACTCGACCGGCTGATATTCAGAAATTTTTCCCTTTCGAGGATTTTCCTGTCCCGGAAGATCTCTTCAGCGCTAACAGTAAGTCCGACAAAAAGCGCGACTATTATAGCCATAAAAAGAAATACCGGGTAGTTCTTATTGGCCCCGAACGAATATATCCCCTGCTCACTATATTTTGAAATGAAACCCAGGATAAATGCCAGGAGCGGAACTTCAAGCAGGTTTATGGCCATATATTGCTTATCGGCTCTTTTCCTGGTAATATTTCTTTTTATAAAGGTCTTCGACTGCTCCCATTTTTCCGGTATCCTGAAGTTGCTTAGAGGAAGTGTGGCTTTGACAGGTTGATCCTTCAGGACCGGCATCATTTTCTTTTTGTACTTCTCATACCAGTCCTTCGGGCTTACCTGCCGCTCCTTTCCTGCATAGCCGGCGTTGTCTATCACCTTAACCTCAACTATATGGAGAATGCTTTCGGTTTCAATGTTGCCGCAGTTAGGGCACTCGCTTTCGGCAGCGTTTGCCTGCGATGTTTCTGTTTTGAAATAAACCAGCGCCTCAACCGGATCGCCGTCGTAAATCATATAGCCACCCTTGTCGAGAATCCAGAGCCTGTCGAACATTTTCAGGATATCGGATGAAGGCTGGTGTATTATGGTAAAGACCAGTTTCCCTGCCAGAGCCTGATTTTTAAGCAGCGTCATCACCTTTTCGGAGTCGAATGATGACAATCCTGAAGTGGGTTCGTCGACGAAAAGCACTCCCGGTTCCCTCATAAGTTCAAGCCCTATATTCAGCCGTTTGCGCTGGCCCCCGCTGACCTTTTTGTTCATGACGTCTCCAACCTGCAGATCCTTTATTTCCATAAGGTCCAGGTCAGTCAGCACCTTTTCAACGGTCTTGTTCAGCTGTTCCTCATTATAATCTCCGAAACACAGCCTGGCGTTGTAATACATGTTCTGGTACACCGTCAGCTCTTCGATAAGCATGTCGTCCTGAGGAACAAATCCGATAAGTCCGTTGAGATTTTCAGATTCGCTGTTAAGATCGTAACCGTTTATATATATATTTCCTGAAGTCGGCTTTGTTTTTCCATGGAGCAGGTTCAGCATGGTCGTCTTCCCCACTCCGCTCCCTCCCATGAGTCCCACAAGGTTACCCGATTCGATCCGGAAATTCATTTTTCTGACTCCGTTATCGGAGTTCTTGAACAGAAACTCAATATCGTGACCTTCAAAAACGATCTTTTCAGGGAACTTCCTTGACACGAATTTCTTGTAGATCCTTGAAAAGTAGACAGGCTCAATACCCTGACCCTTGATGTTCACTCCCCGTTCAAGCAGGTAAGGCCTGCAGGCAATAATATCCCTCCCCTTAAAATAGAGGGCAAGCGATCCGTCGTAAGTGAAAATTATCGATCCTGTGCTTTCAATATGCAGGAAAAACATATGTCCCCTGAATCCCTTTATCCTGATATGCCTCCAGCTTTCGTAGTTTTTAAATGAACCGGCAGCCCAGTATTTGGGATTCTCGTTCTCGATGACCAGCATGCAGTCGGGAGTGACCTCATCATAAGTCCTTCCTATCATGAAGGCTATTGCATTCTCGTATTCCTTCTTTGAAATATTAAAGGTGCGGGCGACGATATCGACTATAGTCTTCTCCTGCTCTGAAATGTTCCCGTCCTCGAAAGCAAATTCAAGGAGTTGAAGAAAAACCACCATTCTTTCCTCCAGGAATAGTCCCTTCTTTATCTGGCGGCATATATTGGTTATCTGGAAAGTAATGAGTGAGTCTTCATCGGCCAGCTCAGTCTTATCGACCGTTTTGAGTTCATTGGAGTAAAATTCCAGGTTGTTTTCAAAAAGGGCATAATATTCCTCTTCCAGTTCCCTGTTAAGGTATCTCCTCAGGTAACTCCGGAGGATCTTTTTGCCTCTCGAAGTAATACCGCCGGGATTGACCGTGGAAACAATGGCAAAGATATGTATCAATGCCAGGAGTACTGATTCCCTCATAAAAAATGTGATCAAAAAAAGACCGCAAGATGAATCCATTTGCGGTCATTATGGTTTGCAAGAATTATTAAACTATTTGACTTCTGATGGTTTCTATAGCCTTTGTTATATCGATGATATTCTGGTTTGTAAGACTTGTTGTGAGACCTGAATAAACCTTCTTTATTGGTTCGAGCCTGTCAACAAATTCCTTTATATTGGGGTCGGTCATATAAGGCTCGGTTATCTCGAGGAAGAGGTCGAATGATTCCTTCTGCTCAAGGAGTACCCTGGAAATGCCTGCCACCTGGTATGCTGCTTCCGAGACGTGGGTGGTAAGGTACATTCCTTCAACCCATGCGCCTCCGACTACAAGAAGGGCAAGGGCCTGCTGGTCGTTCTGGCTAAGATATGCATATGTCTTGTCAAAGGCTTCGGTAAGGATAGTTACCAGTTCTTCCCTTTTGTCCTGATTCTGTCGGATCCTGTCATAAAGGCTTTCATCATAGATCTGTGACATATTCAGTTCATTTGCCAGCGATCTGATGGCATCGAGGTAATTCAGTACTTCCTGCTGGATGTTGTAAAGAGTGGCATAGCTGAGGTCGGCTCCGAAAACCCCCATATTGATGGCTTTTCCGGAACTGGTAAGGTATTTTCTGGCATTGGCGACTGGATTTGCGATCCCCATAATATATCCGACTTCAAGCTCTGAAAGCATCTTTATAACTTCAGCCGAAGTAGGCAGAGGGTAGACATTTTTCTCAATTTCCTCTTCCAGCATCTGAACCTGTTCCAGTTCCAGATCCTTGTCGCCGGTTTTTGCCTTTTCCGCCCTGTTTTTACACGAATTCAGTCCACTGAAGGACAAGATCAGCATCGGGATAATGATAACAGCTATAGCCTTTTTCATTGTTATAGGTTTAAGTTAAAATCTACTCTTAAAGAGATCATAAAAATAATAAATATTATTAAAATACCCCCTCCGCTTTCATCTATTTTACAAATTCATTTTCTGATATTGGATACATTCAGACGGTTTGCACTTTAACCGTCTGTTCAGGCTTTGCTGCATCAATACCGAATGGAGGTGACATTTTCCGGGTAAAGGCTATTTTGATTATCTTTGAGCCCCTGAAATAAATTCATTCCTGATGAAACCCACATGTTATGCAAAAACAAATACATACAGGTATGACTTTATCAGCATGTGGATTCCATCCGGCCTTTAAATTAATTATATTCGGATGAAATGGAACTTTGACGAGGAGGTTGTGAGGGAAGGCACCTTTTGCGTGAAGTATGACCTCAGGAAGCAGGTTTTCGGATCGGCAGATTTGATTCCCATGTGGGTTGCCGACATGGATTTCCGTACTCCTGATTTTATTATAAATGCCCTGAGAAAAAGGCTTAGCCATGAGCTGATGGGATACACTTTTCATCCGCGTGAATATTTTTCGTCAATAGCAGGATGGCTCAGGGAAAGGCACGGGTGGGAAGTCCCTGAAGACTGGATCTGCTTCTGTCCCGGGATTGTTCCTGCACTTAATCTTTGCACGCTGGCTTTTACACGTCCGGGTGATTCAATAGTCATCCAGCCTCCGGTCTACACTCCGTTCTTTGACGCGGTTGAAAATCATGGCCGCAACCTGATCCTCAACCAGCTTGTGTTCAGCGACGGAAAATGGAGGATGGATCTCAAATCGCTTCGCAGAGTGATCACCCCCGATACGCGGATGATAATCATTTCCAACCCGCACAATCCGGTAGGCAGATCGTGGAATTCCGATGAATTAAGTGAGCTGGCGGACATCTGCCTTGAGAACAACACCCTCATCCTGTCGGACGAAATTCACTGTGATCTGGTTCTCCCCGGTTACAGACATACGCCGCTCGCAGGTATTTCATCGAAGACATCAGGCATTACTGTGACCTGCCTTGCTCCCAGCAAAACCTTCAATGTGGCAGGCCTCTCCACATCTTCGGTTGTAATTTCAAATCCTGTACTGAGGAAGTATTTCAAATCAAAAATTGAGCATCTTCATATCGGCAATGGAAATATCTTCGGAACGGTTTCTTCCGTTGCAGCCTATTCAGAAGGCAGGGAATGGCTTTCTGAGTTGCTGGATTACATAGAGGGGAATATAAGCTATGTGATTAAATATTGCAGTGAACACATCCCTGAAATCGTTCCGGTGCGTCCAGAGGCAACTTACCTGATCTGGCTCGACTGCCGCAAACTTGGAATGACCGGAAAGGAAATGGAAGAGTTTTTTGTCAGAAAGGCCGGAGTGGGGCTTAATGAAGGTTCTGCCTTCGGCCCGGGCGGTGAGGGATTCATGAGGATGAACCTCGGAACGACTCGCAGAAAGGTGACTCAGGCTATGGAACAAATACGGAATGCTGTTGAACAAATTCGCAAATAAAATCAGATGAATAAAAACGTTAGAATCAGGCTTACTCTCGAAGATGGAACCGAATATCACGGATGGTCGTTCGGAGCGGCTGTTCCGGCAGCAGGCGAGGTTGTATTCAATACAGCCATGACAGGTTATCCTGAAAGCCTTACTGATCCGTCGTACAAAGGACAGATCCTTTGTCTTACCTATCCCCTCGTGGGTAACTACGGGGCACCTGTCAAAAGCGGTGAGAATGATTTGTATTCCTTTTATGAATCCTCTTCCATTCACATTTCAGGACTGATAGTATCTGATTATTCTACTGAATACAGTCACTGGAATGCAGCTGAGAGCCTTGGCGAATGGTTGTCACGCAACAACATCCCCGGGGTTTATGGTATCGATACAAGGGCTCTTACAAAAAGGATAAGAGAAAATGGAGTTATGCTTGGCAAGCTGGAGCCGGAAGGTAGTTATACGGATTTCCATGATCCCAACATTACCAATTTGGTGGCTGGTGTTAGTACCAAAGAGATCAAAAGATATGGTTCGGGGAAATACAGGATCATGCTTGTCGACTGCGGAGTGAAGTACAACATAATAAGGAACCTGCTGAAGAGGGATACCACTATAATCAGGGTTCCATGGGACTACAATTTCATCGGGGATGAATATGACGGGCTTTTCCTTACGAACGGTCCGGGCGACCCGAAAATGTGTTCAGTAACAATAGAGCATATAAAAAAGGCATTTACAGAAACAAAACCTGTTTTCGGGATCTGCCTGGGCAACCAGCTGATGGCTCTTGCTTCAGGGGCCGATACCTATAAGCTAAAATACGGACACAGAAGCCACAACCAGCCTGTCGTCAAGGTGGGTACAGGTAAAGCATACATCACTTCGCAGAATCACGGATATGCTGTAGACAACCTTACCCTTCCTTCTGAATGGGAACCCCTTTTCATTAACCTGAACGATAACACTAATGAAGGCATGCGGCACAGGACCATGCCTTTCTTCTCAACTCAGTTCCATCCTGAAGCTTCCGGAGGACCGACCGATACCGATTACCTGTTTGATGAATTCATAGAAAACATCCGACTGTCGTTGCAATAGAAAAGGTTCAGGGCTTAGCAGCAATCCCGGTTGCAGCACCTCATCCCTGGTTCTGCTTCATCATCGAGGCAATCAGCTCTCCAGCCGTTTTCGAACTGAAACAAAGCATCCTTTTATTGAATATCCTGGCTATCTCTTCGTTGCACAGGTTTCCTATGCTGCCTTCATGAATATACTCCGACAGAGCAGTTTTTTCGAAGAGCTTTTTCCCCACCATTGATGAAACCGATCTGTAGGCATCACGAAAAGGGACACCATTCCTGACAAGCCTGTTGGCTTCTTCGGTGCTGTAAATGGGATTATAAAGGGGAATTTCGGCAATGTGGTCCATAACCTGAATATTTCCGAGCATTACGACAGCCATCTCAATGCACTCGTCAATCTCCGTAAATGCGTTAAAGATCAGTTGTTTCAGGAGCTGAAGGTCCCTGTTGTAACCCGATGGCAGTCCCGAAACCAGCAATGAGACCTGACCCGGAAGCGACTGCAACATATGCATTCTTCCCCTTATCATTTCAAAGGCATCCGGATTTCTCTTTTGAGGCATGATGCTCGATCCGGTAATGAATTCGTCGGGGAAATCGATAAATCTGAATTCGGCCGTCATAAAAAGACAAACATCGGTGGAAAACCTTGCAAGAGTCTGGGCTGCCGAAGAAATTGCGGATGCCACTGCGAGTTCGGCTTTCCCCCTGCTGATGCTTGCATAAGCCGAGTTGTAAAGAAGATCCCCGAATTCAAGAAGTCCGGTTGTGCATTTCCTGTCGAGCGGCAGGCTTGAACCGTAGCCCGCCCCTGTTCCGAGTGGATTGCGATCGATGACTGCCCTTGCAGATCCCAGCAGAAGAAGGTCATCCGCAAGCGACTCCGCCCAGGATCCGAACCAGAGCCCGAACGACGACACCATTGCCGGCTGCATGTGGGTGTAACCCGGGATCAGCTTATCACTGTGCTGATTGCTGAGTTCCTGCAGCCTGTTGAACAGCCTTTCGATATTGCCGGCCAGAGCGTCGATTGCATTCCTTGTGTAAAGTCTCAGATCGACCAGCACCTGGTCGTTCCTTGACCTGCCTGTATGAATCTTTTTTCCGGCATCCCCAATCATGACAGTGAGTTCCTTTTCAACCTGAGAATGAATATCCTCGACACCATCCTCTATTACAAGATTTCCGTCTGATGCTTTCCCGTAAAGGATTGCCAGACCTTTCAGAAGTTCATCTTTTTCGTCCGGTGTGATGAGTCCCGTCTTGCCGAGCATGATGGCATGAGCCACCGATCCGGCAATATCCCATTCAGCAAGACGCAGATCCGCGGTCCTGTCGCCAGCCGAGGTAAATTCAATTACCCTTGGATCGGGAACTGCGTCTTTTTTCCAGAGTTTCATCTTTTATCAGGTAAATAACACGGTGAATTTTATTTCTTATCAACGATTCTTGCTTGCTTCTATGATAGCCCGGTGTGCCATAAGTCTTATTGCATTGATCCTTATGAAACCCTTGCTGTCCGTCTGGTCGAAGCCGCCTTCGATATCCATGCTTGAAAGTTCCTTGTTGTAAAGCGACGATGGTGACTCCCTTCCTTCTATTATGACATTGCCCTTGTAAAGACAAAGATGAACGCTGCCGTCGATCAGTTCCTGACTTTTTTCAATTGCAGCCATAAGGAAATCCATTTCGGGGCTGAACCAGAATCCATAATAAATTAGTTCTGCGAATTTGGGCGTCAGCATATTCCTGAGTCTCATCACCTCCCTGTCCATGGCCACACCTTCAAGGTCCATATGTGCTATGTGGAGCACGGTTGCTGCAGGAGTTTCATATACACCCCTCGATTTTATTCCGACAAACCGGTTTTCGACCATGTCGAGCAGTCCGATCCCGTTCTTCCCGGCAAGTTCATTGAGGTATACATACAATTCATAAGGATTCTCCTTAATAGTACCGTCCTCCTTGTTTACAAGCTTTACCGGGATTCCGTTCCTGAAATGGATGGCGATCCTGGTCTCCCTGTCGGGAGCGTCCTGGGGCATAACCATCTTTTCGAGGATGCTCTTACGGGCAGTGAACATAGGGTCTTCAAGAATTCCGGCCTCGTGGCTTATATGCATCAGGTTATCATCCTCGCTGTAGGGTTTGTCGATACTGGCCTTTACGGGAATATTCTTTTCAGCCGCATACTTCAGAAGATCGGTCCTTCCCTTGAATTTATCCAGGAATTCCCTGTCTTTCCAGGGAGAAATGACTTTTACATCGGGTTTCAGTGCGTAATAGCATAATTCGAACCTTACCTGGTCATTCCCTTTTCCTGTGGCGCCGTGGGCGACTGCATTTGCTCCCTCGCTCACAACGGCTTCAATCTGTTTCATAGCTATCAGAGGCCTTGCGAGAGCGGTACCGAGAAGATATCGTCCTTCATAAACGGCATTGCCCATTATCGCCTTGAATACGTAATTCTCTACGAATTCCTTCTTGAGGTCGGCAATAATCACCTTTGAAGCGCCGAGGAGAAGCGCTTTCTTCCTGCATTCTTCAAAATCATCCGCCTGCCCCACATCAGCAACAAATGCAATAACTTCGTAATCCTTTTCAATAAGCCATTTCAGGATAACCGATGTATCCAGCCCGCCGCTGTATGCAAGCACAACTTTCTCTTTCATTTTTCTTTCGGTATTAAGTATTTGATTTAATTATTGAATATTCATTCTGCCCTGCTTTCAGGGCCTTGTCTTCTGATTTGATTGTGAAGTCCGGGCATTATAAGCTCAAGACAAGCATGGACCTGCTTCAGGCTGATTCCGCTCCTTGGAATGAGGAGAATGGTGTCATCCCCGGCTATTGTCCCGGCTATTTCATATCTGCGCGAGTTATCAATAAAATATGCAGTGGCATTTGCGTGCCCCGGTATCGTTCGTATCACCAATAATCCCTTTGCTTCTACAATTTCGCTGATCACTGACAGCATGTTAACCATTGAGCCCGGTTCTGCCTGAGACTTTCCTGAACCTGCAAGCGAGTACATGTACCCGCCTTCACCGTCGGGTATCCTGCTTACCCCCAGTTGCCGCATATCGCGCGACAGTGTCGCCTGGGTGCATTTGATGCCTTCTCCTTTCAGTTTCCTCAGCAAAGCTTCCTGGGAGGAGATTTTCTCTCCTGCAATAAGCTTCTCGATGGTCAGGAGCCTAAGTACCTTCTGCATATTTATACAATTTTTTTGCAAATATATACATATTTTTAATTCAGAGGGCATAATTGAAAATTTGTTATATTTTTGTGGACTAAAATGCGCCAATGAGAGATGATATAAGGAAAGTGGTCATCCTTGGTTCAGGAGCGCTCAAGATAGGAGAAGCCGGAGAGTTTGACTATTCCGGATCCCAGGCCCTCAAGGCATTAAGGGAAGAGGGCATCGAGACCATCCTGATAAATCCCAACATAGCAACAGTTCAGACCTCGGAAGAGCTTGCCGGCAAAGTATATTTCCTGCCGGTGACACCCCTTTTTGTTGAAAAAATCATTGAGAGGGAGGCTCCCGACGGGATACTGCTCTCGTTCGGAGGACAGACGGCCCTGAACTGCGGGACCGAGCTGTTCCGCCGGGGAGTATTTCAGAAGCATAATGTGAAAGTGCTGGGTACGCCCGTTGAAGCGATCATTGATACAGAGGACAGGGAGCTTTTCGTAAGAAAGCTCGATGAGATCGGTGTCAGGACTCCGGAAAGCATTGCAACCGGCAGTATTGAAGAAGCCGTCGATGCTGCCCGTAAGCTTGGATTCCCCGTTATCATAAGGGCTGCTTTCACGCTTGGCGGACAGGGAAGCGGTTTTGCCTCAAATGACGAGGAACTAAGGGCGCTTGCATCGAAAGCTTTTTCCTATACCGGCCAGATCCTGATAGAGGAATCGCTGAAAGGGTGGAAGGAAGTGGAATATGAGGTTGTAAGGGACAGGTTCGACAACTGCATAACCGTATGCAACATGGAGAACTTCGATCCCCTTGGAATTCACACCGGCGAAAGTATTGTTGTCGCTCCTTCACAGACTCTTACCAACAGCGAGTTTCAC